>NZ_SLUB01000008.1 GCF_004799755.1 Bacillus timonensis | reverse complement strand
CCTTTTACCGGAGAAAAAAACAGGAAGAAATAAGAGATTCTTTAGAATCAGCGAGTAGATGTGGTGCATAAGGGGAAACCATTCAGTGGGCCTTTTAGGCCGAGGCCGGTAAGAGAGGCTTTCAGCCGCAGAACAAACCACCAGTTCACACTGGTGGTTTTGATTAGAGTTTATGAAAGTAATGCACGGTCATTTGTCATCTTTGCTCCTCTGATTCTTTGGAACTCATCTAGCAATCGATCAACAGTCAAATCTGCCTTCTCCTGTTCATCCACTTCTAAAATGATTTGTCCCTTATCCATCATAATTAGACGGTTTCCTAAATCAAGAGCTTGTTGCATATTATGAGTGACCATTAATGTAGTTAGATTGTACTTTTGCACAATTTCTTTTGTTAAGTTCGTAATTAATTCAGCACGGGCTGGGTCAAGTGCAGCCGTATGTTCATCTAGTAACAAAATGGAAGGCTCAGTGAAAGTTGCCATTAATAGTGATAATGCTTGACGTTCTCCACCAGATAATAAGCCCACCTTCGCCGAGAGACGATTCTCTAAACCAAGATTAAGAGATTCTAAAACTTCTTTAAAATATTCCTTACGTTTCTTAGTAACCCCTTTACGGAAGTTTCGTGTCTTATTACGTGAGTATGCCATGGCTAGGTTTTCTTCAATGGTCATATTTGGTGCAGTCCCAGCCATTGGATCCTGGAATACACGTCCAATTAGCTTCGCCCGTTTATGTTCAGGTAAAAATGTAACATCTTTTCCGGCAATTTCTACTGCTCCTGCGTCAGGAATGAGCACACCAGATATCACATTCATTAACGTGGATTTACCAGCACCATTACTTCCAATGACAGTTACAAAGTCACCTTCTTTTAAGTGTAAATTGGTCCAATCTAGGGCAATCTTTTCATCAGGTGTACCTTCATTAAAGATTTTATGAATTTGATTTAAGTGTAGCACTTGACTCACCCTTTCCTTCTGAAGGTGCACTGTTCATTTGAACAAGTTGTTGTTGTCGTTTTGCTCTTCTGCTTTTTTCTTTTGTTCCTTCAAGAATTTTAGGAAGGACGAGCGCAATGATCACGATTATCGCCGTAATTAATTTCATATCTCCTGGTTGTAAAAACTCCACACGCAGGGCAAGTGAAACAACGATACGATAAATAATAGCTCCACCAATAACTGCAAGTGTCGCCCTCGCAATCGTTTTGGCACCAAATAAGGCTTCACCGATTATAACAGAAGCTAAGCCAATAACGATCATCCCGATCCCCATTCCAACATCAGCAAATCCACCTTGTTGTGCTATCAGTGAACCGGAAAGTGCAACAAGGGCATTGGATAGACCCAAACCAAGGATGGTCATTAAGTTTGTATTAGCAGAAAAACTGGAAATCATCTTTTTATTATCTCCAGTTGCTCTTACGGCAAGACCAATTTCTGTACGTAGGAAAAGATCAATTAAAAATTTTATGATAAATGTAACAACAATCATGAAAAGCAAGATGCCCCATGTTTTAGGTAGACTATTGTCTAAACCAATTGTTGATAAAATAGTATTAAAAAATGAGTCTAATCCTGAAGAAGACGATACTCCTGATACACTTGTAAAAGTTGTATCAATATTTAATAATGAAACATTTGATTTCCCCATTATTCGTAAATTGATTGAATAAAGAGCGATCATCATCAAAATACCAGATAGTAATGCATTAATTTTTCCAACCGTGTGAAGTAATCCAGTGATACTACCTGCAATAAATCCAGCAACAAGCGCTAGAAGAGTTGCAACAAAAGGATTCACTCCATTTGTGATCAAAATGGCGGAAACAGCAGCTCCTGTAACGAAGCTGCCGTCAACCGTCAAGTCTGGAAAATCTAGTATACGGAAGGACAGGTAAACACCAATTGCCATGATTGCATAGATGATTCCTGATTCAAATGCCCCAAATAATGCCGTAAACATGTTGAATCATCCTTTCTTTTATTCCCCTTCGTAGATGTCAGCAATCTCTTTCCATTCAGGTTTAATTTCAATACCTTGTTCTTCCGCTGCTTTTTTGTTAATGAAAAGC
Organism: Bacillus timonensis; assembly: GCF_004799755.1. Classification (GTDB taxonomy): domain Bacteria; phylum Bacillota; class Bacilli; order Bacillales; family Bacillaceae_L; genus Ferdinandcohnia; species Ferdinandcohnia timonensis_A. The sequence goes on along the minus strand of NZ_SLUB01000008.1, from coordinate 136,298 downwards.
TGTAGGCTATCAGGAAGTTCAACTGGAATTTCAGAAGCCTTCTTCTCACCTTTTAGAATCTTAGCAGCCATTAGTCCAGATTGGTATCCAATATCATAGTATTCAAAGCCGCTTGCTGCAAATCCACCCGCTTTCATTGAGTCAAGCTCACCAACGAATAGTGGAATATCTTTTTCATTTGCCACTGAAATAATAGAATCTAACGCTTGAACTGCCGTGTTATCAGTTGGAATATAGATGGCATCTACACGCCCAACTAAGCTTTCAGCCGCTTGCTTTACTTCAGCAGTTGTAGAAACGGAAACTTCAACTAATTCCGCACCACCTTGTTCAGCAAATTCCTTTACTTGATCAACTTGAACGACAGAGTTTTGTTCACCAGAGTTATAGATAACACCAATCTTCTTTGCTCCCATTTCCTCTGTAATAAAGTTGATAGTCGTTTTAGTCGCATCTGGATGGTTATCTGTTGTACCCGTAATGTTGTCACCAGGCTTGTCAAAAGCTTCTACTAAGCCTGCACCAACTGGATCTGTTACAGATGTGAAAATAATTGGAATGTCACTAGTTGCATTAAGTGCAGCCATTGCACTTGGTGTTGCATTCGCAAAAATTAAATCCACATTATTCCCCACAAGGTTTTGCGCAATTGTGGCAGTATTACTTTGCTCGCCTTGTGCGTTTTGGGAATCAAGTTTTAAATTTTCGCCTTCCTTAAACCCTTCATCTTCTAATGCCTTTATAAAGCCTTCAGTCGCAGCATCTAATGAAGTATGTGGTGCATATTGTGAGATACCAACTACAACCTGCTCTTTGTCACTGTTTCCTCCCGCATCACCTGATGTGTCATCTGCCGACCCACAACCTGCTAACGCAAGGAAGCCAGCCAACAACACTCCTACAAATTTACTTGAACTTTTCATGCATAGTCCCCCTTAATTTCCTTTACACTTTTTGTTTATTCTAGTATTCTATTACTTTACTAGAATAATGATTTTTACACGCTTAAGTTTTACTACAGTAAAGCAAAAAAGCGTTAATGTATGTCATTGTTTAATCGTTATATTATCACTCTAGGTGCATTGCGTCAATTATTTTCTGAACATTTTACACTTTCAGGTTATATTTTTTTCGTACAGCAAAATACGAATTTTTGTTTTCCTGTGATAATACGTTTTAATTTTTTTCACTTAACAAAGACTAAAACAATATGAAGTTGCAATGGAGGAATTTGCTTGAAGCAATCTGAACAACAATGGTCTTCAAAAATTAGTTTTATTTTAGCCGCAGCAGGATCTGCTATTGGATTAGGGGCCATTTGGAAATTCCCTTATGTGGCTGGTACTAGTGGTGGAGGCATTTTTTTCATTATTTTTCTTATTTTTACCTTGTTAATCGGTTTACCACTTTTATTAGCTGAATTTGTAATTGGCAGAACAACACAAAAAAACGCGATAGTATCTTTTGAAGAATTGGCGCCAAAAACAAATTGGCACATCGTTGGGCGGTTAGGTTTCATTACAAATGCCATATTACTCTCGTTTTATAGTGTGGTAGGCGGCTGGATCTTAATTTATTTGGTTAGCGGAAGTATCGGAAATTTAAACGGTTTAACGGAAACAGAGTATGGAAGTTATTTTGGAGAAACAATTTCAAATCCATTCTTAGTAATTATTGCACAACTTGTATTTATTTTAATTACGATTATTGTAGTTGCTAAAGGGGTCCAATCTGGGATTGAAAAAGCTAGTAAATGGATGATGCCAGCACTTTTTATCCTATTTCTAGTCATTATCATCCGCTCGATAACTCTTGAAAACTCGCTTGAGGGAATCTTGTTTATTTTAAAGCCTTCTCTTTCTTCATTAACATCTGACACCATTCTTTTTGCATTAGGTCAATCTTTTTTCGCACTTAGTGTTGGTGCATGTACCATGTTAACTTATAGTTCATATCTGTCGAAAAAGGAAAACCTGGTACAATCCGCGTTTTCCATTGTGTTATTAAATATACTTGTAACCCTTTTGGCTGGATTGGCCATTTTTCCAGCGGTGTTCGCATTCGACTTGGAGCCGGACGCAGGACCTGTTCTTTTATTTAATGTACTACCGACTGTTTTCAACAGTATGCCATTTGGAATGGTCTTTTTAATTGCTTTCCTTCTCTTATTTTTATTTGCTACACTTACCTCTGCATTTTCAATGCTTGAATTAATAGTAGCAATTTTAACGAAGGGTAACATTCAGAGGCGAAAGTTTTACGCATGGATGTCAGGTTTAGTTATTTTTTTAGTTGGCGTACCATCTGCACTTTCTTATGGGGTTTTAAGTGATGTTCATTTATTTGGAAAATCAATTTTTGACTTTGCAGATTTCCTGGTAAGTAATATACTTTTACCGGTTGGGGCTCTCTTTATTGCCCTATTTGTTTCGTTTAAATTTCCTCGTACAACTCTTTATAAGGAAATGCAATTGGGCAGTAGTCTTCCCATTTCCCTGTTAACGGCTTGGTTCTTTATCATTCGGTATGTGGTACCTGTAGTGATCATAATTGTTTTCTTGGATAGTTTAGGTGTGATTTAAAAAGGGTGTTCCAATTGTAGTTGGAACACCCTTTATTCTTAATCTTCTTCGATTTTAGATGGAGTTGCATTATTACTAATTACATGTATTCTCATAATTCGTTTTTCATCCATTTCGATTACTTTAAATGTATGATTTTTGTAGTCAATTTGTGGATGTACATCCCCTGTAGGGATATACCCTAACTGACCAATTACAAAACCACTTAAAGTATCATATTCATCTGTTGGAAAGTCAATTTTCAATAGATCTTCAACTTCATACAAATTAATGGTTCCAGCCATAGAATAAGTATTTTCATCAAGTTGGATGAATTCTTCGTCCTCGATTGTGTATTCATCGTATTCGTCAAAAATATTCCCAACGATTTCTTCAATTAAGTCCTCAATGGTAACAATCCCATCTGTCCCACCATATTCATCGATCACAATGGCCATATGAATATTGTTCTTTTGCATTTCCTTAAACAATTCATTTGTATGCTTCGATTCTAAAACAAAATAAGGATCTCTTAGTAAGTCTTTTAAGTTAAAAGCAGTGTCATCACATTCATCAACAAATTTTATTAGTTCTTTTGAATGTAAAATCCCCACAATCTGATCAATACTTTCATCATATACTGGAAAGCGTGTATATTTCTCTACTGTAACTAGATGGATGATTTCTTTTAACGTGTAATCAAGTGGGATTGCAATAATATTCGTCCGATGTGTCATGATGTCTGATACGGTTTTATTATCAAATTCAAAAATATTATTGATCATAAATTTTTCTGATTCTTGAATAGTTCCTCTTTCTTTACCCACATCAACCATCATTCGAATTTCTTCTTCAGTAACATTTTCATCATCCGCATTCGGGTCGACTCCAAATAAACGTACAAGTCCATTTGTTGATAACGTTAGCAGCTTAACAAAAGGTAATGTTACTTTTGATAAAATCGTCAAAGGCCTTGCCGCAATTAAAGAGATTTCCTCCGCCTTTTGTAAGGCCAGCCTTTTCGGTACTAGTTCACCGATTACTAATGTGAAGTAGGATAAAATAAGTGTAATGACGATCACAGAAAGGGAATCAATAATACTTGGAGCAACTGGAACACCAATGTCTATTAGCCAGTTTGTTAAGTATGCCGCAAAGCTCCCGGCTGCAAAAGCACTTGCAAGAAAGCCTGCTAACGTAATACCAATCTGAATGGTCGCTAAAAAACCACTCGGATTTGACAAAAGTCTATGTAGTAAAATTGCTTTTTTATCTCCACTGTCTGCCATCATTTTTACTTTATTATCATTTAATGAAACCATTGCCATTTCAGAAGCTGCAAAAAATGAATTCAATAGAATCAAAACGACAAGGATTAAAATTTCAACTACCATAATAAATACCTCCAATGATCAAAAGAACGAACATTATTTTATTAAATTCCCCTTCTCTTATATCCATTATGCTTATTTTACTATGAGATACGAAATATGGTGGGAATCATGCTTAATTTTTTTAACTTTTATGTTGACATTAGCAAAAATCACAATTATAATTTATCTTAAAGTAAGATATCTTGAATTCGAGATAAATGATAGTAAAATAATATTTTTTTGGAGGAATTAAAAATGGCAAACACAAAATGGGCAGTAGATGCATCACACAGTAGTATTGATTTTTCAGTTAAACACATGATGATTGCAAAGGTAAAAGGTTCATTCGAGAACTTTGAAGCTGTTATTGAAGCAGATCCAGCTGACTTAACCACCGCAAATATTGAATTTAAAATCGACCTTACAAGCATTAATACAAAAAATGAAGATCGCGATAACCACCTTCGCTCAGCTGATTTCTTTGATGTTGAAAACCATCCATCAATGACGTTCAAATCAACATCCATTGTTAAAACAGATGATGGTGAATACGATGTAACTGGTGATTTAACCATTCGTGGAACAACCAAATCGGAAACCTTCCAAGTGGTATTTGAAGGTGCAGGTAAAGATCCATGGGGAAATGAAAAAGCTGGTTTCAGCGCAACTGGTAGCTTAAATCGTAGCGATTATGGTCTAGTATGGAATGCAGCACTTGAAACTGGTGGCGTTCTAGTTGGAGACCAAGTAAAAATCTCAATCGAAATTGAAGCGGCAAAAGCTGAATAAATAATGCAAAGCAGGCCCAAATGAGCCTGCTTTTTAATATTCGTATAACAATGTAACAATTTTATCTTCAATCGGTTTTCCATGTGCATCGTTCATTAGATTATTCAATAGGATTGAAAAGATCAGGTCTTCCCCACTCCTTGTTTTCAAATAGCCGGATAGAGAACTTACCGTTGTGATCGTCCCTGTTTTCGCTTTTACCTTTCCCACCATCTCTGGATTTTTTAATCGATATCGTAAAGAACCACCAACAAGGCGTTCACTGTTTCCAGCAACCGGTAAAGAGTGTAAAAATGTTGGAAACCAGGCTTGGTTTTGAGCGGAATAGAGAAGCTTTGAAATATCATTAGCAGATACTAAATTCACGTGTGAAATTCCGGATCCGTCTCTAATCACCATACTACTAGGGTCAACACCGATTTTTCGAAGTTCTTCCTTCACGACAATTATCCCTTTTTCCCAACTACCTTCTCCATATCGGTCACGTCCCATCTCCTTAACTAATGTTTCCCCGTGGCCATTATTACTTAGCTTCATAAAAGGAATTAGAAGTTCATGCAGTGGTATGGATTTATCTGTTACAAGGAGTGCAGCTTTATCAGGTGTTTTAGCAATGCCTTCTGTACCCATCACGTGGATATCTTGTTTAGCTAATGATTGCTTAAATAAATCCAATGCATAGCCTGTGGGCTCCCAAACGGTCATCCACTCTTGAATAGGTTTTGCATGAACAGGAACCGTTCCTTCAATGATAATAACATTCTCTCCATGCTCGCGAATGATAGAGATGTCTTTCTTTTCTTCTTTTTGAACTGTTTTTGTGTTATTGATAATCTTTATGTAATTACTCGAAGGTTGTAAGGAAATTTCTGCTTTGGCTCCCTCCTTCTTCCCCGGTGAAACCTCCACAATTATTGTTCCAGAATCATAATCCTTATTCGGGGATGCGGTTAATCCCGAAACAGCTGAACCATAATAATACGTTTCATCGCTCCAAGTTAAATCCATTGAATATCGCTCATCATCATACCAAGTATCATCTGCGATCACATTTCCGAAAATCACATCGACTCCAGATTTTTTAATTTTTTTCGCTAGTAAATCTAAATCTTCCTGCAGCAGTGTGGGATCTCCTTTTCCCTTCAGATATAGATTTCCTATCAATTTGTTTTCTTCGAGTTTTCCATCTGTCAGGATCTCGGTTGAAAATTGATGATCTTCTCCAAGAGCTGATAAAGCTGTGGCGGCCGTGATGAGTTTTAAATTGGAAGCGGGTCTAAGTCTTACATCGCCAGCGTGTTGATACAGGATTTCTCCGTTTTTTGCTGATCTTACACTTATTCCAGCAATTGCTCCTTTTAATCTCGGTTCATTCATAACAAGCTGATTCAGTTGCCCGAACACTTGCTTTTGGCTCGCATTTGCATCTGCTTTTTCTTGTTGTGGCATGATGACAATTACAAGCAGGATAATCGCAAACAGAAAATAATTTCGAGAGCTAATAATTGATTCCCCCTCTTTTAGTACTTTTGTACAACTTTGGAACTATTACCATATTTTACACAAAAACGAGCGTATTATGAAGAACCATGAAAAAAAGCATCCCTTTTTAAGAGATGCTTTCTATCTTATAAAAATACAAAATAAATGACAGCTGCTAATATAATACGGTAAATAGCAAATGGTAATAACTTGATTTTATCGATTAGGCGTAGGAAGAATCGGATGGAAATAAGAGCGAATACGAAAGCACTAATGAATCCAGCTATAAATATTGGAAGTGCGTCCATTGAAAAATACTCGATGTTTTTTAAAAGCGAGATTCCACTTGCTCCTGCCATAATTGGTACAGCCATAATAAACGTAAAGTCTGCTGCTGCTCTATGGCTTAATCCAACTAGTACACCGCCTGAGATAGTGGCGCCTGAACGTGAAAATCCTGGCCATAGTGATAAACATTGAATAAGTCCGACTGTTAAAGCTTGTTTATACGTAATTTGATCGACTGTTTGCGTATTTGGGTGGCTTTTGCTATAACGGTCTGCAATAATCATTAGAACGGCACCAATGACGAGCCCAATTAATACCGTTTCTGTTGTGAATAAATGATCATCAATTGTATCCTCAAATAACACACCTAGAACACCTGCAGGAATTAATCCCACAATAATATGAGTTAAACGTAGATGCTTTGCTCCCACCGGAACAATTTTATTTTTTCGATTAAGTCCCAATAAATCTATAAACCTATCCTTAAAAACAACAACAACGGCCAAAATCGAGCCAAGTTGGATGACAACCTTAAATGTATTTGCCGGGTACTTTCCAAGAAATTCCTGTGTTTTCAGCCACATATCATCGACGATAATCATGTGACCGGTTGAGGAAACGGGTGCAAATTCAGTAAGCCCCTCAACCATTCCTAAAATTATGGCTTTTATCATTTCAATAATTTCCATCAGATATAATATACTCCTTTTTTATCTCGTTTTAGATCGTCTCTTGTTGAAAAATATAACCAGAAATCCAATTCCCGCTAATGCGATTAATGCATACGTAATATTGGAGTAAATGTCCATGTAGTGAACAATGATATCCCAAGATTCACCAAAAGCAGCTCCTAGCATTACAAGAATCACATTCCAGATCAACGTTCCAAGTGTTGTAAACAAAATGAACATCCAAAAATTCATATTGGACATTCCGGCTGGAATGGATATCAAACTCCTAATTAATGGCACCATTCTGCAGAAAAATACAGTCCAGTATCCATATTTATCAAACCAGGCATCCGCTTTATGAATATCTTTTTTGGTTACTCGTAAAATACGACCATAACGGTCAACAATTTTTTCCAATCGCTCAACATCAAGTAAGCGTCCAATTCCATAAAGAATTATTGCGCCTACAACTGAACCGAGTGTTGCAGCGATGACGACGCCAGTCACGGATAAAGACGATTTTGTCGTCATAAATCCACCTGCTGTTAAAATAACCTCAGATGGAATAGGTGGAAAGATGTTTTCTAAAGCAATTAATAGAAAAATCCCTATATACCCAAATTGGTCCATAAAATCTGTAATCCAATTTTCCATGTTTACCTCCAAATAAGATGCTGTTTCACTAAATCGATAAGCATACTTATTGTAATCTATGTTTGTCCTACTTTAAAGTATTCCTTTAAATTTTTTCCTAATCATGTAATTCCAAAATGACTGGGCAATGATCACTACCCATTACATGCGAGTGGATTTGAGAATCTTTTAATCTGTCTTCTAACTGTTTGGAAACAATAAAATAATCAATTCTCCACCCAATATTCTTTTCACGGACATTCCGCATATAGCTCCACCATGTATATTGATCAGTAGTGTCTGGATAAAAATATCTGAAGGAATCAACAAACCCAGAGTCAAGCAAATCAGTCATTTTTCCACGTTCTTCGTCGGTAAAGCCGGAATTTCCCCGATTCGATTTCGCATTCTTTAAATCAATGTCGGCATGCGCAACATTCAAATCGCCACAAAGAACAAGTGGTTTCTTCTTATTTAAATCAATGAGATAATCACGCATACGATCTTCCCAGTCAAGTCGAAAACCAAGACGTGCAAGATCTCTTTGCGAATTCGGTGTGTAAACATTGATTAAGTATAAGTCGTCAAATTCTAATGTAAGAATTCTTCCCTCATCCTGCTCATTTTCATCACCAACACCATATGAAACAGATAGAGGCTTCTCCTTTGTAAAAACAGCAGTTCCAGAATAGCCTTTTTTAAGCGCGTAATTCCAATACTGATGATATCCTTCAAGGTCTAAATCAATTTGACCTTCCTGGAGCTTGGTTTCCTGTACACAAAAAATATCAGCATCCATTTCGTGAAAATAATCTAAAAATCCTTTCTTCACACAGGCCCGTAATCCATTTACATTCCATGATACAAGTTTCATACTTATAAAGCTTCCTCTCTATGTTACTCCTCATAAATCATTTTTCTTGTCATTCCGCCATCTACAACAAGATTAATTCCTGTAACAAAATTATTTTTAGTATCAGTTAAATAAAGACATGCATTTGCGATATCCTCTGGTTTTCCTACTCGCTTTGCAAAATGCTGTTCGTGATCAATTTCTCGAAGATCTTCATAGTTACCTGTTTCAATCCATCCAGGCGAAATCGCATTTACGGTAATCTGATATTCCGAAAATGAAGCTGCTAGTGCATGTGTAATCGCAACGATCCCACCTTTTGTAGCCGCATATCCTTCAGAATGGGGCTCAGACATAATCGCTCTTGTTGACGCAATATTAACTATTGAGCCACCAGATTTCTTCATATATTTTGCGACTTCTCTCGAACATAAGAAAACACTTCGAAGATTTGTATTGATCACATCATCCCATTCTTCAACTGTTACATCGAATGGTGACTTGAATAAATTTTTACCAGCGTTGTTTATTAAAATATCAATTTTACCATACGTTTGATAGGTTTGGTTTACCAATTGGAGGATATCCTGTTCGTTTCTTACATCTGTTTTGATAAAAATAGTCTCTGCACCCTGATTGTTAAATTCAGATGAAAGCATATTTCCAGCATCAGTATCCATATCTGCTAAAACAACCTTATCACCGTTCTTCGCATAAGCTTTTGCAATCCCTTTTCCAATCCCATTTGCAGCTCCCGTTACGATTACCACTCGATTCATTTTCTTCACCAACCTAGTATTCAAGTTTGAAATCTTCCCTTTCCCATTATAAACGACAATAGCAATCTGGCAAAATAAAACAGAGATTCAGTGGTTCTAAGAATGATAAAATGACTTATGGGAGTGAGAACGGACATGAGAAAACAAGTGATCTTTTTTCTATTATTGTTATGTAGTCTTCCGATTTTAATAAGCTTAAGTCCTGTTATATATAACTCTTCATATTTTGCAAAATATGAATCTCCAGAGGGAATTATCTTCCTTAGTTACTCAAAAAACTGGGACGAACAACAATTAGAAGATTTATATAAGGAACTAATAAAAAATAAACACGGTGAAGAAATCAACTTATTGCAGGAAGTTCGTGTAATGGCTGGTCCATCACCTTCAAATAGTATGATTATTGGAGTCTATCACCCTTTTATCAGTAGCATTACCTTATATAAAGGAAATGAACATACGAGTGCACAGGAATACCGTGATACCTTGTCGCATGAGTACGGGCATCATTTTGCCTATAATTATTTTCCATCTCATCATTTTCCCTTTTCAAAATGGGCAAAACTAAGAGGATTACGTCATTTGCCTATCCACTGGAATTCTTTTTTTAATTATTCAGTTTCGTCTCATGAATGGTATCCACAAGAAATTTTTGCAGACGATTATGTTTTATTATACGGGCCAACAGATGAGGTAGCTCTAGACGATGTCTATACGAATGAAGCCTTCTATATGCGAACGGAGCATGAAAATCAAAAACTAGAAAATATACTTGGTAATGAAGATCTACAACAATTTATTGAGCAAGAAACTGGTATCAAGATCGATAAGAACCGGAAACTAAGAACACCTAAACTTACAGACTTCACTGACGAAAGTTTGACGTTTTCGGTAGAGCAAAAGAAAGACGTAGCCTACCGGTTGAATCTAGGAGATTACGAATACTATAAAATTTCTGAAGACCAAAGTGGCTCAATCACTTTTTCAAATATAAATTTGCCCGAAAATGCTGTAGTTTCACTTGATGTTCTTGATTTAAACACATCAATTGGCTTTCGTTCAAAAGATATTCACTACAAGTAGAGGATTAAGATAGAAAATTACTCGCGTTTCATTATATAATAAAGAAAGAAGTTTTTGGAAAGGCGGTAATGACGATCCCGACACCGAGTATGGAAGATTATTTAGAAAAAATTTATTTATCCATTCAGCAAAAAGGCTACGCCCGAAGCGTAGATATTGCTTCTTCATTAAACGTCCTCCCTTCTTCAGTCACAAAGATGATGCAAAAATTGGACGAGGAAGGCTTTGGAATATATGAAAAATATAGAGGTTTTGTACTTACAGATAAAGGAACAGCAATCGCAAAAAAGCTAGTCGAAAAGCATGAAATGCTAGAGGACTTTTTAAAAATGATTGGCGTACAAGATAAGAATATTTATGAAGAAGTCGAGAAACTCGAGCATTATATCAGCAAGGAAACTTCTCTTTGTTTGTCTACTTTAATTGACTTTTTTGAAGAGAATCCTTCAGTTAGGAAACAATACTTACAATTTCGAAATAAAAAAATGTAAAGAAGCTCAGAGTGACTGAGCTTTTTTATTTTAGTTCTAAATTTATTTCTTCGTCCAAATAGGTTGTGCCTTGATACCCAGTAATTTGTAACCATTCTGGTATAATTTCTTCATCAGAATCTTCATTATCAACCTCGATTACTATTTTCGTTTGGTAATGGCGCGGCTTATCAACTTCATTGATATTTGCGTAATAATCGTATTCATCCCAGTTATATATGTTTCCATTTCGATCAACTAAGACACCCTCATTTTCCATAGACACAATCGGTAAAGCCGATTCATTTTGATCGAGTATATTAAATTGGATAGATTCAAATTTTCGTTCTTCGTTTATTTCAGCGGTTAGTCCTATTTTCGTAGTTTTCCCAATTTCAATTTTGTCAATTGAGATCTGACTTCCCAGATATTCAAAAGTTTGCGGAGACGATTGGTTCATGTCAATTTTCGCTTTGTGAAGATCATTTTTATAATATGATAATGAATTTAATCGAACACGAACCTCTTTTGGATCATCAAAATAGAGAGAATTAAAAATGGAATGAAAGGTAAAATATTCATTCGTACTGCTCTCTACCGGAAAATTCCATCCGTATGATAATGGTTTTGCGACCTTTTCATCCATTTCAATTCCACCAAAAAATAATTCAATCATATCTTTATCAACCGTATTTGGTTTATATCGATATTGTAGAACCGTAACAGTTGGAGCCATAATCACTTTATTAAATTCAAAAGGCACGTTGTCTATTGTTATTTTTTCATCAATTGGATATTCTATTGATTCTTGTTTTTTAACAGGAATTTCAAAGTTCCATTTTCCAGTTAAAAAACTTGTTTCTCCATTATAAGCCATCCATACAAGGTTTTTATGGTCCTCCCCGGCTTTTTGAAGCTTTGAGATATTTAACTTTATTGATTTTGCTTCTGATGTAACAGGCAATAAACTGAGGGTTCCTTTAAAAATGGTCCCCTCACTTTCCAAAGGCTGAACTGGTAATTGGTTGACAGGGTATGCCTGCTGATCAAAGGTTTCAAATTCATTCTCAACATATACACCATCCCAAAAATTAATACCATATTGTTCCTCTTCCTCAAGGTTTTCAACTTCATAATAGATGATGGTTTGAAATTCATCAGCAATAGCGCTTTTAATTGTGACCTTTATTCCGTTGGATTCTTGCACAAGATCGAGTGGCTCTCCAATGCCACTTTTTAAATAATCAAGGTACTGCTCATCCTCCAAGTCACGCCAATCTAGCCAAGTATAATACATATATGTAAAAGCGTTGGTGGCATAACCAATTAAGAGAAGGAGTAAAAGTGAAAATGCAATTCCAACACCAATAGTTGTACGTTTCTTTTTCTTATTACTTTTCTCTTCCTCTTTTTTCCTTAATGTTGTGATTACAGGGTCCAAAAACTCTGCCGGTACCTCAATCTCTTCGGCAGTTTTGGTAAGAGAGATAATGGCATTCTGAAAACCCGCCAAACTTTGCTGACAACTTTGACATGTATGTAAATGGATTTCAAATTCAATCTTTTCAGGTCGGTCTAAATTGCGACTTAGATAATCAATAAATTTATCCTGGTAATGAGCCTCCTCACAGCCGCTTAAATTTTGAATTCCTCTATGGAGATGAGCTTTAACTGATTCAACTGAAATTTCAAGAATGTCGGAAACCTCTTTCGGTGAAAGCCCTAGAACATAAGTTAGAACGAGGGACTCATCCACCACTTCATCGGAGCTTCTTTTTTTACATTCTTGTAAGAATTGGGAAATAACCCATTTCTCTAGGTCGGGATTCTTTTTTAGTTTTCGAATGTCTGTCTGCATAGTAAACATGACAGTGTAAAACACATCTTGAATGTCACTGGATGTTTTCAAATATGTCCAGGCTAGTTTGTATAAGCTGTCTTTCCTTTGATCAAACCATTTGATTATGGCTGCTAGGTTATTTTCGCGTATCAATTTTATTAAAACGGGATCCGTTTCCGCTATTATCACAATTTATGTCTCTCCCCTTGGTAAAAATCTTCCTTTTCTTCAATATTCAACAAATATCGCACGAATCCTTCAATAAAAAGCAATAAAAAAAGACTAAATCTGTTACGATTTAGCCACATCCGATTTTATTTCTTTTTTATGTCTTTTGGTTTTAGCTCGAATTCTTCCGCAATCTCTGTTTGATAGCTTGGTTTAAACTGTTGCCTTCCTTGTTCCCGCTTTTTGTCACCGATCACCTTGTTTTGCATGTAAGCATGGAAAAGTGCCTCACAAGCAGTAATTAAAGCGGCAGCAGTAAGGGACGCTGTAATTAAAGATGAGGTGTTTTCCAAAAACAAATAGCTCAACAGCCAGATTGAAAAAAATGATAACCCGAAGTCTGCCAATGTAGCAAATAAATTCCCCATTTTCGGTAACGTAAACAAATCACCTATGAGGTATGAAATTCCTGTTACAAGAAGGCTTATTAAAAGTAAATTTCCGAGAGATGCGCCTCTGAAAATCCCAAAAAGCGACAAGAGAACAATTGATATGATAATAAATTTGATTCCGAGAGCTTTAAAATGCCTCATTTTCGACATCACCCTTTAATTCTTATTTAGACCTATCTTTTGAAGATAACGAATAGAATATAAAAGGTAATTTTTGGTCAAAAAATAATTTAGAAACTAGATTGCCTGATTCTCTACTTGACGATTGTGTAGAGTGTAATAATATCCCTTTTGTTCTAAAAGCGAAGCATGCGTTCCTCTTTCTACAATTTCTCCTTCATTTAAAACAATGATTTGATCGGCTCTTTTAATCGTATTCAAACGATGGGCAATAATAAAACTTGTCTTTCCCACCATCAAACGCTGTAGTGCCTCTTGTATTTTCATTTCTGTAACCGTGTCAATGCTACTTGTCGCTTCATCAAGAATAAGAATAGACGGATTTGCAAGAATGGCTCTTGCAATCGAAAGAAGCTGCTTTTGTCCTTGGCTGATTCCACTTCCATCTTGGTTCAAAATCGTCATGTATTGATTAGGTAATTTCATGATAAAGGAATGAGCATTTGCTAATTTGGCTGCTTCAATTACCTCTTCATCGGTTGCATCCAGTCTCCCATAACGAATATTATCTATGATTGATGCTTGAAACAAATACGTATCCTGTAACACAAAGCCCATATTTTGACGGAGGCTTTCCCTTGTGATCGATGACGTATTGAGCCCATCTATTAGAATTGAACCTGAATCGGGCTCGTAAAATCGAGACAATAAATTAATAATCGTTGTTTTCCCAGCTCCAGTTGGTCCGACAAAGGCCACTGATTGTCCGGCATTTACCTCAAATGACACATCGGTAATGGTGTTTCCATCTTTTTCATAAGAAAAAGTAACATGATCAAATTCAACATTACCTTGAATTTGGTTTACTCTTTGTGCTTTGCTTTCATCCTTAGCCTCAACTTCTTCATCTAAAATAGCAAACACACGCTCGGCACCCGCAATGGCTGACAGTAATGTATTAAATTGATTAGCCAAGTCATTAAGTGGACGAGTAAATTGTCTCGAGTACTCAGCAAAAATGACAATTGTTCCAATTGTGATATGGCCATTCAATGCGAGTATCCCACCAATCCCGGCAATTATTGCAAAGCTTAAGTTATTTAATACGTTCATTAGCTTCGGAATAAAACCAGAATAAGCTTGTGCAAAATAGCCCGCTTTCTTTAGCTTTTCACTCTTTCCTAAGAAGTCGTTCATCACTGTTTCTTCCTGTGAAAACGTCTTTACAATTCTCTGACCTGAAATTGTTTCCTCAATATACCCGTTTAGTTCCCCTAAATAACGCTGCTGTTCTTTAAAGAGCTTTCCCGTTCGTTTCGTGATCCACTTTATTCCGAAAAACATGATTGGAATAATAATCATCGTGATTAAGGTTAACAGCGGGCTCAGCCAAAGCATAATTCCAACTGTACCAATTAATGTTAGTAAACTTGAAAATATTTGAATAACGGAAGTATTCAATGTTGAGCTTACATTTTCGATATCATTTGTAACTCGGCTCATGAGTTCCCCATGTTGCCGTTTATCGAAAAAGTGAATCGGTAAACGATGCAATTGTTCAAAAAGCTCCGTTCTCATCGAGAATACGGTATTTTGAGCAATGCCTACCATCCAATAGGCTTGATACCATAATGATAAGGAATGAAGAATATAAACTACTCCTAGTCCAAGTAATAGAACAAGGATCCCTATATGATCCTTTGAAACGATGTAGTCATCTATCCCTTTTCCTAATAAGAACGGACTGAGGAGACCGAGTCCTGAGCTTGCGACGACCATGGCAAGTACGGCAATCAATAATTTATGATTGACCGCAAGATAAGACCAAATTCTTTTTACAGTCCCTATTCTATCTTTTGCTTGCTGCGGTTTATCCCCATGATTTTGTTTCGGACAATTCATTCGCGCCGACATAAGCTTGTCCCTCCTCTCCAAATTGAGTATGATAGACCTTTTGATAAAAAGCTGAGGATTGTAATAGCTCTTCATGACTTCCGGTAGCTAGTGATTTTCCATCTTCCATCAGTAAAATGGTATCGGTTGCCATAGCTGTGTATACTTTTGAAGTAATGATTAAGGTCGTACATGTGTAATTTTTTAATTCTTCAAGAAGGTTAGCTTCTGTTCTAAGGTCGAGCGCACTTGTACTATCATCAAGTAATAAGATTTTCGGGTTGCGAACAAGTGCTCTTGCGATTGAAATTCGTTGCTTTTGCCCACCAGATAGGTTCACGCCCTTTTGACCGATGACAGTATCGTATTGTAAGGGAAGCTTCTCAATGGTTTCATGAATTTGGGCTCGCTTTGCCGCTTCAATAATCTCTTCCATCGTCGCGTCCTGTTTGCCCCAGCGGATATTCTCCTTAATTGTGCCAGTAAACAATAACGCCTCCTGTGGTACATAACCGATTTGCTTTCGTAATTCGTCAAGCTTTCGATCCTTCACATCAATGTCGTCTATCTGAACACTTCCATGGTCAACATCATATAAACGTGGAATTAATTGAAACAAAGACGTTTTACCTGAGCCTGTCGCACCTAGAATTGCAACCGTTTCGCCTGGTTGAATCGAAAATGAGATATCCTGTAACACCCATGCATTCGTTCCTGGGTACCTGAAATCAACATGTCTAAACGTGATCTTCCCCTTTGCATGTGGTACAGTTAGTAGATTTTTATTCGATTCAACTAAATTAACCTCCGTATCTAATACATCAACGAGACGGTCTGATGATGCTTTTGCTCGTGAAAAATGCATGATAATCCAAGAAAAGACACCTAGAGCCCCAGTAATTCGGGTGGTATAATTGATGACTGCAACAACTTCGCCGACCTGAACGTTTCCAGAACTAACATCAATGCTGCCAAACCAAAGAATCGCGATAATACTTCCATTCATTAATAGTAAAAGTACTGGCATCGTTAATTCGATAAGCCGAAGCGAAGTAATTGTTCGCTCCTTTAAGTCTTCATTGGCATGAAAGAATCGTTTCGTTTCATGTCCCCATCGTACAAAGGCTTTTATTAATCTCATCCCCGAAAGATTTTCTCGCATTACACCGTTCACGATATCTAATTTCTTCTGGACTGCTTGGAACAGTATTCTTGCTTTTGACATGACGAAAATGAGAAACAAAATTAAAAATGGAGTTGTAACGATGAGCATCATAGCCAGCTTTGCATTTACAAGGAAAGCCATGATCATCCCAAAAATGATTAGCATTGGTGCACGCATTGCGATACGCAAACTCATAAACACCGTGTTTTGTAACTGGGTCACATCATTTGTCATTCTCGTTATTAAAGAAGCTGTTTCGAATTTTTGAAGATTGGCGAAGGAAAAAGATTGGATTTTTCCAAACAATTCTTTTCTTACGTCAAAAGCAAAGCTTTGACTTGTGTGAGAAGCAAAAAAGGAATTCGTAATTCCAGAGATAAAAGCGAGAAGTGAGATTCCGACCATAATTCCGCCCCACTTCATGACTACAGAAAGATCTTTTTGTAAAATACCATCGTCAATCACCTTTGCAATTAATAACGGTTGCAAGAGTTCCACAGCAAGTTCAACAAATGTTAATCCAAGTGCGACTGAAATGGCTAGTCGATAAGGTTTTAAATACGCTAGCATTCTTAACATAAGAGCCTCCAAGTTATGTACGAAACAATTATTTCACTATCCGAATTATTTTTATCATACAATAAAATTAACTATTATTATAGATAAAAAACATCAAAAGCAAGAGCTCTTGATGTTTTACTGTTTTTGTAGATTGTGAGAGTATAATTTTTGGCTAGCCAAAAAGCTAATGATTGTCGCAGCGGTGACGGCAATTAACATATACAAATTCAAATAATGCATACCTTGTGCAACATCGGTCTGACTAGTAATCAGCATCCCCATGATACTTGCACCAAACGTTGTACCAATGTTTCTTGCAAAGAAATGAAGACTTGTCGACATTCCTTTTTGGTGTGCTTCTGCCAATTCCTGTGAGCCAATGGTTCCAATTGTCACTACCAACCCGAATGCAAAACCTTGAATTGTTAGAATTGCAAATATATATAAGAAGCTTGTGTCTTTGTTCATAAAGAGTGCCATAACTGCAGAAAGCACGAGCAACGCATTTCCAAAGAATATCGTATTGCGGTACCCATATTTCATGATTAGCTTCCCTGAAGGAACAGATGCAAACATCCAGGCTGCACTCATCCCAAATAGAACGAGTCCACTTACCGTAATTGAAATTCCTTGCACCTTTTGCATAAATAACGGAACATAACTCTGAAACGAGAAAATGCTTAAGAAAATCAAGACGCCATTAATATTCATCCATGAGATATTTTTATTCTTCAGAATCTCAATTGGGATAAAACGCTTATCCGATTTATTCTCAGCGAAGATAAATGCAACTAGGAAAATAACACCGATTAAATTATAGATTACTAAATTTTCTGTTGTAATGGTGTTCATTAAAAATGCTAGCATACTTCCTGTAAAAAGAAATGCGCTGAGATAGTTCAGAGGATTTTTATCCTTCGTAATGTGTTCTTGATATGGAATTAAACATAATAATACGATAATCCCAATTGGTATATTGATAAAGAAAATCCAACGCCAAGACATCGTTTCAACGAAAAAGCCACCTATAAGTGGTGCAATGACAGCCGAAACTCCCCACATTGCTGAAAAGAACCCTTGAATTTTCCCTCGTTTTTCGATTGAATACAAGTCACCAGCAATGATCATTGTTAATGGTGAAACCCCACCAGCACCTAGTCCCTGAATACCTCGATATACGATTAATTCAACCATTGAATCAGCTAAACCGCATAGTAACGAACCTATCGTAAAGAGAATAATAGAGATGCTAAAGATTTTTTTTCTTCCATAAATATCGGCAAGTTTCCCGAATATTGGTAAGGAAACAGTAGAAAATAATACATATATGGCAAACATCCATCCATATAACTTATACCCGCCTAGCGTTTCTGCTATCGTTGGGGCTGTTGTTTGAAGGATTGTTGTATCCATAGCACTAATAAGCATTGCAAGCACAATACTTACTAAAACAAATGGTTTTGATTTCATTTTGTCTTCCCCTTTTAGCCTAGAATTATTCTATTATACTACAGAAAATGGAAAAGAAAAGATGATGTTTGTTCAAACAAATACATTGCCACAACATATGAATGAGGTAATTTTATGATTCGCATTACTGCTATTACACATAAAAATGAGCGTATGACAGATGTTCCTATTTCAGAAATAAAAAACACCGAATGGAAGTGGTATTGGATTGATTTTAATCGACCAACTGAAACGGAAATCGAAGAATTATCACGTACTCTCCAATTTCATCCGCTGGCAATTGAAGATTGTATCCATGTCTTGCAACGTCCGAAATTAGATTTTTATGAAACAAATACATTCTTTGTTTCGCACAGCCTTCATCAGGAGACGATGGAAAAGGAAGAAATTAATATGTTTCTTGGCGAAGAATATATAGTGACTTTTCATTTGATGGAATCGAATGAAGTGAACGATGTGTGGAACCGGTTAATCGTAACGGAAGAAGTTGAGAAATGGGATCCCTCCCTTGTGTTATATCACATCATTGACAAGCTAGTTGATAATTATTTTCCGTTTGTTTACCAATTAGAAGATACATTAAATGAAATTGAGGACAATTCGAATGAAAAATCAATGGAAGAGCTACTTGATGAGCTTTTTGAAACAAGACATCATTTGCTAACATTACGTCATACCGTTACACCAATGCGCGATTTGGTGTATCGGATTATCAATTCTCATCGTCTTGATATCTTACAGCACCGGATTGAATATTTCCATGATATCCATGATCACTTGTTACGTCTTACTGAAAAAATTGATGCGAGTCGAGAGTTAACAGCTGATATCCGCGATAGCTATTTGTCTCTGAATTCACACCAAACAAATAAAGTGATGCGGATATTAACCGTCATCACAACTATCTTTATGCCACTCACTTTCATTGCCGGGATATACGGCATGAATTTCACATATATGCCCGAAATTACATATAAATATGGGTATTTTGTGATCCAAGCAATTATGATTGTCATTGGAGTTGGGATGTTTGTTTGGTTTAAACAAAAAGGTTGGTTTAAATAGTAGTTAGTAACCATAAAAACGAGCAAATCCAAAGAATCGGGTCTGCTCGTTTCATATTTTATTTATTGTTCTTTTTATCATTAAGGGGCTAAGGGTAAAAGTTCACAGGAACTTTTTAAGTTTTCATAAAAACTATCTAAAAATACTATTAACTTTTCTATCATTTCAGGTATAATGAAAATTGTTAGTGTATCGAAGTATTTCTTAAGGGGGTTATATCATGACGAAGGTTAAAGAAAAGTTATTAACTCGTGCAGAGGTACCTGTTGAACAAACTTGGAAGCTTGAGGACTTGTTTCCTTCAGTTGAGGCATGGGAACAAGAATTAGCTGCTATTGAGACCGACATTTCAACAGTTACAAAATATAAAGGGCAATTAGGTAAAGATGCTAAGACATTTTTAGATTGTTTACTTGCTGAGGAAGAACTTCGCAAACGAATGATTTTGGTAGGTACTTATGCAAGTTTGCGTTTTAATGAGGATGCGACAAATCCCGAAAATCAAGGTAATGCAGCTAGAGTATCGGCCATTTTTTCAGGGATTGGTGCAGCGCTATCGTTTATTGAGGCTGAAATCCTTGCTTTACCAGAGGGCACAATTGAACAATTCATAAGTAAAGAGAAAGAATTAGAGGTTTTTCAAAATAATTTAAATGTGATTTTGGAGAAAAAGCCACATACCCTATCACCTGAGACAGAAGAAGCGCTGGCTGCTCTAGGGGAAGTCCATAACGCACCATATATGATTTATCAACGGAGCAAAGCATCTGATATGACCTTCCCTTCTTTTATGGATGGTGAAGGAAATGAGCTCCCACTCTCTTTTGCGTTATTTGAGGATCGTTATGAACTATCTGAAAATCCAACGATTAGAAAGAATGCGTTTAAGGCTTTTTCTGATACATTGAAAAAATATCAAAATACATTTGCTGCTGCCTATGCAACAGAAGTAACGAAACAAGTTACACTATCTAAACTGCGCAACTATGAATCTGTTACCCATATGCTCTTGCATCCACAGCAGGTAACATTAGAAATGTACAAAAATCAATTAGACATTATTCAAACGGAGCTTGCGCCACATATGCGCAAATTCGCGAAGCTTAAGCAACGCGTGCTTGGGCTGGAAAAAATGCATTTTAGCGATTTAAAAGCACCACTTGACCCTAATTTCAATCCAAAAACAACCTATGAAGAGGCGGCAAAAACGATTCTTGAGGCTTTACAGGTTATGGGTCCTGAGTATAGTGCAATCATGGAAAAAGGTCTAACAGAGCGCTGGGTTGACCTCCCTGCTAACGTTGGGAAATCAACTGGTGCATTTTGCTCAAGTCCGTATGGTGCCCATCCATATATTTTAATTACGTGGACTGATACAATGCGTGGTGCGTTCATATTAGCTCATGAGTTAGGGCATGCGGGACATTTTTATTATGCGAATGGAAATCAACGGGTTGGAAACACACGTCCATCAACTTACTTTATCGAAGCTCCATCCACTATGAACGAATTACTTCTTGCTGAACATCTGTTATCGAAAACAGATGATAAGAGAATGAAGCGATGGGTCATTCTACAGTTACTAGGAACTTATTATCATAACTTTGTAACCCACCTCCTTGAAGGTGAATACCAACGTCGTGTATATGCATTAGCTGAAAGCGGAAAACCAATCACAGCTCCTGCATTAAGTACAATTAAAGGTGAGGTATTAAAATCCTTCTGGGGAGATGCTGTGGAAATTGATGATGCAGCTAGCTTAACTTGGATGCGTCAACCACATTATTATATGGGCCTTTATCCATATACGTATTCCGCAGGGTTAACGGCTTCTACCGCTGTTGCACAGTTAATAAAAGAAGAAGGTCAACCAGTAGTTGATCGCTGGATTGAGGTTTTAAAAGCTGGCGGTACTATGAAACCACTTGAATTAATGAAATATGCTGGTGTTGACATGTCTAAACCAGATGCAATTCGCAAAGCAGTTGCTTATGTTGGTGATTTAATTGAGGAATTAGAGGGTCTTTACGAATAATATGAGGAATGCCCAGAGTTAATCTGGGCATTTTTAATTTATTCGTTATACTGAAGATAATAAAAGTTATAGACTTTTGTAAGGTTAGCCTTAATCCCATTTATCCCTTTCCAATTCCTATATTGAACGGGAATTGTTGTATATGATAAAAAAGAATCTAATGTTAAATTACGTTCTATTGCTTCTTTTGAAGTCTCGATTAAATACGATAAATAACCTGTCATTATTTCCAGTAATTGCTTGTTTCCAAAATTACCGTGTCCCGGAACGAATGTATTGATATTCATCTCTTTAACCTTCTCCAAAATAGAATAAAAGTCTTCTGGATTGTGAATGGGCACATGTAAATTTTCAGTTAGTAAATCTCCCATAAACGCAATTTTTTCGTTTGGTAGATACAGGAATGCGTCACTCGCGGTATGGCCTCCACCAAAGCAATGTAACTCAACTTTTCTTTTTGAACCTTCAATGATTAATTTTTCTTCAAAAAGCACCTTAGGTAGTACAAGTCTAAGATTAGATAAATCCTCCGACACTTTTGACATTTCATAATACTGGTTAGTTAGACTGGATAGAATGACTTCATCATGAGTAGATTCTAGTTGTCCTCTTAAACTCTTAAGATACTTCTCCATTTCTTTTCTTTCTATTTCTAACTCTTGTAATTTATTTTTTTCTTTAAAATCCTTTTTAGTGATTGTTGTTGAGATAATCGTTGCATCTAAAAATGCTTGATTTCCAAAAACATGGTCACCATGATAATGGCTATTTATCAGGTACTTTACCTTTTTACCAGTTATCATCTCTGCTTGTCTACGCAGTTCATAACCTGCTGAGGGGGTAGAAAATGAGTCGAAAATTAAAATTTCTTCACCTAAATCAACAATACCCGCATTACTCCAAGCGCCTTTACCAGGTTTTGCTATAGCTGCGTACACTTCATTATCTAATGAATACATCTTAAAAAAATCAGTTTCGTTTATTAATCTTTCCATTCTTTAAATCCCTCTTAACCTGTACAAGCCATGATTACATTTCCATCTGGGTCCTTAAAATTAAACCAAGCAAAGTTCTCTCCCACTCTTTCAATTTCCCTAACGATTTCGATATCTTTTGATTTAATAAAATCGTAGGCAGCATCAATATTATCAACTAGAAAATTAAAGATTGGATTTGGTGAAGGTCGGTGGATGAATGTTGGATCAAAAGCATGGTCATCTAATGTTAAGCCTGTGGATCCAGTAACCGGAATGTTATAGACGGGAGATTTCACCTTATCTAAATTGGCTTCAATTCCTAAAATGTTACTGTACCATTCAACTGACTTTTTTAAATCTGAAACATGAATGAATACTCCTCCCATTGTGTTTTTAATGGGTGTTTGGTTAGAATTATTCATTAATACACATCCTTTTTTCGTAAATTTATCTTACAATCTATTTTTTTGAATAGGTTAAAAGATGTAACCCGCTTATTTCAAATTTCCACTTTTTACTTTTAAAAAGATCATCCTTATTAAATACATACATAACATGTTGTTCGTACTTTCCTTCGAAATCACCACTTCCGGTACCGAAGCTACCTAATTCGCCATCATCGCCAAATGCCTTTATATTAACACTTCCAGTTGTTATACTATTATCCTCATTCACTTCGTATTGGCTTAATAAGGTCCCTTCATTAGAATTAATATGACTATCAAATCCTACAATTACTAAGATTTCTTGTTCATTGTTAATTGTGTTTTCATCTTCAGTAATATCTATCAGAAATACATCCGTATCATAAATCGTTGTGATTTTTTGTGGTTCTTCAATTCCATTTAATATTTCTTCCGTCGACAAACTGAATTCAATCTTCCCTTCATAAGGTAACGTTGATGCACTGTATTTATCTGGATATTGCTGAATATAGTTAATATCTATTCCGTAACTGTATGAACATCCACTAATTAAAAATAGGAATACAATAAAAAATGGAATTGTTTTTAATGCATTCTGCTTCAATCTTGCACCTCCTTTTTAGGATATGACATTATATTAAATATCCACTAATCTTCAATTTACACAGGTCTATTTGTACCACAAACTTTGGTCAGTGTTTATTAATTCTCTTAAGCAATATCAGCTTACTCCAGATTTATTTTCTTTATAATCAATGGTAATTCTGACAAATCATCAATGATATAATCCGCATCTACATTGTCCCATTGAGAATCTTTTTTCCATATTCCTGTCATACCAACATTACGAGCTGCTTTTATATCGTTATCTGGGTGGTCGCCTACAAATATACATTGATTTGGTTGAACATTTAATTGTGCAACTGCCTTCATAAATATTTGCGGATTAGGCTTTTTTATTCCTTCCCATTCGGAAACTAAAATAGTATCAAAATATTTCTCTATCCAGAGTGATCTAATATTATCTAACTGGAACTGTCCCATTCCATTTGTAATTATTCCTAATTGAAGACCAGTATCCTTTAGTTCTCCTAACATAGGTATAAGATTTGGGAATGGTACACAATTGTATTTAAACTCTGAGATATAATCCTCTAACAGTTCTTGCCAAGGAATGACCTTTATATTAAATTCATGAACTAGTTGTTGATACACTTTGTCTTTCCAAACATAACCACGACAGTCTAATTCAATAAATTTTCTTATAAACCTTTCTTTAGGAATATGGTCTAAAAACTTCAAAAGCCTATCATATTGGTGTGAAACGAACTTCTTTACAGATTCATCCCTGTCCAATAATGTCCCATCTAAATCAAAAATAGCCGCATTTATCATGTTTTACCTACCAACAATTATTGTTTTCGTGCCTTGATAATCATCGTTGTTGGAAATTTACGAGCTTTGTATAACGAATAATAACGGTCTGAAACCTCTTCTTCGATTGAATCAAAAGACTCTGATACATCACTTTCAATTACTTTTTCAATTGTAAAACCCGCTGTTATTAATTCATTTATATATGTACTCATTTTTCGTGTTGGAATGACCATCGGTGCATCTTCACCTTTGAAATTTTCATATGTAACCGTTCCTTCATTCTGATAGGTGCCTTCTAGGAATATTCGCCCATTTTCACTTTTAAGATAAGGATATAAAGGATGATCCCAACTGAAAATAAAAGTTCCACCAGATTTCAAATAGGAATGGATAAGCTTAAAGGTTGCAGGTAAATCCATTGTCCAACCAATCACATAAATAGAATAAACAAAATCAAAGTATTCTTTTGGAAGGTTAATATCTTTCTCCATTGGTGCACAATACAATTTAGGATTCATTCCCTCTAGTGTTTCTTTCGCGGTTTCAATTTGATTCTGTGACAAATCTACTCCCCATATTTCATTAACTCCTTTCTCTGCCATGTATCGTAAGGAATGTCCACTTCCACATCCAATATCAAGTATTTTTTTATTTGTTAAATCCCCAAACAGCATTAACTCTTCCTCTGTTTGTGTAAAAGGACCGTAACTCGGAAGTGCATCCTTCCCATTAAAATGATGTGCGACCTTGTCCCAACTTTTCTTATTGTTCTTAAGTATTTCAAATGTCATTTACTCGTACCTCCAGAAATTCAGCAAAATCTATACCATAAAACCTACATTCTACATATTTTGATAAATTCCTTTTTATTCCTTTCAAAAGGTATGAAGGAAACTAAACTTAATTACAGAATTATTATTTAAATAGTTTTTAAATGGAGGAAAATCATGTTAGTGGTGAAACAAATTACCCCAGAAATGACGTATGATTTAAGACACAAAGTTCTCCGTCCCCACCAACCAATGGAAACCTGCATGTATGATACAGATCATCAAGAAGGTGGATTCCATGTGGGAGCATTTTATGGAGGGAAATTAATTAGCATTGCTTCCTTTTGTGCCCTATTAAACGAAGATTTTTCAAGTAGAAATCAATATCGCCTTAGAGCAATGGCGACTCATGAAGAATATCGAAAGTTAGGTGCTGGACGAGAAGTTGTTCATTTTGCAGAAAGTTTTCTAAAGGATAAGGGTACGGAGCTTTTATGGTGCATGGCTAGAACAAACGTTCAAGGGTATTATGAAAAGTTGGGCTTCAGACCATATGGGAAGGTTTTCGATTACCCACCGATTGGCCCACATATTGTGATGGTGAAAAAGATAATCTAAATTGCAAGGAGAGTTGAACATGAAAATTCGAAATAGGATTTAATTTTACGTTTTTTTGGCATCATAGTAATGTTAAATAGTTTAATCGTCCTAAACTCTCCTTTTGATTTTGTTAGATTGATTAATCTCATTCTGGTAATCTTAGCTTCTGGAATAATAAGTTTATTGATAAGAGAAATTTTTCTCATGAAGTGTAATTCTAAGTCACACTACTTACATCAAACACACGTAAAAGATTGGATTTGTCTTAGGCTAATTCCGAAATAAATCCATCGAAAACCAGTCCATCTATAACCTGAGACAGACCTTCTACCAACAAATGTTGGATAGAACCAGAATTGCTCTCGTCCTTTCAACCAGACATAGGTATATCTAAACAAACATCCTCTAATACTACCTGGATCGACCGCAAACGCCTGTGCTTGTTGGGATTGTTGTGGAACAAATGATGGTGGCGGGGCTGTTGGTGCTCCTACTCCCTGTCCTTGACCTGGCGTTCCAAAAGGCGGCCCACCTCCAGGTCCTTGACTTGGTGGTCCAAATGGTGGGACTCCTCCTGGTCCTTGGCTTGGTGGTCCAAATGGAGGCATCATAGAACCTCCTCCAAATGGTGGCATGAATGAACCCATTTGTCTTTCATACTCGTTATAATAATCATAATCTGAATAGTATGGTAGCGATGACGCCATTAAAGTGTTAGGATCGTAATAATACATTTGATAAATCTCTCCTTATTCATAGGCTACTATCATCCTATTCGATAGGCTTATGCCTTTCAACTTGTACCTCCGAAATGTGCTTTTACCTAGGTATTCAAAAGAATTAAAAAAATACCCGCCCTAGAGCATAGTTAAATACTTACAGATAAGGTATTCACTATGAAAGATATTATATATTTCAGATAACAAACCATGAGACTACTCAGAATATTAATTTCAACAGTGCTGAATAATATACTCGAACATTATATTGGAGGGGGTACTAATGAAAAAATCATTCGTCGTTATTAGTTGTCTGTTAATTTTCATTGTTCTTAATCCTGTTTATATCTTTGCTAAGGCACCACCGAAGTTGTCGCCAGAATGCCTTAGAAAGATGGAGGAACGGGATAAACATTTTAATAAATTAATTATGCAAGAAATTATTGCAAACTTTAAGTTAGATATTAATGAACGTAGTTATTTAGAAATGAGTCCAAGGGAATTGCTGGCTGCCAATATGGTATATGGCGGTTGGGAAAACGATAGTTATTTTAATTCAATAAATAAACATTTTATTGGTGAGTTTCGTGGTGAACCTAGGTTATTTATCAAACCCCAAGAAGCCTTTGTTTTATACAAAGACCCGGATAACAATGATGTAATGATTCATCTGAAACTTATTGGAACTATATGGGGAGTAATTGACCAGAAAAAGAAAAAGGGAAATGAAATTGAATATAAAGAAATGAAATGTGAAAAAAAATACTTTAAAAAGAAGAAAGAATATTACTCGAATTAAAAAGAACGCTGTTGAATAACTTCAACAGCATTTCTTTTTGTGATTTAGTAAGTGAAATAATGATGCCCTATTTTAGGGTGCGAAAATAAATGAGTTTATACCTGTTTGCACCTCAAAATGGAACCCATTACCTAGATATCAGGGACAGGCATTCCTATTAGCGTTCTCTCTGCACAAAATAATTCAATATTTGTTTTAAAAAAGTACTTTTAAGTTTAATTTCTTGCAAGGCTTCCATCGCGAGACAATAATGTTCCCACATTTCTTTTTTTGCATCTTCTACTCCTAGAATCGAGACGAACGTAGAATGATTGTTTTCTGCATCTTTACCAACTGATTTTCCGAGTAAATTCAGTGTCCCTTCTACATCTAATAAATCATCTTTGATTTGAAAAGCAATACCGGCATGATATGCAAATCTTTTTAAAGCATCAATCTGAATTTCATCCACATTTGCAAGAATAGAAGGCATGATAAGCGCAGCCTCAAACCCCTTCCCCGTTTTTAAAAAGCATAATTGATTGAGCTGTTCAAGCGATAATTGTTTTCCTCTTGACTCTAAATCCATCACTTGCCCTTTGCACATGTCCATCGTACTCTCAGCCGAGTATTGAATTAGCTTAAGTACACTCTTCGTATCAAACTCCGTGAGATAGGATTGCTCCACTACCGCTTTTTGCGTTAAAAAAAGGCCAGTTAATTCAGCTACAGCGGTGTTGTAGGACTGATGGACAGTTGGTTGACCTCTCCGAAAGGAAGCATTATCCTGGGATGGAAGATCGTCATAAATTAAAGAAGCTGTATGCATGTACTCAATAGATTTCAAAAGTGGAAAAATAGCTTTTTCTTCTAATCCATATTCCTTCACACCCATCATCCAGGCGACGATAGGTCTCAATCTTTTCCCGTCTCCATTGAGACTGTAATTAGCGGCATCAATTATCGGTGAAGAATCTATTTCATTTATGTGCAAAAAGTTATTTATCTTTGTACGGACCTCATCAATCAACTCAGAAAAGTCTTCTTGCTCTTTTTGTTCATTTTTCAAATTGGTAACCATATGATCACGCAAGAGTTTATCAAAGAAATCAACATCATCTGCTTTTCGCACCATTTTTTGAATTAACTGAGTAAATCTTGAATTACCTACAGCAAATGTCTCCATTACCTCTTCATAGACCTTACTACCGACCTTCTTTTTGAAACGTTTTAATCCATTAAACGCTCGGTCTAATATGATTTCTATTGCTTTAGAATCAGAATTATAAACGTTATGGATCAAATAGGATATCACAGCCCAATATAATGCAAATGGATTCACTAAATCATTTCGTTGCTTGTGATATTTTAAATAATAGGTATACGGGGTTACCGCACCCTCCTCCATATCTGAAAACATATCTGCAAAATCGTCTGCAAGCTGATTATAGATTCCATAATAGAAAACTCGATTGTCTATATCTTCATCTTTGGGAGCACGAAGTAGAGAACGAACAATTAATCGTGATGAAGAGGATTTAATCACAATGGGAATATATAAATCTTCATTAGTGTACGTTTCATTTGAAAGATTTTTCATTCGATCGACTTCTTGGGAATGAAAAAAAACATAAGATTGTTCAAAAAAAGAATGTAAGGTTTCTTTTGACTGCTGGTTCTTAATGTACTGAAAGGCATCAGTAAGTTCTGAATGAATAAATTCTAGTAATTCCTTATTATTTCCTTCCCATTGTCCTAATGGTGCTACTGAGCCAGTTAACAGTGAGGTGCGGATTATAGTAGAATATCTCTTTTTCTCTTCATCTGACAAAACCTTGGCATCCAAAAGATCATCAATAAAAGGATAAGTAAGACCGTATGCATAGCCTAATCGAATTGCAGTATCAAGTTTTTTTGAACGATCATCTGGTAAGAGGTTTGATTCCATTTCTTCCATTTCATTGATGACAACTCCAGCGATGATTTTTAGTAACTTCCTTCTTGCATGTGTACCATCCATTCCCTCTGGTAAATTCTTAGATACAATTTTCAACTTATCGATTAACCAAATAATGGTGGATTCAATACCTTCCTTTTGGCCCCACCTGTACAATCCAGCGATACTAAAAAGAGTTGATTCTTCATTTTTATCGTTAGATGTTGTTTGAATTAAGTGATCTTTCAAACTGGTAACGACGTTTTGGATCCTTACTTGTGTATCTGTGGACGTAAGGTCTTTTCCCAAGTCTCGCATGAAAATATAAGAAATACTTCGATCTAAGTATTGATTTAATTTTCCTGTGTAATTAAGCCATTTTATATAACTTTCATAATCTTGTGTATGAGCTTTTTTCTTCGCCTTCGTCCCAAAAGGAAATAGCGAATGATAAATATGATGCTGCTTCCAGGAATTAATGTCTTTTATTAGGGCTGTAATATAATTCTCTTCCTTTACACTCTGATATAACGTATTAAAATACTGATTGGCCTTCTTCTCTGCTTGCTGATACCTAATTTCGGCATTCTTATCCATATTGTAAATACCTCAACTTTTGTTCATTACCAAATATATATGCTATAAATGGGATCCATATCGTTGTTGTTTAAATTAATATATCATCTTAGCATCCTTCGGTAAATTTCTCACATGTCTTAAATATTCAGTCATGTTCCTATCATCCTCAACTGGATATGCAAATGCTAAGTTTTCTGCAACTTCTCTTCCTAATCTTCTAAATAACTCACAAGTGACAAATATAGAATTCCAGAAGTTATCATCATGATGATCTGAATACGTTTTTTCGTACTGCTGCCAATAAGAATCAGGAAGGTGTTGTTTAAAATACTTCCCCATCTTTCCAACCGACACTTGAAAATTGGTTTCACAACCTATCCACCATGAAACCATCTCATCTAAATGAGGTCTAATGACAAGTTCAAACATTTGTTTCGCGTAAGGTAATTCTTCACGCCATATTCCTTTTGCTACATTTTGCAAGCACCACCAAAAATTATTACAACTGCTTAAGTAAACTGATTCAGTAGGTTTTTTCACATGATAGTCAATATCTGTTGGGTCAGAAATTGATGGTAAAATATGATCTTTATCCAATAATGGAACGGTAAGTTTGTCACTTCCGTATTCACCAAGCATATTCTCTTTCGTTTCAATATGTAGATCGATTCGATTTCCATCTTTGAAAAGCATTAAATACCCATAGGTTGGATAAACTTCTACTTGATGACCCCTTGATTGATTATTTTTATCGGGTTCTTGCAGCATGATTAATTCACCAAAAATACGAATCCAGCCTTCATCCTTTATAAAAGAATTAGTATCCGTTACCACATAGACAATGTCGTAATCTTGGAAAATATCTTTCGGAACATTTTTGTTCGTTCTAGAACCATTCAAGTAAACCGCACGAATCCGTTCATCATTCCTAGCAATACCTAAAATTAAATCCATCATTTCCTGTTCAGTTCTCATAAAAATTCTCCTTACAATTTATATGTATGATTAACTTCTATTTTCACAATGAATTCACCTGCAAGTTGCCAAAGAAAAACGCACAAGACTAAGTCCAATACCCCAAGCCTTTATAACCAGAGCCCTATGACTTTTTATCGATATGTAAAAGAATGAGAATTAGGATACATGGACTACTAGGTCTAAGGATTCTTACAAATTTCAAAATATTCTGTTATATTTTCTCTATCATACATAAAGGAGTGGTGTTATTGTTAAAGGTTCTTTCAAAAACAGGTTTAACGCTTGCTTTAGCCGGTGGAGTATTACTTACAGGATTTCACGTAAATGAATCTACCTCTTCACATTCTACAAAATATGACTTGAGTCTTGCGCATTATGTTTCAGCGACTCCTGAACTAGTTGAAGAGGCCAAAGAACAAGGATTCGATGTATCAAAAGCAGATCCAGCTGAGAAAATCGCAAACCATGGGAGGAAATTCCAACAAGCTGGTGATAACCACGTTGCCTACAAAGCAGCAAATGGAGATGTACCGGTACTGGTTATTCTCGCAAAATATAAGGATGGCGACGAACCTTTAGGTGACCTGGAGGGTCAGGTTCCAGCAAAGTATTATGAGGACCTTATTTTTGGAACTGAGTACAATCCGTATGAACTCGAAGCGTTTGAAGAATACGATGGACCAAATGTGCCAAAAGATCGTACCATGCAAAATGTGTATGATGAATCTAGTTATGGAAAAGTAAATCTTGTACATGATGGCGCTGAACTCGTTTGGGTCGAACTTCCTAAAGGTGCCTCATACTACCTGGATCAAGACGGTACCTATGCTGAAAATGGTACGTACGTGTTAGGTAATGTAAATGGTGATGCCCATACTGGAGAATTTGTTCGTGACCTGCTTAAGGCGGCAGACGAACAAATCGATTTTTCCAAGTACGCGATTGATGGTGAAGTCCCTAATGTTTTCGTGGTTCATGAGGGTACGGGTGCTGAATGGAGCCGAGACCCTGCACAGTTTTGGTCCCATAAATGGAACATTTTAAGTGCTTTATATTATGGCAAATACTATGAAACTGGTAAACCAGCAGATGTTCATGCAGGCATGAGTCAATCGGAATGGATTGAACGAACGATTGCTGAAGATATGACCTATGATGGTGTAGTTGTTAACAATTATAACATCCAACCAGCAATTGGTGGAAATGTGGCAGGTTTTAATGCGGCAACGGGTGAATATGATGATGCATTCGTTACTGGCCCATACCCTGCACAAGTTGGTGTATATGCCCATGAATTCGGACATGCATTAGGGTTACCTGATTTCTATGATACAGCATATAACTCTGAAGGTACTGGTAACTACTCGATGATGTCAGGTGGGTCTTGGATGCGTTACCCTGATGCACTAGAGTACAATGGTAACTCACCAACACATTTCGACCCATTCTCAAAGATTTTCTTAGGTTGGGCTCAACCAATTGAAGTAAGCCCAGAGGATGGAGTTCAAGAAATCACATTACCTTCTATAGATCAAGCTGCCGATAACAACGGTATTGTAAAAATGGAAGTACCTGGTTCAAATGGCACTGAATATTTCTTATTCGAAAATGTACAGCAAAGCGGCTTCAACCAAGGCTTAATCCGTCAAGGTGAAGATTCACATGGTTTGGTTGCATGGCATGTTGATGAAAATATTATCAATTTGTACCAAACTGCCGGTTTCCGTCCGAACAATGTAGCCAACTGGATGAATAAAAGATTTCAATACAATCAATCGCAAACAGCTAGTAATGGTACACAAGTTACCCATTATGGGTTATCAGTACTACAAGCAGATGGAAAATATGATCTCGAAAAATATGTAAACCGTGGTGATGCAGGTGATTTCTTTAAAACAGGAGATGAAATCACGCCTGTTTCAGGTAATGTTCATACCGGTTCCTATTATTTCTGGAAAGGCTATGGGTCTACACCTGCTGATTCCGGAATCCATGTAACTGATATTGTTGAAAATGAAGATGGTTCCCTTACAGCAAAATTCTTCTACAGCACGAACGAGGGAAAGCAAAAATAATGATGAAGAAACCTGAGCCAATAGATTGGACTCAGGTTTCTTTTGCTTCATTGGTACCGGGACAAAATTTAGCCCGGCGGAACCACAAGAACCGTCCCCATGGCTCCATGGCCCCATGCGCCTACTTATCTAGCTTTAGTTTGGCGAGGGCGTCTGCTAAGGCGGTGTTGATCGGTTCTTCTTTTTGTTGTTTTTTCATGTAATTGGATACTTCTTTTTTGGACAGTTTTCCCGATTGGTTCTTTTTGCGACGTTCGTTGAAGGCGGAAAGTTTTTCTCTATGACCACATTTACATACGAATAATTGTCCTTCCCCTTCCCCACGCAATTCCATCTTTTTATGACAGTTCGGACATCTTGCGTTTGTCAGTTTTGCGATGTTTTTACGGTGGCCACATTCACGATCCTGACAGACAAGCATTTTTCCTTTTTTTCCATTAACCTCAAGCATTAATTTTCCGCATTCTGGACATTTTGTACCTGTAATATTGTCATGCTTGAACTTTGAGTCGCTTGATTTGATATCTGAAACTACTTCTTTTGTGTATTGCTTAATATCTGAGATGAACGCATTCTTTTTTAATCGGCCTTTCGCAATTTGTTCAAGCTTTTGCTCCCACTCAGCTGATAACACAGGAGATTTCAAGTCATCTGGAACAAGTTCTAGTAACTGTTTGCCCTTATTGGTAATGTGAATATCTTGACCTCTTTTTTCAATTAAAAAGGTATTAAATAACTTATCAATAATATCTGCACGTGTTGCCACCGTGCCTAGTCCACCTGTTTTGCCGATTGTATCAATTAAATCCTTGCTTTCTCCCGCCATATATTTTGCCGGATTTTCCATAGCAGAAAGTAAGCTGCCTTCATTGAATGGCTTTGGTGGCAGAGTTTCTTTTTCAATCTCCTTCAACGCAAGAATAGTAAGGGATTTTCCAGGTTGAACGAATGCTGGAATTTGGCCCTCATCCTCCTTCTCATCGATTGAAGTGATGACCTCTTTCCACCCTAATGATGTCACCGTAATCCCTTTTGCAACGAAAAGTTCCTTCCCAATACGTGCTTGAACGTTTTTTTGTTCAAAGGTATATGGTGGAAGAAAAACAGCTAAAAACCGCTTGACAATCATGTCATAAAGCTTTTCTTCTTTCGCCGATAAGGCTTGTAGATTAGGACGTTCCTCAGTCGGGATAATGGCATGGTGATCTGTAACCTTGCTATTATCTACAAACGATTTGTTTGTCTTAATTCCATTTTTTAAAATCTTTGCACCCAGCTTAGTATATGGTTGCACCATACATCCTTCAATACGATCCTTTAATGTCTCTATGATATCATTTGAGAGATATTTAGAATCAGTCCGTGGATACGTGACCAATTTATGTTGTTCATATAGCTTTTGGAGAACATTTAAGGTCTCCTTTGCTGAAAAACCGAACCGTTTATTTGCATCACGTTGCAGCTCGGTTAGATCATAAAGTTGCGGCGCATAGCTTTTCTTCTGTGACGTTTGAACATCGATGATTTTCGCATCCTGCCCCTGAAGAGAACGAACAATTGAGGACGAAACTTCCTTTTTAAAAATTCGCTGTTCCTTTGTTTTTTCATGCTGCCACTTTAGTGTTAAGCCGTCTGTTGTTGCTTTTATTTCATAATACGG
The DNA here is from genome assembly GCF_004799755.1 of Bacillus timonensis. Classification (GTDB taxonomy): domain Bacteria; phylum Bacillota; class Bacilli; order Bacillales; family Bacillaceae_L; genus Ferdinandcohnia; species Ferdinandcohnia timonensis_A. The sequence continues at coordinate 101,673 of NZ_SLUB01000008.1, read as the reverse complement.
TATTGGTTTAAAATTTCTAATTTCTTCTTCACGTTTTGCGATAATCGCTAAAGTCGGAGTTTGCACTCTTCCGCATGAAAGCTGCGCATTAAATTTTGTTGTTAAAGCTCTTGTTGCATTAATTCCAACCAGCCAATCGGCTTCAGCACGTGCAACAGCAGATGAATATAGATTCTCATATTCTTTCCCGTTTTTTAAGGTAGCAAATCCTTGTTTAATGGCTTTATCCGTAACAGATGAAATCCATAATCGTTTAATTGGCTTTCGAGTGTTTGATTTTTCAATAATCCACCTAGCGACAAGTTCTCCTTCACGACCTGCATCTGTTGCGATAATAATTTCATTAACATCTTTACGATGCATTTGCGTTTTTACAACACTATATTGTTTGCCTGTTTGTTTAATGACAACAAGGCTTAATGGATTAGGTATAATCGGTAGATCCTCTAGTTTCCAAGTTTTAAAGTGGTCTCCATATTTTTCAGGGTCCGCTAATGTAACAAGATGGCCAAGGGCCCATGTTACGATATATTTATCCCCTTCAAAAAAGCCGTTGCCCTTCTTATGACAGTTCAATACGCGGGCAATGTCTCTTCCAACAGAAGGTTTTTCTGCAAGTACAAGTGATTTCATTTTAATTCCTCCAATTCACCCTTTCTATTATACACGAATCGGGTAGCTAGGCATAAAAAAAACCCGGTTGATTGCCGAGTTTACTGTTCATATACGGGTAAGACAATTGTAAATTCAGTCATTATTGAATTGGAGGTACATCCAATAGTGCCCCCATGTTTTTCAATAATTTTTTTACATACGAACAAACCAATTCCTGTTCCAAATTCCTTAGTTGTATAAAATGGTTCGAAGATCGTAGCTAAAGATTCCTTTGGTATTGCAGGTCCATTATTCATAATCGAGAGCACAATTTGATTATTGATATGATGTCCATTAATCCAGATGTTGCGGTCGTAATCCCTTTGTTTTAACGCATCAATGGAGTTCATTAAAATATTTAACAAGACCTGTCTGATTTCATCCTTATTCACGGTAATAAGAATATTAGATTCTATATCCGTATGAACTTTTACCTCGCTATCTAAAATACTTGCATAAATAAACTCTGTTATTTCTGTAAATAAATCGAGTAACGATACTTCATTTTCATTGCTTTCAATTAATTCTTTTTTGGAAACGTGCAAAAACTGCGAAATTTTATAGTTTAATTGATTTAATTCATGACTTATTATATCTAAATATTTGATCTCAGGATTTTCATTGCCTATTAATTTTACAAAGCCGATTACTGCTGTAAGTGGATTGCGGAACTCATGAACAAAGGTTGATGCCATTTGACCTAAAATTGTAAGGCGCTCCTGGTGACTCTGGTCTATATATTGTATCTTTTCCTGCAACATCTTTTCTTTCATTTCTGTATATTTGGAAACAGCATGATAGGAAAACAAGTCAAATATCCGATTGACCTCTTCAAAAACAGGGTCTAATTGGTCATAATCAAGTTTTGATCGATATATGTATTTTAAAATTTCAGTTCGTCCAAGATTTACATTATAGACAAATTCCCCAATATTAATATTCGCCTCTACGCGCTCTTCTGCTAATTTATAGGCAAATGACTTAAGCTTTTCTTCATCAATTGGATTAATTAATGAGTTTTTGATCATTTCAAACATAGTTAAACCATTTAATATCAACTTGTCCTTATGAAAATCATTCTCGGACATCACTGTCTTATCTTTCCATGATTTTAAAAAGATCGATAAATTGCTTTCGAGGAAGTATACGAGTTCACCAATTACTGGATTCATTTATGTCAAGTCCTTTCAATCTATCTTTTAAAGACACAAAATCAAAGTTAATTATTATATTCTACAAATTTCACAGTTATCCTTTTTGAATTTTTAAAAAATTAAAATAGTAGACAAGTTTTATAGTGGGTCAAGCATACATTATAAAGAGATAAACTATAGGAGGGTTGATTGATGAATTTTATAGTGATTAAAAGGAGTTGGATTGTTACAGCTTTTATTGCTGCTGTGGTCATAATTGGAGGATGGATATGGCTGAAGCCTGAAATCATTCCTACGATCGCCCCACAAGCTGCAAAAAACGATGTTGTGATACATATCACAACTGGAGAACTGAAATCTAAAATGGATGACGGCAAAGAAATCGAGTCCTATTTTTGGAATCCAGGAACGGTATATGTTCCTCAGGGTAAAGATGTAACCTTCAATATTTACGGGGTAAATGGCAAGGAGCATTCTTTCTATATCGAGGGTACAGACCTTAAAGGCACCGTGAAAAAAGGTGAAGAAATCGCGCTTAAAGCAAACTTTAAAGATGAAGGCATGTACCGCATTATTTGCTTAAATCACGCTGACAAAAATAGTAACGGTCCGATGATCGGGTATATTGTGGTGGATTAATAGAAAAACAGGAGAGTTGCCTCTCCTGTTTTTATAGTTTACGAACAGTTATGGCATTTGTTGTCTTTTTCAAAATGCAATCGTCGATATCGGCTTGTCCAAGCAGGCCAAGCGTAATTGCTGCTTCAATCTTCTGTTGATCAGGCTGTTTAATGACCTGGATGCAATCGTTCAGATTTAACTCTTCTAATCTTTTCACCATTTTTTCATCATGGTAGCTATCAGACAAACGTATTTGCCGTTGTATCTTATAATCTCCTACAACTGACTCTCCTTTTTCATGCTTTCCTACGGTTTCATCAAAATACACATTTAAGACCTTTTTCATCTCTTTTAATTCTTTTTCAATTTCCTTCGCTTTTTCACTTAATGTAAAATATCTTGTAATGAGTTCTTCTGGAATTTGTGTAAAAGGCTTTGATTCTTGCATACTCTTCACCCCATTTTCCTTGATACTTCATCATATGATAAGGGAAGATATATCATTCTAACAAAGAAAAAATCCAGCTAATTTAGCCGGATTCATAGTTTTAAAATAGTATTGCTTAATGCATCTAATGGTTCCATTACTACATTTAATAACGTTTTTGTGACTAGATGTAATGGCAGTACATTATTTGTGATGGTATTTCCTGCTAGATTTTTAAGTGAAGTTGCTTGTTGATGTATCTTGTTTAGCTCATCAATTTGAGTTTTGGAGACCGAATTGGCGGAAGTTATCTCTTGCTTAAAATTGGTAAGATGCTCGATATCTGCTTGGAGTTTATTTTTCAATGTTTGGTCTGTGATATCACTTATTGTATCAAGTGTTCCTGTAAGTGTCGCAATTGTCTGGTCAATGAGGGCTATGGCATCATCTAAAAGTGGATCAACTACAGGTTTGATTACTTCATTTATTGGTTCTGCCTCACTATCTATTTCTTTTGAAGGTGGACCATTTTCTGGGTTTTGTATAGATGTTGAAGGCTGCTTTGGATGAATAACTTGTTTGCTGTCTGATGGAGTTTCAACCCTTGATTTTTTTTCGGGTGTTTGGTTAACTGGCTCCACAGCTTTTACTTGAACTTCTGGAATAGGCTGAACTTTCATGTCCGAAACCTTTGCCTTTGCACTCATCTTATCAAAATAAATTGGACTCATGGAAAGTTCAATCGGGTCAAGGATATCCCAATTAACATCAAATGTGATGGGATCAATTTCAAAATCATCTTGCGGAATATCGAATAACGGTGTTTGTTTCTTAGCTACATTTGCTGACACTTTCTCTTCATCCTTAGCAGGCACGCGATCATGAAACCATGAAAAACTTACAAGAATCAAAATGATAATCCCAATTTTTGCATATTGACCTCGTTGCATTTTCTTCAAGTCCATCCCCCCTATTATAAAAATTTTTTTCTCCTTGTTTTCTTTTCATTTTACAGGTGTCGGAAAATTATGCCAATTACGTTAAATATCGTGTCCCTTTATACAAATAAGAACAACCCCTATATACGTCGGGTACATATCGTATTTTATGATGAGCAAATTCAAAGCTAATAGAACATAAGTCGTAACCTAAGTTGAAAAATTAGACCATATTACATATGGCTTTACCTTGAAAAATAAGTGTAAGTTAGTACTGGGAGGGATGTGTGTGCAGCAACTTTCATTAAAAGACAGTATGGAAAGTCTATTACTAAAAGGTCTGCAAATCATTGGGGCAAACAAGGAGAGCATTCGCAATGAATGGAAACGTATCCTACATAAAGAAATTTACCAACTCGAACAAGGTTATTACGCAAAAATACTTGGTAAACAATTAGAAAAGATACTTTTTCAACATCCACCACAGTCCGTTTCCGTATTTTTTGATCGGTTACATCAAATAAAAATGCCATTATCACCAATAGAAACCCACCACATTTTGATTTACTTAGCATCTCTTGAAAACATCATTCATAAAATCATTCGACCTGATAAAAACTCAACCTACCATGAATATCATGCCATTCATTATTTATTCTCGAAAATGAGTAAGGAATTAGTATCAAGGCATTCTCATTACACCATAGACCAACATCAATCAGTTCGACTATCAGACATCTCCCTAACAGAATTACTATCTACATTACAAGTGAAAATTGAATCTGAACAAAAAAAGGCTACTGCCACACATGATTATGAACATGATGCCCTTCTCTTATTTAACCAATGGATTATGCGGTCAGGGAATTTTCAGCATAGTGTAGAAAACATTATCTCTGGATTTGTTCATTGTCTTCCATTTACTCGCTGTGCGTTATTTACACACGAGAGGGAAAAAGGCGTGGGTCTCATGGGGTATCGTTTAAAAGGAATTGAAAAAATTACGGAAAACATTTCAAACATACTGCCTGTCGTGCATAACATCAAAAAGCTCATTAATCTGCAACCGATTTACATCGCAAATGCCGAAGACCATTTCCCTGTTGAATATGTTCAAAAGTTCCAACTAAAATCAGTTGTTATGGTCCCGCTATTTGTCTCTTCTAAAAATAAATTAACCGGGATTGCCATTCTTGATTGTGGTGAAAATAAGTCTTTTGAGTTATCACAGGAATTGCTAGTCCCATTGATGAGGTTTGGCCAGAGTGCGGCAGAATTGCTTAATGCCCATTGGGAAGGGAAAGTGTCTTCAATGACTCTAGTTCCAGAAAAACCGTTAACCCCCAGGGAAATCGATGTACTTCAGTTAATGGCAAATGGTTTATCGATAGCAGAGGCTGCAAATGAATTAAAGCTAAGCAGCTATACTGTCCGAGATTATGTCTCGACGATCATCAAAAAGTTAGGTGCAAAAAATCGGACTCATGCGGCTGTACTCGGAGCTTCAAGAGGATTTATTAGTTTGAAAGCATAGTTATAGGGAGCAAAGTCGTTTTGGCGAATAGCTTTGCTCCCTTTCATAATTAGATACTCTTATATAATAGTTTTTTTAATAAAGGAAACAGCACATCTGGCAGTTGATCAATGTTAGGGACTAAAATGCTGTACTTTCCGTAAATGTTTTGAATGGTTGTAATCTGGCCTTCATCAATCTCTCCATTTGATAAGAAAACATTAATAACTTCAATGCCATGTTTCCTTGCTTTTAGCACAGCTTCATGTGTATCAATAATTCCATTTTGCTCATAATCAAATGCTGCAGGCTCACCGTCAGAAAAAACAAGTAAGAATTTTTGTTTTTCACTACGCTGTAATAGCTTCCTTGTTTGTAAACGAATGGAAAAACCGTCACGATTGTCTTCCTCTGGCTCAAGTTGCATGATTTCCGTGCCATAGCTGCGCTTCAGACTAGAATCAAAATCAATCACGGTTTGCATGTAATTCGGTTGCTTCGTACTATCTGCATCATTGGTATCCTCCCAGAAACCTGTTACATCATGAGGAACCTGAACTGATTTTAAAGCTTCATGAAACAATGTAATCCCAAGCTTCGTTTGATCCATTTTATCGTACATCGAAGCGGAGCAATCGACTAATAACGAAAATGCTGCATCAATTTGATGTGATGGCTGTTCTTTTTTATAAAATAATCTTGGATTATCGTCCGTAAAAATACGAATAAGCTTTTTATTTAATCGGCCAAAATGTAAATCCCCTCTTGGCAGATTCTTTTTATGTTCCAATGTTTTTAAAATCATTTGTTTAAGCTTCTTCTGATACGGAGCAATGATCGTTTTGTTTTTTTCGTATTGAATAATCTCATCATCTACTGGCTTTCGTGCTTTTTTGAAGACTGGATAGGCAAATCGATTTTCTTTCCCAAATTCGGATTCCTGGGAACCCTCTTTCTCGGAATGGACCAATTCCATTGCTTCGAGTTTGGAGTAATCGCTATTTTTGCTTCGACGAGATGAGCCTTGGGCAATCCCTAGCGCTTGGTCACCCGCTTCGCCTTCTCTCGCCCCTTCACCCATCAGATTCGTTCTAGACCCTTGTTCCAAATCAAATTGTAAAAAGCTTTTTGTTGGTGTGCTTGTTTCGCGATGCCAGGTTTCGAACTTCTCCTCATGGATATCCTCATCGCCTTTTTTCACATCATCGAGCACATCATTGTTTTTCAATTTATCCTTGCGTTTTAAATCATCAATTCTTAGTCTGTCCTCAAGAATGTCATAATCTAGCTCAGGTAAATGAAAATAAGTGTTTAACATATCTTCATCAAGGACATCCTCTAACACATCGATTATTTCTTTACAACTTTTTATGATGTCTCTTGTAGATTTAGCATCAAAGACTTTTGCAACTTGACTTCGCAGAAATGGCATGGCAAGGTCAATTTTATCTTGAATGGACGGAATCTCCTCAAGTGGAGATTCTGCTGTTAAGAGTATAAATAGTGCATTAAACAGCGCATCCGTCGGAACACTCTTGACCATATTCACATGGAGCTGATCCTCATAATACTTTCGATAAATTCGTCGTCTTTCAGTAAAAGACTTCCTTGTTCCGGGCCGTTCTTTTATACAAAGTTCTTCTAATCGAAAATCTTCAAAAAGCATGAACAGCTGTTTTGCAAAGCTTGGAAGTTCACTCTTTTTACAGTATTTAAGATACTGATTCGTTTCCTTAAAATCCGTGTACTTCATGCTTCCAATACTTCGGATAAAGACATCACTTAATAAACCATTACGTTTGTCGCTAGTTGGGCGGTTGTCCCAAAAATGACTAATGATGACTTTTTGTTGAATCGGATCGAGGTATGATTTATAACCTAACTCGACTTCAAGTTCAGGATTTTTCGAGATTGTTTTGGCAAGGTCGGATAATTCCATGAACAAAAAGGAGTCCACCTTTTTATCATTAAATTGAATAAATCTCATTGGTAAAACCTCACTCAAACAGAGTTTCTGCTATATTTTTAACCGCTGCTTTCTCTCGATCATCTTCCAGTTTTTCAATAATACCACGTTCAATGGCACGCAGCGGTGGCATATACATCGCTAAATCACACGTATCAATCAATGCACGAATGGATGCAGCCTCTTCCGACAGCATACCTCCACGAACCTGGGTGATTAAATCAGAAGATAAGGAAACAAATCGATTGATTAATTGTTCATCCTGTAAGGCAGTTTGTGTTTGAAGTACTTCCTTAAGCGTTTCTCCTTGAATATAAGGAACGTCAATGACCACAAAGCGGTTTTTCAACGCTTCGTTCAATGGAACCGTTCCAACATAGCCCTCATTAATTGCAGCAACGACACCAAAGCCATTTTCGGCGCGAACGACTTCAGCCGTAAACGGATTGGTAATCATTTTTCGATAATCAAGCACTCCGTTTAAAATCGGCAAGGTTTCTGGCTTTGCCATATTGATTTCATCGATGTAAAGGAGATATCCTTTTTTCATTGCATTGATAACAGGTCCCGCAACAAATTCAATTTTCATTTTTCCATCGTGCTCTTGAATGGTTTTATAGCCAAGTAATGCTTCTGCATCTAGATCAACAGAGCAGTTGATGCTATACATTGGTTGCTGAAACAAATGAGAAATGGTTTCGGCAAGTTTTGTTTTTCCGGAACCGGTAGGTCCTTTTAAAAGCACATTTTTGCCAATGCTTAAGGCAATAATGGCATCACGAATAATATTGATATCTGATGGAGTATACCCCCCTTTACCAATTAAAAGCTCATCACCGGAAGCATATTTCTTTCTATTTAAAATTTCAGTTTGTATATTTGTCGGTAACGTCAAATCCTCTAGTTGAATTGTCATGAAGTATCAAATCCTCTCATACATATCTTTATACCCTGATGTATTTTATCGAAGTTTAGACGTAAGGGCAATGAATTCACCTTGAAATTCAAGTATTTGTGACATTTTCGCTGAAGGTATGGTATTATAATGATAAATACTCGTAAAATACAAATAGACCGCAGATGTTGGGAGCATCTACGGTCTAGCAATAGAATGGTCCCACTAAGAGGATCAGCCTAAGATAAAATAGACCTCACCCGATTTTTAGCGGAAAAAGGGAGGTCTATTTTTTATTGTTGTCAAAAGATAGAATCGCAACAACAAGAGACGCAAACGAAAGCATAATCACAAGGCTCTCATAAATCGTCATATAGGCATCACCCCCTTTCACTTGGGAGCTTAGCCGACCACCCTTATGGACAATCTATTGCCATTTTATTATAGCACATTTTACCATGCGAACACACGTTTCATTTAAAATTGGTTCTTTATACTCACTAGAGCACCTTCGAGGTTTGCTTTGATTGCATCTTCTTTCTTATTCAAATGCTCTCCTATGTAAGAAAGAAGTTCATTATCAAACGCTAAACCACTTGCAAATTGCCGTTTTATAAACCGCTCAGCTTCTTCAAATGATAAAAACTTTACATCAAGTGTTTTCTTCTCATGATGTACCACCCAATGGTCCTCTTTTTTGAAGATAAACGATTTTTCTCCTTTTCGATTCACAAGAAGAGTCCCATGTTCGTTCCCTTTGACATTCAGTTCGTTTTCAGGGGCATCATGGCGTATTGCATACAATGGAAACGTATTTTTTACAAACAGCTCAAATGCCGTGTCACCAAGTGAACAGCCAGATGCTTTTGGATGTCCCCCTCCACCATAACGCTTTGCAAATTCTGATACATCGACATCATCGTGGATGGTACGAAGTCCAATCTTTTTCGTTCCAACATTTAAGAGAGCAATCAAATCTAAATGTGGATTTAGTTTGCCAAGTGCATTACCAAGTTCAGAAATATATTGCTCAGCATGAACCACTCCCACACAATACTCCTCAATAAACGTCTGAACGATCTGTCTGTTTTTTGAATGGATATAGCGTTCAATTTTCTTATCTTCAGTATCTAATAGGAACTCCTCAGCCTCTGTTAACTGAAAGGAATCTTGATTGTTTTGAAGTCTTTCAAGCATTTTCCCTTCGAATTCTTCAATTCCTATGATAAAAAATAAATCATTAAGTCGCTTTGCTTCCACTCGATTTTCAGATTCCCATTCCCATGTGTCATAGAGTCTTACAAGCTCGATAAATTCTTCTAATCCTTTATGTTCTTGAATGAGATTTTTTTCAAGAAGAAATTCATAGTAAAGTGAGGTTGCACATGTTTTCTTGCCTGATTCATATTCAGCAAGGACAAATCCCCAGTCATACTTATTAAAATGCATTGCCGTTTTATGATGATCCACCATCTGTATGTAGTGCCCTGCTTTATGACGTTTCTCCAATGCCTTTTCATTTTTGTCATTGACAGCAAGATCAGTTATGTAAACTTTTGCTTGATTGTGTTCAGGATTTTGAATATATTTTTCCACACGTTCGTTTAAGTTTCGGTAAGAGCAATAGGAGACATCAACTTCATCACCAAATGCTAGCTTGGCAACAAGTCCACATCCTACTCCATCTAAATCACTATCTGAAAATAACTTTATCAAGTTGGATTCCCCCTTCACTCTTAGTTTCGATTACAAAGGTTATTTTCATACCTGTTTACTACTTTACACTAAAAAAGGGAAAAGAACGAGTCTTGTATGTTGGTAAGAATAAATTTTCTCTTCAATCATGTCATTTTTGTGATATAATCCATTAATCAATATGGAAGGCAGAAGAATACGTAATGAACCAAACATTTAATCTAAAAGAAAAAAATAAATTATTTTTGCATATCCTCTTTCCAATCCTTATTACACAGGTAGGTCTTAATCTCATTAATTTTGTCGATACAATGATGTCAGGACGCGCTGGGGCAAATGACCTTGCCGGTGTAGCGATTGGATCAAGTCTTTGGGTGCCAGTCTATACTGGATTGTCAGGAATTTTAGTTGCTATCACCCCCATAATAGCGCACTATGTTGGTGCCAAACAAAGGGAGAAAGTGCCTTATTCGGTGATGCAGGGTGTTTATATCTCAATCGTTATTGCACTAGTTGTAGCTGTTGTTGGCTCTTTTGTGTTAGATCCGATTTTAGATCTCATGAAGCTTGAATCCGAGGTTCGTGATATCGCAAAAGAATATATAATCGGGCTGTCATTCGGGATCGTTCCACTTTTCGTGTATTCCGTGTTGAGATCCTTTATTGATGCACTAGGTCACACGCGTGTAACGATGATTATCACTCTATCTTCATTACCGATTAATGTGCTGTTTAATTATTTGTTGATTTTTGGAAAATTTGGCTTTCCTGAGTTAGGCGGTGCAGGTGCTGGTTATGCAACTGCGATCACGTACTGGCTGATTGTCATCATAGCTGTTTGGATTATTTTAACTCGACCGCCGTTTGTCGAGTATCGTGTATTTCGCAAACTTTATGCTGTATCACTTCCAAGTTGGGCTGAAATATTAAAGCTTGGGTTACCGATTGGATTCGCGATCTTTTTCGAAACGAGTATTTTCTCAGCTGTAACGTTGCTTATGAGTGAATTTAATACAATCACGATTGCGGCACACCAGGTCGCTATCAATTTTGCGAGTTTGCTTTACATGATTCCGTTAAGTATTTCAATGGCTTTAACCATTGTTGTTGGTTTTGAGGTTGGTGCAAAACGGTTTAAGGATGCAAAACAATATAGCATTTTAGGCATTTGTATTGCTATATTGATGGCAATCGTCTGTGCACTGATTATTTTTGTATTTCAAGAGCCGATTGCAAAAATGTACTCAACAAATGAAGCTGTTATTACATTAACAACCCAATTTTTGATTTATGCAATCTTCTTCCAACTTTCAGATGCGATTGCGGCTCCGATACAAGGAGCACTTCGTGGGTACAAAGATGTGAACACAACTTTTGTGATGACACTCATCTCTTATGGGGTTATTGGATTGCCAGTCGGGTATGTGTTGGCTAAGTATACCACCCTTGGTGCGTTTGGATATTGGATAGGTTTGATTGTCGGTCTTGCCGCTGGTGCTATTACGTTATCAGGACGCTTGCTGATTGTTCAGCAGAAAGCAGCTCGAATCGATTTTAATGAGGAATAAAGAGAAAACCAGCCTTTTAGAAAGGCTGGTTTTTTGATTTAGCTATTCGTCTACAGTCGTGTGCAACTATTTCATTAACTCGTTCAAAAACTCGATCTCATCCTTATGCGAAAAATGGCTTTCATGAGGTGTTTCAAGTACAAATGGAATACCGCCAAACACTGAGCTCGACAAAAATTCCTTGATTTGCTCCACTTTTATTTCCCCATTCGGAATAGTAGCATGTCGGTCCTTCATCGACCTTGTCGGATATACGGAATTATTTAGATGTACAGCTTTAAGATGTTCAAAATAGCCAAGCTCCGTCCCTTTTGTCTCGACCTCACGCCAATTATCTCCATCCCAAACTCCGCTAGCGTATAAATGGCACGTATCTAAGCAAAAACCGATTCTTTCTGGAAAATCTGTCAGTTGTCTAACTTGCACAAGCTCCTCTAGCATTGTCCCAGTGGGTCCACTTTTTCCAGCATTATTTTCTAATAAGATAAGAGTTTCACCATCCCATCTCGATAAAACTTCATTTAGAGTTTCGATCATCCGTTGATAGCCTTCAAGAGGATTGGGTGCATTTTTTAATACACCAAAGTGAACTACAACGCCAATTGAACCGCATTCATTGGCAATCTCTAAATCATTTAATAAAGAATCCATCACAATCCCTATTTGATCCTTATCAGCTACTAAATTTGTAGGATATGGAGTGTGAGCGATTGTACGTAAATCGTGGGCTTTACAATAACTCGCACATTCGTTTGCATCATGGCGATCAAATTCTTTTACAGACAGACTTCGTGGGTTTTTCGGAAAGTATTGAAACGCCTTCGCCCCAATTTTTGCGGCATGACGAGCGGCACCTAAATACCCATCGCGGATACTAATATGACTTCCAAATCTCATGGTTTCGTCTCCTATATAACATATACATTTAGTTTTTCTATAAAAGAAGGAACTATGCAAAGAATGGGCATACTAGCTGTCGAGGTGATTATTTTGGAAAACTTTCCATCAAAAGAAGAGACGGTCGTTGATAAATCAATTGAGGAATTAGAGGAAGAAATGGGATTATATATTGTTTCACCTGAAAAAATTAGTTCAATTTTGGGAGAAGAGCAATAAAAAAGAGCGAAATTCCATTCGCTCTTTTGGTTGGTCATCATTTTAAAATGAATGAAAATATGTTAATAGACTTGCTGTTCTCCAAATAATTACAAATGAACATAAACTGATAACCGTTGCACTAATGATTTTGGCTACTCTTCTGTGAGTTCCTTTAAAAATCGAATGTGCGAAGGAAAATGCAAAGATCAAAAATAAGATCAATGAAATTTCCATATACATGTTCATCTCCATAAAAATACCCCTTTCATTACTCGATATACTGAGATATTTTGACGAGCCATGCTTGTATATGCACAGATTATAAAGGAAACCCAAGAGTTGTACAACTGCTTTTTGTACTATTTGTAAATTTTTTCTTGTTTTGTTTACATTTTCTTCACATTTTCCATTTCTTCGAGATACACACGCTGGATGTGAAGTTTATCTTCGATTGGTAAGCTAGATTCAAAAATTCGTTTACTTGCCATGAAAAATTTTTCATACGGGGTTTTTCGTAACCTTGGATGGGTTAACTCATCATGTAAGTCCCTCTGAATGGTTGCCCGAAGGATATCCTCACTGCTCAGGTCCTTTTGCCACAGCCTTCTATTCATCCATAGTGATTGGTATGCTTTTAAAAGTCGATCATAATCAACCGAAACATTCTCCATGATTTTAAGAGCTCCTTTAATGTCTAATAGCACAAAGCTCCTAGTCCCTACTCATCGAATTTATAGGTCCAATATACTTCAGTCCGAAGCCAATCCAACACTTCATCTTCTTTGTTATCGATTTTCTGAAGTAAATTGCCCATAAGTCCCTCTGTTTGGGAACGATGCGCTTTTAATGTTGCAATTTTCTTGTCTAATACTTCACTAACATCGAATTCGACATCATGCTCACCAATCTTTTCAACACGGTCGTGAGTGATGGCTTTGCAATATACCTTTGGTCTGTTTTCTTTCGGAATTCGCTTCACGGCCCGAATGGTAGCTTCACCTGTCGCATCATGGTCAGGGTGAACACCGTGTCCTGGATAAAATGTAATAACAAGTGATGGGTTTACTTCCTTGATGACTCCTTCAATGGTATCTGCAATTTCTTCAGGATCTAAGAATTCTAATGTTTTATCACGATAGCCTAGCATGCGAAGATCTGTAATTCCACATGCCTTACAAGCTTCTTTAAGCTCTTTCTTACGGATCTCAGGTAAGGTCTCTCTCGTTGCAAAAAACGGATTTCCAAGATTTCTGCCCATCTCCCCTAATGTTAAGCAAGCATATGTTACGGGAACCCCTTTTTGTGTGTTTAAGCTAATAAAACCTGAAACTCCAAATGCTTCATCATCTGGATGAGGTAGTACGATTAAAATATGTCGTTCCATTTTACTACTCCTTTATTCAAAATATGCCTTTTTAAAAGTTACCCTAGAATGGGGTTGTGCTGATTTGAAGCGCGACAGCCAGCTTACCTTCTTCATCATGTCCAGCAAGTAATAATCGATCCTTCTCGTCAAATTCCCAATCTGTAAGACCTTCTGCATAAATCCATCCCAAGTCCATTTTAAGACCTACACGGTATGGGTCATTACCGACGATTTTTCCTTCTGTATACGTAACCAGGGCATTTCGAATAAATGCACCTGCCGATGTTTTTCGGGCACCTGAATGAACAGCATATGCACCGTTTGTCGTTTCAAGGTGAATATAAACGTTTTGATTGGCAAAACGGTTAATTAATTCCTGTACGTCTTCTTTCTTAATCGGTTTCAAATGTGAATCCTCCAAACTCTAAATAAATGAATTAATCCTATTTAAATATTACCTTTAATATCAATAAAATTCCAATAATGCGAATTAAAAAATGAAATTAGTTGCAAATCATAGTATATCTGGTATGATTTTCTTTTTATTGGTTATATTACCTATATGGAGAAGGTGGTGAACAATTTGGCAAGAGAAAACTTAGAACTTGTTAATAATATGGAATTTGGCATAACATCAAAATTCATTCCGAACTTATGCGAAGCAAAAACGTTAAGAGTTGTTGAAATAAATCCATCATCTGTACGAATAGAGCTCGAATCAAAGCAAAAAGGTGTCTTTCCGATCTCTCATTTTCAATACTTAATCCGTCATGGGGCATTGGTATTAACTAAGAATGAGGACGAAGAAACAGCATAATAGAAAACAACCATCCAGACAGATGGTTGTTTTTCTACTTTAGATTATTCACCTAAATTTTCTTCTTTTAATACAGATTCAATTCCTTCTAAGGCAGCATCTGCATCATTTCCTTCAGCTTGTACCACAATTTGTGAACCTTTTGGTACACCTAAAGACATTACACCCATAATGGATTTAAGATTAACTGATTTTCCGTTAAAGGTAAGTGTAATTTCTGATTGATATTGACTTGCTTTATGTACGAGCTTTGTAGCCGGTCTAGCGTGTAAGCCAGCATCACTTGTAATAGTAAACGTTTTTTCTGCCATATTTTTAACCCTCTTTCTAATATTCATTCTCCTATAGAATAGCCATTAATCACCTTGATAATCAAGTATAATTTTTAGATTTGGCAATTTGCACAAAAAAAAGTTTTACGAGATGACACATCTTTCTTCACAATCATCGAACCACAGCGAATACATGGCTCCCCTTCTCGATCATGCACTTTAAATTTCTCTTCAAAACCGCCTGAAAGTTGATCTCCTTTAAAAAGAGGCAAATCGATGTATCCACCATAGCGAATTCCCTCCTGTAAAACAGATTGAATAGATGAATGAAGCTGAAGAAGCTGGGAATTGTCTAGTGAATCTAGTTTTCGGGTCGGTAATAGTCCTGCAGCAAAACAAATTTCATCAGAATACCGGTTTCCAATTCCAGCGATAAATTGTTGATCAACCAGTGTTGATTTTAGTTTTCCCTTTTTAGTTTCGGTTAATTGTTGAAAAGTCTGGACTGTAAAACTTGGCGCAAGCGGCTCCGGACCTAGGTCTGCAAATTCTTCTTCTACTTCCTTTGACCTTAAAAGATGTAAATACCCTAATCGTAAACCAATAAATGTAAGCCTGTGTGAGGCAAAGCTAAGAATTACTTGCTTTGTTCTTGAAATAGTTTCGTCACCTGTTTCAATGTACATTAAGCCACCCAACATAAGGTGGAGGAGCAGTGTTTTACCGCTTGCGAGGTTAAAAATAAGATGTTTTCCCCTGCGATGAATTTGGGTGATCTGATTACCAATCAGTTCGTTTTTGAAATCGGCAACCGAGCTGTTGATCGATTTTTCACGATTTACCTCAACGTCTTTAATTGTATGTCCTGCTACTTTTAGTTGGAGGAGGTTTTTATACGTTTCCATTTCCGGTAACTCTGGCATGATGGCACCACCTTTTCAATTAGCTTAAGCTATTTCAAAGGTTTCATGTATGAATTTTCTTCAACTGTTTTCAAAATTTTCGAGGGGAGCAAAATGGAGACTTTTCTTTAACGAACGTCCCAGGTGCTGCTTTTTCGACTCGGATGCCAGTGACAGCAATGCCGTTAAAAATAGTGTAGTTTGATTTTAAAAGAATGCAGTATAAAAAAGCCACGGAAGGTAGACCCTCCGTGGCTAGCTATTTAGTGTAATTTTTCTATTTCATTTTGAAGCTGTTTTGTTCGTTTGGCATTTCCTTCGGCGAAATTGGCGAGTCTTTCTTTAAGCTCATGATCGTCCGAAATACGTTCAGAGGTAATCAAATAGCGTCTCATCAATTCAGTTTCTGCCGTGTAGGCAGTTTCCAAAATCTCCTTTAAAGCTATGTCAGTGAGCGCATCCTCACGGTCATGATCGCGATCATAATCCTTCTCATGATTCATGATAAATCACCTCATTAGAAGTATTTGCGTTTTAGAGGAGAATAAGGCTGTAAATATTAGTTAAAAAGCGTCTGCCCACCATAGAAACTTATTCAAAAACGCCAATAATTGGTTGTCCATTTTTAACGTTTGTTAGGACCCCGGTGTCATCTTTAGCGATTTGTCCAGATACGATGACGTAGTCAATGCCCTTTGATAAAGAAGCTGGTTTTTCAGCTGTTGCTGTATCCATGATTTCATGGTAATCAAAAACCGTTATATCAGCTGTTGCACCTACATGAAGTCTTCCTCTTGTTGCCATCGCTGGAGCAACATCCTCCAGTTGTCTTGCGGAATGAATCGTCACTTTTTTCATCCCTTCCATGAGTGGAACAACATCAAGGTCACGGATATAACGACCAATAAATCTAGAAAAAGTTCCCGCTCCTCTTGGATGGTTAAACTCATTATCCATTATCGCATCACTGCCAATCATACTATGCTCCACCTGAAGTGCTTGAATGAGCTCTTTTTCTTCCATCGCATAGACAATTACGATTCCGCCTTTTTTACGATAAATTGGAAATGTTTCAGCCGTAAGCCGCTCGGTTGTTCCAGCAACCTGAATATCAGAATAAGTAATACCAAAACGTGATTGCCAGTCTCCAGCCATACGTTCAAATGAAATATTAGTTGCCCAAGAATCGTAGGGGTACACATCGAAAGTGACTTGATACCCTTCTGACCGTGCTTCTTCAATTAGCTTAATGGCCTCTTCCATTGCACCTGTTCCACCTGTACTATGAAGATGCATGAAATGGACAGGTGCATCCAACTCCCTTGCATACCCGAGAACTTCTTTTACCGAATCAATACTTGTATGCTCTCCTGTTAGACTTGAATGTCTGCCGTGAAAATGAGTAACAAGCCCATATTCCTTAGCAACTTTCATGATAGCCTTGATTTCTTCCGGAGAAGTGCCAGGATAATATTCAGGACTAAACGCAACAGCGAGCGCTCCCTTTTTTATTTCCTCACGGGCACGTTTTACCATATAGTCAATTTGTTCTTTTGTAGGCGTACCGTGATTGCCGAGACCCGCTTCATAACGCAATCTGACCGCATACAACGCACCGCCATAGTTTACAGATGTGGGGTATTGGCTGTATTGATTAAAAAAACCATCAAAATCAACGGTGCATCCATGCATCGATAAGTTTGTAGTGACCCCGTCACCAATTTTATATTTCGCACCCATCGGACTTGGATTAAACGAGAGCATATCAATAAAACCAGGGCTTACGATTTTTTGATACGCATCGATTTCGGTCTCCCCTTGAATCGGTGCTTTTGTGACAGTCACTATTTTGTCATCCTTAATACCAACATGATAGCCAATTTTAAGAGTCTCTTTGTCTGGATCAAGGACAATTCCATTTTTTATGACGATATCATATGCTTCAGATTGTTGCTGCTCTTCAGCAGAATCTGAATGCTTATATTCGTAAACTTTGATCGCAAGCTTGTCCTTCTTTGACTTAAACCCAATAAGTTGTTCACCATCGAATAAAAACTTATCGCCATTTACTTTTTTTATTTGTGTCGTTTGATTCGTTGTGAGGTCATGAACATATGCTGAAACCTTCCCTTGATCCTTAATGGTGTAAACAATTTGTTCAAGCTCAGGATTGGCATCAACCCAATCAAGTGTCGCTTTTTTCGATGGCAGTTTTACGGTAAGCAAATCCATATGAGAATTAAATTCTGGCGTATTAAAAATGATATCTGCATGTTGTTTTTCTGGATTTGTTTTGGCGTACAGCATTCCTTCCATGTATCCATTTTTAAATTTAATATTGCTGATTTTTGCTGAATTCTCAAATGGAATTTCAGAAACCGTTTCCTTTGTCGCAATATTAATGATTTCCATGAAATTACTGCCATCTTCCTTTTTCCCATACAAATACATCAGGTGGGAATCAGGATTTACTTCAACCCCTTGGTAGGTTTTGTCTGCCTTGTTTGGCAATTGATAATCTTCCCATGGTTTCACATTTTCAATGAAGGATTGATTGCGGTCTCCAATATAAAGTTTTTTCTCACCCTTTTCTTCAAGTATGGCGAGTACCTGATTTCCATAAAACGTAATCCCATCGATTTTGAAGCCGTTTACAATTAATTGACTCTTAACGGCCTCGTCGGTATCCGTATAAGACTCGGAAGGAGAAAAGATTTTTGATCCGAAAAAGACGACAAAAAGGACAATTGCAAGCATTACGCCATATTTAATAATACGATTTCTCATCATTCATCACCTTAATAAAAGAGGAAAAAATCTCGAAACTCGAAATCTTTTCCCCTTACCTTTACTCTTTTAATGCTGCCTCTAGAGCAACCTCGATCATATCATTAAATGTTGTTTGTCGTTCTTCCGCTGTTGTTTCTTCTCCAGTTAATATATGATCACTGACCGTTAATACAGATAATGCATTTCGACCAAATTTCGCTGCTAATGTGTATAGTGCAGTTGTTTCCATTTCTACAGCAAGAATGCCGTATTGTGCCCATTTTTCTAATTCTGCATTATCGTTGTAAAATACGTCACTTGTGAAGACATTTCCTACTTTTAATTTAAGGCCTTTTTCAGTACCTACATCATACGCTTTTTTTAATAAATCAAACGAAGCTGTTGGCGCATAGTCAACTGTTCCAAAGTTGATGCGGTTCATCTGAGAATTCGTTGATGACGTCATCGCTAAAATAACATCACGCACTTTTACATCTTTCTGAATTGCACCGCAAGTACCAACGCGAATTAGGTTTTGGACACCGTATTCATTCATTAATTCATGTATGTATATGGAGATGGATGGAACACCCATTCCTGTCCCTTGCACAGATACTCGCTTTCCTTTATATGTACCGGTAAATCCGAGCATTCCTCGCACTTCATTGTAACATGTAACATTTTCAAAAAAGGTTTCTGCAATATATTTTGCACGCAATGGATCTCCTGGTAATAATACCGTTTCGGCGATATCCCCTTGCTTTGCACCAATATGTGTACTCATTCATGTTCCTCCTATGTAAAATCTTGCACTTTTTCTATCTTACCACAAATACATTCTACTTAAAAATAGACATGAACGCAAAAATATGGGGAAAGCTATAGTTGTATTAATTCCTAAGGGGGTTTCAACCGTGGCTAAAGAAAAGATGAGCAAAAAATTGCGACAAGCTGTTGACTATGCAAATGCTACTGACACAACAAAGGGTGTTGGTAATCCACCTAATACATCAAAAAAAGAAAAAGAAGGATTTATGCAACCTAAATAAGTGGAGGGATTTTAATGGGCAAAAAAAATCGTAACCGCATAAATGCACCTAAGAAAAACAATCATACACCACCTGAAGCTATAGAAGCTGAGCAAATTGCACACGGAAAAGAATTTTCCGCTGCAGGTGGTCGTAAAAACGGTCCAGGGCATAATGAGTAAATGGAAAAAGGCGTCCATCGTTTGGGCGCCCTTTTCCATTACCGTTGATATGTACTTAGTCTTCGTTTTCTTCGTCAATTACACATTTATAAAGTAAATATTCGAAGGTGATATCCGCTAGCTCCTCTAGCTCTTCCTCGCCTGGGGCAAATCCCCTTTGGACAAGTTCGTTATAGAAAAACTCTGCAATTTCCTCTGTATCAATAACAACCTCAATTTCCTTCAGCATGATCGCCCCCTTTACTTAAGGTGTATGTTTTAAAATCATCACCTATGTCAGTTTTGTATGTATTTTATTTTTTAGTCATGATTACGAGTGTTCATACATAGGATGAAATATAAAGATTGGACAAGCCTAATGGAGGGGTTCACATGACAAAGCATACCGTTCTCGTAAAATTCCCAGTAAGAGAAGAAGTTAAAAAGACAAATAAATTCTTTGAATTTATTGACGGAGATGGATTCGATAAAGTGTTAGGAAAAGTAACAAAAGGATTATTTTCAACTATTTTATTTTTAGGGATCCCTTATTTCTTTTATGTTCTTGTGCAAGCTTTTTTCATGGGTTAATCGTTACCTTTCCCAGACTCAAATTTTTGAAGATTTTTCATCGCCAAATCCATAACATCCTTATATTTCTGATCCTGGAACATTTCGTGCAGGATCTTGTAGTCGTTGTAAACATCAAGTAAGCCATCGATGATTTCTTTTTTCTCTTTTTTGATCCGCATATGATCTTTTTCGGATTTACGATAGATATCCATATTTTCATACATCCCCACATTTTTGTTTTTCTTTTTCACAAAATACTTCAGCGAATACGTTTGAAGGAATGTTTCAGCTTGATCAAAGTCTGCAAGTAGTGTGAGTTCATCTTCTCCCGCTTCGAGCCACTCACCATCTGTCACTCTAGCTAATTCGTAAATCACATCCTCCCATGCACCCTCTTTGTATCTCCAAATTTCCGTGTGTATCCCAACAATTTTAAATACGTCGTTTTCATATCCCTGAACAAAGACAAGGTCACCAAAATAATATTTATATTCAATCTCAATTTTTTCGAATTCAATCGACTTTGCTTTGTATTCAGAAAGTAAAGTTAATGCCGATTCCGAATAGAATGCCTCGCCCTTATTTACTTTATAAAGAAAATGCCCATCGAGCTTACGGATATCTGTTACAGAACCCACTGTTCCATATAACGTAACAACGACGATATCCCCTATTTTATATTTTGGCTTTTTGCTTCTACCATCCATGTCCTCATCCCTTTAGCTATTATGTCGATTTGAAGGGTGTGAGATAGTATATGCAAGTCTTTTGCAAAACGGCATCGGATTAGGGCTTGTGAGAAAAGAAAAATAAAGGGCTGGCGAGCCTAAAATTTGTCGGTGTGATGCGTTCGATTTAGAGGTATATTTTTTCGTTTATTTAGTGGCAGTATTATTAAGATAGTGGCAGTAAATCTGGATAGTGACAGTATTTTTGTAATAGTGACAGTAAAATCTGATTAGTGACAGTACTTTTGTAATAGTGACAGTAAATTTTTGATAGCAACAGTATTTTAATAAAATGATGGATCAAACTAAAAAACCACCGAAAACGGTGGTTGTAGTTTTAATCTTCGTTCTGATAAAGATCCCACGCTTTATCAAAAATGGACATACTTTTTAAATATTGACCGTTTAGCTCTAAATAGGAGCTTAATTCATTGTAATCCTTCGAATAAATTGGAAAGCTATGATCCAAATAAACATCATTTGCAAATTGACTAATCTCATCTTTCGCTTTCGCCGCACGAAACTTCACAATATAATGATAAAATGACTTCCCCATGACAACCACATCCTACTCTCTCGAACCATTTTTTTGTCATTTTATCACGTTATGTTGTCCTGTCAACTAAAAACGAAAGTAATTATGCTTCAAAAATCGGGGAATCTGCATGAGTTCCTTGTATTGAATTGCTTTTGAAAGTTTTTTTGTATCGATAAGCATAAGCTGGTCTTCAATTTCATTAATGATATCTTCTTCTTGATATTCCATTCCGCAAGCTTCACACCTAACACTAGGTGTTTTTGTAATTTCAATTGCACGTGTTCCATCTGGAAGCTCCCAAAACACACTATTCGTTGTTTCACGTGCTTTTTCCGATCCACACCACATACATTTCAAAGATTTGACCTCCTATCTTTAGCTTGATGCCTCTTCTTCCTTATTTCCCTGCATTTTTTTCAAAGTGGATTGGTATTTTTTCTCTTTTAACTCATCCCGTTTATCGCGTTTATCCTTTAATGTGCTGTGTGTTGGGTCTTCATTGTATTGCTTTCTCCGCGAAATTCGGTTGATTCCTTCAGGGACAAGGTTGAATCCATCACCTAGAAGCCCCGCTATACCTGCAGTCGATTTTTTATCATTGAGCGATCCGACATGCTCTGTAAAATAAGCGTCTGCACGGCCGGCTACATAGTTTTCTGGCTCTGGATAGGTCGTAATGACTCCTTCAAAATTACGTAACACCACTTTTTCCGGGCTTTGCGAAAGCAGATAATTCGGCTGAACTGCAATTTTTCCGCCTCCACCAGGTGCATCGACGACGAAAGTTGGCACAGCATAGCCTGAAGTGTGACCACGAAGACCCTCGATGATTTCCAAACCCTTTGAAACAGGCGCTCTAAAGTGACCAATGCCTTCAGATAAGTCACATTGATAAATATAATATGGACGAACTCTAATCTTCACTAAATCATGCATCAGCTTTTTCATAATTTCCACGCTGTCATTAATACCTGCTAAAATAACGGATTGGTTACCGACTGGAACACCAGCATTCACCAACATTTCACATGCTTTCTTTGCTTCTTCTGTAATCTCAATCGATGTATTGAAATGGGTATTCAACCATACTGGGTGATATTTCTTTAAGATATTGCACAGGTTTTCAGTAATTCGTTGCGGGAAAACGACTGGAGCCCTCGTTCCGATCCGAATGATTTCAACATGTGGTATCTCCCGTAAATTTTTCAATATATACTCAAGGATGTTGTCATTGATAAGTAAACCATCACCACCGGAAATGAGTACGTCTCGCACTTCAGGCGTGTTCGCGATATAACCGATTGCAGCATCTAGCTGTTTTTTCGGCACCCCCATGCCGATTTGGCCGGAAAATCGTCTTCTCGTACAATAGCGGCAGTACATTGAACATTGATTTGTTACTAAAAATAGGACGCGGTCTGGGTATCGGTGAGTCAGCCCTGGGACTGGGGAATCCTCGTCTTCTTCCAGCGGATCCTCCAAATCGTATTTTGTCTTGTAAATTTCCTTTCCAATTGGCACTGACTGCATCCGGATTGGACAGCGTGGATCATCTGGATTCATTAACGAAGCATAATAAGGCGTAATATTTAAAGGAATCGTCTTTGTCGAAATTAAGACACCCTCTTCTTCCTCTGGAGTAAGGTTTATGACCTTACGTAAATCATCAATGGTGCGAATGGTATTGGTTAATTGCCAAATCCAATCATTCCATTGCTCCTCTGTTACATCCTTCCATAATTCAATATCCTTCCAATGACGCTGAGGCTTATATAAATTAATCTGCATAAAAAATCTCCTCCCTACTTTGATTAACATGCAAGTTGCATGCCAACTTTTAAAGTAGAAAAGAGATTTGGATTAAAATTTCTTTTTTTGTAATTTGTACTGTAAGGTTTGACGTGGGATTTCAAGTAGTTTTGCGGCCTTGTTAATATTCCCGCCTGATTTTTTCATTGCCGCTTCAATTAAAGTGGTTTCCGTTTCTTGTAAAGCTTCACGCAGTGGTCTTAACGATGGTAATGAGACAATCGCATGTGATTCAACAAGATGATTTGGCAGTAATTCCTTGGTCAGGCTCTCACCCTCTGCCATAATCATTGCATGTTCGATAATATGCTTTAACTCACGTACATTTCCTGGCCATTTGTAACGCGCGAAAAGGTCGAGAACCCCTTCGTCCACTTTAGAAACAGTTTTTTGAAAGCTATGATTATACATTCCGATAAAATGATCCACTAAGTAAGGGATATCTCCAATTCGTTCACGTAATGGTGGAATCTCAAGTGAAAAAACATTTAATCGGTAATACAAATCCGGCCGTAATTCCCCTGCCTTCACACATTCCGAAGGATATTTATTTAATGCAACAATCACCCGGACATCGACTTGAAGGGCTTTCGGGCTGCCAATTCTGCGCACCATGCCATCTTCAAGTACACGAAGTAATCGTGATTGGAGTTCGAGTGGCATTGAATTGATTTCGTCTAAAAAGAGTGTTCCACCATGGGCAATTTCAAATAACCCGGCACGGTCGACCGCACCTGTATAACTGCCTTTTACGGTTCCAAATAAAATGCTTTCTAATAAGCTTTCTGGTAAGGCTGCACAGTTTTGGGCAATAAAGGGTGCCTGTTTTCGTGCTGATTCATTGTGAATCGCTTGAACAAGAAGTTCTTTTCCAGTGCCAGTCTCCCCATAAACCAAGACTGTTGATGAAGAATTGGCAACCTTGGTTGCTTGTTGCTTCACATGATTGAAGCGCTCATTTTTCGTCAGGATGTCATGAAAGGTGTATTTAGCACCGTAAATTTCATTCGGCTTTTTTGAAACACCCCGAACCTTTGATTGGAGGTCCATTAATTTATTGGATAAATCTTTAATTTTAGAGTAATCCTTTCCAATCTCGACAGCCCCAATAAAGGTACCATTCATTTTAATCGGAAGGGTCGTATTCACTGTATCAATCAGCTTTCCCCATTTATTTTTATAGGTTTGGGGGAGATGAAAAATCGGCTGTTTTGTGCGAATAACTTTTAATAGAGTACTAGAGTCTTCATTTAAGGAGGGAAAAACCTCAAGAAGATGTTTTCCAAGAACCTCCTCGCGGCTAAGCCCATCATGCTCTGCTGCGACCTGATTATAGAAGATGGTGATTCCTTCCTCATTCACAACATGAATCGCTTCATCTATGCTATCTAAAATGGCGATGACGAGTTCTTCTCCGATTTGCATGCATCTCCACCTCCTAATCGGATGATGAAATTCCGGCGTTTGGCGCCGAAAATTCGGCTAATTATTTCTCCGTTAAATCTCTTACCCACACATTCATATCTTCAATTTTATCAAAAATATAACAATTGTTTGTGAGTCTGCCAGTATACGTGTATCCTAACTGGCAAAAGCTTTTATTCATACCATATGAAAGAGCTCTCGCAATCGAGTAGGCACAATAAATTCCATTGCTTATGAGTTCTTTTTCAAGCTGAACTAAAAGCTTTTTCATTAAACCATGTTTTCGATAGGCATCAAGCGTCGCACAGTCGGTGAGTTCTGCATTGTAAAAGGCTCTGTTCACTTCGGCTGAGGCAACACTTATAATCGTACCGTTATCTTCGACCACATAGAAAATAGTCGATTCCTTCATCACTTGCTGAATATAGTCTGGGTTGTTTAAGGGTGTTGGATAGATTTGAAACACAGTATTATATAACGCGGCCAGTTGCCCGGCGTCTTTAGGTGTTGCTTTGCGGATTAAAAAGTCGGTGTCTGTTTGCTTGTTTTCCTGTGGATTGCGTAAGATGTCAGTTATGATTTTTTCTTCTTCCATCCATTTTTCACTGTTTCTTCTTTCATTTGTAAAGTATTTGGTTACAAAATAAGCATCACTGCCATTAAAATATTTAGAAATCATTGCTTCGATCATGTAACCTTGAGCCATTAAACAATGAAGGTCCTCTCGCTTTGCCATGTAAATGATTTTTTCAAAGGAGTGCTGTACGGCAATCTCGTAAACTTCATCAATAAGAGAAAATAGATTCCCCCGATATTCTAATACTCTGAGCCTGCGATTAAAATAATCTATGACAATGCTTGCTTGATATGTAGCGGCGTTTATTTGTTTTTGTTCACTATACTTCTGAACTGACAACATCAAACCTCCTTAAAATCGTTTTTATCATCATATCATTAATCTTCTGAAACTTCACACCATGCTAGAATCGTTTGCGCGATAATTTCTGCCGTTTCAAACATTCGCTCAAGTTCAATATATTCATTTGGATAATGGGCAACCTCAGTTGTTCCAGGACCAAAGACGATTGTTGGGATATTGCCTACCGCTGTTAACAACCCACCGTCTGTGCCCCATGGGGATGCTTCAATAATGGGGTCTTTCCCTTTCACCTGTTTAAAGCTATTTTTTAAAAGATTCATAAGTTCATGGTCGGGTTCAATCGTGCCTGGTACCCATCGTGCACCAAACCATTCAAGTTCAACTGGATGTTCCTCAAACCATTTATCAATCTCGGCTAATTTTTTCAGCCATTGTTGCATGTCAGCTTTTGCGTGGTCAATTGTTTCTTCTGGTGCAACTCCCATTCGCCCCTCAATTGTGACAACGTCCGGAACAGAGGATGGCCATGTTCCCCCATGAATTTTCCCAATATTGATCGGAACAGGAATCGGTGTATTTTTATATAAAGGATCATTGATTGCACCATTGCGAATCATTTCAAGTTTTAACAGATGATTGATAACGGTCATCGCTTTTTCGATAGCACTAACACCTTCATACCTTGTGCCGCCATGTGCAATCCGACCATAAATATCAATTTTAAACCATTGGGAACCTTGTTGTTTTGGAAATATCTTCATATTTGTCGGTTCCGGGATAATTGCCCCATCTGCTTTATATCCTCTTAAAATGGTCGCAAGGGTGCCAGCGCCACCACTTTCCTCTTCAATCACACTTTGAAAGATGACATCACCTTTTAATTGAATACCTGAATCCTTGATGGCTTGAATTGCTAAAAGGAGTGCTACATTCCCACCCTTCATATCGGTGGAGCCACGCCCATATAATTTTCCATCCTTCACTTCAGCAGAATAGGGATCCATCTCCCATTGGGTAATATCACCTTCTGGTACGACATCAATATGACCATTTAAAAGAAGCGATTTCCCACCTCCTGTCCCTTTAAGGACACCGACAACATTGGGGCTATCGAGAAAAGTGGTTCGTGGTGATACGAAATAAGGATGCTTTAGCAGTTCTGCACCATTTGGTTCCCAGATATCAATCTCCATCCCTAGCTGGCGGCACTTTTCTATAATAATTGCTTGTGAGGACCTTTCATTCCCTTGGAGACTCGGTTCTTGAACGAGCTTTTTTAAAAGACGTATCCCCTTGTTCTTGTTTTCTTGTATCCACTTTTTTACTTTCGCGTTATTGTTACCCACACATTTCTCCTCCCTTAGGAAAGTTGCAATTCGGCACTTGTATTTTTGACGACATCTTCGACTGTAAAAGGAGCCATTACTTCAAGTAAATGAAGGCCATCTTCCTTCACCTCAATTACAGCCATATCGGTGATGATGAGATTGACACAGCTTTTCGAGGTGAGTGGAAGACTGCATTCCTTGACAATTTTGGAGTTTCCATGCTTGTCGATATGATTCATTAAGACAATGACTTTCTTCGCTTTTTGTGCTAGCTCCATTGCTCCGCCCATACCTGGAACGCGTTTGCCTGGAACAATCCAGTTAGCGAGGTCACCTTTTTCGCTGACCTGAAGCGAGCCTAAAATGGTGATATCAATATACCCGCGACGAATCATGCCAAAAGCAATTGAACTATCAAAATAGGAAGAACCGATTGCTGTTGTGACTGGGTATCCGGCAGCATTGCAAAGATTCTCGTCTTCACAACCCTTTTCTGGGCTTGGACCAATCCCTAAAATGCCGTTTTCTGCATGGATCATGACATTTATGCCAGCAGGTAGGTGATTTGGAACGAGGGAAGGAATCCCTATTCCTAAATTCACAATCATTCCATCTTTAATCTCTTGGGCTGCTCTCTTGGCGATTGCGTTGCGAATATCTACTCCCATACCCATTTCCAATTCACCCCTCTGCTTTCGATGATCATATCGACATAAATTCCAGGCGTCACAATTTCCTCTGGGTCAAGTTCAGAAAGTGGAACAATTTCTTCAACCTCGGCTATCGTGAATTTACCTGCCATTGCCACAAGCGGATTCATATTTCGAGCACTTTTGTCATAGACAAGGTTTCCAAATGGATCGGCCTTTTTCGCAAAAATAATGGAAACATCAGCAGTTAGTGGCTTTTCTAAAAGATAATCTGTACCGTCAACGTGAATGATTTGTTTCCCATTTGATACAATTTCATTATCAATACCTACATCTACTAAAATACCACCAAGTCCTACTCCACCTGCACGAATTCGTTCCGCAAGCGTCCCTTGTGGGGAAAATTCAATTTCCATTTTTCCTTCCGTCATTAATTGTCCTGCAACCGGGTTTGAACCAATATGGGAGACAATGCATTTTTTTGCATGACCGCGGCTTACGAGTTTTCCAATTCCAATGTTTGGAAAACCCGTGTCATTTCCTATCAAAGTCAAATCTCTGACATTTTTCTCAAGTAACCCATCAATGAGAGTCGGGGGGCTTCCTATCCCACCAAAGCCCCCAAACATTACGGTTGTTCCATCATTGATACGTTCGAGTGCCTCTTCTAGAGTTGAAATTTTATTGTAGCGATTTTCAATCAATCTATGACACCTCCATATTATGCTGATATGACACCATTATTCCTTAGTTCCATTTCCACATCCTTTAATGTTTGATCAAGGAGTTCGATTAGCTCATCGACTTGATTTCTTGTGATTGTTAGTGGTGGAGCAACAAGGACGGCATCACCACCAATACCTTCGATCCCAGCAGCTGCTGGATATAAGAGAAGACCATTATGCTGCCCTTGAGAAACTATAAGTGACGTTAGATCAATCTCCTTTTTAAAAGGAAATTTAGTAATCATATCTGACACAAACTCAATCCCACACATCAGTCCTTTTCCGCGAACATCACCTATAATTGGATGGTTATTTTGTAATTCTTGTAGTTTTGTAATGAGATATTTTCCTTGTTTCTCAGATTTTTCAACGAGATGATGAGTCTCGATGTAATCAACAACCGCTAAAGCAACTGCTGCAGATTGAGGGTTTGCACTATAGGTGTGTCCACTCATGATGAGCTTTGACCCCTTCTGTATGGGTTCCATTACCTTTTCACTTACGAGGGTCGCAGCAACTGGTGTGTAGCCTGCACTCATCCCTTTACCGAGGGCTATGATGTCAGCCTCAGTATCCCAATGCTCAAGGGCAAACATTTTACCGGTACGCCCCATACCGGTCATGACCTCGTCGGCGATAAATAAAATGTCATGCTTTTCGCAAATTTCTTTAATGACTTGATAATAGCCTTCAGGCGGGACAATCGCCCCACCTGCTGCACCGATAATTGGTTCGGCGATAAAGGCTGCAATATGTTCCGCACCAATCCGATTGATTGCCTGTTCCAACTCTGTTGCACACATATGGTTACAGGACGGAAATGTGGCATTAAATGGACACCGGAAACAATACGGTGGATGAATGGTTGGGAAGTCCTCTAATAAAGGAACGAAGCGGGCTCTTCTTCCGCTATGTCCGGACATAGAAAGCGCACCGATCGTGATTCCGTGATAACTCATCCAGCGGGATAAAATTTTGTTTTTTCCTTTAATGCCTTTTTCCTGCCAATATTGAATGGCAATTTTCATTGCGGTCTCTGTAGCCTCAGAACCGCTGTTCACAAAAAAAGACCAGTATTCACCGCCTTTTGCTAAGTCACTTAGTTTTTTGGCTAATTGTTCAGCGGGCTCACTTGTGAATTGTGACCTGTATACAAATGATATTTTGTGAGCCTGTTTTTCAATTTCTTCAATGATTTCCTTGACTCCATGACCGATACTTGCCGTGATGGCCCCTGATGATCCGTCGATGTATCTTTTACCGTTTGTATCATATAAATAGATTCCATCACCATGGCTGATCATCGGATAATCCTTATCCAATAAAGGTTTTATCAAGCGGGTTTCGTCCATTACGAACCCTCCTCGCCAAAAATGGTATTGCCGAGCAGCTTAAAATGTAAGCGTTTAAATAATTAAAAAGCCTATTATTACATCATATGTATGTATAGAATGATAATTTCGTTATTCGGAGGTTTTTTCATCCAAAAGGCTTTTATGAATCCAAATAGCTGCCTGCATACCATCTCCCATGGCGATTGTGGTTTGCTCGGAATGAACCGCTATATCTCCAGCTGCCCACACATGCTTAATATTTGTCATTTTGGTTCTTGGATCTACGACGATATGTTTATTTTCTAAACGTTCAATACCGAGCTGGGTAGCAAGTTCTGAGCGGACCTCGTTTCCCCCAAACGCCAAAAATCCACGTTCTCCTTCCATGATTTTGCCGCTTTTCAAGCGTACCCCTTTAAAATCAGAGGTTTTTTCATCAAGTAAAATCTCCTCCACTTCATCTTGGATATGAGTAATCTCCTTTTCCTCCAACTTCAACATCACTTCATGGTCTAAGTTACTCCAGTCATGATTGATGAAGGTAATATTTCTTGTAAAATAGGATAACGTCAGTGCCATATTCGCCCCGGTTTTCCCAGAACCGATAACTATCACATGCTTATCAACGACTTCATAGCCGTCACAATCAGGACATACATAGACAGTTAGACCAAGGCATTTATAAATGTTTTTAATGGCAGGAATATTGTCCTTTACGCCGGTTGCAAGTAGTAATCGTTTTGCTAAAAATGCATCGCCACCCCGACATTGGAGTTGAAAAGTATCTTGGTTTTTATCGATGTTTACTACTTCATTTTGAATAAACGAAACACCGTAACGTTCAGCATGCATTTTCCCTAGATTTCTTAATGTTTCCCCACTGACTCCATCTGGCCAGCCTAAGATGTTGTGGTAGTTTCTACAAATTGTGGAACGACCATCATTTGAATCAATGACGGCGATTCTATGTTTATACCTTCCAAGTTGAATCGCTGCCTGTAAACCAGCAATTCCCCCACCAATAATGATGACATCGTATTGATTATCCATTCTCTCACCTCAATAAAGACATGTACCTTTTATCATTTGTTTTGAGGGTAATATTCTATTCAAAAAAACACCCGGTTAACATAATGTTTTTATGATAAACCTTCGTACACTTTTCAATAGTAGTTTACATTTTATTGCTATCACAAATAAAAATGGCTCCCTTCACTTTTAGTGAAAGGAACCTCTCTATTCATTGCTTTGTATATTTTTAACGTACCCAAGAAGCTCCAACAATAATTAATAAGATAAATAGTACGACAATTAATACAAAGCCATGGTGATAGCCATAACCACCATATCCATATCCATGCCCATATCCGTCATAACATCCGCATCCGCCGTAGTACATAGTGTCATCTCCCTTTCTTTTTCTTTACACTGTATGATATGAGCCTATGGGTTGTACTGTATGTGCTAGTGCCTATTTTTGCCTAACTTTTATTTATTATATAAAAATAGTATAGTAGACAAAGAGTTTGATTGTATTTTTATACATATTGTTTTATAATAATCCGTAGAAAACCTATAAAAAGAAAGCAGGGGCATTATGAAACCAGAAATACTAACGGCTATCGAAGAAAATAAAGATCGTTTTTACGAAATCAGTGCATATATTGGGGCAAACCCTGAGCTTGGTCATGAAGAATTTAAAGCGTGTAAAATTTTAACCGACGAACTCAAAAAACAAAATTTTAATGTGGAAATTGGAACTGCAGGTCTTCCTACTGCGTTTGAAGCGACATTTGACAGTGGTAAACCAGGTGCAACAATTGGAATCATGTCAGAATATGATGCATTACCCGAATTAGGCCATGCTTGCGGACACAACTTAATCGGAACAATGGGAATCGCGGCTGGAATTGGCTTGTCAAAGGTTCTTCATGAAACTGGCGGAAAAGTGATTGTGTACGGTACGCCAGCTGAAGAAACAAAAGGTGGAAAAGTAACCATGGCAGAGCAAGGTATATTCGAGCAACTCGATGTAGCCATGATGGTCCACCCGCTGAGCCACTACGAAAAAAGCGGTGCATCCCTAGCTATGGATGCCATCCAATTTGAGTTTTTCGGGAAAGCGGCACATGCAGCAGCAGCCCCACACGAAGGAATCAATGCCCTTGATGCAGTGCTCCAAACATTTAGCAGCATCAACGCATTAAGACAGCATATTACATCAGACGCACGTATTCATGGAATTATTTCTGAAGGTGGAAAAGCTGCAAATATCGTACCGGATTATGCAGTGGCACAATTCTATGTCCGCGCTGCTTCTCGTACTTATGTCAACGAGCTCGTGGAAAAAGTAAAAAAATGTGCCCAAGGTGCTGCCCTACAAACAGGTGCAACAATGGAATGGTCATTTTATGAATTTTCCTATGATGACATGGTGACAAATGAAACTTTTTCCGACGCTTTTACGGATACATTAATTGAATTAGGAGTGAATCCGGAGGAAATTCACGAACGCGCAGAAGGTGGTTCACTAGATATGGGGAATGTAAGCCACGTCGTTCCTTCCATCCATCCGTATATAAAAATATGTGATGAACCATTTGCATGTCACACACACGGTTTCCGAGAGGCTGCCTTAAGCAACCAAGGAAAAGAAGCCATGATCCTCGGTGCCAAAACCATGGCCCTAACAGGCTATAAAATTTTAACCGAGCCACAATTACTAGAAAAGATAAAAAAAGAATTTGCGAATAAATAACCACAGGGACGGTTCTCTTGGCACCCTTAGTCATGGAATCGTCCCTTTTATTTTCTAAATTGTGTCGGTGTCATACCTGTTTCCTTTTTAAAAACTCTCGTAAAATAAGAGGGATCGTCGTATCCCACCATCCATGAAATTTCCTCAATCGTGAGGTTCTCTGTTTCAAGTAAAAATTTTGCCTGGTTGATTCGAAGCATTTGCTGAAATCCAGTTATTGTATATCCTGTCTCCTGCTTAAATTTCCGTGAAAGATGACTAACATTTACATCATTTTGCACGGCAAGGTTTTCAATATTTAGTTGCTGATCGTAGTAGCTTGTAACATGTTCAATGACCTTTTGAATAATAATGGAGTACTGTTTTAAGGAGTGAGAGTGCACCAAATCACAGTAATCCCCAATCATCTGGTCTTCGATTTGATAAAGTTTTCCTAATCGATCAACCTTTTCAATCTTAAGCGCATAGTCCTCAGAAATTCGATGTACCAAAATAGATGCCACTTGCCCTCTTCTTGCAGCCGTTCGTAGTAATGTATTCAAGACAATTAAATTATTTTTCAACCTTCTAATCGGTTGATTTGGAAATCTCTCTGCAAACGAAAATAAGAGATTATTTGAATTGATTAATTGTAATGCTTGCTTTTTGTTCCCCATTTCCACCGCTCGCAGAAAATCCTTTTCGATTTTATATCGTAATTCAACCAAATCATGTTGATTGATTTCCTCATTACTTGATTGGCTGACATTCCGCTCATGATTAATCGTATAATCAATAGCTACAGGAACTGTCTCGTCCATCAAACTTCGAAATTGCTGTAAAACACTTGTAAAGCTTTTAATTTTCTCTCCAGTAAGAATCGAGATTTTTTTAGCAACATTCCGCAATTCTTCACTTTCCGTTCGAGTTAAATGATATTCTCTCGATACCTTAAAAAAATCAGGTGCTTTTTCATAAAAGGGGCCTAATAGTATACAAAATTTCATTCCATTATAATGAAGAGCATATCCAAAAAATTGCAAATCCCATTCATTATGTAAAATATAGACCTGATCCCCCCTCATTTTGGATAATGTTCCAAAAGCTGCATCCCGCGTTTCTTCGATAAACATGGGCAATTGCACCAGTTCTTGACTGTACAAATACGAACCCTTCTCATCCAATACATAACTATTTAAATCTGTAATATAGTGTAATTTTATCGTTGTTGAAATAATAGTAGATGTTTCCAATACAGTTATCCTCACAAAAGTCCTATTTTTATCAAAATAATCCTACATTGTATCATGATGTATTTATTATACTAATATCATAATGCAAGAAGCAATTCTTTTGAAAACGTTTGATAATCTTAGAAAATTGTGAGGTACTACTATGAATCATACAACGAAAAAGAAAGAACAATCAAAATTAGCAATGGTTTTAGATGTGATTTCCGGAAGCTTTGCTCCTATCATAGGAATTCTTGCCGGTGCCGGTCTTTTGAAAGCGATGTTATCCGTACTTGTCATGTTTGATTGGCTTTCAATTGAAAACGGTTCATACATCGTTCTATCTGCAGCTGGTGATGCCGTATTCCACTTTCTCCCTGTATTTCTTGGGATCTCAATTGCAATAAAATTAGGTGCAAACGGTTATGTGGGTGGAGTTATTGGTGTTTCGATTTTAAGTCCTGAAATTGTTCATCTTGTTGAAAATGGTGTTGACTCACTTGAATTTTTTGGACTACCTGTTTTACTTTCTGATTATTCGTCAACAGTTTTCCCTATTTTTATGGCTATTTTTGCCTATGCAGGGCTAGAAAGAATGTTGAAAAAAGTCATTTATAAAGATATTCAATTATTTATGAATCCATTGCTATCTCTTGTAATAATTGTTCCTTTAACCCTTCTCGTATTTGGACCTATCGGGACATTATTAGGAGAAAGTCTAGGTACATTAATCACGTTCCTAAGTGATAAAAGTGGTTTATTAGCAGGTGCCGTTCTCGGAGGGGCTTGGACATTCTTAACAATTGCAGGTTTACATTGGACAATCATTCCACTAGCAATCGCAAACCTTGCAACAGGACCAGACCCAATTATCGGGATGGCTGCAGCAGCTCCATTTGCACAAATCGGGATTGGTATTGCTGTCTTTTTGAAAACGAAAGACAAAGATTTAAAAGCACTTGCTGCAAGCGGAATAGTTCCAGGTTCCTTAGCTGGAACAACTGAAGCGATCAACTATGGAATTATTTTACGCTATAAAAAAACGATGGTTTATGTCTTAATCGCAGCAGCCGTCGGTGGAGCAATAAATGGAAGCCTAGGTGTTGTAATGAATTCATTTGTTCTACCAAGTGTTCTTTCAATTCCAGCTTTCACCCCTATCTTGCCATTTTTAATTGGTATTGCTGTTGCGTTTGCATTAGGTTTCATTTTCACCTATGTATTCGGATTTGAAGGAAAAACAGAAAAAGCGAAAGATAATTATGATCTAATCATTGTAAGACCAGAGAAGATTAGTAGCCCATTACACGGTAAGGTAGTACCATTAACTGAGATCAAAGAGCCTCTATTTGCTACTGAATCTGTTGGAAAAGGAATTGCAATTGAACCTGAAGATGGAAAAGTCGTGTCTCCAGTCGATGGAGTTGTCACTACTATCTTTCCTACTGGTCATGCCATTGGGGTTACATCAAAAGACGGAGCTGAAATTTTAATTTGTATCGGAATTGATACCGTAAAGTTGAAAGGTCAGTATTACCAAGCACATGTAAAGCAAGGTGACCATGTGAAACGTGGAGATCTGCTGATTACCTTTGACTTACAGCAAATCAAGGCAGCGGGGTTTGAAACGACAACTCCAATTGTCATTACGAATTCAGAAAAATATGTAGATGTAAAAGCTCCTAATTTGGGCAATGTGAATACGTTAGAAGATTTACTACAATTGAATATTTAAAATCGAATCGGGATGGTTCTCTTAATCAAAAGAGGATCATCCTTTTTTCTAGTTATTGGAAGATAGACAAGATGTAATCTACCTGTAACGAAACTGTAATACTAATCTACTTTTTTAGTTCATAGAAATGAGTCATAGAGAGTTACCCAGTAATACTATGACTAGGAGGACTATGACTATGAAAAAAATAATATTTGGACTAGCTATCTTTATTGCTTCTCTATTTTTTGCGGATCAAGCATTTGCCTATACAGTTCAAAAAGGTGACACGATGTCTGAAATTGCACGAAAGCATGGTATGACATTACATGAATTAGCAGTAATGAACCCACAAGTGGAAAATTTAGACCTGATTGTTGTCGGGGAGAATATAAATACGGAAGTAACGAATGATCATGGACCAACATTATTTGAAGGAATGAATGTTGAGAAAATAGAAGAAGTTGTTGTTGCACCACAAGAAACGGTAAAAACAGAGAAAGTAGTGACAGAGGTTAAAAGTGTTTCAACTAACTATAGTTTTTCTACTGAAGAGTTAGACTTATTAGCGAGAATTGTACGAGCTGAGGCTCAAGCGGAGCCATTTGAAGGAAAAGTTGCAGTGGCGGCGGTCGTATTAAATCGTTTAGAAAGCCCGAAATTCCCAGACACAATACGAGGTGTCATATATCAGCGTGGTCAGTTCCAACCCGTACGAAATGGGGCAATCAATAAACCTGCAGATGAAGAGTCGAAACGAGCTGTGCAAGCAGCACTATCTGAAATGAGACATATTGCAAAAGAAGCGTTGTTCTTCTACAACCCTACCATTGCCACAAGTCGTTGGTTGGACTCGAGAGCAACCGCTGTGAAAATAGGACGACATGTGTTTAAGTATTAAATTGTGTTGTATTGACTTTCGAAAATAAGCTAGGAAACCTAGTTGGTTGATTAGGTTGCCTTTTCCAAAATAGATTAAATGCCTGAGCCCATAATATGACATAGGGTTCAGGCATTTTTGGTTTTCTATTTTTTCTATCTCATTTTCAGAAACTGCAAGCGCTGATTAAATAAGGTCGGATAGGATAAAAATCCGAGCATAACGCTTGTTACGGCTGCTGTTGTTAAGAGTAAAAAGAGAACGAGCAATTGAAATTGAACAGCTTGAATTGGACTCGCGCCTGCAATGATTTGTCCACTCATCATCCCTGGAAGTTGAACAAGCCCGATTGTCTTTTGGCTCTCGATGGTTGGAATCATACTCGCCTTAATGGATGTAATGAGTTGTGTATGAATTGCTTGTTTTGGCGTCCCACCTAAGGATAGTATGAGCTCCGTCTGTTCTTGATGCGCATCCACCTCTGCTGTGAACCTGTTTAAAAAGAGGATTGCTAGTACCATCGAATTTCCGACTACCATACCACTGATTGGAATGATATATTGTGCGGTTGCCGGTGTAATCTTAAACCCTAATAGAATAACCTGGGTGAGAACCTCCAAAAAAACCAAGGTTGAGGCAATTTTCCAAGTGATACCCTTGATTGCCTTTCCTTTTTTCCGTGCGTTTTGTGTAGCAGCAACGATCATGACAACTACCATTAGAAAAATATAGATAAGACTTTCCGTCTCAAAGACAAATTTTAAAATATAGCCAACTGCAAAAAGCTGAATAATGGAACGAACAACCGCAATTGTAGTGTCTTTTTCCAAACCTAGGTTAAAGGTTTTCGATAAAAATATCGGGATGAGAACAAAAATGAGAGCGATAGCCAATGCAAGTGTACTCATGCCATCTCCCCCTTCACAAATTGTTGTACTTTTTCATGGGTAGGAGATTTCAGTAAAGTACTCTCCCCCGTTTCAATCACTTCCCCTTCCATTAAGACCCACACGTAGTTTCCTATATCGATGGCTTGTTGGAGATTATGGGTAATCCAGATCATGGTAACCTTGTACTTCTGATTAATTTTTACGATTAGTTCCTCGATTTCGGTTTTAGAGACTCGATCTAGTGCCGATGTGATTTCATCCAACAACATGATTTTTGGATGATTCACAAGCGTGCGTGCAATAGATACCTTTTGACGTTGTCCACCTGATAAATCTCGAACATCACGATGTAAATATTCCTCTTCTAATCCAACGTCCTCTAACAGCTCCTTCGCTGTTTGTTCTTCCAGTTTTTTACCTTGGAGTGTCTGTGGTAAAGCTAAGTTCTGAAAAACTGTCCCGTTTATCATTGGTGCATTTTGCAGAGCAATTCCCACAATTCTCCGCAATGCCACCGGATCATATGTATCGATGTTTTTTTCTTTTACGTACATTTCACCAGAACTTGGAGACAAAAGACCATTACAAAGCTTTAGTAACGTTGTTTTCCCCGCTCCAGATGGTCCAACCAAGGTCGTAATGGTTCCTTCATAAAAGGAACCTGTTATATTTTTTAAAATATGTTTATTGTCCGCGTGAAAATCCACCCGGTTAAAATGAATGGCTGGTTTTAATGTTTGCACTTACTCACTTCCTTTAACTCGCTATCTATAAGATATCATATAGGTCACTTTACTGGAAAAATTTTAATTTATTTTGTATAGTATGTACTTTTTTTGTCAAACACAAATTAAAACCCGGGTTAAAAAAAAACGGAGACTGTATACAAGACAGTCTCCTTAATTGTAAAAGGTTGTACCGTAGTACAAGTTTATTCTGGACTTCACCATAATTATCCAAAAGTTTATGTATATTACACTTATAAACTAATTGTTTTTCCAAAAATCGCCAAATGTTATATAATAAACCTCTTTTGTAATAGGAGTTTTACCAAGTATAACCAAAGGTCATATTAAATCCACAAGATATATAAGGTTTATTTCCAGACATACCCAAAAGTCATATCATAAACCTGTTTTATGCCGCACCTTTTCCAACTAATTCCAAAAGACCTTTTAAAACACAAGTTTTTATATAAGATTTTCAAGGTGCACTTGTTACCTTCCCACACCAACATCTACTGTTAGTTCTTCATGATAAATCCACTCATTTTGTTCAGGCGTTGTCGCACCAATCCATACAAACAATGGATCTGGTCCATGAGAACCATTGAAGGTGACGACGAGATGTTTGTAGATTTTGAGATTAAACTCATCATCTTCCCGAAAAAAGGAAAGTTGTGGATTGTATAAGCGATTTCCTTCCGTGTACTCGTTGCGGTACTCACTGTATTCTGGTAGATCTTCTGGTCGCTTCACTTGGCTGAAGGTGACGACAATTTTTCGAGTTTCAAAAAATAGCGATACATATTCGTAGGATAAACCAGCCGTTCGAATTTCGGGTGTTACATTCAATTCTGGGTGTTGATTCGCGATGTGGTAGATGGAGTCGAACACATAAGAGGCGCGTTGTCTAGAGATGAAGTTTCTTTCAGTGACGAGGGCGGATTTCCCCTCTCTATCCTTATAAAAACGCTCTAATCCATTTGTAATCCCGTTAATAATCAATTGCTTTTCTGCACTGCTTAAATAGAATTCATGACTTGAATCTAGCAAGAATCGAACCTCCCTATTCAATCATTTTTCTCATTATACCTTTATAGGGATGTCGAAAAGTGTTAGATTCTGGAAAACTCAAGCAACTTATAGTTAGTATAGTGTAAAATAAGTAAAAAGGAGCAACTCTATTTTTTAGAAAGTTACTCCTCTACATTAAATATCAGTAGATTACCCTAGTAGTTCTTTTGTTGCTTGTATCCATGTTTTTGCCATCAGCATATTCCCTGAAGTGTTCATATGAACACCATCTATAGTAAGCGGAAATTCCTTTTTATATTTTAAAAATGAAAGAAATGCCTGATGAGTTGGAACGTTGACTGCATGATGTTTTTTTGCAAGTTCATGGATGATTTCTATATATGGCTTTAACATAATATTTCCTTTTCCCTGAATATCTTCTGATATGACAGTGGGTTCCATTAAAATAATAGATGCATTGGTTTTTTTCTTGGTATTTATAAGAAGATACTCAAGTACTTCTTCAAACCTATTGGGTAATACTTGTTCTATTTCTGGAGAATCCACTTGCCTCCAAACATCATTGATCCCAATTGATATCGAAACAATATCCGGATTATGGGAAATCACATCACTGTCCCACCGCTCGGCTAGGTCTGTTATTCGATTACCACTAATCCCTTTGTTTATAATGTCCATATCCCTATTTGGGTAGGTTACCTTCAAATAATCATGTAGCAACCTTACATAGCCAGTTCCGATCGAATCACTCTCACTCATCCCCCACCATGTAATACTATCCCCAATAAAAACAATTCGCTGTTTCATACTTTCCTCCATACTATTGTAGTTTATCTGACACTTGCTCTACCTTTTCCATCCATTCACGTAAGTAATACTCAAGTATTTCACACACATAATAAATATAAAAAGTTATCATACTGGATGGGTCTTTAATTTCTGATATGAAATCGTCTTTAAAAGGTTCAAGTTCATTTTTCCATTTAGTAAGGTCAGAGATAATAAGATGTATTTCATCACATTCTTTTACTTTTTCGGGATCTATTATCCGACTTGGAAATAAAGGGAAG
Source organism: Bacillus timonensis (assembly GCF_004799755.1). Lineage (GTDB taxonomy): Bacteria > Bacillota > Bacilli > Bacillales > Bacillaceae_L > Ferdinandcohnia > Ferdinandcohnia timonensis_A. The sequence goes on along the minus strand of NZ_SLUB01000008.1, from coordinate 61,559 downwards.
TTCCATTTCGATACCTCTGATAGTACCGACTCCATTTTCTTAAGTACTTTCTTGACCATTATTTGACGTTCATTAAAGATCGAGTAAAAGTCCCCTTCAATTTCGTCAAAGCCATCGCCCCATGTTAATCGTGCAAAATAATAACTGTTCATTAACTGTATAGATTCCCATGGATACTGAAAATCTAATACATTGGCATTTTCTTTAGGAATGTATGGAACGATTAGATTGACTATTTGGTTGATTCCCAACTTCGAATACAAATTAATATCTTCATGAATCCTTTGAAATAAAGGTGGAAAAAGATTGCCTAACATAAAATGGTCACTATAGTATTCAAAAATAGTTATATTCTTTTGAGTAGCTTTCGTTGCTTGACGCCATTTATGTAAAGCCTCAAATGCTCTTTCCTCCTTTTTAAAAGATTGCTGATAGTTTCTACCCCAGAATGCGAATAACGTATCAACTGTTTTCGAACTATCGAAACCATCTGGTAGTTCTAACATATCCCATGATAAACCGGCATTGTAAGCTATATGTTCTACTTCAATACGAGGAATGTGCTTTTTTAATTGTTCAGTAAATGCAATGTATTTTGTTAAGAAATCCTGGTCATTCTTTATCCCTATATCTGCTGGCCATAGGGATACTCTATTAATAGAAGATGTTTTGGTGATTTCGTTTTTTATTTTATCAATCAGTAAACCTTTCCAACTATCATCTGAGTAATTAATCTGCTTTTTATCTGAAATTGAGATATCACTTAATAAGTAGTGCATGCTGTGGCCGCCGATTGTAATTGTTAACCCACGCTTTTCTATCTCTTTTTCTATTACTGGTTTTACCTTGTCCCATAGCATAAAAGTAAAAAACAATTCATTAACATAGTGTTTTGCTGCCCAATCTATCATTTGTAAAAGAAATGAAGTGTCACTATAATTTTCAATAACTAGACCTCTTCTAACCATCTTCCCACGGTGACTTGAAGATTTTTTAAAACTAACATCTCTGAAGTCAACTTTTTCTTCAGATGAAAAGTGAACCCATTTATATCCAAATAGTTTTTTACAAGTATGATAAACACCATAAAGAACGGACCTAGGATTTGAACCGATGATATAAATTTCGTTTTCCTTTTGTACAACTTGAAAAGCGTCAACTATTGGATTTTCCTTTAATGTTGCTCGTTCTACTAAGCCCTTTTCAATCAAATCTTGTTCCACCCCTAACACAAAAGAATAAGGAATGGACCGCTCGACTTGTTTGATATACTTGAGCAACTCTTCTTTTGCAAAAACTACAGATATGTTATCAGAAAGAATGCTGCATCTAACCGACATTGTGCACCTCCTCACACTAATCCAGTAATGATTGATCTATTTCTCTTAAAATAAGTCCTGAAAGGATGATTGCATTCGTCCATCCACTTTCTATCACATATGCTCCCCAGCCAGTGTCACCATTATTGCCAAAGTACTCACCACTTTCTAGATGAAAAGAGCGCATCCAGCCACCATTAAACTCCAGTTTTGGAGAAGTAATTTGAATGCTAGATAAAAAACGAACAAGCTTTTCATAAAACTTTTTCACTGTTGGGTCGCACGTAGCTTTCCATGCCTCCCATGCATTCATGAGCAAAAAGTTATTCGTATACAATTGATCCGCAATCCCTTCCCCGTTCATTCGGAACACTCCTGTATCCTCTGTACCATAACGGTCAGGATCTGGATTATCACGTTCCTCAATTCCACCTGATTCATGTTGATTTTTAGCTAAGTAATCAATTACTTCATGTAGCTCTTTTAGTATGGTTTCATCCTTTGTAACGGCATATACTTGTGCTAAGGACAATAAGAATCTACTATATCCAGCCGTTTTACTATACATAAACTTTAAATCTCGTTTATTATCAAGCAATGTTAACGTACCTTGATATGCAGTTTGTAAAAAGGTGTCATCCTTTGAGACAAGATAAGCTTGGATAAATGTCGAATGAACGATTGCTTCAAAATGGGGATTCATACTGGACATGGTTGAATTTCTGAAATATGCGGTCCCATGGTCAAGTAATTCTTTTTCCCGAATACACTCCGGTCGAAGTCCGTTTTTATTTTGTGTGTGTAAAAGAGCATAAGCTGTTAATAAGCCTCTCTCTTTGTATTCTGTATTACCGGTTTTACGGTATAGATATAATAGAACAAGTGCTACCCAACTATTATCATCGGAAAATAGTTGATCTGGTTTTTCCTTCGGGCTTTGAAACCATTTCCAGAAACCATACGTAGCTGAATCAGGATCTGTATCCTGATAGCCTGCTTCAAATAAGTAGTTTAGTAAATTTTGAGACCTCTCTATCCATGTAGGTTCATTCGTATATTTTCCATAAAGGTAAAATAAAAGCGCAGTATGTGCATGGCAATCCGGACGGAAATCCTTACTAATATCGCTTCGAATGGAATGGACATTTTCATAAATTCCAAGACTTCCATCTTCCTTCGGCAAAATTCCCGAGGTTAAAAACCAATTCATACCCTTTTCAATAGTTTTTTCAAGATTGTTTTCCTTTGAAGGCTGAATAACCAATTGTTTGCTTTTTAATGGCAAGTGATACTCCATTTGCAACCATTTCATAACTTGGTTCCATAGCCAATTAGGTCGTAACATCCAATTGTGGTCATTGCCCAAAAAAGAAAAAGTCGAAAAAATGGTTCTTCCTTTCCCATGATTTTTAACAACAATACCAGGATATTTCCCTTCTTCTTCCGTACAATGTGTCTCTCTAAAATGACCGATATTTAGCAGTCTTTCGGTGTCGAAAGTAAAGCCTGTTAAAAAGGGACCATGCCATTCGAGAAGCTGTCCTTTTTTACAAAGGGAATTATCACGTGAAATCACCAGTTTTTCTAAACGGCAATGGGTCACCGAAAAGTTTTGCTTGAACCCAAAAAGACGAGAGGATGGGAAGTCATCACAATTGATGAGCTCCCCATACAAAATCCCACCATGTTCCACAAAGTTCCATAGCTTTTCAAGTATCTCATATGACAATTTCATTGGTTTTCCTTTGTTTAGACCATTAATAAAAATACATGTATATTGATGGAGATCTTCATGTAAAAGTTCATTGATATTTGAAAAATAATGATTGAAGCGAACTAGATTCTTCATTTCCATACTTTTGTCGACTAGTGCGATCATTCCGTATCACCACTTTTATTCTTAGATCATATTTTATAAATTTTTGGCCACTCAAGTTCAATTCCCGCTTTCACTAAACGCGACTGGAAGTCCTTTAATTTTTCTTCTATATGTCTCACTTCATGCGGGATAATGTCATGGTCAATACAATATGCTGCAAGATGACCTGCTGCTTCTCCGATATTCCATTCCACCGGATGAAGTCGATAACAACCATTCGTAATATGAGTAGTCCCAATATTTTTACTGGCTGGCAACAAATTTTTAACTCGAATAGGCAGTAAACTTCCGAGTGGAATTTGGAATGGATGAGAAGAAAAATCAATATATGTATTCATTCCTGTACTCGGATGCAAGTCTAAGCGATAACTTCCGATTCCAACACTATCAGGAAAATACGTTGCACTTTCTTTTCCTTCCAATTCACCACTGACATGTTGTTCCTTTACTGTAAATTGGGCTTTTATTCTCCTCGATTCACGGATATAAGGATACATAGCCAAGCCATCTTCTGTTCCTAAAATATCCTTTCTTAACCTAATCCCAGGATACCCTTTTCCACCATCTGGCCGAGGTGCTTCCGTTTGCATCCAATAAAGTAAAGACAAGCTTAATTGTTTGGCATTATTTAGATGTTTTTCTTTTTCTTCTTCAGTTACGTCAATAATAGGACCTAACCAGTAATCATTTTGTGGCCAATTGACGATTGTAATATCACTTTGAAACGTACCTTCTTCAAAATTATTTTTATCGATAATTCTCCGGTAATTCCATAGTGAAAAGCGATTAGGCTCGTAAAATAAAGAATACTCAATCGGTTCCAATGTATGAGGGACAACCCCCCACCAGCTTAATTGTTTGGCTGGCCAGAATTCAGCTTGATAGTTTTTCCAAAACTCATATTGAGCAGGCTTTTCAATTGTATGATTTTCTCCATCTATATGATCAATGGCAAAGCAGTATGTAAACGCCTGCATATTAAAGGGTTCTGCATCCTTTGGTGCATGAGCTTCAGCGGTTTCATCCTGAGATTCAGCACCAATTACATACTCTACACCAGCAAGTGGTAATACATCCCCCATTTCTGTTGCATCCAAAAAGTACTTTCCCTTTAAATGGTAGGTATTTCCTGAACTAGAATGCTGAACGGTAACAGCTTGAACGTAATCTTGATCTGTTTCAGCTGTTATTATTTTATATTCTGATAATAAGGTTAGTTTCCCATTGCTTAAATAAGGTGCTAGCATATCGTAAAGCACCCGTAAAGCAACTCTTGGCTCATGACTTATTTTACTTACAATGGCAGATCCAGGATTAAATTGATCATTTATTCGTTCCGTATTCAAAACTTGAAAATTCGTAAGATAGTATTCTCTAATTTTTTTTCGAAAAGTACGATAGCTTCTTGTGGCTCCAAAGCTTTCAATCCATGGATGCTCATCTGGTGGCACTCCTTGGTTTGTTATTTGACCACCAATCCATTTTGTCTCCTCGGTTAAGAGGACCGTTTTTCCAGATTGTAAGGCGGATAATGCAGCCGCACATCCTCCTATTCCCGCACCTACAATCACTATATCAGCTTGTAGTTCATGAAAAACTACCATTTTATCACCTCTTTTTATCCATTTAAATCAATTTTACAGGTGCTTTTTTCTCGAAAGATTGATAGGCTGCTAACGCTACTTCTACCGCTTTCATTCCTGAATGACCGGTTGCTAGAGGGGCTCTACCTTCTCTTACACTTGCAATGAAATCCTCTATCAGACCGGTGTCCATATCATCTCCCCAACCAATCCAATTGACACCCTCTTGATTGGAATAGAAATCGAATTTTTGAGAGAACGCGTCAATTTTCAAAGTACCATTTGTCCCGATAATTTCCATTGTTACATCGCCCCAGGTAGGATAGGCGCTATTTCTTGACCAACTACAATCTAGAGTTGCAAACATTCCATTAGTAAATTCCATTGTAAGGATCCCACAATCATCAATCTGATGATTGATATAGACATTTCCAATTTCTGCGTAAACTTCCTTCACTTCTGCCCCTGTAAACCATCTCATGATATCGACAACATGGACCGTATGATCGAGTACCGCTCCACCGCCTGATTTCGCCTTGTCAATAAACCAGCCACCTGGATTCGTTCCCCGATTTGTTCCCTTAATCGCTAAAATATCTCCTAATACACCTTCTTCCAACACTTTTTTAGCATGTTGAATAGGTGTATTAAATCGGACAGGGAAAGCTGTTCCTAACAGAACTCCATTTTGTTTACAAACACGAATCATTTCTTCGATATCTTTTAAATTGGTAGCTAATGGCTTTTCACATAGAACATGTTTGCCTGCTTTAGCAGCAGCAATTACATGTTGATGGTGCAAATTATTTTCTGATGTCACAATAACCGCATCGATATCAGAGTCAAGTAAATGTTGATAATTTTTATAATATACTGTGTCAAAAAGTTGTGAACTTTTAGACCCTCTTTCCTCATTTTCATCGGCTATTCCAGTTAATGTGACACCTGCCATTTCCTTTATGGCAGCTGCGTAACTATTTGCATGCATATGGGCGAAGCTAATGATTCCAATTTTCATGTCAGTTTTCCCCCTTTAGTATGACAGGTAAACCTGTTTTTATAGATTGAAGGGCAGCGACTGATATTTCCATTGCTTTATACGCATCTTCTGCTGTCACAATTGGCGTTTCATTTGTTTTCAAACTGTTCAAGAAATGCTGTAGTTCAATATAATATGGCGATCTTTTCAAAGGACTTTGAGGTACCTCTACTCCACTTTTTTCATCAATTGATTGATTAATTGAAAGTAAAACCGGTTCTTCTTTTAAACTATCATATTCGATAATCCCACTTTTACCAGCAAATTCAAATTGGGTGGAAAACGTTTGATGCCTCCATGAACCTTCAACGTGTGCGATAACTCCTGTTTTAAAAACCAATGTCACAATGGCATAGTCGAGATCAGGCAGTCCTTTCGCAAATACTCGCTCCACTTCACCAAAGTTCCAACGCAGAAAATCAAAATCATGGATGATTAAATCTAAGATCACTCCACCACTTTTTGTTTGGTCTGAATACCAATCTCTCCACCCTGCCGGAAAATGCCCGCCACGCCTTGTTCGAACGACACCAATATCACCAATTGAGCCATTTGCAACAAGTTCCTTTGCTTTTGCATACTGTGGGAAGAAACGAACAACATGCCCTATAAACAATTTCACATTTTTCTTATCACAGTACTCTAACATTTCACGTGCATCTTCAAGAGTGTAAGCTAATGGTTTTTCGCATATTACATCAATTCCATAATCCGCAGCTTTTATCACATACTCTTTATGCAAGAAAGTTGGAACACAAACATCAATCACATCAATTTGTTCCATATTATTTACCGCTTCTTCTAAAGTTTGAAAAATTTTTGTATCATGCTCACCGATAATTTGCTGAGCTTGATCGATTCGAGTGTCAACGATTCCTACAACACAAACATCTTCCATATCGTAATAAGAACTAGCATGCTCCTTCCCCATTGTTCCTGCACCAATCAATAAAACGTTTTGCATACAATCCACCTCTATCCTTTTATTCTCGAAGTTGCGTCTTTAGATGTTTTATATTTCTATCCATCCATTAGCAATTACTTTTTTATACCAGGTGTAACTTTCTTTCTGAATGCGCTCCAAAGTTTGAAAGTCTACATAAACAAGACCAAATCGTTTTCCGTAACCGTCTGCCCACTCAAAGTTATCTAATAATGACCATGCTAGATAACCAAGAATAGGAATCCCTGATTCTATAGCTCTACTCACAGCTGTTAGATGCTGCTTGTAATAGTTGATTCGGTCTTGATCATCCACTTTCCCGTTTACAAGTTCATCCATACAACAAGCCCCATTTTCCGTAATAAATAAAGGAATTTTCCCATACCGCTGTGCGAGATATTGAAACACTTTATAAAAGCCGTCTGCATAAATCGGCCAGCCTATATGTGTGTGGTTATAATCAATTTCAATATTTTCAATATCTAGTAATCCAGTATTCTCTTTAAATCGTGTGACATTACCGGAATAATAGTTGACTCCAATAAAATCAATCGGCTGTTGGATGATTTCCATGTCCCCGTCTTCAACATGAAGTTTTGCACCCTTTTTTTCAAACCAATCAATTAAATATTGTGGGTACTCACCTTTAAAAATTGGATCTAGAAACCAATCAATGTTATGGCCAATTTCTCTCCTACAAGCTTCGATATCTTCTATTCGGTTACTAAAAGGTTCTCTCCATGTGGTATTCGTTGCTGTGCCGATTTGACCTTCGATTCTTAGTTCTCGAAATACCTTAACCGCTTTTCCATGTGCCAACACCAAGTGGTGGGAAACATCCACAGCAAGCTGTAAATCCTGATATCCTGGTGCGTGTACACCTCGATAATTTGATAAAAAAGCTGCACATAAAGGTTCATTAATGGTTTGCCAATATTTCACTTTCCCATTAAACTCTCTAAAAATAGTTTCAGCATATTGGCTAAAGGCATCAACTGTATTTCGACTCGCCCAACCACCTTGATCCTGTAGGGCTTGCGGAAGGTCCCAGTGGTAAAGGGTAAGCATTGGTTCAATCCCTTTTTCCACTAACCTGTCTACCAAGTTATGATAATATTGCAAGCCTTTAGGGTTGAGTTTTCCTGTTCCATTTGGATAAATCCTCGGCCATGAAACAGAAAAGCGATACACATTTGCACCTAATCGGTCCAATAATTCTATATCCTCATGGTAAAGATGATAGCTATCACATGCGATATCACCATTATCACCATTCTTCACTTTTCCAGGGGTATGGGAAAAAGTATCCCATATGGATAACCCTCTTCCATCCTTAAATGCTGCACCTTCTACTTGATACGCTGCAGTCGCGGTACCCCATTTCATGTCTTTCGGAAAACGAATAATAGGCATACCCAATACCTCCTAAAGTGCTTTATATTTACCAATTAAAATTACCCGCTGTTGCAATTCGGTGGTAAAAGTGGTTTCCTAAGGAACCTTCTGGAATCCCATTTGGACCATCATGTACTAATCTTGTTTCTTCTAACTCTTCAATTCGATCGATTGTCCCTTCCAGCCATTGTTGAATCCGTATTTGTGTGGTTGCCAGACGGGCTAGTAGTCCCCCATAACGAAACTCGATAATTTCCCAACCAAATGGTTTATATAAAGAAAACCAAACTTCTCGATGTTTTTTGTGAAGTTCATGAACCTCGTTGGTCAATATAGTAATCTTGCTTAAAAGAGTTGTCATAGAATCCTTATCTCTCTGGTCATAAGCTGCCTTTAAATGGATTCCCATCTCTGCCTTTACACTTAATACTTTTGCTAGACGCTCATAGAACTCAAAAATGTGGACTGTGTTAGGATTTCTTTCCTTCGCCGCATTAATTCCAGGAATTAGTTTCTGATAATGTACATTCATATCAAGACCACGGATATTTTCATCAAATAATCCGATAAGAAGATCCTGCCACAATAGGAACTTTGATGCATTGGATGAGTTTACATTATTTTTCATCACACCTGGCGTTTCATCCAATTGATTTAGAACAAGAAAATCCTCAAGATGATTTCCAGTACAAAAATAGAAACGTTGGGCTAAATGTTCCATTGTCACTGTTTCGTGATAAGTATGTTCAGCATAAAGTTGAATAACAGGTAGCGCAGTTGTGAGCGGCGTTTCCGCTCCATTATCCCCCCATAACGTCGTAAAGACTTCTTGGAGACCGTCTTTCTTACACGCTGATAGTGCAGCTTCTGTTGTCACAAACGCTCTTCCATAGTTTGGCGAAATTCCATTCCATGTCCATGCTCCACCCGCAAAAAGTGTATCTCTCCCTAATTCTTTATGTTTCTGAATATAAGATCGATAAAACTGTTCATCTGCGTGGTAATAATCCCAATAAACAAGCTGAACATTTTCTGGTATGGAGTCAATTGCTTCTTTTGGAATATGAACGTCTTTATCATAATATTCACCGTGTTTTGAACCCAAACGAAAATACATGTCACTCCAAATCATTGGTGACAGACCATGTCTTTTAGCGATTGAAACTACTTTATCTAGGTGCTTGTTCATAATATCAAAGCGATTCTCATATCCATTTAAATCTAAATACCGGCCTAACCCAAGCTGATGAGCTTCATCCATACCAATATGAATTCGTTTGGATTTAAAAGGTTTAGAAGCGGCCTCAATCATGCTTTCAATAAATTGGTATGTTTTCGATTCACCAACTAATAAAATATCAGCTGTATCTCTAATTTCTTTTGCATATCCCCACTTTAATGCCATTGTCAAATGGGCAAGAGTTTGAATACAAGGAATCATTTCAATGCCAAAATGATCAGCATATTCATCACAAGTCCTTAGTTCTTCCTCTGTGTATCTACCACGCATATACCCAAAATACGGATAATCTGGGACTTCATAAGTATCCTCTGTATAAAGCATGACAACATTTAAGCCCATGACAGCCAAGTTCCTAAGTAGCCCTTGTACTTCATCTACCTTTAACACTGCATTCCTAGAAACATCGAGCATAACTCCACTCGTTTGGAAATTAGGCTGTTCAGTCAGTTCAAAGTCACCAGTCTTTCGATAATTCTCTAACCACACCCCCATCGCACGATAAAAATGGATTTTTTCCTGATAAAAGATGTTACCTTTCCCATCCTTGTTGCTTACATGGATCGGACCTACCCTTTGTGTGATTGTAATCGGGTACCCTTTTTCATGTAATTCAATACTGAGCTCATCGCCTAATAGTTCTAATCCTTTTAAAATTAAACCTTTCTCACCTACTAAATTAATTTGCATATTTGATACCTCTTTTCATTATTATTAAACGATTATTGTTGTTCTCTCTATTCACTACAATCGAACACAAAATTTCCATTTATTATCGTACTTTCTACTGCTACATCATTTGATAAGATGACAAGGTCCGCATCATACCCAACCGCAATTCTTCCTTTGTGTCCACTCACGCCGCATACAATTGCCGGATTATAAGTTGCCATTTGCACAGCCTCTTCAAGGGGAATGTTGCAATTGTGAACACTAAATTGAATCGCCTTGTCTAGAGTCAAAGAGCTACCTGCAAGACTACCATTTGCCAATGTTACCTTTCCATTCTGTTTGTAGACTGTTTTGCCACCGATTTGATGACATCCATCTGGTAATTGATTGGTTCCGGTACAATCAGAAATGAATGTAATGTGATCGACGCCTTTCATTTTGTATAGCATTTCTATCATTTTTGAATGCACATGAAAGCCATCTGCTATAATTTCACAATGCAATTCTTGTATATCAAGTGCTGCAAATGAAATTGTTAAATTGCGATGTGTAATCGGACCCATCCCATTGAAACAATGTGTAACTCTCGACAAACCGTACTTAATCGCTTGTTCCACTTCCTCATAAGTCGCAGCTGTATGTCCTGCTGAAATCGAAACATTTTGTTCGTGCAATAACTTAATCACATCTACTGCATTAGGTAGCTCCGGAGCCAATGTTACAATTCGAATCAAACCTTCGGATAAGTGAAGGATTGATCGTACTTCCTCTAAAACGGGATTTACAATATACTCTGATTTTTGGGCACCTTTATATTTTTGATTAATCCAGGGTCCTTCTAAATGAACACCCAATAGATGGGCACCAGTACGCTCTTCAGCGACTACTTGTTTACTTAATAAAAGGAAGGTTTTAATATCCTCTAATGTAGCTGCCCTTGATGTTGACAAGAAACTTGTCACACCAAAGGATGGGAGCCCATCTTGAATGCGATAAAAACCTTCCTTTGTACGGTCCATAAAATCATACCTATTAAGACCGTGGATATGCGTATCGATAAAACCTGGACAGATCCACCCATCCACTTGGTAGATAGGCAGATCCGTATTGTTATTGTTTATGGTCTCTTTCTTACCAACGAACTTAATTTTTCCATCTTTAATTTCTATGGCCATATTCTTATATATTCTTTTATCGGAAACAACATTTCCTTGTAAGTAATAGTGGTTGTGCAACATTAGATTTCGAAATCCTCCATATTCAACCTCAACCATTCCTCAAATTACGTAAAGTGAATTAATTTGGTTAGTGTGGTAGATTCCTTGTTTAATAGTTTTTCAAATTCTTGTGGTGCATCTCCAAATTCGACTACTTCTGTAATAAATGGTCCGACATCAATCCGTTTTTCCCTAATCAGTCGGATGTATTCCTCCAGATTCCTTCCTTCTGTCCAGCGAACATATTCATAAGGGTAGTCGATTGCTTCTTTTTCATATAAACTGTCATATCTTCCAGGACCGCCTGCTCGTGAAATGAGCAGCTGAGCTTCTTTACCAAACATTAAGTCTCTAGGAAAGTCTGGCTCAATATCACCGACAATCACTGCTTTGCCTTTGGTGCGTATCCATTTTAAACATTCATGAGTGAGTGGTGAGCGTTTTCCACCTGCACACAATAGTACTGCATCTGCTCCACGAGATTTCGTTTCAACCTGAATGGCTTCTTCCATCTCTTTTACGGTTGCAAATGATTTAATATTTTCTTTCTTTAACATTTCTACTCGACTTTCGTGAAGATCATACGCTATCACATTGTATGCTGCTGCATTAGCAATTTTAGCTATTAATTGCCCTAAAACGCCTAGTCCTACGATCACAACTGTTTCACCAAATTGAAGGTTGGCAATACGTAGAGCATGAATCGCAATCGCACCAAGTCCACCTAAAGCAGCTTCCTTTGGATCAAGATTTTCGGGAAGCTTAGCATACAATGTTTTCGGTACTCGTAAAAATTCATCATGGTGAACATATGGTGCACCGTAACAAGCAACAAGATTCCCTTTTTTCACATCGGTAATGTCATTCCCACATTCAACGACTTCTCCCATTGCACTGTAGCCAAGATGAACCTTCTTATTTTCACTAATTGATAATAATGATAGCTCAGTGCCTGGTGAAATAACTGAATATAATGTTTTAACTAAAATATACGAAGGTTTTCCTTCTATGCTTGGAATTTCATCCTCAATGATTTCCACTTTCTTGTTGTGGGCGACTATTCTTTTCATTTGAAATCCTTCTTCCGTCAATTATTTAGACAACCACTTTGATAAATTCTCTTTTACAAATTCATCATCATGCAAATGTGGGTAGCTAGTATAAATACGGTCTAACTCTTCTGCCTGACCTGGACTTAACACTTCACGATCCACTAAACACCAATTTCCTTGAAGCAATCCTTGTCTAGCTAAGATTTCATTAATTCCGGCGATGCTGCCTTTAAAGCTATTTCGCGAATCAAATATCGCAGCATTAGCATCCGTGATCTGTTGTCCGAGAGTGAGCAGCTTCTTTGGAATAGACTCCTGATCTCTGACCGTTTTTATCTCCTCAAATGTTTCAACGACTCGTTTTGTCCAAATCGACCAGTGTCCAAGAAGCCCACCAACGATTTTCTTTTCCACCACTTTATTTCCAACGGGAAATTCAAAAGTTGTGAGTAAATCATTTATGATGTTATCGTCATTTCCAGTGTATAAGGCAATCTCCTCATTTCGAGGTGAATGACAAACGGCACGAACAACGTCTATTGAACAATATCGATCAAATGGTGCAATTTTTATCGCATACACGTTTGGGATGGAGGCAAAACGCTCCCAAAATTCATAGGAGAAAATTCGTCCCCCCACTGCAGGTTGTAGATAAAACCCAAATATCGGAATAATGTCCGCTACCTTTTCGGCACGTTCGAGTAAATCTTCTTCAGATAGATGATTTAAACCACCCATACTTAACAGTCCTAAATCATAACCAATTCCTTTACTGAAGGTCGCTTCACTAATGGCTTGTTCTGTCGGTCCGCAAATACCAGCAATCTTAATAAAACCAGCGGGAATATTAGCATTCTTCGTTTCCTCAATTGCAAGCGAGAGAACTTGTTGATACAAATTGATTTCAGGATCACGAATTTCAAATTGTGTAGTATGAACCCCTACTGCAATTCCACCAACACCAGCATCAATATAGTAGCGTGTTAATGCTCGCTGACCTGCTTCTTCAAGCCTTCTTTCTTTTGTTAATGCAAGCGGATGAGCTGGAATCACCGTGCCCTCATGAAGCTTTTTCTTAACAGCCTCTTTTAGCATTAAAATGCACCTTCTCTTTCTTGGAAATGGGTTGGCTTATTAATGGTTTGCCCATCACTGATAACCCATTCAGAAATCATGTCCATCATCTGTTGAACTGTTACTTTCGGATAACCAAATAATTTATGAGCGTGAGATGCATTATTCAGCAAGGCTGTAGGGCTCTCACTATTCACAAATAATGGGTCCTTCTTCATTCGTTTTCCGAATTCATAGGCCAACCATCTTACAGATAACGTCTCAGGTCCAGTGACATTGATGATTTGTGGCGGATAATTTGTATGTAATAAGGAGCGAATTGCATATTCATTCGCATCACCTTGCCAAATGACATTAACATTTCCCATTGTTAAATCGATAGGGTTACCTTGGAACACTGATTTTGCAATTTCGAGTAAAACTCCATATCGAAGATCAATTGCATAATTCAGTCTAAATAGAACCACTGGTGTTTTGTATTTATGAGAGAAATATGTGAGCACCCGTTCTCTTCCTAAACAGGATTGTGCATATTCACCTACAGGGTTTGGTGAAACGTCCTCCGTGCAACCATTACTTAATACAGAGGTTAAAGGATAGACATTTCCTGTTGAAAACGCAACAATTCGTGAGTCCTTAAACTTTTCAGCAATACGTCCTGGAAGATAAGCATTCATTGCCCATGTACGATGCTCATTCCCAACTGTTCCAAATTTAGTTCCTGCCATGAGAATAATGTTTTTCACATTTGGAAGGTTTTGGAGGTCTTCTTCCTTCAAAAGATCGGCTTTGATTGTTTCGATCCCAGATACCTCTAATTCTTCTATTAAACTGTCATCTGAGAATCTCGCAACACCAATTACCTTTTTGGGTAAACCTGACTGATCAACAGCTCTCTTCGCTAATTTAGCTAAAGTCGGTCCCATTTTCCCACTTACACCTAAAATCATGATGTCTCCATCAAGTTGTTGAATGTCCTTAATTAAAGCCTCGCTAGGCGTTGACATATAATCCTCTAATTCCGCAATCGTTTTCATTTAGATCCTCCTAAGATATGTTTTTTTAAGTTTTCATTAGGAAAAACATGGTTACTTACTAATTACCTACATTGTATAGTTGGGTTTATTAAAAGACAAGTCACTTAAAAGTCTTTAAATAAATCGTCTTTTTCATTGACAATTGGACAAGTTCCTCTTAATCTAGTAGTAAGATTATTTAAAGACATTTCTTTAATATGTCTTTTACTGGAGATGACATAATGAAAACGAATCAATTATCAACAAATGGTACCGAAATTATTATCGGCATTGTGAGTCCTGTAGAACTTGTGAACGAAATAATGAAAGCGCTTGAATCCTTTCCTAATTTTCAACCTTTCTTTTTACATTCAACACCTTCTACGATCGAACCTAAGGATATAGAAAACTTGGTCAATAAGGTTGAAGTTCTCCTTTTCATGGAATTTCCTACTTACCTGAAAGCCAAACAACTTTTCAATTTTGCAATTCCGGCACATTATGTTCCTTTAATGGGTACTGGGCTGTATCGATCCTTATTTTTGATTAAAAATCAATATGACCTCAGGCACATTTCTATTGATACTGTTGAAGAGAAATATATTCAACAAATCCTATATGAATTAGGCGAAACCAATTACGAGTTTACATCCTTTCCACATTACAGTCAGACTACTACTTTTGAGGAAATTGTTGAATTTCACCAACAAAATTATCAAAATTTTAGTTCTATTGCTATTACTGGTACCCAGGAGGTTTCACTGAAACTAACTGATCTGGGAATACCGAATGAATGGGTAACCCCAACATATCAGGACTTAATTGTTTCACTCGAGCGCGCATTGTTAGCGACGGAAGCCCGAAAAAATAAAGAATCACAAATTGTGTTTGGTATTATCGATATTGATCAATTTGAAAAGGCTACTGAAAAATACAAAACAGAACATGAAGTACAAGTATTTAAGCTAAAATTTCAACAAATGATGCTAAATTATACAAAGCTAATTGATGGTCATTTGATCAATTCTGGTGGAGATGAGTTTTCATTTATTACGACCCGAGGTATTTTCGAAAGAGAAACCCGTGGTTATAAATTCATACCCATTTTAAACTCAGCCAAAACAGAGTTAGGTGTATCCATAAGTATTGGTGTTGGCTTCGGTCTATCTGCAGCAGAAGCAGGTAACCATGCTAGAATTGCCCTACGTCAATCAAAAGAATTAGGCGGTAATGTCTGCTATATCGTTCGTGAAGACCAAAGTGTGATCGGTCCAGTTGACATCATCACGGATACTCAATATGAAAAATATGATTTATCCATAACAGATGCTGAACTTCTTAATAAAGCCGAACAGGCTGGAATGTCAGCCGCATATATGACGAAGCTAATGGCACGAGTAGCACGTCATAAAAAATATAATTATACAGCCCAAGAGTTAGCCACCACATTAAACATTACAACGAGAAGTGCACATCGAATTCTCTTGAAATGGATGGACGCCAATTTAGTGGATATTGTAGGAGAAGAAAAGATCACCTACAAAGGTAGACCAAGACGCATTTATCGACTTACCTTTATCCTCGATGACCACGAAACAAAAAAAGAATGAAATGGCGGGAACTACATTACCCGCTGTTTCAATTAAAAGGGTATCCTTTATATATACACCTTTTTCCCTGTTTCCTTGCTTTCATTTGCTGCCTCAATGAACCGAATAATTTCTATTGTTTCATGCAATGGCACTCGTGTTTTACCGTCCTTAAAAAAATCTAAAATATTCTCTAATAAACTAGCATAAAAGGGTTTTGAGGAAGAATTGATTGATACATATTCACTACCTTTTTCAAAATGAATAACGGCGCCGAATTCGCCATTTCCTTTTCTATTCCCTCTCACGCTAAAAAGTCGAGAATCTTGCCATTCTGAAACAATTACATCAAAATCCCCGTTTGATTCTGAACGAACATGCTTTGCACCACTCCCAACTATCGTATAGAGCATTTCAATCGCATGAATCCCATACCAAAAATACCCTGGTTGGGTGTCAACAATCTCCATCGGTCCAAAACAGTCTGCTCCAATTATCTTTCCTTTATCCTTTATGGCAAGAGTCCTGCTTAAACTTTCCGCATATCGCAAGGCTGAAGAACTCATAATTGGTGTCTCGTATTGATCAGCTAGCTCCACGATTCTTCTTGCATCGGAGGTGGTTAAGCAAAATGGTTTATCAATGAATAAAGGTTTCTTAAACTTACACAATTTGCTGACTTGATTAAGATGAACCCTTCCATCCACGGACTCTATTAAAATGGCATCGCAATGCTCAGCCACCTCTTCCATCGTATGGACGATTTGAACACCCAATTGCTCAACTTCTTTCGTAATTGGACCAACACGTGAATTACTTAATTTAAAATCAGATGAGCTCACTGGATGCGCCATAACTACTTTCCCACCCCCTACATAAAAAGGGTGGGACGGATCATTTAATAACTTTGTAAAAGCAGTTGCATGTGAGG
Source organism: Bacillus timonensis (assembly GCF_004799755.1). Lineage (GTDB taxonomy): Bacteria > Bacillota > Bacilli > Bacillales > Bacillaceae_L > Ferdinandcohnia > Ferdinandcohnia timonensis_A. Next base: position 44,610 of record NZ_SLUB01000008.1, on the reverse strand, counting down.
TATCGAGACCAATCATCCCTATTTTTAAATCGCTCATAAATTCACTCCTTTACTTACGGTAACTTATTTTAGACCTGATAACTGTATGCCTTCTGTGAAATACTTCTGGAAGAATAAGAAGATTAAGAAGGTCGGGATAAATGAGAGTGTCGCTCCGGCCATTTCAATTCCAAAGTTTCCTTCTTTGCTCAATGTGGAAGCTAACCCAACTGTGATTGGGTACATTTTTTCATTTGTCATATAAATTAACGGCTGGAATAAATCATTCCAGTTACTTACAAACGCAAATGTCCCAACAGTAGCGATAGATGGAAATGCTAGTGGCATATAAATTTTACGAAACACCTGAAAATCATTAGCTCCGTCCATTCTTGCGGCTTCATCTAATTCCATAGGAATCCCTTGCATGAATTGGCGAACTAAAAATACACCCATTATCGCCCAAAGTTCGGGAACAATTAAAGCTTGGTATTCATTTATCCAACCAAATTTTGAAAACATGATGAATTTCGGAATGATAAGCAGTTGTGATGGTATCATGATAACAGCCATAAATGTCCAGAATAGGAATTCCCTTCCGATGAATTGCTTCCTAGCAAATATATAACCTAGTAAACCTGCAAAAAACATTTGTGAAAAAACAGGAATAATTGTGATTACAACCGAGTTAAAAATCCATCGCAAGAAATTATCATTACGAAATAAATACGCAAAGTTACTAAAAGATACACTGTCTGGAATCCAAAATAACGGATCCATAGCTGCATAAGTCGTTTCCTTAAATGAACTTAATGCCATAATTAAAAATGGCAGGAGAAAGCAAAATCCTAAGAAGAACAGTACAAAATAGTTAAGAATTTTTTTTACCAAGACATTTCATCTCCCTTACAATTACGCTCAGCCTTAATAAATACCTTGATCTTTTCCAAAGTATTTTCTCTGAATAAGCGAAATGATTAAGATAATCGCGAATAATACGTAAGATAAAACAGCTGCATAGCTAAAGTTTAAATTTGTGAATCCGATTTGGTATAAATAAAATACAATTGTGCTTGTTGAGAAGTTTGGTCCTCCGTTTGTTAATAAGAATGCAGAGTCAAAGATTTGGAAAGAACCAATTGTCGTAATGATTAATACATAGAAATGAATCGGTTTTAATAATGGGAAAGTGATTAACCAAAAAGATTTTAAAGGTGAAGCACCATCAATTTTTGCGGCTTCATACATATCTTTTGGAATGGACTGGAGCCCTGCAAAGTAATAGATCATTGTGCTTCCAGATACTTTGAATATACTCAAACCAGCCAATACAAGTAAGGCTTGTGAAGAATCAGATAAAAACAACTGAGGTTCAATCCCTAAAAAACTTATTAAGTAGTTAATTAATCCTGATTCTGTCCCTGAAAATAACCATTCCCAGATACCTGCCACAACAACAAATGATGTAACAACAGGCAGGAAAAAGATTCCTTTGAAAAATTTTGTAAATCGTATTCCTGATTTTATGACAAGCGCTAAAATTAAACCAAGTGCCATTGTAGGAAGTATATAATAGAAGGAAAATAAAATAGTGTTCCAAATTGATTTTAAAGCAATCTCATCTTGAAACAATTGCTTCCAGTTGCGTAAGCCCACGAACTCAGAAGTACCGATAATTCGATAATTAAGAAATGTTAATATAAAACTATAAACAAATGGAATGACTTGAAATATTAGAAAATGGATTAATACAGGAGTAAGTACAAGATAAACAAGACCATTTTTTCTCCATTCATCTTTGATCTTTTTCTTTAAAGGAGGCTTGACCATTTTTATGTTTTCCAGAGGTACTTTGTTATGAGTTTCTACGACCTTTTCCAAGCTATCACCTTATTTCTTTTATTGATAAGCAAAACAAGTTTTCATAAACAGAGAGTTTTATTCTCAAAAGGAATAAAACTCTCTTTACTTTAAGAAGCTATTATTTTACGGCTTTGCTAACTCAGCTTCGATTGCTTCAGCTGCTGCATCTGCTGCTTCTTGAGGAGTTTTGTCTCCAGCCATCATAGCTTGAATTTCAGCTTGAATAAATGGCATGATTGCACGCCCTTTTGGATGTATAACACCAGGTAATGCATATTGTGTATATGTTGCTAATTGACTCATATATTGATTCGAATCAAAGATATCTTTTGCTTCTTCTTGAGTTGGTATATATTGCGTTACAGTATTGAAAATACGTTGGTTTTCAGCATTTGTTACTGCCTTTACAAATTCTGCTGCTGCATCAGGATTATCACTGTTTGAAGGCACTACAAACATTCCAGTTGTACCATACGTTAATTGCTTTTCACCAGTTAATGGTGGTGCAATTGCGAAATCAAATTCACCTTCTTTTTCCATCATCGTAATACTTATCCCAGATCCAAGTTGCGCCAATATTTTTCCACCGAACCATAATTCATCTTGTGTGGTTGCTGTAATCGAATCTTCTGGAATATATCCTTTTTGATAGAAATTATTTATCATCTCGAACGCTTTCACACTTTCAGAGCTATTGATTAACACTTCATTTTCATCTGTTACAACATCTCCACCAGCTTGCCAAATCCAAGGATAGATTGTTCCATTCATGGAACCTCCTCCCAGATAGTTTAATGCATAGAAACCTTTTTCTTTTGCTTTAGCTGCCCATGCTTCAAATTCTTCCCAAGTCTGTGGTAGATTTGCAGGATCTTCACCAATCGCTTTCACGACGTCTAGATTATAAATGAATGTATAAGCTTCTTGCAGGATTGGTAATCCATACTTCTTGTCTTTCCATGTAGTAGATACTAATGAAGTATCAACAAACCCTTCAAGATCAGAATCCTCCAAATATGGATCTAATTCTAAAAGCATCCCTACATCTGCATATTGTGGCATTTGGTCAGGAATCGCATAGAATACATCTGGTCCATTATTAGCTGCTAGTGCTGTTAGGACCTTTTGGTCTCGATTTGCCCACGGGATTGTTTCTATGTTTACTTCTACGTCAGGAAACTCTTTGTTGTAGTTTGCAGTAATTTCTTTCCACATTTCCTCTTCTTTCTTAGCATCACCTGTATAAGGATGAACCCAAACAGTTATTTCACCATCTACTTTTCCTGAATCCTTTCCTTTATCAGGAGTTGTTGACGTATCATTACTACATGCAGAAAAAAGTAAGCTACCCGAAAGCAAAAGTGCCATGAACGAAAAACGTTTCTTTTTCATCTACGAATTCCCCCTATTTAGTTAAGTTCAATAAAAAATCTCAATGACTAATAACCTATCAATGATTTGTTGTTTTTCCATCCCCCCTTTAAACCGGTCCATTTTGACTGAAAATATGCATAATTGAAAACGGTAACATCTCATTTTAAAAAAATTTGCTACATATTCTTGCTTGAATACTTATATTCTATTTTGTTTGGGGTATTGTGACAAGTCTATTAATTGTCTTTAATAGGAAATGAAATTTAATTTAGTTCCCAAACAAAATATGGTTGCATAAAATGCGCTTTACCATATCAACGAGTCGTATTACACATAATTCAAACCTTGTGGGAATGGAAACGGGATCGGAAAAATATCAGAATACCACTCTACATTTTTGCTCCCTTTTAAGATCAGCTCTTCTACGTCAAGATTACTCAAGGTAGTTGAATTTTCATTATTAAAAAGGCGTTTCTGTTTCTCATCTACAGTTGAAATGGCAAGTTTGTCTTTAAAATATGGAACAAGCTGGTTTAGCAAAAGATCCAAATTCATGATTTTTATTGTTCCTGGATACGTCTGATCCACCTTTTCCTGAAAAGAGTCAAGATCTTGCATAAGCCCTTTTTCATAGCTTGGAACGTTCCATAACAGAGAATCTGGACCGTATGTAAATACTTCTGCAAGCAAGGTACGAATAGCAATTGGATCTCCACCCCATTCAATGACGCGAGAGTCCCCTCCTTCTTGTTCTTGGTATGGCACCCCAAATATTAAAAATGCATTTAATTCACTATTCTTCTCGGCTACAAGGACCTTATGTTTCATTTTAAAAATACTTGCAAACCCCGCACCCTTATTAAGCTGCGCAATTTCATAAATGGTCTGTTCATACCTAATTTTTCGATTTTGGCTTAGCTTTCTAAGTTGAAACCAATCATAAGGAGCAAGTTCTCTGACTTTATAAGATGTATCCCGTGTAATGTCATCCCTATGAAGCTTATATTGATTCATCTTTCCATAGAAAGTACAACCTTGCTTCATATAGATTGGTAAATCCCCAGAAATAAATAGAACGGATGCACCCGACTTGTTGACATGCTCGAAAATTTTCTCTAATAGTGTATTGGCTAATCCTTTTCTGCGATAGTCAGGGTCTGTACAGACAGCACCGATTGAATAAGCCTGGACTTCAGCACCTTCAAGATGTAGAACGGATGGAACCAAACCAATAAATGAAACTAGTTTATCATCGACAAAGGCGCCATAAGATTGGTTCAATGCAACAGAAAACACTTGTGGGAATGCTATTCCCATCGACACATGCCCTTCTTTACGAAAAACCTTATCTGCTAAATCAATGGCTTGTTGAAATTCATCTTCTTCAACTAATCGGAACTCCGGCATTTGTTCACCTCTTTTACAATTTATTACAAAATGTGACAGTGGAATAGAATAAGTGTCATAAAAATGGAATCGCTACCATTAAATCCATGTTATAATACAACTAAACTTACAATACTTAACTTCTATTTTATGTTAATTTTATCAAGTGACAAGTCTATTAATTGTCTTTAAATAGTTCGTAATGATTTTTTTCAACGAGTGGATTGAGGTGGTTGATTTGGGTGGATGGGAGAAATTTAATCATTTTGCAGTTATGATGTTGAAGATTGCATATGTAAATATACTATGGATTGTTTTTACAGTTTTGGGATTGGGAGTGCTTGGGCTATTCCCTTCGACAGGTGCAATGTTTACGATTGTCAACAAATGGCTTAATAATGAACCAGTTGAGAAGATCTTTCAAATGTTCTTGAAAACCTATAAGAAGGAATTTATTTCACTGAATAAATTTGGCTTATTTTTCATTTTAATCGGCTATATCTTAATTTATGATTTTATGTTTTTACAAAAGAATGTAGATAAATTGCAATTCCTGTTTCCAATCCTATTATTTCTGTCCATTTCGTATATTGTCACTTTATTTTATTTCTTTCCTGTATATATACAATTCGAAATGAAATTCTTTCAATATATCAAACAATCCTTTTTGATTGCAGCTAGTTCTCTTATAGAGACGATTCTTATTTTGACCGCAGGTATGCTTCTTGGGATTCTTGTAAATTTAATTCCAGGAATTATTCCATTTTTTACGGGAAGTGTGTTAGCAGTAGCAATTACGTGGTGTAGTAACCGCGCTTTCTTGAAAATTAATAGTAAGAAAAAGATGATTACACAGGAATAAATCAGCAATGCTAGTAAGAGTGTCCCTATTTTGGGACACTCTTTTTCTCTTCATGTATTTACGTCTTACTTAAAGTCCGTTAAAAGTCTTGATTATTCCAATTATTCTTTTAAACTTTTAAGTAAGTTTGAAAGGGTTATCATGTTACCCCATTTAAGGAGGATATCAATGGATTTCAGTCACTTACATTATTATGTTCCTACTCCAAAAGTAAGCGAACCATCTGTCATAAAAAGAGATTTGATCATCTATGGCGCTACACCCGCGGGATTAACAGCGGCCATTCAAGCGAAGCGAATGGGTCTATCTGTCGTCATTGCTGAATTCGGAAAAAATATTGGAGGTATCACAGCAAGTGGGTTAGGTGCTTCTGATATCGGTGCTAAGGAGGCAATAGGTGGTTTATCGAAAGAATTCTTTCGGGAATTAGGAAACTACTACAAGACGAACGAACAGTGGACATTTGAACCAAAGGCAGCCAAATATGTATTTAAGAAATGGTTAAAGGACTTTAAAATTGAGCTTGTTTATAATCAGCATGTCATCGAAGTAATAAAAGAGAATACCAGGATAACTAAAATAATCATGGAAGATGGAACTACATATATAGGCGACGTATTTATTGATGCTAGCTATGAGGGTGACGTAATGGCTAAAGCAGGTGTTACTTACATTGTAGGTAGAGAATCGAATGCAACCTATAAAGAAACCTATAATGGGATACAATTTGGACATCCCCACCATCAATTTGAAAAATGGATTGATCCCTATGTAATCGAAGGCGACCCTTCAAGTGGAGTTTTACCAGGTATTACTGAAACGACTAATGATACTCTTGGCTATCAAGGACAAGGTGACCGTCGAATACAGGCATATAATTTCCGCATTTGCTTAACAAATCGGGCGGATAATCGTATTCCTTTTCCGAAGCCACCTTCCTATAATCGGGACCGCTACTCATTATTATTACGTTATATCAATGCAGGTGTATGGGATGCGATGAATCTTCATACGATGTTACCAAATGGAAAGACTGATTTGAATAACTATGGAGGATTTTCAACTGACAATATCGGGATGAATTATGAATGGCCCGATGGGGATTTCGAGACACGTGAAAGGATTTTTCAAGATCATTTTACCTATAATCTTGGCTTGCTCTACTTTTTAGCAAATGATGAACAAGTTCCTAAGGTGGTTCGCGACGAGGTTTCCCAGTGGGGATTAGCCCGTGATGAATTTGATGAAACCGGGCATTGGCCACATCAGCTCTATATTCGAGAGGCAAGAAGAATGATAGCTGACTATGTGATGACAGATCACAATTGTTTAGGTGACATGACTGTAAATGATTCCATCGGATTAGCATCCTATCAAATGGACTCCCATCATGTTAGAAGATTGATTATTGATGGTCGTGTATACAATGAAGGCGACGTAGAAATACCGATTTCTCCTTACCCAATCTCGTATCGTTCGATTCGTCCGAAAGTTGAAGATTGTACAAATTTACTTGTTCCCGTTTGTTTGTCTAGTTCCCATATCGCCTATGGTTCGATACGAATGGAACCCGTATTCATGATATTAGGTCAATCAGCAGGAGCTGCAGCTGCTTTGGCCCACAAAAATCAAACAACTGTGCAAGCCATTGCATACGATCAGTTAAAAATGGAATTGATCTCTTTCGGACAAGTACTCGAATGGGATGATTCAATTGAGGATGACCCTGTATTACGAATGAAAGAGACGTTTGGCAAGAACTAAAAAAGAAGGACTACATTTGATTCTAATGTAGTCCTCTTTTGATCTTATGGTAAAACTGTTACCGTAATCGTTTTATCCGTTCCGTTATCTACTTGATCCATTCAAACACAATTCCATTCACAGCTCCCCAAAGTAATTCATCAGGAACAATTGAAAGTCCACCGATTGCATGAGGACTATAGAGTCCATCTATACCTAAAGAAACTTCTTTAATTTTCTTCTTTTTCTATATCCTACACAAAGATTTCCAAAACTGCATCACGGATTGAAACTTGGGGTGAATACTGAACTTGCTGGAGCAGTTCTTGGCACCAGCTTCACCTCATTTCTTTATTAATATGTAGGTCTTCATCACTGCTAATTGCAAAATTTAAAAATAGAAAGCCTAGCAGAACCAGAATGTTATACACCTAATATCTGCTAAGCTTAAATCTTACAATTTTCCCCTTTACAAATACCCTGCGAATTCAATAAGAAGTTGCGCTTGATCCTCTGTTAATTTCTTCCCTTTTTGAGCTTTTGCCTGGTTGATAAATGCTTGAATCATTCCAGTCTTGGCGTTTGCATCTCCACGTTCCTCCGCGTTTTGCGCATTTTCAAGCTTACTAGATAATGCATTAGCAAGCTCGGTGTCCTCACCAGCAAACTGACGAGCAAGCCCAGCCAGTCCTTTATAGTTCACAGTGACCTGGAAGGTGAAGGTGGTATTTGTTTTATTACCGGCCTTGTCTTCAGCAGTGACAGTAATGTCATGGCTTCCCGGCTCAAGCTCGTAGGCTGGTCGCTCTAATAACAGTCCTGTGCACGGGTCGTCTGTCAAGCCGGACAAGATATCTGATGCCGTGCAGCTAATTTTGACAGTTTCTGATATGGAATACTCCGTTTGAGCAACAAATTGAACAACCGGGGCAGTCTTGTCGATGCTCACTTCAAGCGTCTGCGGCGCTTCTTGAACACCGGAATAGTTTGTAGCATAATACGTGATCGTTGTTTTGCCTTCCTGAATTATAGGTACTTGAACTGCATTTCCTTTTACCGTTACCTGGTCCACAGATTGTGCTCCTTCTGCTGAATAAGTGATTGAATAGGCATTGTCTGATGCAATCGAAATAACGGTATCTTTGTTAGTCCAGCCGTTCTCGTTCGGAACTGGGTCGAAACTTGCTAGCGATACAGGAACAACCTTATCCTTATATTTCACAGTGAAATCGTCATAATACGCTTCAGAAATATTATAACGCGACGTAACGGCTATTAATTTTGCATAAGCCGCATTAGCAGGCGCCTTGCCTCTAAGGATCACCTTCTGCCATTGTGATACGCGGGATTCGTCTAAATGTGTTTCCAGTGTCGAGATTACAGCGTTGTTCTTATCAAAGAAGCGAAACATAAAGCCTGGCTGACCCGATTTAATGTACAAATTGACTCCAGCTTCGTATTCTTCTCCCGAAATTACAGGGATACTGTCACTAATAACTGCCACAGAAGCATCCCGCAGCGTATCTGTCGTCTTTAAGCTATAGCTGCCCGTGAAGCTCTTCTCGCTACTAAGCTCATATGTGTAGCCATTACCGGTAGCAAAGAGCGGACTCCATCCTGGTATAGCATTCGTACTTCCCCCCTCTTCAAAACCTGCGTTTTTCACAGGAACCGAAACATCCGGGAACGGCTCCTTGATCTCCCCGTCCACTTCCATTCGGTAAAGAATGGTGTTCGTCTGTGCATCTGTAAAATAAACGTGGCCGTCCAGACCTAAATCAAAGCGCGATGCATCGGTCAGTGTACGAGATTCCAACGTTTCCGGATCAATCACTGTCAGCTTGTTATTGAAGAGGACATAAAGCAATCCGTCCTCAGACCATCGGAGAGGATGGTGAGCCCAATGACTGAAATTAAGCTTCGGATAGATTTTCTTGCTTTTAACAACTTCGTACGTGTCTGGGTCAATCGCGAAGATAAACTCATAAGAAGCTCCCCAGATCAATCCGTCAGGCCCTACTGAGAGATCTCCGATAAAGATTGGCTTATCTAAGCCCGGAATACGAAGCGGAAATTCAGCGATTTTTTCTTCATTTTCCGTATCCCAAACAAAAATCTTCGCTTCAGCTTCAGTTGGCTCTGAGCCAAGACCGCCACGTATGGTCGTAGAGCCAAATAGCTTGCCATCATGAAACGTTGTGCTTAACACGCTTTGGTTCCCGACAACGTCACGATGCACACGAGTTTCCCCAGTTGAAGGATCATATACCGTTAGAGAACCTCCCAAGGTTCCATAACCAGAAATCGTCGAAATATAGATTTTGTCATTGCCACCCGTAATGTTTACAAGCCGTTCTTGTTGGTTGCCTAGAACCGCTAGACTTTTCGGATTCGTACTGCTCGGTTCCGCGGATAAATCGTATTCGTATAACGCGCCCTCTGGATATACTCCCAAATACACTTTGTTCCCTACTGTATATACACTGTCAGCCTGCCCAATATTAAACGGCTGAGTCGTATTACTTTCAAGATTAACAAGAGAAGATCTCGCCTGCGATCCTGTTGCTATCAACTGAGTTTCTGAGACCGCACTAAGTTGGTTAACAACTCCTGGCAATCCAGGAACAATAGGAGGGTAGGTATGAACCTGTTTTGTCTCGATATTCATGATTGTTACGCCACCATCATAACGAACGGTCACTAAATTTTTACCGTGCAGCTCAGGCTTGTTCGGAAACTCAACCCAATCCACCCCTCGGAACCCGCTGCCGTATGTCATGCCAGTCAATTCTACCTGGTGGCTGGTCAAGTCGAATGTTTTCAACTGCTTGTCGGCTAGGAAATACAATTTTCCATCCAATGAATCCGTAGCATGGAGCCCCACTAGATTTTCTAATACAACGTCGAGCCAAGTTTCCGTCTGAGTATCATAGATAAAACCTTCTCCTGGAACCCCGCTGCCGTCCGTATAACGAGCTAGCAAATAACGGTCATCAATGGTGCTTAAGTCATATACTGTGTCTTCTTTTACATTGAGAGAACCCGCAATATTTGTTTTTTCGCCGGTTTCAAGATTGACCCTGACAATTTGCTTATGAGCTGTACCTGCATAAATATTTCCACCCTGGTAAGCAATCGAACGAACATATTCCTGATCTAAAGCACCGATCATTCGGCCATAATCTTTCGTTTGCTTGGTGGCAGGATCGTACTGATATACTTTGCCCCCTGGATACGTACCTACGTAAACACGCCCCTGCTCATCCGTGGTAATGCTGTTCGGTACGGATTGCCCAGCAAATTCGGCCACCATCACTGGGGTTTTTGTTACAGGTGAGTAGTTCCATAACTTCGCTCCGCTTCCATCAGCAGCAAGGTATAACGATCCGTCTGGGGCTATAGTGTGTGCCCACGAACTTTCCGATGGAGCAATCGGGATACTTCGTAGCAGCTTGTAATTATCCAAGTCGATGACATTCAAATAACCCGGCTTTCCTTTCGCTGTGGCGTAAAGCACATTATGCCCATCTTCCTTGCCGACAGTGCCGTTAAACACAGCGACCGTATAATTATTGGGATATAGAAGCTCCTCGGGGCTCCCGTATATTTTCTGTGAAAGCTTGCTTTCGGTTGCAGAAGCTGTTTCTCCACCAAAACCAGCTATAGTGAGAAGTAAGCACATCATGGATATGAGGGCGCTATGCATACCTATTTTCATTAAAGAACCTCCTCTATTAATATTTTCATGGTTTTTTTTTATTCAAGACGTAATTTAATTACAAACGCTTACAATATAAGTTAATTAATTTTCTCCCTTTCGATCTAAGGGTAAAGGAATACAAATTGAACTGGGCATATTAGGGTCAAACTATAGTCTACGAACATTTGATAGACTTTTATATTTCAATTAATTAAACATTGGTAACCATTCCCCATGTGCTTCAATGAGGTCATCACATAATGAAACAATCTCATCTAGAGACAGTTCTGCCGCTGTATGTGGGTCTAGCATAGCAGCTTGATAAATATATTCTTTTTTCCTCGTCATTACGGCTTCGATGGTCAGTAATTGCGTATTAATATTTGTTCGATTTAAAGCTGCTAATTGTTCAGGGAGCTCGCCAACATAAGTAGGAGCAACTCCGCTTCGGTCAACAACACAAGGAACTTCCACACATGCTTTTTCTGGTAGATTACTAATCAAACCACCTGTGTTTAAGACATTACCCCCAAATTTGAAAGGTACATTTGTTTCCATTGCCTCAATAATGTGTGAGCCATATTCATGTGTACGCTCATGCGTTAGATTTTTGTTATTTACCAAAAACTTACGCATATTTTTCCAGCCTTCAATTTGATTGACGCATCTCCTTGGGTATTCATCCAATGGAATATTCAAACGATCAATTAACTCCGGATATTTGCTTTTAATAAAGTACGGGTGATATTCGGCATTATGCTCCGAGGACTCGGTGACATAATAACCAAAGTGTTTCATTAATTCGAATCGAACCATATCATCATGTTTCATGCTTTGTTTTGCCTTTGCTCTTTGCTTGATTTCTGGGTACAAATCTTTTCCGTTACGCGTAATTTCCAACAGCCATGCCATATGATTAATACCTGCAATCTTCCATTGTATATTGTCATTAGGCATTTCCAGAGAATCTAGTAGCCTATCAGCACATACTTGGACACTGTGACATAAGCCAACGGTTTTAATATTGGTATACCGTAACATAGTACCAGTCAAAACCGCCATTGGATTTGTATAATTTAAAAACCAAGCATTAGGACAAACTTCTTCCATATCTTTAGCGATGTCCATAAGAACGGGAATCGTACGTAAGCTCCGGAAAATACCGCCGATTCCAACTGTATCGGCAATGGTCTGAAGTAGGTTATATTTTTTAGGTATCTCAAAGTCAGTGATTGTACCCGGATTATATCCACCTACATGAATCGTGTTGATTACATATTTTGAATTACTTAAAGCCTGTTTACGATCCGTATAGGAAACAATTTTAACAGTTGACTTAAGACTATTCCTTAGATTTGTTAACATCGCTTCCGATTCTTTTAATCTTTCATGGTCAATATCAAATAGCGCAAATTCAAAATCTTGAAATGCTTCTACGGTCATGCAATCTCCTAACAAGTTTTTAGCAAAAGCTGTACTTCCGGCTCCAATGATGGTTATTTTTGACATTAAAGTAATCCCACCTTATTTACGTGAATTTCCTAGGTTCTTGTCGTTTTATTTATATATAGAGCTACGTTACTTTGCAAGCTCATCTTCAATTGCTTTTTCTGCAGCATCAAGTGCTTCCTGTGGGGTTTTTTCTCCTGCCATCATTGCTTGTAATTCTGCCTGAATTAATGGCATGATTGCCCGACCCTTCGGATGGATGACCCCAGGTAGTGCGTATTGTGTGTTCGCTGCAACATAACCTAAAGGATCTCCTTCAGCAAAAATATCTTTAGCCGATTCCCTTGTAGGTATAAAGTTTGTTAAGGAATTAAATGTTCTTTGATTGTCTGCATTAGTAATTGTTTTTAAAAACTCAGCCGCTGCATCGGGATTATCACTATTAGAAGCTACAACAAACATTCCTGTCGTACCATAAGCGTATTGTTCCTTATTTTTTAGTGGTTGTGAAATAACAAAATCAAAATCTCCCTCTTCTTGTAAAACAGAAATTAAATCAGCCGATCCCATCACAGCTAATATTTTTCCGCCTAACCATAATCCGTTATGATCTGTAGCTGTTATTGAATCCTCAGGAATCCACCCTTTTTGATACATGTCATTAATCCATTCAAAGGCTTCTAAACCTTCTGGGCTATTGATTAAAACTTCATTATTCTCATTTACAACATTTCCGCCAGCCTGCCAAAGCCATGGATATAATGTGTGGTTCATGGATCCACCACCTGGATAACTCATGGCATAATACCCATTCGCTTTCGCTTTTTCAGCCCATTTTTTAAATTCATCCCATATTTGCGGAAGATTATTTGGATCTTCTCCTATTGCTTCAATGACATCGACATTATAAAAGAATGTTGTTGCTTCCTGTAATATTGGTAGACCGTAAGTTTTACCTTTCCACTGGGTGGCCATTAATGCTGTTTCAACAAAATCATCCATATCGTTGTTTTCTAAATACGGATCAAGTTCTACTAACATACCTACATCAGCATATTGTGGCATTTGGTCTGGAATGGCATAAAAAATATCTGGCCCCGTGTTTGAAGCAAGTGCGGTAAGTATTTTCTGATCACGGTTTGCCCATGGTATGGTTTCAAAATTTACTTTTACATCGTATTGCTCTTCAAAAGAAGCAATCATTTCGTCCCACATCGCAGTTTCTTCTTCCGCACCACCCGTATATGGATGTGCCCAAACTGTTATCTCACCAGAAATTTCCCCTCCATTGGCCTTACTCGAATCTTCATTTGAACTGCATGCAGATAAAGCTATTCCTAAAATAACTAGAAATAACAGAAAACCTAATCTTTTCATTAGTTAAACCCCTCCCTTTGTTTTAGTAAAGTTACTAAAAACCAATAAATAATCACCTCTTTCCCTCTTTTTGATAGAACTTAATTAAATCTACTTCATTGTATTGATTTCACAAAAGTTGGACAAGTCTGAAAACTGTCTTTAAATTTACATAATAGAAAACCAACCTTTTGTACTATATATAGGTTTTAGACCACTACTACTTTAGACTCAAAAGTAATATCGTCATTTTAAAGACTAAATTCTTTCATTATTCTTTAGTTGAAATCAGAAAATTATTAATAGTTGCACTCACTCTTTTACAAAAAGAAGTTTATGAATGGAGGTGTTTTTCCGAAAAGAGTTATATGCGTTTTCGAAAGAGTAGAGAAAGGATTATTATAATCGTTTCTAACTTTAATACCCCCCTCTACTAAAAAAGAAAGGATGGAATGCAATGAAGGGTAAAACATTTACGTATTTTTTGATATCTGCACTAGTCTTCTCTTTATTTTCAAGTGTATTGGTTAGCCATCATACATTTGCGGCAGAAAACAATATTCGTGAGATTGGCACGGTGCTTAATTCCGTTTCCGTTCCCGCTGCTGATTATGGAAAAGGTCCAAATGGTGAAGATTGGGTATACGCGGTCGCTAATGGTTCCCCTGCTGTGTTTAATGTACTAGATGCAAAAACTGGAGAACGCGTTGCGAGTTTTCCACTTGATGGAGCAAGTGGTGCATGGGGTGTCACAGTTGATCCCACGGGGAATGTTTATATCGGAACGTACTCTAGTGCCTCATTGTTTAAGTATGTTCCAGGTGCTGACCATGTAGAAAATCTAGGAAATCCAATACCAGGTGAATCTTTTATTTGGCGCATTAAGTCAGATGAGGATGGTCGTATTTATGGTGGAACCTTTCCAAGCGGCAAAGTCTTTCAATATGATCCTGCAACTAAGAAATTTCGTGATTATGGTCAAGTCAAAGAAGGCCAACAATACGCCAGGGGTCTTGATATTTATAAAGATAAACTTTATGTAGGGCTTGGAACTCAAGGAGCAAACCTTATCGAAGTAGATATACATACTGGTCAAAAAGTAGAGATTTCACTACCTGAAAAGTATTCAAAACAGACCTATATCTATGATATTGATGTAATTCGAAATAAGATGTTTGCTCGGGCAACCGGTTCTAGTAATACAATACTCGTTTTCGATTTGAAAACAATGAAAATCCTCGATGAAATTGATGGTGCAAATGGACTTGACGTTTCCGAACCGGGTCCTGGTAATTTGGTTTATCTAATCAAAAATGAAGAGTTATATTCCTACGATTTAAACTCATTAAAACTAACACCAACTGGTTTTGACAACTTATTTTCTGCTAGAGATTTCGGTTTGGCGAAATTTGAAAATAGTGAGTTCCCAGGTAAGACATTGGTTTCAATTGCTTGGGATGGAAAAATTCGTCACTACAATCCAATCACGGGAAATCATCAAATTTTACAAGGTCAATTGAGTGGTCAACCGGTTAGTATCCAGTCCCTTACACAAGGACCTAACGGTAATATTTTTATTGGGGGATATTTGTCTGGTGGGCTTGCTGAATTTAATTTTGAAACGGGTCAAGTAACGGAGAATAAAGGGCTTGGACAAATCGAAGGAATGATTGCCCATGAAAATAGATTGTATATGGGAATTTATCCAGGTGGGTTCTTATATTCCTACGATCCAACTGAAAGCTATGAAATAGGTATAAATCCAGTTGAACATTTTAGCTTAAAATCAGAGGGACAGGATCGTCCCTTCGCTTTAGAATCAGCTGGTGATCTATTGGCAATTGGAACAGTTCCAGATTATGGACAGCTTGGTGGTGCATTAACGATATTTAATTCAGCTACAAATGATTATACCTTGCACCGGAATATTGTTGAAAATCAAAGTGTAATTTCATTAGCGTATAAGGACGGACTTCTATATGGTGGTACTTCTGTTTGGGGTGGGCTAGGTATAGCTCCTACAGAAAATGAAGCGAAATTGTTTGTGTATAACATGCAAACGGGAGAAAAGCAGTTTGAAACGATTCCAGTTCCTGGTGAAAAAGCCATTTCAGCCCTAACCTTTGATGATGATGGGAACCTATGGGGGCTTACTTCTGGCATCTTATTCAAATTCAACACAAAAACTAATCAAGTTGTTGAGACGAAGGAACTGTATCAAGTGAGTTGGGACTCAATTAGTCATTTATGGAGAGAAGGTTTTTTACAGTTTGAGGATGGTTATTTATATGGTCAAGTTCGAGGAGATATCGTGAAAATCAACCCGGATACATTGGAACATGAAATATTAGCAGAAGATACGAAACTATTTGCAATGGATCCAGATGGCAATATCTATTTTGCTAGAGGTACCAAGCTATATCAATACGAACGATAGATTAGTAGCGAGATACATTTCTCTGCTATCACCTCTTATCAAATCTGACAGGTAAAATTTGTTTTACCTGTCAGAAAAAATGACGGATTCAGGAGGAATTGGAATTGAAAGAAAAAATAAGACTTTTTTCTATCGTTTTACTTGCCACAATACTCGTCTTCTCCACGCTTCCCTATGACCAACAATCGAATTCCGTAGCTGCTAAGGATAATTGGAGAGAATTGAGCGTCGAGAACGGGGATTTTGAAGCTAAACCTACATCCGAGGCAGATTTACCATCATGGGTGTATTGGACGGGAGGCTATAAGACCGGAATGAGTATTTCAAATAAAGTTGTAAATACTGGAACCCAAAGTCTAGCTGTCGACAATAATGGAGTAGTTGGCTTATTCAGCCAAGAAATTGGTATCACGGAAGGTAATCAATATAAATTAACCGCCAATTTGTATGTTGAAGAATTAATTGGAAAGCCTGGAATTTGGCTTCGCTGGATTGATGAAAAAGGTACTATTATATCAAACTCTGCTAAGTATTTTGAGGTTACTGAGTTCAATAAATGGCAAACTGTAGATATTGAAGCAACTGCCCCCACCGGTGCAAAAGGAGTTAAAATATTTATCTATCAATCATCTACATCCAATATGAAAGGATATTATGATAATGTCAGATTTTTTGAAAAAGAATCGATTATTTTAGACTTCCCTATTGAATTTGGTAAACCCATTAATCACGGTCCTGCCACGTTGGCTGCAAAATCTCAAGGAGTAGCGATTGGAGATGGTGAACTCTACTATGCTACGAACGGTTCACCAGCAACGTTTTATGCAGCTGATGCTAAAACTGGAGAAAAAATATTTTCTGAAGACCTCCCAGGAAGTGATGTCGTTTGGGCAATGGTTGTTGGTGCGGATGGAAATGTTTATTTTGCTGGAACTTATAATGGAATTTTATACAGATATGTAGTGAAGGAAAAACGTTTAGAGCAACTCGGTAAGAATCCTTCAGACAATTGGGTTTGGCAGTTAGAAGCTTCTTACGATGGAAAAATATACGGAGCAACCTATCCACATGCAAAAGTATTCGAATATGATATTGAATCTGCTCAATTTACAGATTTAGGAACTTTTTATGAAGGTCAACAATATGCACGCGGACTTGGAATTACGAAAGATAGTCTATATGTTGGAATGGGTACAACCGCTTATTTAATGAAGATGGATCTTGCAAATGGTGAAAGAACTGAAATAAATTTACCAATTACAGGTACATCCACATCTATATCGAATATTTGGGAATATGGTAATTTTATTTTTGTTGCATATGGAACTTCATTAGTAACGATTGACAAGACAACGGGTGAAGAAGTGAATACCATGGATTGGCAGGATGAGCATACTTTTGATGGGCTCATTTCATCCCCTTCTCCATATGATGAACATATTCTTTACTACATTAATAAAAATACACAACAATTATGGACCTACGATATGACCACTCATAAGACAGCAAAGGTAGAACCAACGGTACAGCTGCCTGCTACCCCTGCAAAAGCGATGCGTTGGATAAAGGATGAAAGCGGTAAAGATGTGTTGGCTATTTTACATCATCAGATTGAATACTCAATTTTCGACCCTACTACACATACTCTAAAGGTCAGCTACCCAGAAGTGGATATGCAAGGTTTGTTAATGCAAAGCTTAGAAATTGGTGAAGATGAAAAGATTTATATGGGAGGGTATCAAGGTTCTTTTGGAGTCTTTGATACAGCGATTGATAAATACATTCTACAAGAACGGGATCCTCACCAAATTGAAGGAATTGGGTTTCTAAATGGTGATGTCTATCTTGGAACATATGGTGGAGCAAAAATTTACAAATATGATCCGAACCGCCCTTTTACTTTCTCTGGTGGTAAAAAAGGCGAAAACCCCGAGTTAGTACAAGACATTGAAGATGATCAAAGTAGACCTTTCACATTTACATCTGGTGATAACAAGCTCTTTGTGGGAACCATTTCTGATTATGGAAGATTAGGTGGAGCACTTACCATTTTTGACGCGAAGACGAATGAGTGGAAAACCATTCGGAATATCATTAACAATCAAAGTATCATCGGATTAGCTTATCTTAACGGAACAGTATTTGGTGGCTCCACGATATCGGGTGGTCTAGGCATTGACCCAACTGAACCAAAAGCAAAAATGTTCGAATATGATGTTGCAACGGGGCAACATGAAGTATTTGACCTCAAAGTGAAAGGTTTAGAAAAACCCGAAATGATTGGTGAATTGTCCATTGGTCCTGATGGAAACGTCTGGGGTGTAGCATGGGGACTAGATGAGGCTGGCGCTTATAACACGGTTATCTTCGCGATGAATCCTGATAATCGAGAAATTGTAAAAAGTACACAACTTTATAAAGGTGTAAACAGAGGAAGCCAATGGCGACCATTCTTCATTCGCTGGGATAACCAAGGATTCCTATACACAACAGCTGCTCGTACACTAACTGTTATCGATCCAGAAACAATGAAAAGTAAACAATTGGTTAATGGTAATGTCAATTTGATGGATGTAGATCAGGAAGGAAATATTTACTATTCATTTGACCATAACTTGTATCAACTACCTGTTCCACTTGAAAATGGAACAGTAACTGTCGAAAGTGAATCCATGCTACAAGGTACGGAGCAAAACATTGATTTAACCGTTACACTCGTAAATGGAAATACAATCAATTTAGCAGGAGCTCAAATAGAGTGGATCAATTCAAATCCTGATGTTGCTACATTTGAGGATGGGAAAATTCTCGGGAAAAATGCAGGAACAACAGAGATTTATGCAACCATCGCATATAATGGAGAAGAAATCAAAACAAATACGCTTGTCGTAACCATTGGTGTTACAAGCGAAACATTAACAAAGCAAATCAGCGAGCTCGAAAAAGTAGAAACCATTCCACATTCAGTTGCACAACAACTAAGCAACCGATTAGAACAAGCTGAACAGCATTACCAAAAAGGGAAGAAAGATCAAGCACTAAAACATCTTAAGGATTTCCAGAAGCATCTAAACAATAGTAACATTGCGGGCGAAATCAAAATTACATTACTCAATAACGTTGTTTCTATTGAGGAAGCATTCAAAAAATAATAGAAAAAAAATGGTCCTCTGCGTGAGCAGAAGACCATTTTTGATAAGTCCACATTGTGATGATTACTCTGGTTAGCCTGGGTTAATCGGCTTTCTTGGTTTTTCAGGTTTTCGCGATTTATCCGGCTTTCCTGACTTACCAGGTTTTCCTGGTTTACTCGGTTTTTCGGGTTTGGCTGGTTCATCCATCCAAACGATTGTATACAATAGAGTTGATTTTCCATCTTTAGAAGTGCCAATTAGTAAAATGCTCAAGAAGCTATTTGAATAGTTTAGTGTATATCGTTTCTACTTAATAAAAAAAGGTTTCCTAACGCATGGCAGAAAACCTTTTTTGGTGTAATTTTGTTTGAATGTGTTCATTATTCCCTTTAATTTAACGAGACGCTTTTGGAGGTTGACACACATCACATTTACGTTGGTGATTATTTTTAAATTTCGTTAATGTTTTTTCAAAATTACTGCCACATGCACATTTAAATAGTAACTTTTGTGAAAAACCATGAAATTCAGTCGAAAGCAATTTACTATCTGAATTGTTCTCAACAAATTCTTTTATTTTACCTATTGTCCATCGTTTATTCATTCTTTGTCACCTCCATATATTTGCAACTCGTAGAGATTTTTTCGTTGTTTTCCGTTTCAACTAAACTGAATACGAGGTGTTATATATCTAGTCCTTGTTAAACCAGAGTTCATCTTTATTATCAACATCGCCATTGTAGTTAATTAAAATTTCCTCTCCTGCTTTTATATCTTTGTACGCATAGAAGTCAAAGGTGTGATTTTTAAAGTTAATTTCATAAATACTGTTGGGTTCATAGGAATGGTTAAATAACATTCCATAACCAAGAAGAATTGCCGTATGATTAATCCCATATTCAAAAGCATAATCAGCGAGTAAAGTTTTCTCAATGTGTTCATGTTGGTCATTCGGATAAGAAATTACGGGTGCTTCATGGATAAGTTGCCCTTTTTTGATATCAACTGTAGCAAATACGCCTCTATTAAATTCGCCATCACTTACTGAAGAAGTTTTTATCTCAATCATGTTGTTATACCTACCAATTTTTTTGATTTTCTTTCTAACTTTAACACGAATCCAATAAAATAAAAACCTTATATCACAAATGTTAAAGAGGCTGCAAAAAAATGCAACCTCTCTTTCAGGAGTGTACTTGGGACAATGTACCTGTCCCTCTGTCCCAATTATTCAATTGTAACGGTTTGTTCTTTTGTCATTCCGTTTGCTTCTACTTTTAGAGTTATTTCGCCTGCTTTTAAGGCTTTAAAATCTCCTGTTTCGTAATTGAAGATCGCTGTATATTTACCAGAGGTTTCTGCACGGGTAAGCTCTTCCCCGCTTCCGATAAAGACATTGTCACTACCTTCCCACTGTACGGTTGCAGGGTAACGAAGCGGGAAGTTAAGATTATCTTTTTGATGACCAATCGCCTCGATCTTAATGGTCTCTCCCACCTTTAACCTTTCTGGTGTTTGAAGGGTAATGTCTAACAATAATGGATTCACTTCTGCTTGAATCCAATCTGTACCGGAAACTACACTTTGACCGTTTGATTGTTCAGGTCCTTTAGCCTGAGCAGGTACTGGAGTTGGATCTATACCAAACATTGTCCATTCGTAAAAACCACCTGCGTCAGCTGAACCGTATGGTGCTTTTCCAGAAGGACCAACTACCATGTATGGAACACCTTCGACACGTTCTACACTAACAGTATGAGCATGTCCACCGATAAAGAGCGCACCCTTTCCTCCCGATGTTTGACGGAATTCCGTTAAAAATAGCTCAAGAAGATTGGATTCTTTCCGGTCACTAAGCTGACTATTTTTAGTTGGCAGTGGATCACGTGTTGGATGATGTGCCATTACAACAACGTTTTTCACGTTTGGATCCTTTGCGGCTTCGGTTAATGCCTTTTTAAGATCAAGTAGCTGTTGGAAATCGCTTGTCCGGAAACTTCCAGTCGAAGAATCTAGTAAAATGAATCTTGTACCTTTATGGTCAAATGAATAACGATTATTTTCATAGACTTCTAGGAAGTTATCTAATGTACCTGGTCCCATGATTTCGTGGTTTCCTGGAATGTAATAGATGGGTAGTTTATCTCCTACTTCTTCCTGCAAAATTTGCTCGGCGAGTTCGAAGTCTTCTTCCCATGCTGTATCAACTAGGTCCCCATTGATGACAAGAAACTCTGGATTAGCAGATACGATTTGCCTTAGGGATTCTCTAGCCATTTGTACTTGTGAACTGTTTGGAGACTTAGCCACAAACTGGCTGTCTGCAAGAACTGCAAACGTCCAACGACCTTTTTCTATCTCTCCATTTTGGATAATAAGCGAATCTGGATCTTTCATTTGTTCAGGAACATCTATTGATGTTGGGACTTTAACAGTTACATCATCAAATACCAGTTGACCTGTGTACTGATTATTTTTATTTGTTTCAACTGGATAGATTCGCCAAAGCTTTACTGGATATCGGACTCCTTCTGGTACTGTTGCTTCAACATACTTCCATCCGGTCCAATTCACCTGATCCGCGAGTGTAAGTGTATATCTTGTGTTTCCTGCATCCTCTATAACTGTACGAAGCCAAGCACCATTTCCATCACCTTTTACCCAGAGACCGATTTTCTGCACGTCACCAGGTAACTCAATCGTTGGTGATGCTTGTAAATAAGCCGCGCGGGTAGCTGTCGTTGTCGAAAAATCATATGCAAGCTCAATCCCTTTTCCGTTCCTACCCTCGACATGGCTCATGCTAGCTCCAACTTCACTTGGATACTTTGTAAATGACCAACCACCTATTTCTTCAAAATTGTCGACATTCTTTGTTGCAAGGCCAATTGTAACTGGAAGATAGGCAACTTCATCTTTTGCTGTGATAGTGATTAGTGCGGAATCCCCATCTTTTTTAGGAACAACAGTAAAACTACCATCAACATTTTCCATAATGGAAATGACCGTTTCATCATAATCTATGCTTACATCCCTTGCTTCAATTGGTGCACTGTACCCGTCTTTGTCATAACCATTAACAGAAAAACGAGATTGTTGTCCCATTTCAAGACTTAATCGTGCGTCCGAAGCTTCAATTCGATCTAATTCACCAAGAACGGTAATCTCCATTGAACCTTTTGAAGATTTCACTTGGGCCTGTGTAATCGCA
Source organism: Bacillus timonensis (assembly GCF_004799755.1). Taxonomy (GTDB): domain Bacteria; phylum Bacillota; class Bacilli; order Bacillales; family Bacillaceae_L; genus Ferdinandcohnia; species Ferdinandcohnia timonensis_A. The sequence continues at coordinate 22,116 of NZ_SLUB01000008.1, read as the reverse complement.
TATCCAGACTTTTTCGCACGGAACACTCCATCTCCCTCAAATGCTCCAACATCTGCCGGAAGTGCCTGCCATTTGACTTCACCAACTGAAACTGGAGAATAATTTTCATCGTGACCTAACCCGATGAATGTTCTAGTTAAACCTGGGAATACACGCTTGCTCTTGTCTGAATCAAATACCGTTTCAACTGCAAAACTCTTTAATTCTCCGCTTCCAGCCTTTGCAAAAATTCCTATTCCATTCGGCACAGACCGTTCAAAGCCATCTGATGGCTGATTCACAGCCTTCACATCTGTGCCAGTTTTTCGAGCAACCATTGTAGTGGATCCTCCACCATCAAGGTTTAAAGCGTAATGTGCGCCATGTTCCTTCATTAATTCTGCTAATTCTTTGAAAGTCATCCCTCGACTATCTGTTTGACGTCCATCAATTGCTACTAGAATCATTGTTTTGCGATCTTCTGAAAATCCAACTGCAGTTCGAGGAGCAGATGTCGTGTCGTCTAAGTTTGTAATGACTTCTCCATTTTCAACAAGCTTGATATTTCCTCCAACAGCAAAGGAAACATCAATATCAGATTTTGGAGCGTATTCCACAGTTACTTCATCACCAACAGATAATGCCTTTAACACCTCTGCTCCCTTTTCTCGTCCAACTAGTACGAATGCATTTTCAGAAATTGCACCACTTCCAGCACCTTCAGATACAGAGGCAACTTTTCCATCCACAACGATTACCTCATATAAAGGACTTCCAGTTTGAGATCGCTCAGCTGCTCCCCAGACAGATGTGTATAGACCGATACCATCCTTCGAAATTCCGTATTGATTGAGGGCATCAAGTTTAACTTCTCCGTTAGGCAGATTTATCTTTCCATCTAATAGAATGGTAGAAATATGACCAATCCCATTTTTATCTACACTAGCCGTTAATGTGTGGCTACCTTGAGGACCCTTAATAAGTTTCCCATCACTAACAACAGTACCCAAAGGAGCTTTCGTATTGTTAATATCGAAGAAATCCCCATTTACACCCGCGATTGCGCCAGCTTCCTTTGCCATTTCGGACAATGGTTTGGCTGAGGAAACACGACCAGGAAAAAGTAAGTCTGTTGAAATACTGTCATTCCCGAGGTCTATGGACATAATCTCCCCATTTAACCATCCTCTAGCATCAAATCGTTCAAAACTTGTAAGTTCAACCCCAGGACCAATCGATGTAGTTGATTGGTTTGAAATAAGCGTTTTGCCAGCTGGACCAACAAAAATTACGGATTCAGTTCGGTCTGATGAGGTTGACCGAGCTTGTGCGACATCTGATGGTTGACTTTCTGCATGGACTGTAGGTGCTAATGGTACTGTAATCGCTGAGGCCATGATTACATTTCGCCACCACTTTACATTCATTCGTTAATCTCCCCTCTACTAAAATTAAATTTTAAAGTTTACTGAATATTCTTGAAGTGTATTTTCATTATATCAAGAATCTCTTAATAGAATAACTACTGATTATTAAGCGGTTATTGATGTATTATTAAGTTTTTGCAGGAAAAAAGTAGGGAAATTGTTTACAAATGAATGGATTTTTCTTCAAAAAACAGGTCGAAGGTTTTACGTTTCGCATGTGAAAGTTCTATTGATTTGAAAGGTATCATTTAAAAAACAGTAAAAAAGACCTGAATTTTTTTAAGATTCAGGTCTTTAAAACTAAAGGATCAGCCATTGCTATTACAATAAAAAATAGGCTACTAACGTTCCGAGTACCCACATACCTATTGCAAATGGTATATTTTGTACGGTTATACGATAAGGGCTTTGCCCTGTGCCCATCGCTGTTAAGGTGACGAGTAACCCGTACGTACCCACTGTAAAGGTGGCAACTGAGCCTGTGATTAACACGAGTGCAATACTAACAGGATTCAATATATCTAATAATGGTGTAATAATTCCGGTTAAAATTCCAACCGTTGCGATTGGATGGATCCCGAACATACTTAAGAAAACAAAGATCACCTGAATTAGGAACAAGATGACGATCGGATATTCAGAAACATAGGACAGTGGTTTTTGAATCGCTTCCAAAAACGCTGTATCTCCTAAACTAGTAGAAAATAACGAAAGGGAAATAAATAATACGATAAAATTCTGCATCATATTGGTCTTTTCTTTCCAATTATTCCAACCGATTATCCAAAAGCTTCTTCGCCTTTTCATCATTAGCGACCAAACAAAGGAAAATGGGAAAATAAGGATCGTAACGGTTAAAATAAAACTTAAATCAACTAGATTTCCAATCATTATCACCAGTGTTAAGAATAAGACTAGGGCAATAATGAATTGCATCATTTTTTTACCTATTCCTTTTTTATCAATCATTGATTGCTTAGTCAGACTTGATTGTTCGAATTTGTACTTTTTATAATAGATGCGTCCAAAAATCGAGTCTAATAGGTAAGCCGTAACTGCCATCAAAATGAGCCATGGCAAGAGTGTGACATAATCAACACCTGTAGCAAATATAGATACCGCAACCATGATCTCCAACGGGCTCCACAGCAGTGCTAATGAGTAACCTCTTAGGGATGCGGTTGTAATAAACGAATTACGAATTTCTTTGCTAAAAGAAGACAAGGTGCTTTTGAGTACATCATGTGAGATGGTTGCAGCTGATAAATTTAGAAAAGCTGCAAGAATATGAGTCGTTAATGAACTCCGTGGATATAATTTACCAAGATCAGATACATTCACTTTCATAAGAAGATTCAAATTCCTGTCAAATCTTCCACTTCTCACAATGCTATTCATCCAAGGAAGCATTGCTAAAAGGGTTAATAATGATAGATTTGAAGTTAATAAACTAGGAATGACATGAAGAGACTGACCCGTCGCGAAAAATAAATATCCCCCTATCGCCAAAAACGTTCCTCCTAGAATCTTAAAAAGCCCCGATGCCAAAGGAAATGAGACAATCAGCATAATAATCGAAAGAACTCCAAGTATATAATTGATTGTCTCGCTATCTATAAAAACATTAATCGTCTGGAGCAAAAATACGAATGCATAAAACAGATAAAGATAGCGGACCAATGGGTGTTGTTTCATTTCTTCCTCCTGCTTAGATGTTTAAATCAAACAATCAAATTATAGCATAGCAGGAAAAAACTACAAGTTTACTCACCCATTGTCCTTGTGGATTTCTGACTATATCTATAGCCTCCAAAATTTATTAGGGTAAACAATTTTTTATTCACTTGCTAATTGCAAAAAGTATCACTCACATTAATATTTTTGTAAGCGCTATCAAAATATAAGACTATACTTCCTTTTCAACTCGGTTTACTCCGTTACGACCAACCATCATTTCATTCTTTTTTAACCGATGTAATCGAAACATCGATATAAATCCAAGAATGGGACCCGGTAAAAGGATCAAGAATGTATATTTCCAGCCTATAACTGATTCAACAAATGGCACGAGAAAAATCACGATGATTGTAAGTACATAGCCGATGGCCAACTGAATGGTTAATGTTGATCCAACATAACGCTGGTCTGTATGCTCTGTTAGTAAGGCCGAAAACTGGGCTGAATCAGCAATAATACTGACTCCCCAAATCACCCCAAATATAGCAATCATCCATGGTGAACTCCCGAAGAAGAATCCAATGAAGAGTGCAATTGATCCAGAAATCCCTAAAGACCATAGTGTCACTTGTTCTCGCCCAATACGATCAGCAAAAACACCACCAAACCAAGCACCAAATAATCCAGAGGAAATCACAATAAACGTGACGAGTGAAGCGGCAGATGAAGAATTATACATCGAACTTGTTCGAAAGCTCTCTGCTACAAACAGTCCAAACCACGTCCACATCGCATAAAGCTCCCACATATGACCGAAATATCCAAAGTTTGCAAGCCTGACTTTTTGATTTTTAAAAGCACGTGGAATTGCGTTTGGATCAAAAACGCCTACTGGTAATGGATAAGGTCCAACCTTTACAAAAAGCATGAAGATTCCAGATAAAATCGAACAACCACCCGTAATCATTAACACTAGCTCCCAGGAGTTTATCCCAAATCCTTTGAACAAATGGGGACCGGCTGAGCCAATTGTGAGTGCGCCAACAACCACTCCCATTGCCATACCGCGCCTAAGTTGAAACCAAGTGGAAACAAGTTTCAAACCTGGTCCATATACCCCAGACAAGGCAACTCCGGTAAAGAAGCGAAAAATCAATGCAACAACCAAGTTTTCTGCAAGTATAGCGATTAGTATGGTTGAGATTCCCGCTAGCATTGCAGACCAGAAACATAAAATATGAGGTTGAATGCGATCTGGCAGATTCATATATGCCGAAACCAATGAACCTACAATAAATCCGAAATTGACCATGATCGTAATATAGCTGACCTCACCGCTACTTAAGTCCCACAATTCGATTAAAGTTGGTAAGACAGCTGTCATGGAAAACCAAGTTGTCATCGCACCAAGCATGGAAAGTGATATGAATAATAGCTTATTGGTATGCGTTTTTCCAAATTCGACAGAATCTGTCCTATTCATATAATGTAGCAGTATACGGAACCGCCATACCCTTTAAACATAGTCCATCAACTTTAAGTAAAATCACCGTTTTGAATTTACAAAATCTTAGTTTCCATTGAAACGTTGACCTACGTTTCACCACTTCAAAAAACATCATGTCCCCCCTCACTTCTTCCTATTCAGAGCAGGTCTCATGTTAGATTGTTCTTGTGTATTCATTCATTTCATTGAACAGTTGTATTAATACATTATTTGGTAAAATTAACTTTAATGAGTAAGTAGTAAGAATTAACTTCACAAAGTTTTGCGGATGTTACGTTCTTTTATTTGATTAACTACATAATATGTTAGTTTGCAATTGTTTAAGCTTCATCAGCCAGTAAATTGTGAAATTCCAATTTGATGGTAATGTAGATAGAAAAGGATCATGCACTGAAGATTGTGGACATGGTAGAAATGCTGGTAATAACGTAACCAAAATATGTTCCAGATATTCGAAAAAGAAAAAAGCTTTTCTTATTTTCCTTTGTGTTTTTCAAGCATTTCCTTTAAGTATTCCTCTGACTCGCCTTTTGGGATGCTGAGGCTCTTCCAAGTACTATCTTTTAATTGCTTCCCAATATAAACGATTTGGCCGACATGATAAGCGTAATGTGCCATTTGCCTTTCGATGGCTTCTAAAACTAAATGGCGTTCTCCACGAATGTAAATATGTTTTAATAAATCTTGTTCACTTAAACTGGTTAATGTATCGATTAAGACTTTCCACCCTTTTTCCCAGATAGTTATTAACTCTGTTTTTGAGGAGATATCATCTCGAAATTCTTCATCGCGTTTTCTATATTGCTTTTCCCCGTCAGATGTTAAAAAGTCAGTCCATCTCGAAACCATATTACCGCTTAAATGCTTTACTATGATTGCAACACTATTGGACTCGTTATTATAGGTCCAATGGAGTTCCTCTTCCGATAACTGAGTCATTGTCTTCTCTCCAAGGCTTTTTACATCTTTGAATCTCTCAATGACAATTCTCAAATATTCGTTTCCAAGATTCACAGTCATCCCCTCCAGAATTTTAAAAAACTGTTTCCCCTTTTTCTAAATATTAACACAACATATTATGTAAGTAACTTCCTCGTTCGAACATTTTTCTTCTAAAAAGGCATTCACCTTTACAAGGGTACAATATTTTTTTACACCCTTGTTTGGGGTACTAATTTGTATGTTAAAAACCGTAAATTTGCTAATAAACATAGTTATAAAATGAAACGGAGTTGCAAATTAGTTTCCTAATTCCACCTCCAAAAGATATACTTATTAGCTCATCTGAACCCGCTAATCGTTTATCACACTCGAAAAATTTCTTAATAAAAAGTGGGTAATATTAATGTCATGGTTTGGTTTATTATCATAGAATAGTAGCAGGAGAGTGATTAAAGGATATTAACTTCAACTAATAAAGCAAGTAAAATTTGGAGTAAAAGTTGTACGTTCACAGCAACTTGAGTGTCAGTTGTTGTTACATTAACATTTCTTGAGTTTTCGATGACAGTCTTTTGGCGAGAAATCTGTCTGTTTCTAGATGCTTGTAGTAATTCCTGAGTCACTCTCTGAGCTTGTGAGCTATCCGCGATTGAAATGCTTACAACTACAGCAATTGCAGCTTGTAAAGCAGCCTGTAAATTTAATGCCGCTTTTGTATCTGTAGTTGTTACAGTAACATCACATGAATCTTTAATAAAAATTAATTCCTCATTAAATTGCAAATTATCTGCGGCCTGAGTCGCCTCTTGAACGATTTCATCATTGTTAATATTGCATGGGTGGTCAGAACTTGGATCTAATGCAGACCATCTATTTTGATCTGCTGTGTTGAAACGATAAGTTTCTTGGTTCATAATCATTTTCCTCCTTGATTTTTTAATAATTTAAATGGGTATTAAGTTATTTCAATTTACGACTTTGACCTGTTGGTTTGTTTGTCACAACTGATTTGTAAACTTTGGGTCTAGTTGTATTTGTATTTTCAACCATTCCTGTATCTGGATTTACATCATTTTCTGTTATAGTCGTTTGTGTGTTATTCAAAAATTGTTGAGTTTGCTCTTGTAATTTTCGAATTGTATTACGAAGTTCTTGTTTTTGATTCCTTGAAAGATTAGGTGTATTTAATTGAACGCCATGTTTATTTAAAATATTTTTAACAAGCATGTTTGTGAGCTTTTGCTGCGAATTTTGTAAGTCTTGTGGATTTACCCCCATTGTCACCCCTCCTTTAATCAATTACACAATGCTACTATATGTAAATGTCACGTTTAGTGTATAAGACATACGTGGAATTTCCTTATATTTATCCAATAAATAGGTTTTTGTACATACATAGGGAATGACTTTTAAAATTCACTAAAAAATTCATCAATCTTAGGGTGAATTCCTAAAAAAGCCATAGATTTAAACAGGTATTACGTAATTAGACTAAATCAAAATAAGCGATAATCCTTCTTGGACTATCGCACCATTCGTAAAAATAGGTTGTTTTGTAAAATGCATATTCTTATAAAGAGCACGTTTACTCTAACTTTTATTTACAGTCTTTCGCCGTTCAATAAGATTAGCAATAGAATAAGAGATTATTAAAACCATCCCTACTAAGAAAGCAATTAAAAACCCAAACATGCCTACCGCCCCAACCCATCCAATCGTGAAGGTAAGAAAAAATAATACATAACAAAAACCGACTAGAATGATCGCTATCGGAACGTTAAATGGAAATAAGCGTTTCCACCCTATTGCTAAAAATGCGGAAATAATCAGTATGGCAATCGAGATGAAAATATGCAATGAACCCCATCGAAAACCTGCACGGGACTGCACATCGTCACCCAAAGCAGGTGTATGGGTAAGATCATATAGAGTGGTATAAGCACTTATAATCGCCGTAAATATCGCTAATATGAAAATCGTCCAATTAATAGCCTTCATGTATTCATTTTTGTTCATTTGATCCCTCCTAACGTAACTTATTCAACAAAAGGTTGTTATTTTCCTTTATTATCCATGCTCTACAGTGGTTGTGGGTTTAATCATGTATTGGCGTTTCACTATCTATCCATTTTTCTCTTTATTTATTATTGACAATGATAATGATTCTCATTATTATTTAATTAAATGAAAATGATTATCAATATTGATAAAGGAGTGCTTTTTTATGTTAGATTCCTTATTTTTATCTTTCCGTGAAGGACTTGAAGCAGCATTGATTATCGGAATCATCCTAATAACTTTAACGAAACTTGGCCGAAACCATCTAACTAGAGTAGTAGTGTCAGGTACCATTGCAGGAGTAATAGGAAGTGCAGTACTTGGATTCATCCTCTTTCAGTTTGCTCAACGTATTTCTCATGAAGCTGGGGAAATTTTAGAGGTTTCTATGATGTTAGTGGCAGCTGGACTGATTGCCTACTTTATTTTATGGTTGCACCGCAATCAACATGTAACATCAGAGATAAAAGAGCAAGTTGCCAAGACAACATCAGGAATTGGATTATTTCTTTTAGCGTTTTTATCAGTGGCGCGTGAAGGAATGGAGCTAGTTATCTTTAATTTAACCCAAGTAACAGAAGCAGCAAGCACGGTTGTCTTAGGTAGTTTTATTGGAATCCTAGTGTCTATTCTGGTAGCTATCTTACTATTTAAAACAACCATAAAATTAAATCTAGGCTTTATTTTTAAGGGGTTAGGGCTCATTCTTATTTTCATAGGTGGTGAAATGTTTGCGGAAGGGATTATAGAACTCATTTCTGTAGAAACTGAAGGCATTGAAATTGGATTAATGGCAGTATTTATTCTTCCTTCATTTTACCTTTTATTTAAAAATGATTTTGCGAAATTCAAGAAACAAAATGCCTAAAGCAAACACTAGTTTAATATGTTATGTTAAAATTAACCAATAATAGATTCGAGGAGGGATGACGTGGATTACCTTTCTGTTATTTCTTTTTTGGGTGCAGCCATCGTTCTTACGATAATGCCAGGACCAGATAACTTGTTCACTTTGGCACAGAGTATCGCAAAAGGAAAAAATGCAGGGATCTTTACAACACTTGGGCTTTGCACTGGATTATTGGTACATATTGCAGCTGCAACAGTTGGAATTTCAGCTGTGATTTACAAGTCAGCTTTTGCATTCACGATCGTAAAATACGCAGGAGCAGCTTACTTATTATTCTTAGCTTTTAAGTCTTTTAGAGAAAAGACATCGAGTTTAAATCTTCTCAATGAGGACACCCTAGATTACAAATCTTTATACAAAAAAGGCGTAATTATGAATCTATTAAACCCAAAAGTTTCTTTGTTTTTCTTAGCTTTCTTCCCACAGTTTATTAACTATGAGAATGGGCATGTTTCCATTCAAATGCTTGTTTATGGAATCCTCTTTCTAGTACAGACGTTAGTCATTTTTTCTTTAATTAGTCTATTTGCTGGAAAAGTTGGTCATTTTCTACGTAAAAATCCAACCTTTTCTCAAAAGATTAACTATATTCAAGGGTCTCTGTTCACCCTAATCGGCTTAAAAATTGCCTTTAGCCAAAAATGAGAAGAAAAAACCCTGTTCTACGATTAGGACGGGGTTTTCTTAAAGAGAAAATTTGTTTAACCACATTAACTTTTTATCACAAATCCTTCCCCATGATCACATATGGAGAATCATTTTTACTCGGTACAAACGGTTCCTTAACAACCAACCATCCCAATCTTTGATACAAATTACGGGCAGAACTATTATTTACTTGAGTAGTTAGAACAGTGGTCTTATTCGTTACTTCCTTTAGTAACTCATGAATAAGAATTGTGCCGTAACCCTGGTTTCTATGATTTGGATGCACAGCTAATTCAACAAATTCAAAACAATCTTCAAGCCATTTTTCGTACTTAATTGGACCTAGCTCATTTGCAAGTAAATCGTGATAATATTGACCCGAACGTGAAATATAACCATAAGAAAAACCTATAATTTCATCATCATCTGACTTCATTATATATCCCCTAAATCCGTCATACTTCATATGTTTTTCCAATCTTTCTTTGATAGATTGATTCCATACTCGTCTATAGAGACCATCGATGGATTCCAATAAGCCTTCATCCCCGTCTATTTTTACAACCCTTACCAACCTTATTCCCTCCATCTATTTTTCTTTTAAGATATTACTCAAGTTAATAAAGTTTTCAACATCTTGAACACATACTTTTATTCCTTTTTCCCAAAAATCTACAGAAGTAATATCTTCTTTTAAATGCTTCATCACTAAATCTTCCATGGACATACTACCTGAATCACGTAACAGTTCTATATAATTCTTTTCAAATTCTCGCCCATTTTCTTTTGATTTTGCATAGAGAATAAGAGAAAGTAAGTACCCGAAAGTATATTGAAAGTTATAAAATGGCGATTTTGTCAGATAATAATGTGGTGTCCAAACCCACGAGTATAATGAAGCGTGATCAAGTGATTCACCGTAAGCCACATCTAAAGCTTCTTGCATAAGCTCTTTTAAACGTGATGAAGAAACGATGCCCATTTTACGTTCTTCATAGAATTTATCTTCAAACAGAAACCTAGAATGTATATTCATAAAATTCATAACACTACGTTTTAATTTTTCATCTAGTAAAAACAATTTTTCTTCAGTAGATTCCGCTTCTTCTATTGCTGCATCTAATATGATTAGTTCAGAAAATGTTGAAGCAGTTTCAGCAACACTCAATGGATATTGCTTATTCAATCCTTCTACAAGCTTCATCGCATAATTATGAAAGGCATGACCTAATTCGTGTGCTAAGGTTAGTAGACTTGTAATTCTGTCTCCATATGTCATAAAAATCCTTGATTCACCAGATAGTGGAAAGCCTGCACAAAAGGCAACAGCGGATTTATTTGGTCGATCTTCAGCTTCTATCCATCCGTTATCAAATGCTTGCTGAGCAAAATTAGCCATTTCATTTCCAAAATGATTAAAATGTTCCAAAATAAAGTCCACAGCTTTTTCATATTCTATCACTTGATTCATATTTCCAATAGGTGCCCAAAAGTTATATGACTTCATCTTTTTTTCGTCAAACTTTTTTGCTTTTTCGTTTAAATAGTTAGTAAATGGTTTTTTATATTTGCATACTGCGGTCCACATTGCATTTAATGTTTCCGCTTTTAAATGATTTTCCATTAGTGGCTCTGCTAAGACATTATCTTGTCCCCTTTTTTTGTACACTTGCAATCGAAAACCTGCAATATGATTTAATATATGTGCGAATAGGTCCTCTTTTTCTTTCCAGATATCTTCTAAAGCATGATGAACCGTTTTACGAATATCCTTGTTTGGGTGAGAACGCAAATTAATGGCTTGACCAACAGATAATTCTTTATGTTCTTCTTCAATCTTAATTTCAATCTTTATACTGCCTATTACTGTTTGATAAAATTGACCCCAAGCATAGTAACCATCTACCATCAGAGCTGAAATCAACCTTTCTTCATCCTCTGAAAGAAACATTTTAGCTTTTTTACGCCATTCATTAAGTATAAATTTGTAATTCTTTAACGCCTTAGCTTCTACTATGTCTTCCCATAAATCTTGATCGATTGAAAACAAAACACTTTGAAATGTTTTAATAGCTGACTCAAAGCGAGCATTTTTTGAAGATGTAACCCCTCTTACAGTGATTGCATTTTGATCTTTTGGGTTTTGTGCCAGAAGACAAGTTGTATAAGAATTGACCTGAGATAGGTGCAAACGAAGATCTGCCATGTGTTTTACTATTGACCCGATTTTAATAGATAAATTTACTTCCAATAGGTTACCAAATGAATCTAGTTGTTCTTCCAATTCAGTCATCTTAATCTCTATCTGTGTTATATGATTATAAAGTTGACTTGACTCACTTCCATCTTGATACAAATTATCAAGGCTCCATATTTTAGAATATCTTGTTTTGTTCAATTTTTACCCCCTGATGTAAATTAAATTAGGCTCTATCCATCCAATTCACAATAATCAGTTATAGCCACCATTTTTCCTGTGGAATTAATATAGGCATAACATCAAAATTTCTTTCGAACCAATCTTTAATTAATGTCTTTTTGACATAATATTCCGAAGCTGAATGTGATACACCAATAAGCGACATAGTTGTGACATTTGCGTAACCCAGCATCTTATCATATTTCATTTTTCCATATTCGTTATCAATATGACAGTGAATTTCACCAGTAATATAGGCATGAGCCCCTCTATTTTCTGCTTCTTTCATCCATTCGATTTTATCTCCACATCCAGCAACAATCGCAATTTTGCGTATACGATTTAAACGCTTTCCTTCAAAGTCAACATAGGGAACTTTAAAGATTTCTTTTAAGGTCTGCTCTAATGCATCAGTATTTGTCTCATCAATATCACAAATTAAGACAAGATTATCACCTTGATGATTTGGTAAAAAACCATCAACAATACTAGCATCTAATGCTTTAGCAATCGATATATTTGTTCCCAATTGTTTGTGATAATCTAAAGGCATGTATAAATAGATAAATTTCTATCCCTTATTTTATTTATATATTTTTCTTTAATTGGGACAAAGCCTTTACCCCATATTCCATAGGGGTCTCCACACTCCATTAATAGAGGATGGTGCATAAATAATAGATCACCCTCATTACTTTCGTTGATAAATCGCTCTAAAACATAATCAGTTGGAAACACAGATAAAAATACGTTTTTTATTTCTGAGGAACCTTTCATCATCCACCCATTAAATAATTCGGTAAAATCTTTCTCAAAAACAGATTTCCAATCGAATGGCACTGTTTCATATACTTCAGGAATAAATCGACTAAAAGCAGGGTCTTTACCGAAGAATTATATATTAAATTCTTCATCTAACTTATTTACTACATCATCTAGAAGAACCATAATTCTTCCCCCTAAAATTGTGATCTAGTAACTGTAAATAACTTCTGCAAAAATAGCGTTAATCCTTTACTCGACTCAACTAACCGATAGTTCAATAGAAATAAAGACATCCCTTTAAGGATGCCCGTTCGTTTTTAAAAACTCATTCATATCAGAAATGACGCTTTTTAATAGGTCAATAGATTTCATTGGTTCCTTATCAAGCTCTAAGCCATGATTTGCACCATCTATTACTTTTAATGTAAGATTATGATTATTTTTCAAGCTTTCAAAGCGATCCTCAATGAAACAAGGATCTTTATCTCCAATAATACATAGACCCTTATTATCACAATTGACCATAGTCTTATAAACATCATCATTTTGTAAAATTGGAGTCAACCATACTACTTTTGCATCGTTGAACCTTGTATAATTTAGCAGATCACTTAAAGCTTTTGTTCCTATTGATTTAGCCACTATAAAATAATTACTATAATTTTTATGCTTTATTGCTTTGTCAATTGCAAGTTGAACATCTTTTTTGAAATCCTCATTACTTAGATCAGATAACTCTTGCCTATTATAAGAATAATTAATATGTAAAACATCAAAGCCTTTCGTATAGAATAACCCTGTGGTAAAGTGTAACAACGGAGCCTGAGTTGGGTAACCAGCCCCTGGCAGGACAATAACTAAATTATTTACTTCTTGTTTTTGTTCAATTAGCCGAAAAGGAATACTCTTCGGGCTTTCCACTTCAATGTTAGTCATCACTATTTCACATCCTTAGGTTTTCTACTTGTATTCTTCACTTTAAGCAAATATTCCTTCTTCAAAATGACTTATTACCCCCAATAACTAGGCTATTTAATCTTTTAGATATTCAATGGACAAAAATTGAAGCCACTCATGTTCAGGTTCGTGTAATGCTAGAGCATGTCGAAACCAATTTTACTTCTCAAAATCGAGAAAATAATTCATCCTATATTAAATTGATTCTTCTTTTTTTAATCGCTGCTATTTTTGCTATTAACAAATTCAATTTGGTATTCTGATATCTTTTCTCTAAGTTTATAGTAATCATTTGACAAATGGCTATCCCTTACAAGTTTCACATTATTTCCATCCTTAAATTGAAACTCTAATATAGACCTTTTTCCTTTTTCTTTTTCAAGATGATAAACAATTTTATTAATTTCATCCCATTTATAATGTTTTTGATCGAGTGTGCTTATCTCACTGAAAGTCACCCCATCATCACTTAATTCTTTGTAGTGATTTGCCCCCAACACAATCGGTATAAAGCTTAATATAAACATGACAATCCCAACTATAAGGGAAGCTTTGTTGACATTGAAATAATATATGATGATTGTAGCTAATAACCATAGAAGAAATCCCGCTCCCCACAGAAAATAAGCAGCTTTTGGTGTTTGAATAAACCAAGTTTCCCTAGTTGCGTACATAACATCTGAGATGATAAAAGGAAAGAATGGCACTGCAAAAGGAATGGAAACTGCTATAATCACAGCTATTGAAACAAAGAAATGTCTTTTTTCGTAATTTCTAGTCAACTCCATTTTTACCCCTCCTACTGTACGTTCAAATAATAAATACGAACAATAATTGTATTGGTTTCAAAAAAATGTAATTTTTCGAAAAATCCAACCTGATATTAAACATGAAAGGCGAATGGTATATTTTTACTTTTTATCGTATAATTTTAATAATATTTGTTCGGTTAAATGCGAATTATCTTCGAATTGGAGGGGAATTTATGAGGTATATATTAAACATTTCTTACTTACTTCATTATTGTTGGGGAGAATTATAGGTTGTAGTAATAAAACTGTGGCACCCGATAATCCAGAGGAGACCGCTTGGTTAATGAAATTAGCAATAGACAATGATAATTATCGTAGTTTTTCTTCATTGTTTGCTGAAGAAAGGAAAGGTAGTATTTCTGAAAGTGAGTTTAAAGAACTTCAAGAACTTACAACTGCAGGTTCTAGTTACGAAAGGTATGAATTGGTTACTTTTGACAATGGAGAAATGTTATTGGTGAAGCTAAGGATTACACCTCCTAATGAAGAAAGTGAACTTAAAATAGAAGATGTAATCATTGTTCCAGATGATATGAAGGTATTATTCAAACACTAATATTTTTATATAAAATGAATGCCGTTTGTTTGGGTAACTTCAGCTTACAACCGGAAACTACTTGCATAAATATATGCTTAATCATCCTCCACCATCTTTTTTAGAAACTCAACTTTTTTATTATCTTTATTATTATTTTTATCTGATCGGTAACTGTCCTTCGATGAAGACTCGTAAACAGAAAGATATTGCTTAGGATTTAGCAAATAATACTTTACCTCACCCTTTATATGTAATTCCAATTCCTCTAATGGTACCCCTGCAAAATCAGGTAACGTGTCTATAATTCCAAATTCAACGGATAAACTTTCTTTAGAAAACTCATGCTCATGCAAATCTATTAGGGTATACCCCATGGAATTCATGATATTCATAATTTTATCCCAGTTAAATATAGATAATTCAGGTGGTACCTCCCAGCCCCTCTTATCACCATGCACATGAATATCTAAGTCTTGAGCATCCCAACTCTTTCCTGTAACGATTTCTAAACCAACTGACCCCATGAGCAATGGAATAATTTCAATATCATTTAATTTTTTAGCAATTTCAATAAACTCATTAAACTTGTCAGTACCCATTTGTTCTCTCACTTTCCCAGGATTATACAGCCCCGTCTTTTCTACATTTTTATAGATAACTTAATAATCTATCAAAAGATCGGATCTCGGCATACGGTTTTATTTCGGTTTCATTCTTTATCTTATGAGGATTGAACCATATCCCCTTCATATTTGCATGTTGACAACCACCAATATCCTTTACTATGTTATCTCCTACGAATAATGCTTCTTCCGGTCGTACGTTAAGCTTATGTAATGCTAATTCAAATATGCGTTCATCAGGTTTACTAAATCCTACTTCTTCAGAAATAATGATTGTATCAAAACAATGATGTAAATGAGTGTTCAATATTTTTGCTTTTTGTCTCTGTGTTGAGCCATTTGTTATTATTCCAACCTTAACATGCATCTTTATAGTGTTTACGATATGTATAGTATTATGGTCTATAGAAAAACATTGCGGAAAATTTTCATTCCAAAAATCTTGACTATATCTATGAGGCCATCTAACGTTTGGCGGATATTCATCAAAAAAAGATTCAAACACTTGTGTTTTATCACTAATGCCATAGCTTCTTTTATCATAATCTTTGAATGATTGTTGCATGTCGTTCTTTGTTGATTCTTTAATATCTTCCTCATAACACTTTTCTAAAATCAGTTGAAACATTTGTTCTACTGCCTTATCCCTATTGAGTAAGGTATCATCTAAATCAAAAAGCATTGCCTTATAACCTCTCATATCATTTCACAACCTTTCACACATTCATATTATCATAATATTCCAAGTTTTTTCCAAAAAAAGAAAGACCATCATTTGATGATCTTTGCAGGAATGAAGTTATTCGAGGTTACTGTTTTTTATGTACAACATAGAATTGGGCGATTCGTAACTTTTTACAATTCTTTTTTCTTTATTTTACTTTAACCGATGTTCGATCAGGTGTACCATATAGGAAATATTCTTGAGGGAGTGGTGAACCATACCAAATGATTCCTTTATCCAATTCTTCCTCTCTCCACGTAATCGTTTTCCAATCTGGATCCAATATTAAGTAACCAGAGTCTCCAAATAACTCAACACGGTTTCCACCCGGCTCAAAAACATACATAAAGTATGCCTGACTTATCCCATGTTTACCTGGGCCAGCTTCGATTTCTATCCCGTTTTCAACTAGCAAATCCGCTAAATCCATTAAATGTTGAGGATATCCATACCAATAAGCAACATGATGGAATCTCCCTTTTTCTCCACTTTGGTCTCCCATAAGCGCTATTTCATGTACTAGTGGACTAACACTCATCCATGCACCCATCTCGGCCCCATCATTCATGATAATATTTTCACGAAGTTTAAAACCTAATTCGTCTGCCATAAACTGTTTATTTTGTGTGACATTTCTACACATTAAATTTATATGATCTAAGCGCCTTGCTGGAATCCCGATATTCGGTCTCTTTTGTGGACGACTCTTCAGCATTGTCTTTTGATCTTCCGGAGCCTGGTAATACTCAACATTCCAAAGAATCTCCATATTATGACCATCAGGTGTTTGGAATTGATATGCATCCCCATGTCCAAGGTCTCCTTCAATCCATCCCTTTCCATATCCACTTTTTTCAAGGGATTGAACTCTTTGATACAGTGCAACTTCAGAGCTTGCTCTCCAAGCAGCATGTGCCATACCCGCTTCCTTTGCTTCTGTGATTTTTAACGTATGATGATAGAAATCTTCATAGGCCCGTAAATAAACAGACTGTCCTTCTCTGGCACTAATCTGCAAGCCAAGATAATCTGTAAAAAACTTAAGTGTCTCTTCAGGCTTTGGAGAATACAGTTCTACATGAGCTAATTGGGCTACATCAAAATTTGACATAATAAAACCTCCTGATTAGAAAAATATTTTTATAAAAATACATATATCTGTTCATCATGTAGCTCATCATACAAACTTGGAATTAAGCAGGCGTAGGCAGTGATTTCCATACTTCTTATTATCAAAAAAGACCCCCTTTAAAGGAATACAACAGGATTTTTTAAAGCGCTTACAATTACTTATGCTAGAATTAGCTTACACAAAATTATGAATATATGCAATTATAAAATATTATGAAAGTTTCCAATTTTATATTCTATAAAAGTTTGCAAAAAAACAACGGGTATAATCCCGTTGTTCATATAGTCAAAGGAGAATAGCAGCAATCCTTACCACCACTCACTCAACTAATTTCATTTTCGTTTATTTAATAATTCTTCTGATTTTTTTAACAGGTAAATGCAGGATATAATCCGAATCTACACCTTTATATGGATTATACACTTCAAAACCAATGAGATCCGC
This sequence comes from Bacillus timonensis, assembly GCF_004799755.1. GTDB lineage: Bacteria > Bacillota > Bacilli > Bacillales > Bacillaceae_L > Ferdinandcohnia > Ferdinandcohnia timonensis_A. The sequence goes on along the minus strand of NZ_SLUB01000008.1, from coordinate 4,554 downwards.
TTCTTCATATCCTTCCCTCGTAAACCATTGATAAAGGAACTGATAGGGATTAATATCATCAGTCTTTGGATTAAACGCGAGTACAGCATATTGATGGGCGGAAATGGTAATAGACATCATATCTAATGGGATATCTTCATCATTTGTTACTTCTACACCAGCAATCCAAGTAAACTCATCTTTTTCTGGGTTAAAGTTAGGGGGATCAACAAAAATACCATAGGAGATTGTTTCATCCATTCTATTTTTGACCTCGCCAATTCTAGAAGAATGGAATTCTTCAACGACATTAGGAACTTTAATGTCTTTATCCATCATGGTTGTATTACACGATATTCCTACAACTCTAAATTCCCTTTTATCTATAATTTTTGGCTTATACTTTTCCACTAATTCCTGAAAAACATGATTCATTTCTTCATCTCCTTAAAATCTCTTCATATTTCAATTAATAAACTAGTATCTTAGCTTCCCAATTCTATAAACCTTCTCCATAGGACAAAATCCGACATACTAACATAATATTCAAAATATTATATAGAAATTAAAAATAGAGAGAGACACCATTACGAACTCCTTGTTCAAGTATTGCTACCCGTTAGTCAAAAACTTTATTTTCTGACTCTGCGGCTTGTAAAATAACATATTAATCTTTCGAACTATAACTTTTTATCCACCCCATATCTACAGGAGCATTTAACACATTGTAATGATCCTCCCAATTTATCCAAATATCGTTCTCCCCAATTTTTATCATAACCATAGCTGGTCCATTAAGACCTTTTTCATTCTTCCACATTATTTCATAGGTGGTTTCAGAAATGTAAAATTCACTCTCTTTTCTCGTTTTCTTCACCTTATATTGAGATAAAAATTCCATTAACTCACTAATAGTTTGGGAATCCCTAGTTTTCCAAGAATCCATAGGTGTATTCATTGATATTTCTTTCGGATAACTATAAGTGTCTATTGAAATTTCTTTTGGATAACTATACCTGTCTAATACATCTTTCAAAGATTTTTCTTGAAAACTATTCCAGTATTGTAAACCAAATATAGAAATTGCTACAAACACTAAGGAGAAAAAGACTGTTGCTTGTCTTTTAGGTGGTAAATACCTTTTTTCCTGACGTTCTAACCAATTATAGATAAACTTGCAAACTAGTAAAGAAACCAGCACAATCACAGGCCAAACTACGTACCATAAATAAAATAAAAACGGAAATAACCAAGATACAAGCGTATGTAGAACCAGAAAGAGTACAAAAAACAGAGTCGTACAAATTATTTGTTTCATAGACACCTCCTGAATTAATTATGAATTATTAATTTAAAGAAACATTAATTTGGCTTCGTTAGTTGAATGTTTACTTTTTTGTTGTGTAAGTACACATTGCTATCACACTTGCTAAATACAAAATTGAAAATCCAATAACACCTAAGTAAGAACCTTCCGATTTCAGCCGCACCAGAACTAAAAGTAGTTGCAAGAAATGTGCAAATAATTAAAGCCTAATAGTAAAGTTCCAATTCCTACACCAAAGGATTTCAAACAGCCACCTTCTTTCCTAATATTTTACTAAACTGGTTCCATTCTTAAAAAATTTCAAAAAAATGCTCCTATTCTACTTGGATCAACGTTACCCGATAGTTTAATAATAGTTATTTAGTACGCTGTAAATTTCTTTCTCAAAATTTCATCAACTATCCAGTAAATGAATGAGGCTACTAATGTTATTACAAGAAGTAATAAATGCTCAAAAAAGAAAGAGAGAACTAATCCAATGATTAGGCCAAAGATCATATAAATCATAAATGCCTTTTTAAATCTTTGTTTACTGTTTAAATTCTTTGTTAGATAATCAGAGAAGATAGATACTGGTAAGCCTATGAGAAACATAAATGGTGCTGTACCTGCAAGTAGAATACCAAGTGCAGCAAATAAATTATCAAAGTCATTCATTATTGCAAAAAAAACAGTGAGAAATAATCCAGTTAAGAGAGTGGTAAAAACAAATCCTAGAAATTTTCTTAGTATCATCTAAACCCCCCATGTAATTAAAACAATTTCAATATTGCCTTATTAAACATAACTGCTTCGTTTGTTAAGAACAGCAATTAATACAAGGACAATAATATAAATCTGCTTACCCATTCACAACCTAATATTAACATAATATTCCATTTAGTTTTGAATTATTTTACAGAAAATCACGATCCATTTAATGGTCGCCTTGTTGAAATATTGCACCCGTTATTTAAGTGCACAGCTTCACAAACTAATTATTGCTGCCCTTTAGTTCAATAAAAAACGGTACTACTCCAAACTCATTGTTTTGGAAAAATAAAAATCCTAGCGATATTATTCATATCACTAGGATGAAGGACTAACTAATTATAAGTTTTCAATTTTCTCTATATCCTCTGCAGATAATACGAAATCGAAAAGATCGAGATTAGATGCTTGATTTTCACGGTTGTGAGATTTAGGAATAACGATCACACCGCGTTGAATTTGGTATTTTAATAAGACTTGTGCACCAGATTTTTTATAGGCTTTACCGATTTCATCCAAAACTTCTTTTTGATGGGCTTCGGTTTTCATAGGTCCCCATGCAACAGGTGTAATGCCCTCGTCTTTTAATACAGCAAGGAGATCTTTGTTAGGTTCTTTTAAGTTAACTTGTATTTGATTAACAGCTGGCTTCACTTTAGCAAATTCTTTCAATTCATCTAGATGATTTTTTCCAAAGTTTGAAACGCCGATTGCTTTTAGTTTGCCCGCTTCGTAATATTCCTCAAAGACTTCCCAAGTGTTTTTAAGTTGTACTTTGTCTTCGATAGGGAAGTGAATAAGAAGCAGGTCGAGATAGTCTGTTTGAAAGTTTTTTAGACTGTTATCGATAGCTGCTCGAGTAGCTTCCTTTGAAGAAATATATTCTTCGTTAGCTGGAACTTTTGTCGTTATGAATAGCTCTTCTCGAGGCACTGTGCTTTCTGCTAAAACTCTTCCGACAAGTTCTTCGTTTCGATAAATGATAGCTGCGTCTATTGAACGGTAACCTAACTCAAGTGCTGATACTAATTCAGGAATTTCATCTGTTAACGCCCCGTTATACTCATTATTTTCTTTTCCATAAGTATTTGTACCTGTGCCTACAATTGGCATTTTTAACCCATTATTAAGTGTTATGTATTCCATTTGTTTTCAAGCACTCCCTCTGTATACTCTAATTACTTAACTTACAAAGTACATTATAACAAATTGTAGAATCTTCAAAAAGTAATACAAGAGAAGAGATTAATCTCTTTAGATCAACGCACCCGTACAAGGTTAACTAGGTTAGAACGTCAGCACCCTTGGGACTTGATCCTGTCAACTAAACAGTTCGCTCCCATAATGCCTTCCAGATAATATCTATATCACAATTTGCAACAATGTGCTTTACGACCAATCAACGCCATTCCAAGAGGATTGCAATTTTCGCAGCAGTACAATTTGTCCAATATGATACGTATCGTGCATCATGATATTGCTGAGTAAACGCTCAATAGAATACCTGTTAGCTGCATACGGAGCTTTTAACCCTTCATCGTCAAGATCCTCAATGACCGTTTTTAATTTATCCATAACTTCATTAAGGCGTTGCAATGTCTGAGTCCACCCAATTTCGTCTTCAGGATCCCCCGGATTTCCGAAGGTTTCTTCATTATCTTCTGCCTTATGCGGATTCACTGTGCCCTTAATTCGATGGATTACATCTTCATTCCAAAATATCAAGTGGTTGACAATTTGCCAAATCGAATTGCTCATTCCCGATCCTGTCCATGCTGCCTCGGCTGCGACGACTCCTTGAAGCGCCTGATCCATGGATGCAAACCACTCATTCTCATGGCCATGCATGTCGAGTTGTTCTAGTAACATTTTGGTTACAACTTGCATACAACCAATCTCCTTTACTGTTTAGTATAATCTTTCAAGTTATTAAACAAGAAAAAGCTGACTAAAATAATAATCATTCGGTCCAAAAGGGTAAAAACCGAATCCAAGTGGATTCTTCCAAATTGAGCATACCTTTCTCTCCAACATGGCAGTGTAATCTGAAACTTCCGGGTGACGATAACAATAATCCTTAATCAATTTAGAATAAAGTCATTCATACGCTTAAACCTTTTTTATTTTGAAATATGAAAAACTTTGATTACTTTGACTTATTCGGATTAACCAACTTTTATGCCTTTATTTTTTTTGGTTGACCTGTTAGCAAACAACTTACTTGGCTTTTGATAGTACAAGGTGCTTAGTTCATAGAATGATTTGGAAAAGATGGCTGTCGCTTTGATTATCGACTTCTATAAATTCATCAATTTAATGAGAGCTATTTCCCTTACCTGGGAGAAGTACACCATATGCCACAACATTTTCCATTTTCCAGTAACAGGAACCACTACTCTTGTTAAAGAACCGCACTCCTTAGTTGAATAAAATTTCATTCCATATTATCTATTATTTTTACAATATCTTCTTTTGAGAATACATCCACTTCTTTAGGT
>NZ_SLUB01000075.1 GCF_004799755.1 Bacillus timonensis | reverse complement strand
AGATGTGTATAAGAGACAGTTGTTCGTCTGTCTCAACAACAGTTTTGATAAATTTTGTTGAATTCGGAATCTTATCCTCTTTACCTAATATAAGATGTGGTTTTAATGTTTTATTTGCAATCCCTGTCTTAGTAATTTTTATTGGTTTTTCTTTGTCGCCTAACTTCCATTCCCCAATAATTCCCTTAATTTCAATAAGTAAATCGCTATCCCGCTGTTGCCAGTCAATCCTTTCATTTTTAATAATTATCCTATTTTTAATTTTTATTGAAACCTCGCTTAACCATTGATTATCATATCTATATAACCACATATAAACTGTATTATTTAATCCCCTAAGCTGTTTAACTGACATACCTGGATTACTCACAATTAAACTCTTCCAAATTTCTCTATTTTTATTTAGTTTGATTGAATTGGTTTTTTTTTCTTGAACATTCTCAGTATTTATTAACAACAATTGACTTTTCACTGTTCTAGAATCTACCCCTAGCTTTAAAGCAACTTTCCTTATAGATAGTCCTTCCTTTGTAAGCGAAAGTAATTTATCTTTCCATAATGGTCCAAACTTTATAATTCTCCCTCTTTTAAACTGGTCATTTTCATTCTTATCGGGCCCACTTCTTGAGTATACAAACCCGCAGCTACAGCCAAATGTACCTACAGGCATCTTAGTTTTCGAGCCAGTTGTAATACTTGCTTTCCTGATAACCTTTTTTCTATAAAGTTTATGTGCTGGGTTCAAACAAGGCCAAGGACCATTTCCAAAAGGTAAGAATTGATGTTTTTTATTATAGAAATTTTTTAGCCCACCATTTAACAACATTATTATTAAGATGTGCCTTATGGGATGAAATACTTTTCTATGCTTCCTAACGATCGAAGCTAGCCAGTTATTGCTTTGATCATTAATATTTGATTCCATTAATGTTAAGAATTCCTCATTGAAATATTGTGAAAACAATTCTTTCCATTCTTTCTGATTCACTCTACCATTAATTGATGCAATTTTTTTCTCCTTTAGTAAAGAAATATAATTATCCCTATAAAAATTATAATCCGGAACAATAACCTTATTATTTAAAAGCCACTGTGCTTCTTGTGAAAATGTATTAAGTTCTTCTAATGTTTCATCTAAATAAACAGGTTCATTAGAGTAATCAAATATATCTGTTGATGCTAAAAGAAATTCGTGCTGATTAGTTTCATACAATTGTTTATCTAACTTTGTTAATGGATGTTTATGTTTTGGACAAACTAAAACACTCGGGATTTGGTGAACTCGGTGCCAATAGGTTTCGCCATACTGTTCGTCATCTTCAAGCATACATATACGACAATGTTTTAAATATCGAAAATTAGTAATCGAACTTGCATTTATTCCAATAGAAGTATTTAATTCGCTTCTTTTACTTGCTATCATATCAATCTCCATTTTTCGAACTCTATCTTGTGGAATAAAGGCTGAATAAAATGGAAAGGTAGTATGATTATATATAATATCTTCTGCCGAAAGTCCGATTTGTGGAATTCTATTTAATAATGTTTCAATACCTGATGTAAATTCAGGATTTGACCTTCTTGCCGTTTCTCCGTATAAATCCTGAATAGTATGTTTGTAATTCAGGTTGCCAGAATACATATTATATCTGGCTATTAAACTATATAAGGTTTCTTCAGGATAAGGGTAAGGAAAAGTTGATAGCATATCATCACCTATTATTAAAAGATATGTAATATATTTTCCATTAGGAAACATTTTATACATACCAAATACTTAGGATTACAACTTTCACCAACAGATGTAATTTCTTTTATTCTATAAAAAGATTTTTATCCATACGTCAAATCCCTATTGACTTTTTCCCTCATCAATCCTGTCACCTCACAATTTGCCCTGCTTCTTAAACTGTATTGAACCATTACTTCTCTCAATTTTAGTAATTTTTTATTTCATAGTAAAAACGCCTGGAAAAATCACTACATCCAAGCGTTTTCGTACTTCCACCTTATAACATCTTCATAAAATCTTCTTCGCTAACAATCTCCAATTCTTTTCCTTCCCTAATCATTTTTTCAGCTTTTTCCAACTTTGAAGATTTATTTCCTTTAATCATTACATCATCAAAATTACCAAGGATAATAAAGTTAGTTTCCTTAGTAATCCCATTTTGGGGCTTTCCGCCTTTAGCAGCAACCAATTGTGCAGCTTCTTTGCGTGTAAAAACATTTAATTTTCCAGTAAAAACTATATTTTTATTGAAAAACGGATTAGTTGTATCAGCATCTTCAGAAACCTCAATTTCGGATAAATCAAATTTCTGTTTCTTTTTACTTACTAATGAAGAGCGAAATTTTTCCGGGGAAAGAATTCCCGGCCGGATTCTGGTTTTTTCAAATAAAGACTCTAAATCTTCTAACTCATTTTCTTCAATAAGCTTACTCATCAATTCTGCACACGCTCTAGCATCAGCTAAAGCGTGATGATGATTATACAGGTCAATTCCGTAATATTGGCAAAGGGACTTAATCGAATAACTTGATTGTCCAATTAATAATCTTTTTGATAATTGATATGTACAAAGTAATTGGTTGTTACAAGGCTGTATTTGATATTTTGATAGATTATCCCGTAGAGCATATCCATCAAATGCTAGATAATGGGCAACCATTAGTTGATTATCAATTTTATCCTTAATAGAGTTATAAAAAACATTAAATGTCGGGGCATCTTTTACATTATTAGGTGTTATATTATTTATACCTATATTGAACTCGTCAAATTCTTCTTCCGGATTAATTAGTTGGTAAATGGAGTCAACAATTTTTCCGTCTTTCACGAAGACCATTCCTACTGAACAAATACTATGTCGGCTGCTATTCGCTGTTTCAAAATCGAAAGCAATAAAGTTTTTCATTATGACGATACTCCTTTATCGATAATATCTCGTGTAATAAGGATAAGTATTGTAGCCACGTTCATCTGGATCTTCTTTATAGTGATGAATGAGTGACGATACCTTATCTTCCAATTCATCCTTTGTTTCTGTGAAACAACTTCTACCGTACCCTATGAACCTCCATACATATACTCTTTTTTTGTATTTCATTATTATGATCAACATATCTTTCATAGTCGTAGGAAACATACCCAACACGATTTCCTATATGCCATAACTCGTAGGTTTGTAAGTTTTTTAAACTTTTATATTCCGATAGTTCCTTAGTTAAATATTTATATTTCCTCACACCATTATCAAACAAGAAAATCAAAGCATCCTCTTGTTTTTCAAACCACTCCAGGGTGTCGTCATCAACTTCAGCAAGATATTTCAGCTCAATGGGACGATTCGGATTAGGAGTGTTAATAAAATAGACTTTTCCTTCTTTCAAATAAATCTCCCCCTGCATATGGGATTTTTTTACTATATATCCTTAATTATATAAATAGTTTGTAAATTTGAATACAAAAACAAACCGGCATCCAAAGATTCTGGATTATGAATTTTAATGATGTTCAACTTTTTTATTATCCTTCTTAAGTTAACGCACCAGTTAATTCAATAAGCATTTTATAAATCTCTATCTATTAGCTGATTTTTTATCAATAAAAAGAAACCCAAGATGTATAATAACGGGTTTCAAGTATCATATAAAATTCAGTGTTAACATATTTTTCCAATCCCCACTCAAAAAACTATACATTAATTTGTAAAAATAAGGTAATAATAATCTCGATTTAATATTTTAGGAGGAATGAAAAATGAAACATATTTTTTTGGCTATAATGAGTGTTCTTACTATTGTAAGTAGCTCCCTTTCGGTAAGTGCTGCTTCAATAAAGGAACTACCAGTAACCCAATCCTCTAACCAGTGGAAAGTAACTATCGGAAAAGCTGAGACGGAAAAATTAAAAGAGGAGAAGGATGTTTTCAATCTATATAGTATTGATATTAAAAACATCGGTGATAAGGTATACGATCTAACTTTCGAAGTATATCGTGATGAGCCTAGTACCAAGACTATGTTTGGACTTAGCGAAGTAACGTCAATAGACCAGGACTTCTATCATCATAGTAACCAACCAGTATCGATTAATGCCAAGCAAATTGAAGTCATTGTTACTTGGAGAGAAAAACCGTATGAACAGCTAAATGATGGCAAAAAGGTTCCTGGACGGAAATTTAAAGAATCATTTGTATTTTATCAAGAAACTTTTTCTCTTTAAAGATGTAGTTGTTTTTCAACTAACTGCATCTTTAGTTTAATAATTTCTAAAAAAACGCATTATTCCTTCTTGGATCAACGCACCCGTTAGCTTAATATTCAGTTATTTGATACCCTTCTTTTTTTTAATGAGATCACCAGTGCTAAAACAAATAAAATTACAGAAATTAATACAGTTGTTCCCGAAGCAATAGGTGTTAAAAATCCTAAAATCAATAGAATAATTCCCAATACAATTAAGCCGACAACCATTAAAATTCCTCCTATTAGGTATTATCAATATCTACTTTAATATTAACATTGGTTACCCTTTTAATGGATGAAACTGAAATATTTTATTGAACTAACCTGCCCCGTTAGTTAAATAACTTCAACAAAAAGGTGCATTAATCCTTCTTGGATCAACGCACCATTAGTTGAATAAGAAAAAGAATTGCCCCAACCCTCCATTGTTCTTAGATTTATAACCATTCTCAATAAGGGTGTTTAATTAAAGTGATTTATTATTTCCTTTAAATTATCTATCGTATAATTTCCTTGAAAGGTAATTTCATAGTAAAATTCACCTTTCCTTCCTAATAAAAAGAAATCATTATAATTCTTGTCCTCAAAATATTCCCATTCAATCCCATTTAAACTGAACGATTCAACAATCACTGGTTTAAACCATTCTTCTAATCGAACATCCTTCTTTTCCACAAGTCGAGAATTTGATGGGGCTAAGTCTGACTGATATTCACTGATAAAGAGTCCGTTTCCATTAATATCTGTGTAAATCAACTCAACTCCTGGCCCACTTTCTTGTAGATAAGAAACTAAGAATAAAGTATATTTATCTTTAAGTGTTTCAAAACCTAATAATTCTGGTATTAGTTTTTTTATATTATTAAAAGCTATTTCCGTTTCTTCAGGATCACCCTTAGCGTTAATTATTCCTATTGAATCAACTTGCTCAACAGGCTCTTCTTTTTTAAATAGAATATACCCTGGTTTATTTGTATTGTTTTCATAGATAACCCCTTTTCCCGCAATGTATTCTTCTGAATCGTATCCAACCACAGAATAGATTGGGCCAGGTGGAATTTCATTTGAATCCCCAGATTTTTTTATATTCCAGTCACCTATTCTCTTAACTTCTCCTACTTTTTTATCAAGCTCCTCTTCTGATATTACTTTTTCTGTTTTCTTGTAAAAGTAATTATTAAAAATAATATAAGGAAAACTCATTGTAGGATCGTTTACACTAATATCCTTTTGGGTATCATTGTTTTCATTTTCTGTTTCTGTAGTAGTTTCTATTTCTAATCCTTCATTATTGTTTGAAGAGTTCTCATATTCATTTGTATGTTCAGTTGGTACTACTGCATTATTTTCATTTATTTCGATGAATGTATATGTTCCAATTCCTATTGAGATTAAAGTTAAAACAACATACGAAATAAGTGGCTTAATAAAGTTCATATGCTTTCTCTTGGAAGTTTTATCTATCTCCTGTAAAACTTTTACTTTTGAGAATTTACTAAAAGTAGTACCTGAGTAGACTGTCTTATCAAGAATTATTTTTAAATTATTCAGCTTATCATCCACGCTACTCCACCTCACGATATTTTAATTGTAGTAAACTTTTAGCTCTTTTTAACCTTGACTTGATTGTTTCGCTATTTAATCCTGTTAAATCGTGAATCTCTCTTATTTTAAGTTGTTCATAATAATAAAGAATAATGACCTCTCGATATTTTAATGGTAATGAATAAACACTTTCAGCCAATTCGATTTCTGCACTTTTTTTTAAGACTTCTTCCTCGACTGAAAAAGTTGATTTAAAATATGAAATGAATCCAAAAAATTCCGTTTTGGCAAACCATTTGTTTTTAAGTACATCTTTACATTTGTTAATTGTAATTCTATATATCCAAGTTTTGTAAGAACTGTCTCCTCTAAAGTCATCCAACTTACTGTAACAAATAAGAAAAACATCTTGTGCTATATCTTCAGATGTATCCCAATTTTTCACATAAGAATATGCTAATCGTTTTACACTATCCCCATATTCATCCATTAAATATTTAAGTAGTTCTCTCTTGTTACTCTCTTGTTCCTCCGTTTGTATATTCATTTTTTGTCCCCCAAAATTTTATAAATCTAATCTTTAGACGATTTAAAAATAAAAATGTTGCAAAAAAAGATTCTTCTTTTCGAAGAATCAACATTTAATCTATATATGCTTTCAAATAGAATGGACTACATTTTTCTTCAACTAACCTGCCCCGTTAATTTAAGTAAGGCTAGAACCCAAAGTATTATCCCATTAGGTCTTTAAGACGTTTATTTTGCCTCCTAAAAAATATCCAAAACATCAAAAGGATTATAAATAAAGTAAATAATAATATTGGTGTCTGAAATATACTCCAAGTGCTTGGTCCGTAATAAGTTAATTGGTGATGTCTCTCAATAGTTCTTTCATACGAACTCTTATATTCATATTGAATAACCCACCGTTTTTTTGCCATCACAACGGTTCCTAAATCATAACCACTAGGAGTAATAGTCTCATTATTCCTAAGTATCCCCTCGTTGCCAATAACGACGGTAGCTTTATTGTATTCAATCGGATATATTGTTGTAGGTTTCTGTTTCACAGCAGCATTTTCCTTTAGCCAGTCTTCTATATCTTTCGCTGGAAAAACAGCTAATAAATTTAGTTTTTCATTATACTTTTTAAAAATGGTAATAAGTTGTTTTTCTTCTTTATCAGTAAGTTCAGTTGAGGATTCCAGTATATGAAATACATCATCAATAATGGCTTCTTTTTCTTGGTCCACTACTTCTAACTCAGTTACTTCTTCATTATGTTCGCTATACTTCATAATCGATTGAGTTAGAAAAATGAATCCAAAAACGAAGGAGAAGAGTGCTGCTATAAATAAATAATTCGTCAGTTTCTTTTGTCCTTTGAAGAAACTGGATACTTTGTTAAACGGTCTTTTCACCTCCACTTTATACACTTCATCTATCTTATTGGGCAAATCGACATCATTTTTCATATCCTCTAATACTTCTCTGCATTTATTACAAAAATTCAAATGTTCCTCAATAAAATTTATACTATCTTGGCTGCACAAATGATCAATATAAGATGGTAGTAAATCTCTCACTATATTGCATTTATTGTCCATTACTATCCTTACTCCTTTCCCTTAATTTCATCTTAGCCCTATAAAATGTAACTCTTGCCCAGTTTTCATTTTTCATCTGAATTTCTCCTATTTCTTTGAAACTTAGACCACCTAAGATTCTCAAAAATAACATCTCTTTATACGGTTCTTCAAGTAAATGTATTATTCGAAATAGAGCAATTTTGTCTTCCGAATGAATAAGTTCAGCTTCAGGAGAAGTATGTATTGAGTTAACTTGAGCAATATCACTTTGCTGTTTTTTATTACGTTCCAGGTACTTATAATAAGAGTGCTTCGCTATTTGACAAAGCCAAACTGACATTTTACATTCACCATTATATCTATCAATTGATTTTACAGCTTGATAGAAGGTTTCTTGTGTTAGTTCTTCAGATAAATCTGCGTTGTGACAAAGACACATTAGATATTTGAAAACTTCTTCAGCATAATTACTATATATCTCATCTAATTCTCCCAAGCCTCTTCCTCCTTTCGTCTATATATCCGATTAAATCTATTTTCGTTACAAAAATTTATAATTTTTTTCAACTTTTCTTATTGGCAATAGAAAACCGCCAAACAAAATGGCGGCTAAGTTATTATAATTCAACATTAGTATTAAGTTTACCTGCAATTTAACTAAACTGCCCCGTTAGTTAAATACTTTCAACAAAAAGGTGCCTTAATCCTTCTTGGATCAACGCACCCGTTAGCTTAACAAGCAACTAAGCCATTATACTAGATTCTTATTTATTAGCTTCTGCTTTTTTTACATACGCTTGTAATTTTTCTTGTATTTCGTTGAGTCTTTTTTCTTCCTCCTCATTAGGTGATTTTCGATTTTCTAAATTCATTTGTTTAACAATCTCAAATTGCTCTTTCGAAAGCTGTGTCAAGTCAGCAAATTCCTCTTCTGTTAGTTGATCTTCGATGAATGAAAGGTCCTGTTCAAGTCCTACTAGACTTTCTTCACTTTCCCCTTCGAAATTATTCATTAATTCTTCCTTAGACCCAAATACTTTATTGATAAGGGAATCAGCAGCATCGGCTATGTAAGACCCTCCAAAAGTTAATGTCGCACCGATTAAAATAACTGAAGCAATCAAGTTTAAAATCCACTTAGGGTAATGATTATTCTTATTATGTTTCATCTTATCCTCAGCTTGGTTTACCCCTATTTCAATCCTTTGTTGAATCTTTTCTCTCGGAATTTTCAATTCTTGTATTTCCTCTTTTAGTTTATTTTCCACAAATATCATCCTCCTTTATTTCTAAACGCATTTTCTGTAATGCACGGTACAAAATGGATTTTATTGTACCTAACGGAATATCCATTATGTCAGAAATTTCTTTAAATGTATGATTGAAATAATACTTCAAAAGAACAATGCTTTTTTCTCTTTCATTTAATTTATTTATTACTTCTTTAAGCGTGATCGACAAAGGAATATCACCGTCTTCAGTACCAATAAATTCTGTATATTCTGGTTTTAAGTGAATGACATTTTTTTTCTTCCTTAGTAAATCAATCGCAGCATTAATAGTTATTTTCATCAACCACGTTTTTAAGAACTGGGGGCTTTTTAACGATTTGATTTTACTAAATGAGCGAAAGGCAGTTTCTTGAACAATATCAAGTGCATCATCTTGATTTTTTGTGTAAATCAATGCCGTTCGATAAATGTCATCTTGGTACTCTTCGATTAACTTTATAAATGCTTGTCTGTCACCACTTTGAGCCTTCTTCACTAATTCCTTGATAATTATCACCTCCATTTTTTCTATCTCTTTATAGACGGGCATCTCCCTAATTTGGCTTAAATAATTTCAAAAAAGTTTATTTTTCTCCTAATAGTTTAAAGCAAAAAAAATGGCGGCTATTCAGCCCTCTAAAAGTTAAATTCTTGAACTAAACTGCTCCGTTAGTAGAATAAGTTCAACAAAAATAAGCGATAATCCTTCTTGGACTACCGCACCCGTTAGCTTAATAAACATTACTGTTATTGTAATGGATTTTTCTTTTCGCTTGGATAATCAATTGAATTAGCTATTTCAACTAATACTTCAGGAGTAACCTTATCAGAAATCCTTTTATCAATACTAAGTATGTATTGCCAATTATCTCTTTCAAAGACTAATGCACCAAAACTTTTATACTCCATATATTTTGCTTCATTTCCGTTCTTTAGTTTAAACACTTTAAAAATGTACTTATCCTTTATTGGAATTTTATGATTAACAGGTCGAACATTTATTTTGTAATGATTTTCAGGTGATTCATCACTTATAAACTTCAATTCAAAAGAATCGTTTATGTCGCCATCTAAATCACTAAACCTTCCAAAATAATGAGTAAAGTTTATAGGTGGGATCCTTAGAGGTAGTTTTAAGTCTTGTTTGAAATGTTGCTCAAATTCTTTTACAGCTTCTTCAACCGTCTTATAACCAATTTCAGGATATATTTCCTCTAAAGGTTGAGGCTTATCGTTTGTAATTGCATATACCGTTCCATTATTTATCCCACAAATTAAGATACTGAAAAGAAGCATTAAAAAAAAGAAACTTTTCTTCATTTACATCACCCTAAATTATATTTAGGTATATTTTCACCAACCAACAACCAACTATTCTTTTTCCACTAAACTGCCTCGTTAGTACAATAACTTCAACAAAAATAATCGATAATCCTTCTTTGGATCATCGCACCCGTTTAGTTTAATCATCCCTTTTTCTTAATGTCGTTGACGGTTACACAAAATAGGATTCACCAAATTCTTTTCGCTTTTTCAAGGTCATCTAGGGAAATTAAATATTTTTGCATTTGACTAGGACATATTTTGTTATGTCTTTTTATTTTCTCATTAATTTCTTCAACGTCCTGTTGTGTTTTACAAGAATGTACTAATTGAGCAATCTCTTTCTGTAATTTTAACCAAGGTGGTAAATATCCAGATTCCTTTGCTATTTTTTGAAAGTGCTGATATGTGTCCATTTGTAAGTAATCTTTAGATATTGGTTTACCTTTCGCTTTAACGTTATCTTTTTCCCCAGAACTTGCTAAAATATCTCCGATTAAATCATTATATTTTCTATCCATAATATGACCTCCAGATTTTATTTTCGCAACATTGTTTCTCTTAAGTACTTACTGCTTTACCATCTTCAATAAAATAATGAGCTTTGGTTGGTATTAATACTGATATAAGTAGGACCAGAGCAAATAAAGTTCCTACAATAGAAAAAGAAAGACATACAAGTTGCAAAGAGAACCATTCAGCGAAGAATCCTAAGATTAGTGTAAATCCAATTTGGATTATTCCTTGTAACATATCTGCTATACTTCCAAACCTTCCCATAATATCAACCGGCACATTATTTTGAAAAAAGGTTGCATATCCTGTGTTAGCAAATGTCATAAAGAAACCTAAAAATATAAACGCAGCGGTAGCTGTTATAAAGTTATATGAAGAGTAAAAGAATACATAACCAATTGATGTTAGAAACATCCCTGCACCTATGTAGATTTTTAGTGGTACTTTCTTCGCTAGTATTGCAGATATAAAAGCACCTGTTATTGCACCTATTCCTGTTATACTAACAATTAATCCGTAATCACGATCAGATAATAGAAGGATTTGTTTTATGAATGTAACTTCTTGTGAATCTAATGCAAATCCAATTAACATTGCAGCTTGAAATATTAAGTAAATTAAAATGAAAAACTTAGCATTCATAGTAAACTCTCTTACTGCTTTCCAATCATTCATAAGAGTTTGCCAACGTATTGGACCTCGCACACTATTTACATTCTCATCCACGTTAGGAAGAAGATAAATGAAGAACGCACAGATAATAAAAGTAATTGCATTAATTACGATACACAGCTCTGTACCGAAATACATAATTAAAATTCCAGCAATTGCTGGACCTATCAGAAATGCACCTGAATTTGTCATACTCATAATGGAATTAAATCTTTTTCGGTTTTCTGTAGGTATTAATTTTGTTATGTATACAGATGAACTTGGTCCGAAGAAAGCTCCAACCATATTAACTAATAGTAAAATGAAATAAATAAGCCAAAGTGTTCCGATAAAAGGAATTATGAATACCAATAACCCTCTTATAATATCTATAAATATCATTAGTCTTCTTTTGTTTACTCGATCAATTACACTACCTGACCAGGTATTTGTAATTAAAATTGCGATAGGTCTAATAATATAAAGTCCCGCAACAGCCGCAGCAGATCCTGTCAAATTTAAAATTGAAATATTAAGTGCAATCAAATATATCCAATTCCCTAAAAATGAAATACCAATTCCAGATATTAGAAGAATAGGATTCTTCCAACTTCCCATTTACTCACCCATTCCTTCCACTTCTTTCCACTCGTTTAATAATACCATTTAGTGTAAGCGAAAAAACACATATATAGGAATTTTCTAAAATTTTATTGCGGTGCAATATCTTATTGAAGTAACCTGCCCCGTTAGCTTAATAACTTCAACAAAAAAGTGTATTAATCCTTCTTGGATCAACGCACCCGTTACTCCAATAAAAAAATGTATTTCCTCTTATATCGAAACACAAGCGTTTGTGAAATACCTTATCTAAGGATTGTTTGTCTTATTTGAGAAAGCCGACCTCTAATTTGTGATTAGCTTTAAAAACTTCATTCCGTCTCTTAAACAAGTATTTCTTCTTCTATGATAAACATTTATGATAGCCCATATAAGGAAAAGGATTCCAAAACAAGCGACACCCAAAAAGAGTGTAAGAGATCCAATGTCACGATAATCGAGAACTTCAATTTCTACAAAACTTTCTCCATCGCCACTTCCATAGTACAAATCACTATACACCAGTGAAAAGGTTTGATTAGTGCCTTTATCTAATTTATACACAGGGTTGTCTCTATCTTCATTTAGATAAACATTCATTTTTTTAATATAACTTGCATCATTTAATGATATTTCAATTTTCTCCTCTGTTGATTCTGATACTTCTGGATCACTTTCAATCATATTTCCTATTGCATAAGCAATTTCGGATTGCTCCATTGTTCGTTCATTTCCAATATTTAAAAAATACCCAAATACGGTAGCGGAAAGGAGTAAAATGGCTATACCTATATAAAGCAGCACTTTGCTAAATACTTTTTGAGTTCTAAATAATTCGCTAATAACTGAACGCATTTCTGATTCTTTTCCAAATCGTTCTATGGCAATTTGAACCGCCTTTTGTTCAGATTTGCCTTCTGCTTTTAATTCATAAACAGCTTCTAGTAAATGACTTTTCATTTCTGCTTTTAAATCTTGTATTTCTTTTTTATTTCCACTTGCATTTTTGTAAAGTTCATCAACATATACTTCTAATTGCTTCATAAGTTTTCTCCCCCTTCAATAAATGTATCAATAATTTTTTTGCAAATTCCCATCCCTTACGCTTTTCTTTTAAAGCGTGAGTTTATAATATTTTCTTCCCTCCTACTAAAACATAAATCAAATAGCCTATTTCATTTAATAAAGGCATTTAACATCTTTCTATTTGTCTTAATTTTTAAGAAAGTTGAAGTTAACCCAAGCACAGCAAAAGCAATAAATAGACCAATTGGAATCGAGTAAAAGTTGTCCAAAGTTGAAATTTGATGATAACCAGCAACCATATAATAGTTTTCATATGGGTCTTTTATATCCATCCAAACGTATTCAGTAGAACCTTTGATTGATGAATCTCCAGATTCAACGGCTACTTCCCAGTTTTTTATTATTTCTTGCTTTGGTACACCTTTCCCTGGTTCAGGATTTTTATATATAACAAAGTATTCAATTTCTTTTGTTGCTTCAACAATTGAGATTATTTTTTTATTATTCTCTTCTGAAAATGTACCATCACTCAACATTGAAAAAACACTATTTATTGTTTGGTCTATCTTATGAAGTCTATTTTGATTGTTGTTTTCATTCCAGATCAATCCTATCAAAACAATTAAACCTAAAACCAGAGCAACAATAGATGTTCGAAATAAGTTTTTAATGACATTGTTTTGGGTTTTAAATAATGTGAATAATCCTTTTGTAATTTGTTTTTCATCTCCAAAGCGACTAATAGCAATATCTATCGCTTCTTTTTCTGATTTTCCCTCTGCTTTTAATTCTGATACAGCTTCTAATAAATGTGAACGCATTTCTTGTTTTAACTCAATTGCTTCTTTCCCTTTAACATCTGAATATATCAAATTAACAAATTCATCTATTTGTTTCACTACTTTTCTCCCCCTTCTAAAAATGAATCAATTATTGTTTTTACGAATTGCCATTCCTTACGCTTTTCTTCAAAACCCTTTTCACCTAAAGACGTGAGTTTATAATATTTTCTTCTTCCACCTGGACCTTGTTCATCACCCCAATAAGAAGAAATCCATTTATTTTTTTCTAATCGTTTTAAAGACAAATAAAGCGTTCCTTCTTTTAATTCAAATTGGTTTTCGCTTTTTTCACGAACTAATTTTGCTAATTCATAGCCATACATATCTCTCATATGTAAAACCGATAGAATCAATGTATCAATATGACCTTTCAAAACTTCTTTGTTTACTTCCAATTTTGTCCACCTCCTTAATCTAATATATTTTATACTACTTAATAATGCAAGGTATTATTTTAAAAAATATTATTTCTTCTATAACTAATCTTCCCCTTTAGTTTAATAACTTCAACAAAAAAGTGCTTTAACCCTTCTTGGTTCAACGCACCCGTTTGTTTAACCTAAGAGCGTAAACTCTGAGCATTTTTTATATGTTAGATTATTGAACTAAAGCTACCGTTACTTGAGTGTGATAAATTTTTAGTAATAGTGATGTTTTTTACAGATTCCCGTTATAGACTTTCGATATATTTAGAATGTAAGTGATTACAAAATTAGGAGAGTTGTTTTAATGTTCCGTTTAGAGTTCGTTAATTGTTTTACCCAGGAGGTACTACGACACGCTCAGTATGAGGACAAAGACAAGGATTATGTAAATGAGATGTTAGGTACACTTAGAAGTGTAAAGGAAGATATGATAATATTTGATAATGCTATGAATCCTTTTACTGCACTTTATTTAACACATTTAGTTGCTCGTGAAAATGATGTAAAGACTTATAGGGTGTTTTTCAAGGTTAAGCAGTCTAATAAGGTAGTGCGATCATAGAAGAGGTTGTCCAAGAACATAAACTTGTTCTTTACTAATGCCTCGTTTTGAAGATGAGCCATCACGTTTATATGCTTTTCGATCTATTACCTTGTATTTAGAAAGATAGTCTCAACCATTTCCTCATTCTTATTAATGTCAGGAACTTCCCCTTCAATAATATAAACTTGTTTTTTCATAAAAGATTCCTATCCGTTTATTCAATTACTACCTTACTTTATCAAATTTATCGTTAACTGTATAAAGTTAAATATTGTGGATATTATAATTATGACTAGTGTTGCTAATGTGATCATTACTGATCATTATTGGTTACAAACAAGAACATCCACCATTTTTTTTGGTAGGATGTTTTTGCTTTAATTAGATTTAATTAGTACAACTTTTTTGATCTGAATTTTTCTGAGGTTTGAAGTTATTTGTATCTAATAATGTTTAAGAGTATATTCTCAACTCGATGGTGTATATGTATTAATATTTATTATCTTTATTTTTCAAAAAAGTATAAATGAACTCATTTAAAATTGTTAATCTTTTATTAGTCTCTTCCTTACTTGCTCCGGCAGAGACCATTAATATATCATTAACAATACTTTGTACTATTTTAGTATTTGTTTTATATAAATGTAGTAGATTAAATTCCAATGGAAAATTAGTTTCTGTTAATAAATCTTTCCAATTATTTATTTTCCATCTGACCTTAGAATTTGAGGCTATAGTTTTTTTTCTTCTATTTTCCAATTGTTCTAAGGCATATAAATAAGAATCTTGTAACCGTCAAGTAGTTTTGAACACATTTTGCTAATTAATTTTGAACACTATCCTTACTAAAAATGGTACTGCGATGCTTTATTCTATAGCTGTCA
>NZ_SLUB01000074.1 GCF_004799755.1 Bacillus timonensis | reverse complement strand
TTGAAAGCTTCCCAATGTTGGTGTTTATCAAAAAATATTCTTCTCAATATATTGGTCTCCATAAAATGAAAATACCACAGCTTAAATGACTGTGGTAGACCCAAATTTTTATACTTTCTTATCTTTTAAAAAACGCTGTAATTCAGCCTTTTTTATCCTTTATATTAACTATATTCCATCCTGCTTTTTTTAAATCTTCCTCATTACCATCGAGTGTTTCTTGTCTCATCGCTAAACAAAGTAAATGAGTAGGCCTAGTCAACCCTACATAAGTAACGCAAAGGGCATTTATCTTCTCTTTTCCTTTAGGAGCTGTATGGTTTTGCTTTAAGTAATCCATTAAGTAAAATAGGTCATATTTTTTATAAAACGTCTCTAAATAAAGAGTTGCAGTATGAGTTTCACCTTTTACGTTATAAACTGTATCCAGGTTAATTTTGACCTCATCCTTGCCATTGCTAGCAACATGAATGAAGGTGTTAATTTGTTCTATTTCTTCAATTTCATTCTCATTATCCACACTTTTTTTGGAAATTGCACAAAAATCTCTAAGATCTTTAGTCACCTGTTTACTACCTTTTATGTAAGGAACAAATTTACTGGTGATGAATCCAGCTATTTCATCATGAATTTGTTGGCCGTTTTTTGCGTTTACTACCCATTTTGCAATTAATCTGTTTAAATTAATAACAATTTGCTCGTTTTTCTCCGCTAAGGTCTGTAAAAGTGCTTTTTCAGAAAACCATTTATTGTCCTTCTTTATATCTTCAATTCTGAGTGCATGCAACAGGCAATTGATTATGAGTCTACGATATTCATTGACATCGGGGTTTTCAATCCGATTAATAGCATCTATGTACTCCTGCAGCGAACTATAACTAACTCTTATGTTTTTACTATTTCCTTTATTAAATGATGGATAATAGCTAGGAAGTGTTATTTGCCCTTCTTTATGAATTTTACCAACTCGACCTATAGCTTTAAAGACCTTCCTGTCTTTTTGAAGAAGGTTGTTCTCAATAATCAGTTCAGCGAAAGTTGGCAATACTTTTTCAATGTTATTATCGTTAAGCACTATGATGGTAGGTTCAATATTTTGGATGGCCTCATTACCTGTGATTCTTTGTGGGTCAACGCTTACATTGTCAATACATTTTGCAATTGCTGATGATAATCGCTTACTCTCAGTTAGGGAAAGGGACCTCTTATCTGGCTTCCAACTTGATTCTTCGTTTGGACTTTCAAATATCGCTTGATTTGTATCACCAATCCGTTGAATTATTACTTTATTAATATCAAAGACTTGGTTTAACAATTTCATTTGAATCGGTGAAGTATCTTGCATTTCATCCATAAATAAAAATTTAAATCTTGCTGAAATCACATCACGAATTTCTGGGAATTCTTTTATAAATTTAAATGCCATAACATATGCATCTCGATAGGAAAGGATCCCTTTCTCTAAAAGACCTTTCTTTAAATCTTTTAAATATTGAAAAGTGGGTGTTGTCTCACTATAGACATCTTCTAGTTTTTTCGCTCCCAAATATATAATTCCGTCTTCTTCATATTCAAAAACGAGCTTTTGCAATAGGTCTTCAAGTGGAAATTTACGTTCAATATTTTGTCTGTATCCCCGTGGAATTTTATAAAACAATTTTTTGAAATTTTCAAGATATGTATCCACATCAATACTATAAACATTACCTAGAAAAAAATGTTTGTACGAAGGAATCGCCAAATACTTGTTAACAAACACCTGTATAGTTGAAATATGATTTGGATATTGAAACAACTTGCTTCCCTCTTGTTGTGAACTTCTATTTTTAATTTCATTTACTCCAACATTTGTATGAGTTAATACACAAATGCCCCTATTGTTTTCTAGGGGAAGTTTCTTTTCAAGAATTAAAAGTTTGGCAATTAAAGAAGTCGTTTTCCCACTTCCAGGACAGGCTTTTATATCCACCGTTTCGAGATTTTTTATCACAGTCCTGTGGCTTTCATTAAACGTACTTCCGTTAGGAAAAAGAATTGTTTCAATACAATCTATATCCTCATTCGTAATCTCAACCAATTTTGCCACCTCCTTGGGAAGTCGCATAGTTGATTGCATTAACCAAGTATTCAATATATTTATCTTCCAATATAAGCTTTTTTAACCATTTTTTATCTTTATATTGTTCAAGTAAACTAGCAAAACATTGTCCTATGATTGCTTTAGAGACTTTATTGTTCTTTTTGGTTATGATGTTTTTATAAATATCATAGGCAACTTGAAAATCATTATATCCATTTTCATTCCAGGTGGCTTCAAGGTTTATTATCTCCTCTTCTACTGTTTCGCCTTTCTTATCTGTTAAACCATACTCGTCACTATTTTGAATCTTTTTTGCTTGTAAAACTGCCTTAACCAGCAACGGCCGGAGTCCACTTAGTGCTATATCATGTTCTAATGTCCAAAATGGTGAAATGAATGTTTTAACCATTTGACCATCTATCCGTTGCTTAATACTACTTACTTTTTCTGTCCGTTTCTCATAATAGGCTTCACCTAGTCCTTCATCGCCTATGTACGCTTCAGTATCAATATCCAAATCTGTTATACATGCTACAGGGATCGTAAATTGCCCTTCTTTAATATTCTTACGTCTGAAAATCCTTGAGTACCTTAAAAATGCCGTGCTACCTACATTTAATACGGTTACGCCATACTGTGAAAGAGGTTTGTCTATTACCCTGCTTAATGCTGGAATGATCAGGTTTTCTGCATCTCCCTCAACCATAATCACCCCTTGAGCAAAAAACATATCGGCCTTTGTTGCATCCAAAAATCTTTCTAGAAATAAATAATCTCCTTTTAACAATTCAGTTTCATCTGGTCGCATTGAAAAAATATTGTCATTGTTACAAATAAAGAGATTCTCTAATTTGATTTTAGACGACAATACTGTGCTGTGTGTGGTTAGTAAAAGTTGAATGTTCGAGCTTTCTGCTTCTTCCTGTAAATATTCAATAAGTCTTATTTGAGCTTGGGTATGTAAATGCGCTTCTATTTCCTCAATTAAAGCTATCTTCAATCCATCGAACTCTTCTCTTTTTAACAATAAAAGTTCTGTAGCGATAAACAAAATGTTGTTAGAGCCTAATCCAGGTTTTTCGCTAGAAAACTGTAAACTTAAACGTTCAAGTATATATCTTAGTTTTAGGTCCGAAACTTTAAAACCTGATTCAAGAACATTATTTTTATTAGAGAACTTTTCAAGGTAACTGTTAATTTCCTTTAAAAGATTTTTGCCTTCTTGATCTGGCAGCTCACTTTGGTCCATATTTTTTCCTTTGAAATATAAATCTATTTTATTGTTAGCTTCCTTAAAAGTCTCGACTAAAAAGTGACTATCTTCATCTTCGAAAGCAGAGTGGCTACTCAGTATTTGAGATAATCTTGAGTTTTTTCTTGGTGCAAGTTCGGTATTTGCATCTCTTAAGGGTTTTAAATATGTAGCCTTTATTCGATTTCTAGCCTCGCTGTTTAATAACTTTGCACCCTCGCCCTTTCCTGCTTTAACATCATAAAAAATTTTCTTACCCTGTCTTTTTGCGTTATATGTAAGATGAAGTACATATTCCGTTTTTCCATTATTCTTTTCGAATGACAACCATTCTAAGAGATGTTTGGCTTCATCCAATGATAAATCTCTTATAATACAAGAAATCTCTATAGTAGATGCCCTATCACTTTCGGAGGTGGATCCATTAGGGATATGGAAATCATCGATTTCTATTTTATTGAAATCGTTACTTTGAGTGCCAAGCACTAGTTTAATAGCGTCTATTACCGTTGTTTTCCCAGAATCATTTTCCCCAACAAATAAATTAAATCCCTTATTTAATTTTAAATGAAGACCTGATTTCCCAAACTTACGAAAATTTGTTATCAAAATTTCTGAAAGGTACATTTCTCCTACTCCTTTTAAACTATTATTATTAAGTTTAGCTATAAATAAGAGCCTAGTAAATATTTATCCATTTATAGAATACTTCGGGCTGCTTTCAGATGTCATGCTTCATCATAGTAATTATTACAGTAATAGATGTCGATTAAACTACCTATTACAACAACAAAAGGGAAACCCAGTATCAACTTACAGGCTTCCCTTTTAGTATGATTGACGGAACATGTTTGAACATTTATCTTTCCATGTATATATCTACTATATAGATTTCATATTCATCTTCTTTAAGTATGTACCGAACATTATCAATATCTGTAATAAAATTTGCCTTCATATCAGCCTCTTGTTCTATTATTACGACATTAATCCTAGGGTGCTATGACGGATTTTAGGTTCAGGCACTGGCTCTTTTCTTATTTTTGCCTGTTTAATCTTAGGATTTGATTTTGCAAACTTTAACAAAGATGAGTTAAACATTGTGATATCTACGATCCATTCTTTTTTAGGGTATTTTTGTGTCTGATATAGGTTAACAGGGTAAGTTTGTGTCTAGAATTAAGGACACGAAATCACCCTGCTTTTTTTAATGAATCTTGTTATATCAAGCCTTTAGGACGTATTTTAAATAGGTATATTTGTGTCGTCAGACACTACCTCTTGCTAAAACAATAATACGTATATAAACCCCGGTATAACCTCCACTATATTTAGATAAAATGAGACTAAACTTATTCCTGATTATGTTGTTCTTTTTCATTGAACTAATCAATATATTTTACCGTCACTGAACCAACTTTGATAAAAAAACTGTTACTAGAATTGATTGGCAAATACTCCTAACCCATCTAACATTTCCTTACGTTCTTCATTGCTTGCCATGATAATATTCCCAAAATATAATGACCCTGCGTTTTGCAAACCACAAAATTCGAACAATCCCTCTTCAATAATTTGTCTCATACTTTTCAACATCCCATTTTCTCGGTAAAGATTTTCAGGCTGTCCACCCGTGAAAATTGTAATTGCCTTTTTTTCTCCTAATAGTGGTACAGGTGTTCCTTTATCCAACGTATAAGCAAATCCATATGAAAATATGCGATCCATGTAACCTTTTGTCAATGCTGGAATTCCAGCCCACCAAATAGGGTTGATAAAAGTTATAATATCTGACCAGTCAATGAAACTGTGTTCGATTTTCACGTCTTCCTTGTATTTTCCATTAAATGATTCCAAGTACTCTTCACGAGACAATGCAGGATAAAAATTAAGTCGATATAAATCACGAATTTTGACATTGTGCCCCTTTTTTTGCAATTCTGATCCATATCGTTCTAAAAGTGCTCCATTAAAACTATTCTTATCCGGATGGGTAAAAACAATAAGATGATTCATGGAATAATCCTCCTCCATACTGGTTAACTTACTTTGATTACATTTGACCAGACCCCCAGTTTAATAACACAATATACACTGGGGATCCCGCTTAAATTACTGTTTCTTTTATATTATTTTGATAAAGGTACAACTAACTGTCTCATTTGAGAATTTGAACCTATCTCAATTGTATTTTTTTGTTATCTCCCCTAAACACCCCATTTAGCAATGCCGAGGAGTGTTCTCTAGCCTTAAAATCCCCATTAATTATATGCACCTGATGCAACAAATGAACTAGACTGAATTTATTCCCTAATGAGGACTTGATTTAAATTCTCCCTTTTTTTATGGAATTCCAGATTTCTAGAAAAAGCTTTCTAACAACTGAGTTTTGCCTTAAATGACAGGAAATTTCCACCTTTAATTTATTTTGGAAAATTATCTATTACATATCCCCTATATATCTACTTTTTCAACAATTGTTGCAATTCCTTGACCAACACCAATACACATTGTTGCTAATCCAAATTTGACATCATCACGTCTTTTCATTTCATGTAACAAGGTAGTTAATATTCTAGCCCCACTTGCACCTAGAGGATGGCCAAATGCAATTGAGCCACCGTTCACATTAACAATGTCTGTATTCAATTCAAGTTGTTTAATACATTCTAATGATTGTGAGGCGAATGCCTCATTTAGTTCGATAAGACCCAAGTCTTTAACTGTTAGCTTTGCCCTGCTTAGTGCCTTTCTTGTAGCATAAATCGGACCTAGCCCCATTACATTGGGTTCAAGCCCAGAAACAGCAGACACCACATATTTAGCTAATGGCTTCAATCCAAGCTCATTTACCTTCTCTCCACTCATTAAAAGAAGCACTGATGCACCATCATTCACACCCGATGCATTTCCTGCCGTAACTGTACCATTTTCAAATATCGGACTTAACTTCTGTAAAGCTTCAATAGTTGAATTCGGTCTTGGGTGCTCATCCGTATCGACATAGGTGATATTACCTTTTCGATCTTTAATTTCCACTGGGATGATCTCATTTGCTAATCTATTTTCATCCATTGCCTTTTTGGCTCTCATTTGGCTTTTAAGAGCAAATGCATCCTGGGACTCACGAGAGATACCATATTTTTGGGCAACGTTCTCAGCTGTTTGTGGCATGCTATCAGCACCATATTTTTCCTTAATATTCGGATTCGTGAATCTCCAACCTATGGTAGTATCATAAATTTCTATATTGCCTCGTGGAAAATCTGTTTCTGCTTTCCCCATGACAAATGGAGCCCTTGTCATACTTTCTGTTCCACCTGCTATAAAAATATCTCCTTCATTAGCCATGATTGCTCTCGCCGCATAGTTGATTGCATCTAACCCTGAACCACACAAACGGTTTATTGTTGTTCCACCAACCTCAATCGGAAGCTCGGCAAGTAGAGAAGCCATACGTGCCACATTACGGTTTTCCTCACCTGCTCCATTGGCGTTACCTAATACTACTTCTTCTATTTCGTGTAATGGAACGGCCTGATTCCTTTTCAATAATCCTTTGATCACAGTCGCAGCTAAATCATCTGGGCGAACTGATTTTAATGCACCCTTATACCGTCCAATTGGCGTTCGAACCGCATCAACAATATAGACTTCTTTTTGTGTCATGTTATTCCCCTTTAAAAACTGGTTTTCTTTTTTCTAAAAATGCTTTTGTACCCTCTCTTTTATCCTCCGTCCCGAATAAGACGGCCTGTAGTGATTTTTCAAGCGCTAGACCTGCAGAAAGATCTGCTGTGGAACTCTCATTTAAAGCGATTTTAGCCATTTTAATCGCTATTGGGGATTTTGTTGCTATTTTTTTCGCTATTTCAAAAACCTTTTCCATTAAAAACTCTGCTGGTACGACATGATTCAGCAAGCCGAGATGCTTTGCTTCATGAGCATCAATGATGTCACCTGTTAATATCAGCTCCTTCGCTTTCGCTAAGCCAATAATTTTTGTCAACTGTTGGGTCCCGCCACCAGCTGGTAATATTCCTAGGTTAATTTCAGGTTGCCCCAACTTTGCAGTGTCACTTCCAATCCGGATATCACATGCCAATGCAAGCTCGCAACCACCACCAAGTGCATATCCATTAATTGCTGCTATTACTGGTTTATATGATTTATATATATTGAGTAGAACATCCTGAACTGCCAAGCCATATATATCTAAAGGTTTTCTTTCATGGATCCACTGAATGTCGGCGCCTGCTACAAATGTTTTTTCATAGCCTGTAATGACAATTACACGAACATCATCATCAAGATTCAATTGTCTTACAGCCTGATCAAGCTCTGCCCAACTGTTCGGGTCCATTGCATTTCGTTTCTCAGGTCGATAAATTTTAATTGTAGCGATATAGCCTTCTATTGTTATCCGCAAGTTTTGAAAATCCAAGATTATCATACCCCCTAGTTATCTTCAGTATAATCATATACACCTTTTCCTGTTTTTCGTCCTAACCTACCTGCCTTCACATATTTCACAAGCAGCGGGCTCGGCCGGAAACGTTCACCTAGAGTACTGTGTAAATATTGAAGATTACTTAACCTTGTATCAAGGCCCACCATATCACCCAATTTAAATGGTCCCATTGGATAATTTAAACCAAGCTCAATCGCACGATCGATATCTTCAGGAGTTCCTACCCCTTCCATTAACATATTGAAAGCTTCGTTTCCAACCATACTGCTAATTCTACTTGTCACAAAACCCGGAAACTCATTAATAAGTACTGTTTCTTTTCCCATCTTTCCTGCCACAAATTTAACTATTTCTGCAGTTTTATCACTTGTTTCAAGACCGCGTGCAATTTCCACAAGCTTCATTTTAGGAACAGGATTAAAAAAATGCATCGCAATTACTCTCTCTGGACGATTTGTATACGAACCGATTTCTGTGGGACTCATTGTTGATGTATTTGTAGCGAGAATAACGTCCTTTTTTGTATATTGATCCAGTTTTTCAAATACTTGTTTCTTGATTGTTTTCACCTCTGGCACTGCCTCTATTACAAAATCAGCCTTTCCAGCTGCTGTTTCTAAATCAGTCGTATAGGAAAGTTTTTCAAGTGCCTTATTTTTTTGCTCAGTGGTTATTTTATTTCGCTGCACACCCTTTTCTAGCATACTCTCAATATATGATTTTGCTTTCGCAAGACTGGCTTCTTGTACGTCAGTAACGATCGTTATATAGCCTCCAACTGCACTTGCATACGCAATTCCACTACCCATAATTCCTGAACCAACTACTAAAATACGATTAATATTCATGACTGACCTCCTACATCTAGCTTTCTATTTTTAAAATAATTTTCCCGATATGATTCCCTTCTTCCAAAGTTTCCTGGGCTTTTTTCACTTCTTCTAATGGAAACTCCTTATCTATATGAGGAAATGCTTTTGTTCTTAGTAAAAACTGGACAACTTCATGGAAGTCTTGTAAATTCCCCATCCATGAACCGGTTATCGTAATTTGCTTACCAAAAATAAGCCGTAAATCCACCTCAGCAATTGGTCCCGTCGTAACCCCACAAAAGGAAAGCCTTCCACCACGAGCAAGAAACTTTAAGCTATCATTGAATGTTCTTCTCCCAACATGGTCCAATACTAAATCTGCACCTCTTTTATTTGTTAATTCACGAACCTTTTGCGTAATCTCTAAATCGCGAATAATGAAATCTACTTCTTCAAATCCTAATTTCCGAAGAAGTGAAATTTTTTCTTCAGAACTCACAATTCCAATTACTTTTGCTCCAAACGCCTTCGCAATGGACAGTGCTGCATATCCAAGCCCCCCTGAAGCTCCCCAAATAACAACAGTATCTTTTGCTGTCATTTTTCCTTTTGTAACAAGTGCATTCCAGGCTGTAACATATGCAACAGGGACACCGGCCCATTCTTGCAAACGCTCATTCGTAATTTTGATTGCTCTCTTCCCCTGGATTTGTACATATTCGCAATATCCTCCATTGTTGTTATAGCCCAATACTTCAAAACGCTTGCATAAAGTTTCTTTCCCTTTTGAACAATTATCACACTCGCCACAGCCTTTACCTGGGTAGAGTATAACTGTGTCCCCAACTGCAAGATTATTCACTTCATTTCCAATTTCAGAAACAACGCCTATGACGTCACTTCCTGGTATACGTGGTAATGACAACCGGTCTCCAGTCCCACCTTTACGTAACCATACGTCCAAATGATTTAAGCCACAGTAAAGTACCTTTATTCTAATTTCGTCCGCTCTTAGGGAACAGATTTTGATATCCTCTCTATATAAAAGCTGGTCAAGAACACCATGTTCTTCTACAACTATCCCTCGCATTGTTTTATACTGCACTTGGTTGCCTCCTATCTGCGATCTTCGAAACGTTTTAATTTCGCTCTTGAACCGTGACCTGTCAAGGAACGCAATGAATCCTCCTCAACCATTTTCACATTAATTTTTACTCCAATTCTTCGTTTTAATTCAGATTCAAACTCTTGTTCCATTACAGAAGCATCCGTGCTTGAAAATTTCGGTTCAATAAGGATTGTCATTTCTTCCCGACCACCAATTCTTTCAACATAACAAAAATATTCTCCGTTAGACTTTGGATTTTCCTTTACGATTTCTCCAAGCGCCTCTGGCCATACATTGATTCCACGAAGTTTGACCATATTGTCACTTCGACCTTGAAAATAGTCAATTTTCTTATGGTAACTACCACATGCGCATTTCCGAATTTCATAACTTGCGGAAATATCTTGGATGTTATACCGAATCTGTTGTGTACCAGTTTTATAGAGTGCAGTTACCACGATATTTCCTTTGTGCCCAGGTGGTAGTGGTTTACCCGTTTCAAAATCAACGACTTCAACGATAAATGCATCCTCAAAAACATGTAACCCTTGTTCAGCCTCACACTCAGCAGCTACATATTGAACCTCATGAAACGCATACGAATCGTATACTGGGCATCCAAAAATCTTTTTGACAGGATCTTTTCCACCAAAAGCAGAAAGTGTTTTTATTTTCAAATCTGTTTTCGGATCAAGCCCCATTTTCATTGCTGTATTCCCAATATGAACCAAATAATCAGTTGTAGCTAATATCGAAGAGATACCAAATGTTTTGATAAACTCTACCTGTTTTTCCGTCGGTGTTACAACTCCTGTTCCAGTTGTAATTGGTGTACATCCAAGCCAATGCCACAATCCGTGATCCATGATCCAGGCTGCATTATGTGTGGAATATGCCCATGAATTCATCACTGCGTCCCCTGGCCTAATTCCATGCAAATAAAACGTTCTAGCACTAAGGATTGCTCCTACCTCACGATCCCACGCTGAATAAATCGTCGGACGTGGTGCACCAGTTGTCCCTCCACTCGTATAAAAACGAAGTGGAGTATGCTGTCCGTCTTCGAAATGATATTTTTGATAATCACCAAATGGTGGATCAATTGCTATGCTCTCACGAATATCGTCAATCGTGTACATTGGTATTTTGCTTATATCTGCTAGACTTTTGACATCGCTTGGTATAAAATTATGCTTTTCCCACAGACGTTGATAAAATGGAAGTTCGGCACCTCGCGCCAACGTTTCATGTAGTCTTTTTAATTGGGTACTTTCAATTTGATCTCTATCCCATTTCCATCCTCCCTCCAGATACTCAATGGGAGGCTCATATTCCTTAACTAATTTATCGAAATCCAATGATTTATAATAATATGGAATGCTAGTTGAAATCATATGTTCATTTCCTCCTTTACTTATAAAAAATCAGGAACTTAACCTATTTCCTAGATGACAAAAGATGGAACTTCATATAATTATAGTGGTAAAAATAAAAGTCCCAATATCCAAATTGCACCAACAGCAACGAGAATTGGTAAACAATATCCCATAAAGTCACGTACAGTTAAGCGAGTTCCGACTGCTAAAATTGGAAAATATAACAACGCCCAGAATGGCTGGATTAGGTTTGTCCAGATGTCACCAAACGTGATTGAAAGAATAGCACGTGGGATTTCGACACCTAGTTCTTGTGCAGCTGGAATAATAAAAGGCGCTGTCGCGGTAAATTGTGACCCCGCCGATGGTACGAACAAATTAATAAATCCAGTAATCAAAAATGTTAATACTGGGAATGTTACTTCAGTAGAATAGCTAACCATCCATGCTGTTATGTTTTCAGATAACCCTGAAGCTATCAAAATCGACGCAATTCCACCGTAAATCGGAAATTGAAGAGCAATACTACTAGTTGCAGGAATATTTCTGGAAAATGATTCTAGATATGTTGTAGGACTCTTATGAACAAGAAAACCTATTACGATGGAGATAAAGGCAACTGAATTAAGGTTTAGTCCGTTAATTCCTTTTGTTCCAAAGAAATAAATAAGATAGACTAGACCAAGTAAACCAAAGATTAATAGAGTTGGACGAAAATCGTTAATCTTTTCAGCAAAAGACTTAGGCTCATAAGCAACCTTACTAGGCTCTAATTCAAGGCTTGCAGCCTGTTCGCCTGATTTTATGATAGCAAGATCATTAAACGTAACGATCTCCTTCTTATTTTTTCCAATAAAATAAAAGATGATTGTTGAAACTATAACAATTGCAAATGCAGTTACCATATTCAAGACTGAAAATGTTGTTTGATCAAGTGTATAAATGCCCCCCAATAACTCTGTAAAGCTACCTTCTGTTGCAACAAATAAAGGAATTGTTCCAGAAATACCAGTAAGCGAGATTGTGAATGAGGCATATGAAACAGCTGCGAGTAATCGATAGTCAACCCCTTTTACATTTTGTCCTAACGCTCTTGCATAAAGGGAAGTAACAACCGGTCCAAAATACCAGCCTAAAAATGAAGTAAGAGCACCCACAATACTGGTAGAAACATATGCTGTAGTTGGCTTCTTAATCTTACTTGCCATGTTTTTAATGAAACGTTGAACAACTGGTGTATCTACAAGTACAAGTGCTGCAGCGTATGTGATGATTAGCTGGAAAGCGAAAGTGAAGAGCATTGGAAAACCATCGAACCAATATCCAAGTACAGCAATTGGCGATGAGTCAGTAAAAAATATCGCACCTAAAATTGCAAATAAAGAAAGGACAATCGCAAAAATAAAAGCGTCTGGAAAGTACCTGCTATAAACGTCAGCAACGCGTTCAGACATTGACTTCTTCATATTTTAACCCCTTTTGTTATCTGAATATTCAGATATTTAAATTTAATTTTCACTTGTTTATTCTTTGATACAGTATCTGGATATTGTATTTCAATTTAAAATAAAACGCTTACATTGGAAATGTTTTAAATCGCCTCCTCTTTTCAAGGAGGCGACAACTGACTTATTATTTATCTAACGGTGAACCGCAAACCCCACAATGTTTGAAGTACTCAGGGATATCCTTTGCTCCACACTCTGGGCAATCGAGTGAAGGCGCCCCCCATAAATGCTCATATGATTCGCCTGAACTCATACGCTCACGGAGCATTTTGTAGTCTGGCATGCGTTTTTGACTAAATGCTCTCATTGCTTCATGGGTTTCATAGTTTGCAGTATGAACTGTGAGCCAATCACGTGCATGACCAACAGTCAGATCTAGCGGCATTTTCTTCCAGAAGTTTGTTTGCTCCTTCGTGTAACGCATACACTCAGGCAATTTATTTAGAAGTTTTTTCGCCAATGTATTAACGGCTTCATCTAATTGTTCGTATGGAACAACTTGATTAACTAATCCCCAATCCAATGCTTTCTGTGGACTGATTTCTTCATTAAGCCATAAGATTTCACGTGCACGTCGATCTCCTACCATAATCGGGAGCCATTGGGTAGCTCCTCCAGCCGCAACACTTCCATGTGAATTTCCTACTTGGCGGATGTATCCATGATCAGCCATTATTGCCAAATCACAGTTCATATTAAATTCATTTCCTCCACCAACCGTAATACCGTTTAAACGCGCGATTGTAGGTTTACCTATTTCAAGAAGTTTTTTATGTGCATCAATGAACTGTCCCATCCATTTCCAATAGTTACGGGGTCTTTCTAAAATTTCATTGTTTTGTTCCTTCATATCAGCACCTGTACAGAATGCTTTATCTCCTGCACCAGTTAATACAACAACACCAATTTCATCATCCCAAGAAGCAATTTCAAATACACGTGTCATTTCTTTTAACGTTTGGAAGTTTAAACAGTTATATACTTCTGGACGATTAATAGTAATTGTTGCAATGCCATCTTTTTTCTCATAAATGACATTCTGTAAATCTAATTCCTCTGGCTGTGGTGGGTTTAAAAAGTGATCCATAATAAATACCTCCTAATTAATTATTCACTATATATTCTTGCAAGATGCGTGCCAAGTATTAAAGATAGTCATTTTTTTATAGTTTTTAAGTCTTATAACATTCTAAATTACAAGTATTAAAAGCACCTTCAAAATTAAATAAATTTAAAAATCTTTTTAACACTGACCATATACTAAATTACGAATGTGGTCGTAAATTGATTCTATCCAAAGACGTTTAGAAACTGAACGGTTGTGTTTATTTTTTAAACAGGTATTGTTAATTATCTAATTCACTTGCTTTGTTTTCTTCCATAATGTTGTACGACTAATTCCCAATTTATCAGCCATCTCTGTTCGATTTCCGTTGTACCTAATTGTTAATTCATCAAATATTTGCCCTTCCATTTCTTCCAAACTACCGATTTTTACTTTTATATAATCTTCAGTTGGGGAAAGGTTTATTTCATCAGATGGGGTAAATTCCTGCTGTTGTAAAAGATCAATAATTTGTCCTTCAAAATGGGAACCAACGGCTACTGCTCTTTCAATAACGTTCTCTAACTCACGAATATTACCTGGCCAGTTATAACTATTCAGCATCTTTCTTGTTTCTGTAGAAATTAGCCCAGGGTCACCATCATGCTTCACTAGTAGCTTATCAATCAAAAGATTAATATCTCCCCTACGTTCCCTAAGTGGAGGTAAATGGATATGTAAAATATTCAAGCGATAATATAAGTCACTTCTAAATTCATTTGTTTTTATGGATTGAAGCAAGTTTTTATTTGTAGCTGAAATTATCCGGATATTCACAGGAATGATCCGTTCTCCCCCGATTCGACGTACTTCTTTTTCCTGCAGGACTCGTAATAGTCTAGCTTGAAGAGCTAAGGCAACCTCTCCAATTTCATCTAAGAAAATCGTACCTCCGTGGGCCATTTCAAATAGACCAGGCTTGCCACCTTTTTTAGCGCCAGTAAAAGCCCCCTCCTCATAACCGAACAATTCACTTTCCAATAAATTTTCAGGTAGAGCTGCGCAATTGACTGCTATAAAAGGACCATCCTTTCGATCACTTTCATTATGAATACTTTGAGCTATTAATTCCTTACCTGTCCCACTTTCCCCATAGATTAATATATTACTATCTGCTTTTGCATAAGCCTTCGCTAATGAAATGTGCCTCTCCATAGCATGACATTGGTAAATAATATCATCAAATGTGTACTTTGAATAAAACCTTCTATGATACAATTCGCTTCTAACTTTCGAGTCCATTTTTAAAATAGCCTCTGCATCTTGAAAAGTGACTACTAAGCTATTCCCGCCAATACAAACACGGTTTAGGACATATTTTTTATTGCCACTACTAATAACCTTTTTGGAAGCTTCATTTAAGTCACCAATCAGCTTTTTAAAAAGTGAAAGACCGATATTATTAATGTGTCTTCCAACTATTTCTCCAGGCCGAATATCTAAAAACTTTGCCGCAACTTCATTGCAAACAGTCACTATCCCTTCAACATCAGTGGATATTACACCGTCAAATGCATAGGAGATAATAGATTCTAAATGTTTTTGCTTGAGTTCCTCCCTCACAAAATACTCAAGCGATTCCTTAGCCCGCCACAAAGCCTCTGAAATCGAATCAGTTTGAGAAAATACAATAAATGTTTGAACCCCTTTAATTCCAGCAGTATGAGCAATACACTCAGCGGTGCCAACAATAGGCTGATGTTCATTAATAAAAGCCACTTCATTAATATGATTCGATATATCTCTTTCATTTTCATATTGTTTGAGTGCAATTTCCACATTCAGGATTTCTTTAATTGTATGTAAATCAATTCTCCCCTGGTTTTCGACATGATCTATCAAGACGATATTTCGTTGGACCTTTCTCGCTTCACTTAATGTTTTAATAATATCAAAATTCGTGACATCAAT
Organism: Bacillus timonensis; assembly: GCF_004799755.1. Lineage (GTDB taxonomy): Bacteria > Bacillota > Bacilli > Bacillales > Bacillaceae_L > Ferdinandcohnia > Ferdinandcohnia timonensis_A. The sequence continues at coordinate 532 of NZ_SLUB01000074.1, read as the reverse complement.
TTTTATTATGGGAATATCAAGCTTTTCCTTTAAAAAATTGGCCGTAGCACCCCTTGCAATAATTACCTTAACATTTTGTTCACGAATCATTTTCTTTGCTAACCTTAAACCCGCTCTAAGCGCTCCTACTTCTACGATTACAGGAATGTTAAGGTCGTTTGATATGTTTTCTACCTCATCTTTAAACTGTGAATATGGAGCAATTACACCAATCATACAATCGCCTCCTAATTATTTTATTAATTTTAAATATTCTGTCCGCATTATTATCTTCTCCATCACATTTAAAAACCCTTTAAGTAATTAAATAGAACTGAAGGAAAACCCTTTATAGAAACGCATTTTAAGAAATGCTTGAAGAAAAAGATGCACGCAAGGAATATAGTTTGATAGACTGTAAAGTACAGTTGAGCAAACGTATATTACTTGCTTTTTTGTGCGTAGTTGCATTAATGAACATTAACTTTTATACAATTTAATTATTAGAGTTTAAAATGTTTTAAGTTATTAGATCTGTCTCTTATACACATCT
>NZ_SLUB01000073.1 GCF_004799755.1 Bacillus timonensis | reverse complement strand
CGTTGTTAGGGTGTATATTAAAAAATGGTAACGAAAAGGGCCGATTCGTTCCTGTTTCGTGGGATAGATGAAGCAATAGGTAACGCATGCCAATACACAAGCTTTTTTAGATTGTCATTTTTAATAACGGCAAAAGATTTAGGTAATGATGACAAAGCGAACTTCTTTAAGAGACTCATAATTGTAAAAGATTAGGAAACGCCGATCTAGCAAACGTGCTAAAGAGGTTCGTGTTTGTAAAAAATTAGGGAAATCCAAACCCGCAAACACCATCACCTGTATATCACTCACCCGCAGAACAATAAATGATATACCGCAATCCTCATTAGCGGTATACCACTCACTCGCAAAACGATAAACGGTATACCGCAAACACCACAAACGATATATCACAAAACCCACCCCAATAATTACTAACCACAATCCCAATCATTGAACTCCGTGCATCCCTTCGAACACACCCCATATATACATAATTAGTATTCAAACCCCATCAATTTTCTGCTTTAAAAAAAGATAAAGTAAGTAAGGCACTTTGTCTGCCGAAACTGCTAGGAACTGTCTTATAAACGGATAATCATTACTAGAGTATGTATGAAGTAACTCGCTCCACCACTCCGTTTCATATCTTGATATCATGCTTAAATTGTACAGTAATAAATAATGCGTCATGATTTCTGGGAAGAACGTTAATAGATCACGTTCCTTTGGTAAATAATATGCGTTTTCGTACAAATGGTATAAAAGTGGAGAGCTTGTCAGTGGTAAAAGAATGTTTGGTGTATTGATCTTTAATGAGATGGGATTACGGTCTTTTCCTTTTGTTTCCCCAATACTTTGAGAAGTTGCAAAAGGAAGTGTTTGTACAATGAAATCCAAGAATCTTCGGGATGTCATGTGATAACTATCTAATGCCTCTACCGGAATAACAAGTGTATCTCCATCAATAACGGTTGTTTCTAAGTACCATTGTTGTTGAAAATGTAAACTAAATAGATTTTGTAATTCAGGAATCCTTTTGAATAGCTGCTCCATTGTAAATTTTTCACCTTCCATTTGTTTCACATGGAACATACGTTCAGAAAAGTGTGAAAATAACCCGTTTTTCTGCACCTTTACTTCATCTTGGAAAAACTCATAGCTTTGTTTTTTTCGTTTTCTAGTGGAGACCCCATGAGCTAGAACGGAGGTTGATTCTGGATATTGAGGGTCAACAGTGAGAAGGCAAGCCTTCAACAACTGAACCATGCCGTAAAAAAGAAGAACGGGTTTAATGGATAGTGGAGCATTTTGAGAAAGTTGATAGTAATTTTGACCATGCTCCAAATAATATATAAAGGGATAGCTGTTCTCATAACTTTTTTTCTCGGCGTTAGGAACAGCTGCTTTTTCATAACACTTTTGTAGTAGGTGTTGAGTAGTATTTGCCGCATGTAGTGCATTAAATGATTGCCAAATAAAACGATAATCCAACAAATTCGAAACCTCCAATGTAACAACCAAAAAAAGTGCAAGATTCAAGGAAAGTTAATAATAAAAAACTCTGAATAATTAAACATATCACTCCGTCCTTGACAGTAGTTTACCCAGTTGATAATCTACTAATAATATTTTTCAATCGAAGGGGGATTTATTAGATGTGGGAAACGAAGTTTGCTAAAGAAGGATTAACATTTGATGATGTATTATTATTACCGGCAAAGTCAGAAGTATTACCTAAAGATGTAAATCTTGGGGTTCAGTTAACAAAGACGCTTAAATTAAATATCCCGATTATTAGTGCAGGTATGGATACTGTTACAGAGCATGAAATGGCAATTGCCATGGCACGTCAAGGCGGATTAGGTATCATTCATAAAAATATGTCTATTGAGCAACAAGCCGAACAGGTTGATAAAGTGAAGCGTTCAGAAAGTGGCGTTATCACCGATCCATTTTTCTTAACTCCAAGTCATCAAGTATTTGATGCAGAGCATTTAATGGGGAAATATCGTATCTCTGGTGTCCCAATTGTAAATAACCCACAAGAACAGATCTTAGTTGGTATTATTACCAATCGTGACCTTCGTTTTATTCAAGATTATTCCATTCTAATTTCTGATGTCATGACAAAGGAAAATCTCGTGACTGCCCCTGTTGGTACGACCTTAGAGCAGGCAGAAAAGATTTTACAAAAGTATAAAATTGAAAAACTTCCACTTGTTGATGAGAGTGGTGTATTAAAAGGACTTATTACGATTAAGGATATTGAAAAAGTAATTGAGTTTCCTAATTCTGCAAAGGATGCCCAGGGCCGTTTATTAGTCGGAGCTGCTGTTGGTGTATCAAAAGATACGGCTCCTCGTGTTGATAAGCTTGTAGAAGCTGGAGTCGATGCGATTGTTGTTGATACAGCACATGGCCACTCAGCAGGTGTTCTTGAAACAGTAAAAAAAATTCGAACTCAGTATCCAGATTTAAATATAATTGCAGGTAATGTGGCAACTGCTGAAGCAACCCGAGCTCTAATCGAGGCTGGTGCTAGTGTTGTAAAGGTTGGTATTGGACCGGGTTCTATTTGTACAACACGTGTCGTTGCAGGTGTTGGAGTTCCGCAGATTACAGCTATTTATGATTGTGCAACAGAAGCAAGAAAACATGGTGTTTCCATTATTGCAGATGGTGGTATTAAATTCTCTGGTGACATCGTCAAGGCATTAGCCGCAGGAGGACACGTTGTTATGCTTGGTAGCTTACTTGCAGGCGTATCCGAAAGTCCTGGTGAAACAGAGATTTTCCAAGGTCGTCGTTTTAAGGTATATCGTGGTATGGGCTCTGTTGCAGCAATGGAAAAAGGTAGTAAGGACCGCTACTTCCAGGAGGATGCGAAGAAATTTGTTCCTGAAGGAATTGAAGGACGTCTTCCATATAAAGGCCCTCTTACAGATACGATTTATCAATTAATTGGTGGTATTCGTTCAGGTATGGGTTATTGCGGTACAAAGAATCTAGAAGAGCTAAGAGAGAATGCTCAATTTATTAAAATGACAGGTGCGGGATTACGTGAGAGTCATCCACACGATGTTCAAATTACAAAGGAAGCACCAAACTATTCAACATTATAAGCTTAATTCCGACAATATAATCCATTGGTAGGATTTTTATATTAAGGTAGATAGAGTCATGTACTCTGTCTATTTTTTTTGAAGCTGATGTGTTAAAATGATTTTTGTGCGTAATACGAAAGTGGAGGTTTAAAAGGTGAAAAAACAAACACAAAAAAGATTGATTTTAAGCTTAATAGCAGTCTTTTTGCTATCGCTTATTGTAGGGCAAGTACCTCCGGCAAAGGCGGCTCCTGCTCTTGATATAAATGTAAAAAATGCAATATTGATAGATGCAAGTACTGGTAAGATCCTATATGAAAAAAATTCAGATCAGGCAGCTCCAATTGCAAGTATGGTTAAAATGATGACTGAATATCTAATATTGGAAGCTATTGATGAAGGTAGACTTTCATGGGAGCAAACGACTCAAATTAGTCAGTATGCGTATGATATATCTGCGAATAATAATTTCTCAGGTGTGGGCTTACGATTAAATCACGATTATACGGTTGAAGAGCTTTATAAAGCAATGGCGATCTATTCAGATAATGCAACTACTATTACACTAGCGGAGTTACTAGCTGGTACTGAGGGTGAATTTGTAAAGCTAATGAATAAAAAGGCGGAAGAATTAGGTCTTCCTGACTATGAGTTTGTAAATAGTACAGGGTTATCTAATTCTATGCTAGGCGATAATTATCCCGAAGGAACAAGTCCAGATGGAGATAATATGCTTTCAGCAAGATCAGTAGCATTATTAGCCTATTCGTTAATTCGTGATTATCCGCATGTATTGGATATTTCTAGTATCCCGCAACTTGATTTTTATGGTGAGAAACTAGACAACTGGAATTGGATGTTAAATCATGATCCAAGTGTTTCTCCATACCTGGCTCAATTCCATTATGAAGGAATGGATGGATTAAAAACTGGTACTACACCTGCAGCTGGTTATTGTTTCACTGGAACAGCTGAACGAAATGGGAAAAGATTAATTTCTGTTGTGATGGGTGCTACAAGTGAACCTGAACGATTTAAAGAAACAAGTAAGTTGTTAGATTACGGTTTTAATAATTTTGAGCAAATTGAAGTTTACCCTGAAGGCTACCAATTAAAGGGCAATAAAAGTCTAAAGGTTGTTAAAGGTAAAGAAAAAGAAGTAGAGATTTTAACTGAAGCACCTGTGAGACTTATTGTTCCAAAGGGTATAGATAAGTCAGCATTTAAAGCAAAATATGTGTTTGATAAAAAGGTAGTTTCAAAAGACAAAGAGGTAACAGCACCATTTAAAGAGGGAACAAAGGTCGGCCATATGGCTGTTTCCTATGATGGTGATGATTTAGGCTATATCACATCAGGCGGTGGCGATAAATTACAGGTTGCACTGGTAACAGACACAGGCGTGGAGAAGACAAATTGGTTTGTTCTCATGATGAGAGGAATCGGCGGCTTCTTTGGTGATATTTGGTCAAGTGTCGCGGATACCGTAAAAGGTTGGTTTTAAGCAATAATCGGTACGATCCTCCTTCTATTTAAAGAGGGAGGTTTTTTCAATTTCTTCCATTGCGTACTATTTTGGTATATTTACTAGGAAATATATCAAAATTGCGTTAGAATAATCTTAAGATTTTTTTAATAGGCATTTATATATTATTTATCAAAATATGGTATGATAAAGCGTATAAATAAGCTAATCTAATTAAACATCATATAGGGGGAATCGTAGTGGCAAATACAGGTACAGATCGAGTAAAACGAGGAATGGCTGAAATGCAAAAAGGCGGCGTTATTATGGACGTTGTGAATGCAGAGCAGGCTAGAATAGCTGAGGAAGCGGGCGCTGTGGCAGTAATGGCATTAGAGCGTGTTCCAGCTGATATTCGTGCAGCAGGTGGAGTTGCTAGAATGGCAGACCCAACAATAGTTGAACAAGTAATGGGTGCTGTTACTATTCCCGTTATGGCAAAAGCTCGTATCGGTCATATAGTAGAAGCAAGGGTACTAGAGGCTATGGGGGTTGATTATATTGATGAAAGTGAAGTTTTAACTCCAGCAGATGAAGAGTACCATTTAAATAAACGTGATTTCACTGTCCCATTTGTATGTGGATGCCGTGATTTGGGTGAAGCAACTCGACGTATCGCTGAAGGCGCATCTATGCTTCGCACAAAAGGTGAGCCTGGAACAGGTAATATCGTTGAAGCTGTACGTCATATGAGAAAAGTAAATGCTCAAATTCGCAAAGTTGTCGGCATGAGCGAAGATGAATTGATGACAGAAGCGAAAAATTTAGGAGCGCCATTTGAATTATTACTTCAAATCAAACAAGAAGGTCGTCTACCAGTTGTTAACTTTGCAGCAGGTGGTGTTGCGACTCCGGCAGACGCTGCATTAATGATGCAACTTGGTGCTGATGGTGTATTTGTAGGTTCTGGTATTTTTAAATCAGACAATCCTGCTAAATTTGCTCGTGCAATTGTTGAAGCAACTACACATTATCAAGATTACGAATTAATTGCCCATCTATCAAAAGGTTTAGGAAATGCCATGAAGGGTATTGAAATTTCATCATTATTACCAGACCAACGCATGCAAGAACGAGGCTGGTAAGTTAGAGGTGTTCAGTCGTGGTTAAAATTGGAGTATTAGGACTTCAGGGTGCTGTTAGAGAGCATATACGTTCAATAGAAGCCTCTGGAGCAGAAGCAGTCATAGTAAAAAAGGTAGAACAGCTTGAAGAAATTGACGGACTAATTATCCCTGGTGGGGAAAGCACGACTATGCGTCGCTTAATTGATAAATATCAATTTATGGAACCTTTACGTGCGTTTGCAGCAGAGGGAAAACCAATGTTCGGCACTTGTGCAGGGTTAATCCTTCTTGCAAAGAAGCTTGTTGATTATAAAGAACCGCATCTTGGTTTAATGGATGTGGCGGTTGAGCGAAATTCATTTGGTCGTCAACGTGAGAGCTTCGAAGCAGAGTTAATGATACCTGGAATCGCTGAGGATTTTGTAGGTGTGTTTATTCGTGCACCACATATTGTAGAAGCGGGAGAAAACGTTGAGGTCCTTGCAAAACATGATGGTAGAATTGTGGCAGCGCGTGAAGGTCAATTTTTAGGGTGTTCCTTCCATCCGGAATTAACAGATGATCATCGTTTTACTGCGTATTTTGTAAAAATGGTCGAAGAATCAAAAGCAAAAAACCTTGTATAAACAAACGAAACATGGTAAAACTGAAGATAATAATAAATGATAAATCTATGATAGGAAATAGTAACTTGTTTTTTTTCTTAAGAGAGTCGGTGGTTGGTGTGAACCGATGAAAAAGACTTGTGAATCCATCCTTGAGTGAAATACTGAACCGTACGTTTTCTAAGTAGGTATTTTCGGTAAATCCGTTATCTTTTTCAAGAGGGGGATACTTGTATCCTCAACTAGGGTGGTAACGCGGGTTAACTCTCGTCCCTTTTTTAGGGACGGGAGTTTTTTATTTGCCTTTTTATTGTCGAGAGGATAGATTTATTTTTACTTATTACATAGATTTTAGGAGGTTTTAGTGATGTTGGATATTAAATATTTACGAAGCCATTTTGATGAGGTAAAAGAAAGACTAAAGTTTCGTGGTGAAGATTTAACGGATCTTGGCCGTTTTGAAGAATTGGACAAAACACGCCGTGAACTTATTGCGAAAACGGAAGAGTTAAAAGGCCGTAGGAATGAAGTGTCTGGACAAATTGCCGTTTTAAAAAGAGAGAAAAAGGATGCTGACGCTCTTATTTTGGAAATGCGTGAGGTTGGAGATCAAATTAAGGAATTGGATACGGAATTACGAGGTGTGGAGGAACAATTAGAACATCTTATGTTATCTATTCCAAACATACCTCATGAAAGTGTGCCTATTGGTGAATCTGAGGATGATAACGTTGAAATTCGCAAGTGGGGTAAACTACCTGAATTTGGTTTTGAACCAAAGCCACACTGGGAAGTTGCCGACCAACTTCAAATACTAGATTTCGAACGTGCTGGTAAGGTCACGGGAAGCCGTTTTGTATTTTATAAGGGGCTAGGTGCTAGACTAGAAAGAGCCTTATTTAACTTTATGTTAGATCTTCATGTGGAGGAACATGGGTATGAGGAAGTCATTCCTCCTTATTTAGTGAACCGTGCAAGTATGACTGGAACAGGACAGCTTCCAAAGTTTGAAGAGGATGCATTCCTGATTGAAAGTGAAGATTATTTCTTAATTCCGACTGCAGAGGTTCCTGTTACGAATCTGCACCGCGATGAAATCTTAAGTGGTGAAGAATTACCAATTAAGTATGCAGCATTTAGTGCTTGTTTCCGTTCTGAAGCCGGTTCTGCTGGAAGAGATACAAGAGGCTTGATTCGTCAACATCAATTTAATAAAGTGGAGTTGGTGAAGTTTGTTAAGCCAGAAGATTCTTACGCAGAACTAGAAAGCCTAACAGCAAATGCTGAAAAAGTACTTCAACTGCTAGGTCTTCCATATCGGGTTTTAAGCATGTGTAGTGCTGATTTAGGATTCACTGCTGCGAAGAAATATGACATTGAGGTATGGATTCCAAGCTATGAAACATACCGTGAAATTTCTTCTTGTAGTAATTTTGAAGCATTCCAAGCAAGACGAGCAAATATCCGCTTCCGTAGAGATAGAGATTCTAAGCCAGAGCATGTTCACACATTAAATGGTTCTGGGCTAGCAATTGGTCGAACTGTGGCTGCGATATTAGAAAATTACCAACAGGAAGACGGCACGGTGGTTATTCCTGAAGTATTACGTCCATATATGGGAAATAAGGAAGTAATCGGTCCGAAGAAGTAACAATGGAAAGGGCCAGGATTTATTTTATCCTGGCCTATAAATTTTTTTGAAAAAATGTTGACTTTCACTTTTGAACTGTGGTATATTAATTTTTGTCGATACGGAGGAATACCCAAGTCCGGCTGAAGGGATCGGTCTTGAAAACCGACAGGGGTGTTAAAGCCCGCGGGGGTTCGAATCCCTCTTCCTCCGCCATATTATTGAAAATAATACTAGCGCATAAAGTATTGGAGATGGACTCGTTACTGTCATGGTAACGAGTTTTTTACTTTTTATTTATAATTAATAGATCCAAAAAGAACCCCTTTTGAGTTTGTCGCTCAAAAGGGGTTTTTTTAACTTTTTAAAAGCTCAGTCTGTCTAATGAAATTTGATATTTTCGCGATAATCGGTTCAATTGAACTTTCATCCTGCATAATATCGTACTCATTAATGTTTAATCGAAGAACGGGGCAAGCATTAAAGTTATTGATCCATTTTTCATATCGGCCGTGCATTTCTTCCCAATAAGAAATCGGGGTTTGCTGCTCCATTGGTCTTCCACGTTCATGAATGCGACTGATAATATCATCAAGACTTCCTTCAAGATAAATTAATAAATTCGGATGAGGAAAATACGGTGTCATCACCATTGCATCAAAGAGGTTGGTGTAGGTCTCATAGTCGACAGGTGCCATTGTACCTTTTTCGTAATGCATTCTAGCGAAAATACCTGTATCTTCATAGATGGAACGATCCTGAATAAATCCACCACCATATTCGAAGATTTTCTTTTGCTCTTTAAAACGCTCGGCAAGGAAATAGATTTGAAGGTGAAAGCTCCATCTTTCAAAATCAGCATAGAACCGATCTAAATATGGATTAGTATCCACTTTCTCAAAAGAGGTTCTAAATCCAAGTGCATCTGCCAAGGCTTTTGTCATGGTAGACTTTCCTACACCAACGGTTCCAGCAACGGTAATCACTGCATTACTAGGGATATCATATTTATTACGCAAATTCATTATGTCTAACTCCTTTTTCGAGAATGATGTCATCTATTTTTGATAGAATTTGATCAAGGTCACTTTTATTTTGCACAAAGTCAAACTCGTCCCCATTAAATCGAATGACAGGAATATCGGGATGGGATTTTTCGAACTGTGTCATGAATTGCTCATAATCACGGCTAAGTTGACTTAAGTATGCTGGATCTATATTTTTTTCAATGTCTCTACCACGCATTTCAATTCGCTCTAATAACGTATCAAGACTTGCATGTAAATAAATTACAACATTCGGAACAGGCATATCTGCCGTTAAGATCTTGTAAATCTGAAGATATTTTTGATATTGATGTGTTTTCAATGTACGCTCGGCGAAAATAATATTTTTGAATATATGATAATCCGCAACAACCGGTTGATTTTTTTGAAGGTAAAAATCATTAATGTCTTCAAGTTGTTTATATCGGTTACAGAGGAAAAACATTTCTGTTTGAAAGCTCCATTCATCTATATCTGTATAAAATTTCCCTAAGAATGGATTTTCATCGACAATCTCTTTAAGTAAGGCAAATTCAAAGCGTTCTGAAATAGCCTTAGCGAGAGAGGTTTTTCCAACTCCGATTGGACCCTCTACTGTAACAAAAGGAATCCTATTACCCATCTCGTGTCCCCCTTTTTATCTAATCAAATGCGCCTTCGCGTATTTGCGCCCGATTTTTAGGCCCACAGGATGTGGGTCATAAAGACGTTGCCACAGGAAGTGGCGCTTTTAGTCTTTAAACTTTCTGCTCGAAAAGTTTCCTTTGAAAAATCGTGGCATCCGCCGGAGGCTTTAACTTTATTCAGTCATAATTTAAATACCACGCATAATTGTATATATAATTGCATTTTTAATTTCAATAGGAACCTTTGTTGAATAAAGTTAAATTGCACAGATAAGGATTATTTTATCATAGGAACAATGAAGATTGTTATGTATTGTCGAAAAAACAAATTGGGAAAATTTGAAGTGCACATGATGTAACCTATTAGACTTAATTCTCTTAAAGTAAGTCGTAAATAAAAAAGGAACTCGAGTTGTCGAGCTCCTTTTAGGAATCCTATCTTTTTACAACATTAAAATTGTTTGTGATCAACAGCCAGTTTTGCGGGAACGGAAGTCCAAGCTTCCAGTAACTAATTCCTCGCAAATTTAATTCCTTAATCAAATCAAACTTTGCTTGAATACTTCTTGCATCTTCAAACCACACCTTATGCTGCTTTCCAGCGGAGTCTGTATAGTCAAAGTGAGGGGCTTGTGCTTTTGTATCGTATTGGATTGGAACATTATTTTGCTTTGCAATTTCAATCGCTCGTTGCGGGCTAACGGCCTTCGCATACTCGCCGCCTTGAACAAATGGAAGTGTCCAATCATAGCCGTAGAGGTTTTGTCCCATCATAATTTTCGATCCTGGCATTTCGGTAAGGGCATATTCAATGACATCCCGGACCGGACCAATTGGAGAAACCGCCATTGGTGGCCCGCCACTATAGCCCCATTCATACGTCATGATGACGACAAAGTCGACAATTTCACCGTGTGCCTTATAGTCATGGGCTTCATACCAATCGCCTTTTTGTGTTGCACTTGTTTTTGGAGCGAGTGCTGTTGAAAGCAGCCAGCCCTCTTGATCAAAGCGCTTTTTAGCCTTACGCAAAAAGTTGTTATACGCTTCACGGTCTTGGGGACGTAAAAATTCCATATCAAAATGAATATCCCGGAAACCGTATTTTTTTGCCGTTTCTATAATTGTATTTAAGAGCTTATTTTGGATATCTTCATTATTAAGCACAAGTTTACCTAATTCATCACTAAATTGCCCATTTTCTAAATTAGCTACGACCATCATGAGTGTCACATTATTTTCTTTTGCAATGCTTGGAAAATTGTTCAGCAAAGGTTCCTTTAAAGTGCCGTCCCGTTGTATTTGAAAATTAAAAGGGGCTAAGTAGGTTAAGTATGGAGCTGCTTGTCGTGTACTTCTTTCAAGAGCGGGACTTACTGAAGATCCTAATGGTTCAACATAAGCATTGATTTCTGCATTTCGTTTTGGACGTTCCGGAATATAAATTCTAAGTCCGACTTGTAGTGGCCGATTAGGTGGAATTTGGTTGATTTGTGCTAATTGCTGATAATTCACCCCAAATTTATCGGCTATGGACCAAAGACTATCACCAGGTTGCACCCAGTAAAATTGACCAACAATCGGGATGACCATCGCCTGACCGACCACTAATTTATTTGGTTCAGAAATTTGATTTGCACGAACAATTTCATCGACCGTTGTACCATATGCCTGTGCAATTTCGAATATAGATTGTCCCCGTTCAACAACATGAATTTGCATGTTTGACCTCCTCATTCTACAATCTAGGTAACACACCTTTATTACTCTATGAGAGAAAAGGGAAGAAGATGCTTGGTTAAAGAGCCTAAATGCCATGTAAGGGAGTATTTAATCCGATGAAGTCTGATGAGTATTATATGAAATTAGCGATTGAACAAGCGAAAAAGGCAGCAGCTATAAATGAAGTACCTATAGGTGCCGTACTCGTTATAAATGACGAAGTGATCGCCTCTGCCCATAATCTTCGTGAAACACAGCAACGCTCAATTGCACATGCAGAGTTACTGGCGATTGATGCAGCATGTAAACAAATTGGTTTTTGGAGATTAGAGAACGCCACCTTGTATGTCACGCTTGAACCATGCGCAATGTGCTCTGGAGCGATTGTACTATCTCGAGTGAATAGGGTTGTATACGGTGCAAGCGATCCGAAAGGTGGATGTGCAGGAACCTTGATGAATCTATTACAGGAACAAAGATTTAATCATCAAGCGGAGGTTATTTCGGGTGTCTGTGAAGAAGAGTGCGGACAGCTGTTAAGCTCATTTTTTAAAGAGATCAGAAGGAAAAGGAAAGAAGAAAAGAAAACGACAACTGGTACAACTTGAAAAAACTTACAGTTAGTATAGATTGATTTTTTTCGGCTAAGCCTTTATACTAAGAATGTGTCACAAAGACACCTAACATTTGGTATCAATTTTGCCGTGCTAAGCGGGGAGGTAGCGGTGCCCTGTACTCGCAATCCGCTCTAGCGAGGCCGAATCCCTTCATAGAGGGTAGTTATTGTAGGGACTGACTCAAGTAAGTGGTGTTGACGTCTGGGTCCTACGCAATGGGAACCCGTGAACCCTGTCAGGTCCGGAAGGAAGCAGCAGTAAGCGGACTCTCCCATGTGCCGTAGGGTTGCCTGGACCGAGCTAACTGCTTGAGTAACGCCTGGGGTAACTATTCGACGGAAGGTGCACGGCAGTTATACTACATAAAACAACTCACTCATTCGGGTGGGTTTTTTTATTATTTATTTTTACATGAATGGTATAATCACTTTGTACTGAATATTCACTTCCTGTATAATAAGAAATGGACGATAAGAAGGAGGGGCAAAACCAATGGCATACCAAGCATTATACCGTGTCTTTCGACCACAAGAATTTCATGATGTGGTAGGACAAGAACATATTACGAAAACCTTGCAGAATGCCCTTCTTCAAGAGAAGTTTTCACACGCCTATCTTTTTTCAGGACCAAGGGGAACAGGAAAAACAAGTGCTGCGAAAATTTTCGCAAAAGCAGTAAACTGTGAGCACTCTCCTACAGCCGAACCTTGTAATGAATGTGCGGCATGTAAAGGTATTACAGATGGCTCAATCGCTGATGTAATTGAAATCGATGCTGCATCGAATAACGGTGTTGATGAAATCAGGGATATTCGTGATAAAGTAAAATATGCTCCAAGCGCAGTACGATATAAAGTATATATCATTGATGAAGTTCATATGCTTTCAATCGGAGCATTTAATGCCTTGCTGAAAACATTGGAGGAACCTCCGCGACATGTCATTTTTATTTTGGCAACAACTGAACCACATAAAATTCCACTAACAATTATTTCTAGATGTCAACGCTTTGATTTTCGTCGTATTACTACACAAGCAATTGTCGGGCGAATGAAAACAATCATAGCTGAACAAGATGTAAATGTTGAAGAGCAAGCTCTTTATGTAATTGCAAGGGCGGCTGAAGGTGGAATGCGGGATGCCTTAAGCTTACTTGATCAAGCAATTTCGTTTAGTGATGAAGAGGTAAAACTTGAGGATGTTCTAACAATTACGGGAGCTGTATCGCAAACCTTTTTAACGAATATTGTCAGGGCAATTCGCGATCGTGATGTTCGAACGGCCTTAAAGACACTGGATGAAATGATGGATCACGGGAAAGATCCGATGCGCTTCATTGAAGATATCATTTTTTACTATAGGGATATGCTTTTGTATCAAACTGCCCCTCAATTAGAAGAAGTGTTGGAGCGGGTCTTAGTCGACGAGGACTTTACGGAACTTGCAAAAAGCATACAGGGTTCTGAAATCTACGAAATTATTGATATTTTAAATCAAGCCCAACAAGAGATGAAGTGGACGAATCACCCACGCATATTTTTAGAAGTAGCGCTTGTAAAGCTTACCCAAATGGAACAACAACATTCGCTAGAGTCATTGCCACAAATGGAAGGCTTGCTGAATAAAATAAATAAGTTAGAGTCTGAACTCGCTTCCATTAAAGAAAAAGGTGTGGTAGCCCACCCACAGGATACAAAGCCAGCCGAAAAACGTCCACAAAAGTCATCAAGAAACGGCTATAGGACACCGGTTGGAAGAATCAACGAGATATTAAAGAGTGCAACTAGACAAAACCTCGACTTATTAAAAGGAAAATGGGGCGATATGCTTGAGCAGCTTCGCAGTCAAAATAAAGTATCGCACGCAGCCCTTTTAATCGAAAGTGAACCAGTTGCAGCTTCTACAAATGCATTTGTGTTAAAATTTAAATACGAAATCCATTGTAAAATGGCATCAGAAAACCCTGAAGTAAAAGAAAATCTAGAAAATATTCTTTCTGGACTAACTGGGCATAGGTTTGAAATGATTGGTGTTCCAGATGATGAATGGGGTAAAATTAGAGAAGAGTTTATCCGTGGGCAACGAACCGATGATGATAATGAAAGACCAGAGGAAACAGAAGACCCTCTTATTGCAGAAGCAATGAAAATCGTTGGTTCAGAACTCATTGAAATAAAGGAATAATAAGAGTAACTTTAAGGAGGAAATGAACATGATGCGTGGTGGCGGAATGGGAAATATGCAAAAAATGATGAAACAAATGCAGAAAATGCAAAAGGATATGCAAAAGGCACAAGAGGAACTTGCTGAAAAGATAGTTGAAGGAACTGCTGGTGGTGGTATGGTCACTGTGAAGGCAAATGGTCAAAAAGAAATTATTGATGTCGTTATCAAAGAAGAAGTGGTAGACCCAGAAGATATCGAAATGCTCCAAGACCTAGTATTAGCGGCGACAAATGATGCGTTGAAGAAAATCGAAGACCTTACAAATGAAACAATGGGTCAATTTACAAAAGGAATGAACCTACCGTTCTAATCGTCGGTTTGAAAGGACTTAGATAGATATGCATTATCCTGAACCAATATCTAAGCTAATAGACAGCTTTATGAAATTGCCAGGTATCGGCCCGAAAACGGCCGTGCGTCTGGCTTTTTTTGTATTAAATATGAAAGAGGATGTCGTACTTGATTTTGCGAAGGCTCTTGTCAATGCAAAACGAAACCTCACATATTGCTCTAATTGTGGGCATATAACAGATAGAGATCCATGTTACATTTGTGAAGATGAACGTCGTGATAAAACCCTTATCTGTGTACTTCAAGATCCAAAAGATGTTATCGCGATGGAGAAAATGAAGGAATACAATGGTTTATATCATGTGTTACATGGAGCTATTTCTCCTATGGATGGTATTGGTCCAGAGGATATCAAAATACCTGAATTACTCAAACGACTTCAAGATGATACAGTACAAGAAATCATTTTAGCGACTAATCCGAACATCGAAGGGGAAGCTACAGCTATGTATATTTCCCGTCTACTAAAACCAACAGGAATTAAAATTACAAGAATTGCCCACGGTTTACCTGTTGGTGGAGATTTAGAGTATGCTGATGAAGTAACACTATCAAAGGCGCTTGAAGGACGTCGGGAATTATAGGAGGTCTTTTATGCTTTTTAAAAAGAAGAGAAAGCTTCGAAACGAATTTAACCAACAGCTATTTACTCAATTAGAAATCGCAAAGAAGGAATGGATGAGACAGAAAAGCCTCATTGAAAAAAGTATTGAACCTTCTGGTGATATTTTAAATGATCTAAAAGTAGCAGAAACAAAATACTTCTTTTTATTACGGGAAGCAAAAAGACGAAAAATATTTCTATAAAAAAAATCCTACCAAGGCATGATGGACTCCTATGGTAGGATTTTTTGCTGACTATTTGCTAAAACAAAATAGGACAAGAGGTTCTTAAAATCTTTCATTCACATAGAATAGTAGTACAAGTTGTGTGAAGGAGTGAAGTTTGATTGGAACCAAAGATTGTAATATCCATACTCGGAGGATTGATCGTACTTGTGCTTCTAATGGGAGCCCCTCTAAAGCCCATACGACTAGTAGGACAAGTGTTTGTTAAAGTTCTAATTGGAGCCTTGTTTTTATTTTTCTTAAATGCATTTGGAGCCTCATTTGATTTACATGTTCCAATTAATCTAGTAACATCTGCTGTATCTGGCCTGCTTGGTCTTCCAGGATTAGCTGCACTCGTGATTATAGACTTATTTATTATAGGATAAAAAAACAAATGGATTTCATTTGTTTTTTTATTTGGTAACGAGTGCGGTAAGTTTTTAGGAAAGAGTAATTGCTTGTTTTTGAAATTATTTTAGTATAATTTATTGACATTCAACTTAAGCGGGTGTATATTTATATTCCTCACAGGGAATACCAAATGAATAAGAAAACATTTTAAAAAGTGGTTGACTTATTTTTGTGAGGATGTTATATTAATAAAGTCGCTTCTGAGAGGCGAATAAAAAAGTTCTTTGAAAACTGAACACAATACAAGCGTCAACGTTAATTCTAAGTAAAAAAACTTATTGAGCAAGATCTTTGCTTCTTGAAATGCTTCTTCGGATTTTGCGAAAGGTATTTTAAGCAATCAATACTCTTATTGGAGAGTTTGATCCTGGCTCAGGATGAACGCTGGCGGCGTGCCTAATACATGCAAGTCGAGCGAACCTGAGGGAGCTTGCTCCCAAAGGTTAGCGGCGGACGGGTGAGTAACACGTGGGCAACCTGCCTGTAAGACTGGGATAACTTCGGGAAACCGGAGCTAATA
>NZ_SLUB01000072.1 GCF_004799755.1 Bacillus timonensis | reverse complement strand
CTATTGTATTAATTTATAACTATAACTACAAAAAAGAAAGTGAAATTGTTAACTTTATAGACAAAGATGGTTATAAACTGGATTTTATTGGTGTGGTAGAATATATTGATTAAATCCAAAACAAATAAATTAAACAGACTAGAAGATTTAAACTAAAATAAGTATCATATATTTAATCTTAAAGCACTTGATTTTTTTATTGGAAATAGGTGCTTTTTTTGTGTTTTGATATCTTAGGAAATGGAGTACTAAATCCAAAACGTTTTTAGAAAAAAGAGTAGCTATTAAGAATTCGAAAGTGGATGTAGTGGATGTTGAGGGTGTTAAAGTGAAGTTAGGTTCTTATAAAGGTTAATCCCACTTCAACAAAAAACAAGGCTACCCAAAAAAGCAAGGTAGCCTTGACCCCAACATTTGAAATAGAAAAAATCAATAAAATTTCAAAGTATATTTCTGTAATCTAAGTTAGAGAATCACGGAAAGTTTCACGAGCTAGAATAGTAGATATAATACTTAATACTCCAAGAACACTTAAATAGACGCCGATTGGCCAGCTTTGACCATCGAATTCCGCAAGTAAATAGGTGGCAATAAGAGGGGAGAAGCCCCCTGCAATGATAGCTCCTATTTGGTAACCAATTGATGCACCACTAAGGCGTACCTTTGTACCAAACAGTTCAGAGAAATACACAGCTTGAGGACCATAAACAGCATCATGTAAAATATTCAATCCGATAATAATCCCAATGGTAATTAATAATACAGATCCTGTGTTCATCATCCAGAAAAAAGGGAACACAAACAGGGTCGAAGCGATTGTGCCAAATAAGTAAACTGGTTTTCGTCCAATCTTATCCGATAAATGCGACCAAAGTGGTAGGGTGGCTAATCCAATAACGGATGAAATCATTACTGCATTTAATCCAACAGAGTTATCTAGTTTCAGTGTAGTAGCAATATAACTAAGGACAAATACGGTATAGATATAAAACACTGCGTTTTGTAATAGCTTCATGCCAATCGTCAGGAACAAAGGCTTTTTTTGTTCCCGAAGTACAGTTTTAACAGGATTTTTCTCTTGTTGCTTTTTAGTTGCTACTTCTAGGAATACCGGTGATTCGCTTACCTTTAAGCGAACATAAAGGCCAATAATGACTAGTAAAGCACTCAATAAAAATGGAATTCGCCATCCCCAAACCAAAAATGCTTCATTTGACATACTGTTGGACACGATTGAAAACGCTAGGGTTGATAAAAGTAACCCGGCAGGTACCCCCATTTGAGGAAAACTTCCAAAAAGTCCTCTTTTATTAGGTGGAGCATGCTCGACAGACATTACAACCGCTGATCCCCACTCTCCTCCCACTGCAAACCCCTGAATAATACGTAATAGACTAATTAATAATGGAGCTAATATTCCAACCGAATTATAGGTTGGTAGTACTCCCATTAAGGTTGTGGCTACCCCCATCAGTAAGAGAGAAATGGTTAGCATTTTTTTTCGTCCGACTCTGTCTCCAAAATGTCCAAATATCATACTTCCTAGTGGACGAGCGATAAATCCAGCAGCGTAAGAGCCAAAGGCAGCCATTGTTCCAACTAATGGATCTAGATTTGGGAAAAATAGTAAAGGGAAAACTAGTGCAGCTGCTGTTCCGTAAAGATAAAAATCATACCATTCGATAGTAGTACCCATGAAGCTGGCTATTGCAACTTTCTTTTGATCCTTAGAAAAACCGCTACTTTTTTCTTTTGTCATAATTTAACCTCCTTGTACTTTGTTATTGATTCATTGAACTCATTTGTACAAAAGTAAAAAACTACTACGCAGTTTTTTGATAATTTAACAGTTTTGTTTTTAAAAAAGGAAATCATACTTCCTCATTTATTAATGACACCCCAATGCCAAATCAATTTTAAGATCTCGTAGAGAGTCACTCTTCCATTTTGATCATTTATTCTTCCTCCTTCTATCTTTAATAAAAGATTTTAAAATTTAAAGGTGTAGATTTAGTGGATAACGAGGGGGAGATTTACAGTGACATTAGAATCCAAATCTCTTATTAAATTATTCAATTAAATGATTGATTAATTTATATGTCAGTTAATTTCAAAAATTCCAACTTTTGAAGATGGCAAATACAAGATTAAAAAACGGGTAGAAATAAAGACTTTCCTTAAAACTTTACTTATGAATATTTCACCCGTTCAATTTTGGTAATCGCAACACCTTCTCTAGCTATCGATAAGAAATGTAATTTTTGAAATTTTCCGAATCAAACTTTTTAAGCTTAAGCATAAATCAATAGTTCCTCTAATAATGTAATAACACAACTATTCAATTGAATGATTTAATAATTGACAAAACCAAGTAAATACATGAACTGAATAGTAATCTAACAAGGAGGTACGTGATGATTTTAGAAAATGTGAAAAATGAGTCTACCATTCTTTGGGAGCCTAGTGATGAATGGATTAGAAATGCGAATTTGACGGAATTTGCGAAGCGAGTATGGATGTGGCCGATTAAGTATGACCGTTTACACAAGTGGTCGTTCGCAAATCCAAAAGAATTTTGGTCAGCGATTTGGGATTATACAGACATAATTGGGGAAAAAGGGGATGACATTCTCATTCAACCTGATGATGGAAAAATGTTAGGAACGAAATGGTTTCCACAGGCAAAACTAAATTTTGCAGAAAATCTTCTAAGAGGAGATGGAAAACGTCAAGCAATCATTGAAGCAACAGAGGATGGGGTGACCCGCGCTTTAACAATGGAACAGCTTCGTACCATGGTTGCAAAAGCGCAAACAGGCTTACGTTCACTTGGTGTTTCGAAAGGAGACCGAGTTGCAGGAATTGTCACGAACGGAATTGAAGGGCTTGTTAGTTTACTGGCTACTGCCTCTATAGGAGCTGTTTGGACGACATGCTCACCTGATTTTGGTCCTCAAGGAATTGTGGATCGTATAGGACAGGTGAAGCCGAAGGTCCTTATTGCTTCTTTAAGCTACCAATATAATCGTAAAACATTTGATCTTAATGAAAAGATTCAAGAAGTATTGGAGATGATGGATGGGGTTTCTACCATTGTGACACTAGAAGCTGCCCAATTTTTGCCTAAAGAAAATATTGTAAACGTTGTCAATTGGAGTGAGTTAACTCAAAATGATGCAACGGTACCAAAGTTTGAACGGGTTGAGTTTGATTCCCCACTCTATATTCTTTATTCATCTGGTACAACGGGACTACCAAAAGCAATTGTCCACTCGGTAGGTGGCTCGTTACTGAAGCATGTTACCGAGCATCAATTGCACTGTGATGTGAAGCCTGGAGATGTGATGTTTTGGTATACCAACAGTGCTTGGATGATGTACCATTGGTTGGTTTCTGGGCTGGCTAGTGAGGCAACTCTCTTACTCTATGACGGTGCAGCCGTTCTTAAGGATGATCTAGGATTTCTGTGGAGAATTGCGGAAGGGGTCGGTATAAACCATTTCGGATTAAGTCCAAAGTTTTTAGACATATTGATGAAGAATTCCTATGATGTCCAAAACTTACACGACATGAGTCGTTTACGTAGTGTGTTTTCCGCTGGAGCACCTGTTTCACCTGAACATTTTGAATGGGTTTATGAAAATATTAAAAAAGATATGTTGTTTGCCTCGTGTTCTGGTGGAACTGAAATATTAGGATGTTTTGTTATGGGCTCACCGATTCATCCCGTTCGCAAGGGAGAAATTACATGTAAAACGCTTGGAATGGCAGTTGATGTCTTGGATGAACGCGGTGCATCTGTTCTACATCAAAAAGGAGATTTGGTTTGTACTGAGCCATTTCCAAGTATGCCGATTACCTTCTGGGGAGAGGGTGGAGACGAACGCTATTTCGATACGTATTTTTCAGAACGGGACGGAATATGGGTTCATGGTGATTTAGCAGAACAAACGATTGATGAAACGGTAATTATTTATGGCCGAACGGATACAACCTTAAAGCCTGGCGGTGTACGAATAGGTACTGCAGAAATCTATCGTGTTATCGATCAATTCTCTGAAATTCAAGATTCCATCGTGTTTGGAATGAAAATTGATGGAGATGAAGAGGTAGTCTTATGTCTTGTTATGGAGGAAAAGTTGACTTCAGAGTTTGTTAAACAACTTCGTCAAGATATACGTATGAAGGCATCTCCAAGACATGTCCCAAAACGAATTTATCAAGTACAGGAAATCCCGTATACCTTAAATGGAAAGAAGGTAGAAGGGGCGGTTCGTTCGGTTGTTGCAGGGAAACCTGTAAAAAATAAAGGATCAATCATTAATCCAGGTTGTTTAAGTGAATATGAAAATCTATCTGTGAGGGAATTTTTATGATATTGAAAAAACGTGAACCACTCGCAGCAGTTGTTGGAATTGGGGAGATAAAGCCTGTTAGGTACACAGAAGGTAAGACCACTTTGGGGATGATTGCTGAAACTGTAAAACTGGCGGTTGAAGATGCTGGACTTGAAAAAGATGCAATCGACGGGTTATTAGTTGGACCACAAGTGGGTGAAACACCCCAGCATGTCCCGGCTACTGTAGTCGAGTACTTAGGAATCAAGCCAAGAATGTCAAATGTAGTTGATCTTGGTGGTGCAACAGGAGCTGGAATGCTTTGGCGGGCAGCTGCAGCGATTCGTATGGGCATGTGTGAAACCGTTGTCTGTGTGCTTGCAAATACAAATGAAAGAGTGAAAACAGGTCCAAGGTCGCCAAACCGAAATCCAATTCGTGAATTTGATGTTCCATTTGGCGCTTCAGGTGCAAATACGTCCTATGCATTACTAAAGCAACGTCATATGGCAGAGTATGGCTCTACACAGGAACAATTTGCACAAATTGCTTACTGGGCTCGCCATAATGCACAAAACAACCCGCAAGCCATTTTTTACGGAAAACCAGCAACTGTAGAAGACATTTTAAGTTCACCGATAATTGTTGATCCACTTCATTTGTTTGAAATTGTCATGCCAGTTGCCGGGGGAGCCGCGTTTGTTGTGACATCTATTGAATCGGCAAAGAAATTGCCCAAACCTCCAGTTTATCTGTATGGAGCTGGTGAAAAATTAACGCATCGTGCAGTTAGCCAGTCACCGCCGCTAGCGGAGTCACCTTTTAAATTTGCGATTGCTCAAGCATTACAGCAGGCAAAGGTGGATGTTAAGGAAATAGATTTACTGTCTTTATATGATTGCTACACAAGCGTCGTCGCGAATCAAATTGAAAATGCAGGGCTTTGTGGGCCTGGACAATTTGGCGAGTGGATGAAAGATCAATCGTTTGATCATAATGGAAATTTTCCATTAAACACACATGGAGGACAGCTTGGTTTTGGTCAAGCGGATTTAGCAGGAGGGATGTCACATATTATTGAAGCGGTTCGTCAGCTTAGACACGAGGCCCATGGGCGACAAATTCCAAATGCACGACTTGCATTAGTGACAGGAAACGGTGCCACAATGAGTGAAATTACGGCTTTAGTATTGGGGGCTTAAAACATGACGGTAGAGTATCAAAGCTTATTGGTTCCGGGACCAACAGTAACACCAGTTTCAGAGCCATTTTGGAAAGCTGTTGCAAGGAAGGAATTCATTTTACAAAAATGCTCAGACTGTAAGGAGTTTGTTTTTTACCCTCGCTCGCACTGCCCATATTGTTGGAGTGAAAATCTAAGCTGGAAAAAGGCGTCTGGGAGAGGACGATTAAAGACCTGGTCGATCGTGCATAAACCTGGACACCCTGGGTGGAACATTGCAACTCCATATATGGTCGGATTAGTAGAGTTAGAGGAAGGACCGACAATGCTGAGTCATTTAATAATTGATGATGATCCGCAAAACCTTGCAATCGGCTTACCACTACAGGTTTATTTTCAAAAATGTGGTGAGCATTGGTTACCTTTTTTTAAAAACTGAGGGGTGGTATTCCATGAAAAAAGCAGTTTTACTTGATGGCTGTCGAACTCCAATTGGTCGATTTATGGGGGCTTTATCTGAAAAAACAGCGGTAGACCTTGGTGCGACCGTTGTCACAAAGCTTCTCGAGCGAGTGCCCGAGGTAAAAGTTGATGAGGTCATCCTGGCTCAAGTCATTCAAGCGGGGCAAGGACAAAATCCAGCCCGACAAGTGGCTGTAAAGTCAGGCTTAGATTTAACAATCCCGGCGATCACATTAAATAGTGTCTGTCTTGCAGGGTTAGCGACAGTAGCCGATGCGGTACGGAGAATTGAGAGAGGAGAAGGGGAAACCTACATTGTCGGCGGTTTTGAGTCGATGACAAATGCTCCACACACATCTGTGATTCGCCACCAACAAAAGATGGGGAATGTCTCCTTTTACGATACATTGAATGACGGACTTTGGTGCTCACTTTCAGACCAGTCGATGCTTGGGATTGCCGAAAAATCAAATGCTGAGTTGAATATTACGAGAGAAGAACAAGACCGCTATGCCGAAACTTCTCAAACGCGTGCAACAAATGGGCGGGAAAAAGGACTATTTGAAGACGAAATTGTGGCAGTTGAAGATCTTCTACAAAAAGACGAAGGAGTCAGGCCAGGGACAACGTTTGAAAAATTAGCCAAACTGAGACCAATCGAAGCCAAAGGCACAATCACAGCTGGAAATGCCAGCCAAATGTCAGATGGCGCAAGTGCAGGCATTGTTACAACTCTAGAAATCTCTGAGAAAATCGGAGTCAAACCGCTAGCGACAATAATAGATTGGGCAACTGTGTCAGGTCCTGATACTTCGTTACATCTTCAACCGGCTAATGCGATTCAAGTATTGCTCAATCGTACGGGATTAAAGCTCTCTGATATCGATTTATTTGAAATTAACGAAGCCTTCGCAGGAGTGGTAATAGCAAGTCAAAGGAAATTAGGTCTGCCGATGGATGTGGTCAATGTCAATGGTGGTGCGATTTCAGTTGGGCATCCACTTGCAGGTAGTGGTTTCCGTCTTTTACTTACATTAGCGTATGAATTAAAACGCCGAGGTGGAGGACGTGGAATCGCAACTCTCTGTGGTGGCGGAGGTCAAGGAATGGCTATTCTGATCGAAGTTTAACAATTTTTCAGGAGGAGTGTTTTGAGATGAGCGAAGCGAAGAACATAAATGGGTGGAAGAAATGCCGTTTTGATCAACCTAAAGTAGGAGAATACTCAGAAATTGTTAAGGAAATTAGTTTAGCAGATATTGAACTTTTTAGTGCGATGACGGGTGACCGAAATCCACTTCATACTGACAAAAAGGCAGCTGAAGCTTCACGATTCGGCGGGTTGATTGTACAAGGGGGCGTGACAACCGGTATTTTAAATGCAATTGTTGCTGAGAATCTCCCCGGTCCAGGGTCTGTCTTTTTAACCGTACAATGGGATTTTAAAAAGCCAGTCTATGTAGGAGATACGATTACGGGGAAAGTTGAGATACTTGAGGTACGGGATGATAAGCCAATATGTAAAATCAAAACGACGGTACGTAATCAAAATGATGAAATATGCCTAGAAGGTACGGCGGTCACGTATACTGCTGCATTGGATGGGTAAGAACGAATCTTTCGAATACGGAAAAAGTCACACTAATAAGTTACTGTTGTTATCACTAGCCATGCTTGGCACAATGACAACTTGGTTTTCGATGACGGCGGTTTTACCAACTTTAATGGAGTTATGGGTCTTAAACAGCAATGAGGTAAGCTATATTACCATCATGGTCAATTTAGGGTTTATTGTCGGGTCTCTCGTATCGGCATTTATGAATCTACCGGATCGCATCCAGCCTCATATTTTATTCTTTTGGTCGGCAGTGCTAGCGGGAGTCTCAACCATTTTAACAGCTATACTCGCAAATAGTTTGATAGTTGCATTGATTTTCCGTTTCATCACCGGAATTTCCTTGTCAGGTGTATACGGACCGGGTCTGAAACTTGTCTCCACTTGGTTTCGACTCAGAAGGGGGACGGCGTTGGGGCTGGTCGTAGGTGCACTTACGATTGGCTCGGCTGGCCCCCATTTATTCAAAGGAATTGGAATTTCTTCATGGGAGTTGGTTTTAACGATAACGGGTTTATGTTCCATTTTATCCGGAATCTTAATCCTTTTTGTGAAGATAGGACCTTACCCACTGCCCCCAGGTAATTTTGATCCAAAAGCTATTTTACGTGCTTTCAAAAATCATAAGGTACGCCTTGCAAACTTCGGTTACTTTGGCCATATGTGGGAGCTTTACGCAATGTGGTCCTGGTTTGGATTGTTTTTAGCTGAGAGCTTTAAAGCAAGTGGGATGAGTCATTTTTCCTCACCAGCTTCAATGGTAACATTTGTTGTGATTGGCTCGGGTTTTTTTGGTGCTTGGTTTGGAGGTGTTTTTGCCGATCGAATTGGCCGGGAAAAGGTGACATTATGGTCATTAGGGGTTTCCGGAACAATCACACTACTAATTGGATTTTTCTTCGGTAGTTCGCCATGGATTATGGCCATATTGGGTATCATCTGGGGGGTGAGCATTATTGCAGACTCAGCTCAGTTTTCAGCTCTTATCACCGAGCATTCCGACCAGCGTTATGTTGGTTCATCTCTAACTGTTCAATTGGCCCTAGGGTATATCCTTACAATTATTGTTATTTTTCTAGTCCCCTTAATAGAATCATTTATTGGCTGGAAATATACCTTTTTGATTCTATTACCTGGACCGATTCTTGGGTTCCTATCGATGTACCGATTACATTGGATAAAAACTAGGGTTACAATAGTTGGTCAGGAAGGAGTTGGGGCACCAAAGTAATGGAAAAAAATCGTTATCATTATTAAAGAAACACTATTGCTCTAAAAATTACGAGGAAATTCTACGCTCAAATAGAGTAAGCCGTTTTTTTGAGTAAGTTAATGAGAATTAATGTTTATTAACATTTTTACTGACATTTATTTGGAACGACCATTTTCGCGAAACAATGATTTTTTGGGCTTCTTGTGATAGATTCAAAATGAAAAAATGATAATATTAAAGATTTTCTATTAAACTAGTAATAAAGAAGGTTCATTCGTAATAAATATATTAGAACGGGGGGATACATTTAGGAGGTTATTATGGATAAAAGGGAATTTAATGAGACAATCTATTATTATTTTTCTAAAGTGGGTAAGGCGTTAACAAGTCCGAAACGCATGGAGCTATTGGACTTGTTGACGCAAGGGCCAAAAACAGTCGAGGCATTGTCTAATGAAACAGAGATGAGCATCGCCAATACATCGCAGCATTTACAGGTTTTATTAGATGTAAAACTAGTGAAATTTCGAAGACGAGGAAACTTCATGGTCTATTCATTGGGGAATACGAAAGTATGTGAATTAGTGCAATCCCTACAAAAGGTAACAGAAGACCGCTTTGATGAAGTGCGCCAAATGCGCATGGATTATATTGTAAGGTCAGATGAAATAGAGAGTTTGGAAATATGGGAATTTTTAGAAAAATATAACAGTAAAGAAATGTTGGTCATCGATGTTAGGCCAGAAACCGAGTATAATGCAGCTCATATTGAAGGTGCGGTTTCAATTCCATATGATTCATTTAAGGACCATGTTACTGAACTTCCGAAGGATAGAGAAATTATTGTATATTGTAGGGGCTTTTATTGCGTCTATGCTACAGAAGTTGTTCAATATCTGGTTTCCAAAGGATACCAAGCCAAGCGTCTAAATGCCGGTATCCAGCATTGGAAAAAAGAAGTTGAGTTAAAAGTAAATAGATGATAGTACAAAAAGATTCATTCCTTTATTTTGTATGAAACCATCTTCAATGTGTTATAAAGGAATCTCGTAACAGTTAATGGCGACTGCATTCATTCCTGTATGTGATTAATCGGCCAACCGTTAGTTTTTCATAATACTTGGTCATGTATTGTATGAAGGTTAAATTAATGAAAAACTACAATGAGGAGAAATGTGGTATCACTTTGTTTGAAGTACCAAGATGAATCCATTACTATATAAGTGTATTCAAATTACATAGGAGGGGATTTAGATGGCAAATGTATGCTTTTTACTGGCAAATGGCTATGAAGATTCAGAAATGAAGAACCCTTATGATGCAATGAATGAAGCGGGTCACAAAACTGTTATTGTTGGAATTGAAAAGGGTGCTGAGCTTAAAGGAAAGAAGGGAACAGTATCTTATACGTCTGAACTTTCTATAAGTGAAGCGAATGCTGATGATTATGATGCGGTGATTATTCCTGGTGGCGGTGCTCCAGAGGCACTTCGCGTCAATGATGAAGTCGTTCAATTTGTAAAGCAAGCAAATGAACAAGGTAAAGTGATTGCAGGTATTTGTCATGGCCCACAAGTAATGATTAGTGCAGATATCCTAAACGGGGTACAGGCCACTTCTTATATTGGAATCCGAGATGATTTGAAGAACGCTGGATCAACCTATTTAGACCAAGAGGTAGTGGTTGATGGAAATATTATCACGTCTCGTACACCTAAGGACGAGCCAGCATTCATTAAAGAAATTTTAAATAAATTATAAGTTCGAGGGTCTCTTCAAGTTTTTGAAGAGGCTTTTTTATATTCGATGCAGACCTATTCGTGGTTTTGATTCTCGTTTCCCCTCCCGTTGTTTTTCTTTCTCTTATAGAGCACGTAAATCGCATTACCAGCCACCACTACTGCAAAAACTATCAAATAGCCTATCGCAAATGTTAAGTTCAGTTCACGTTGAACGACAAAGATGGCAATAAAAGTCCCAAGAAGTGCCTGTAGAGCCATTACACTTAATTTCCACTCGGAATGTACAAGTTTTTTCAAAATTTTTATACTCCCTTCATCTACTTTAGGTTCAAACTGTCTGTCATTCCAGCAAGTGAGTTTTCCTCTATCGCTCCTCTTTAGTGCATAGTATCCTTCCTAATTTTACCATAGATTACTCAAGGAAATGTGAAAAGCAGTGTAATTTCTATTGTGAAATCCACTGCTGTCGTAGTTTTTTTTTATGTGAGTACATCAAAGAGTACGACTTATAATCACAACGCCTTATTTTTCATTTAACGTTGAATACTTTCGATAAGCTTTATAGTAGCTGCTACTAAAAATAATAACCAGAAAAAATGGAGACAACTTCAAAAGGGCAAATGGAGTTTCAAATAAAAATGCCTTCCAAAATAATGAACCTTGCAAACTCCAAAGACCTTCATGATATAATTCTGAATCCTTATCAGTCATAAAAGAAAAGGCTAAAGACAGCATAATCGCCCCCAACCAAAATGAATAACCCATTAATCTTTTATAATAATTACTCCTTGATTGGCGATCCGAGAAGATTTCATTTTGATCATCAGCTTCTTTTTGCCAATAGCGAATACCACTAAGCCAGGGGCCATTTATATAAGTCCAACCGAAGTCTTCATAGATTCCTTTGTAATCTTCGAGCTTTTTCTTTGATAAATAATCTTGATAATCCAGTCGGATCACATATCTTTTTTGTGTTTTTTCGAAAGTGTATATTCCCAATCCACTAATATTTGTGCAACGATAGCCTTTTTGTAATTGCTCGTTCAGCCATTGTTCCTCTTTTTCAATATCAAAAAATAGCTTAAATTTCTTCATTCGATTCACTTCCTTCGTACAGGGATAAAATATGCAATAACCTGTCTTGTTCGATTTTTAAAATGGCTCTTCCTTCTGCAGTGATCATGTAAACTTTTCTCCGACCTGACTCGCCAACAGGTTCAATCCATCCATGCTTATTCAAGTTTTCAATTGCACCGTATAATGTACCAGCTGCTAAAATAACAGTACCGTTACTTATCTGTTCAATCTTCTGCATGACGGCATAGCCATGGAGTGGTTCACGTAGAGCTAATAAAATATAATGCATGGTTTCAGACAACGGTAATAATTTATGTTTCATCTCTTCACCCTCTATTCAGTTTGACTATATAGTTCAACTTAATAATAAGATAATACAGTTCAACTGAATAGTCAACGACATTTTCAAAGAAAATTAAGAAAGGCGATAACAAGGGGAAATAATCTTTTCCAAACACAAAAAAAGAAGTCAATCCCTCAGGACTAACTTCCTCACCCGTTACAATCTATTAATAAAATCTCTTAAACCCTTCAAAATGCTTTTTCCAATAAGAGTCATTTATATTCGAAATGACAACTCCGTCATTTGACGCATGAATAAATTCATTATTTCCAATATAGATCCCCATATGAGAAATACCAGCTTTATAGGTGCCTTGGAAGAATACTAGGTCGCCCACACTAGGTGTATTTACATAGTAGGAGCGCATATGGTAGCCTTCGCTTGAATAGCGATTGGTGTTTAAACCAGCTTCCTTATATGCATAGTAAATGAACCCACTACAGTCAAAGCCATTAGGTGTAGATCCGCCCCATGCGTAGCCTGCTCCTAGTTGGCTTTTCGCTACTTGAATCAACTGATCGACATTGTAGCTAATCGAACTTGGTGGGGTTTCCACTTTTGGAGCTTCTGCTTTAGCGCCATCCCCAATCGTAAGCTTTTGACCAATATAGATCATATCTGATTTCAAATTGTTCCAGCTTTTAAGGTTGGCCACTGTCACTTTATATTCTAGTGCAATTCGTGACAAGGTGTCGCCTGATTTAACAGTATAAACAGTAGCCGATTGCACCTTTTCTTCTTGAGGCTTCTCCGTTTTTTCAGGAGTTGTGTTAACTGGTTGCTCTGTTTTCGGAGGTGTCGTGTTGGTTGGCTTCTCCGTTGTTGTAGCTTGACTCACAACAAACACATTTCCTGGGAATATCAGAGTTGAATTTAAGTTGTTCCACTTCATTAAGTCAGTAAGCGAAATCCTATGTTTGGCTGCAATCCCACTGAGTGTATCACCAGATTTTACCGTGTATGTAGTTGCCTTTGCTGGGCTAGGACTTGGGCTTGTATTTTGGTTTTCTTTTACATTCGTCGTTGGCGGATTGTTGCTTGGTGTATTGTTTGTAGCATTTATTTCTGTTTGAAGGACTTGATTTGGAAAAATCAGATCACTTGTTAACTTGTTTAAGGACTTCAATTGTGTAACAGTAATATTATGCTTTTGAGCAATCTTCCACAGTGAATCACCAGTCTGAACTTTGTATGTACTTGCTGCTTCAGTTTCACCCGCACCATATAGGGAAGCGGCAATGAATGCAGCCGTAGTAACGGACATATATATTTTCTTATTACCCAACTTTTGAACCTCCTCACAAAAACTATCATTCTACTAAATCATTATACATTAGAATTGTCTAGGTTTGTAGATTAATGTGGAAATGGAGGAATAGATATCCAATATTTTTTAGGATAATGTCACCTGGTGTTGTCGAATAGATAATAATCTGTAAAAAAATAGCTTGCAGTAAACTTATTTACAGCAAGCCAATGTTAATGGATGAATCTTTGCTAATCAATTAATAACCGTACTCCCAGTCAATTGTTTCTTCATACCAAACAACTTTATCAAAGGGATCAAAGTGGATTTCTTTGTCGTTAATGGTACATTGTATATTTTTAGAATCTTCGAGACTTACAGATCTTCAAACACATCATGTTCAACGTTTTCTAATACAGTAACAAAATGATCCTTATTGATTAATAATGCTGTACCTTTCATTACCATTGCACCTTCCTTGGAAGATATTTTTTAACTCACTTACAGTATATCTCCATTTGGTATCGTGAAGGTGGAATTGTGAAAGGATTCACAAATACTTCATAATTATGTTTGAAATCTTGTAACAAACTAGCGGACTTTTGCAGAGTTTCCCACAAAAAAACAGCACCCTCGACTTAAAAGAGAAGTGCTGCATGTACTAACTTTAATATTCACCTTTTATGACAAAATACGAGCCTCGGATCGTTCCAGCTAGTTTAGACTTCTGTCTGGCAAACTTAAACTTTCCTTCTAACTCCTTTGGAATCTCCATCCCCTCAGAAAGCTTAAACCCAACGGCACGCTTCTTAGGATCGTCAATCGTATACAACAAATTGACACTAAGACCATCTTCATAGAAGACATAGGTCCAGTTGATATTTTCAACTTGAAAACGAGATGTTTCTAAAGGTTTGGCCGCAAACTCAATGTCACGTTCTTCTTTCAACACCCGGTTCACATAGTCAAGGGTCTCCTGACTTTCGCTAGCTGGTACAAGTGTAAATTCATGCTTATATTTGTTCATAAAGTAACGGGCTTCATGTGCTCGTAAACCAGCAAGTGCATCAGCTACAGGTGATGACTCCAAACCAACTGTAGACACATTTTTAAAATCAACGATATAGGACAAGTTCATCACTCCAATTATTTCTTAACAACAGGAATCCACATTTCACCATATACGTTGCCATCAAGTTGCCCCATCTCAACTGTAGTATTTGGCCCACCGACATATGCATAATCGGTTGCTTCTCCCAAAGCTTGACCAAAGGCTATGCCAGTAAGTGTTTGACTTAACTCTTCAGACGTTTTTGCTTCACCTTTGACAACTAGATATGGACCCTTTGGAAACTGGATCACTCTGGTTGTTTCAGGTAATGTTTCTTCTGTCATAACGCCAGCATAATGCATCATCTTGTTATTTACCGCTTCGTTCACTGCAAAAATGTAGTCATTTGTGGCGAGGGCTTTTAAAGCATCAAGTCTTCCATCTTCTGTAACAGCTTGCCAAAAATCAGCCTTTTCCTTGTTGATGCCAGCATAGTCTCTGTAGTCGCTCTTGAGCTCAGTACCAATCCCTAAAACGATAAAACTGTCTTTTTCTTCAATTGTATAATCTGCCATCTTCAAAACCTTCCTTTTCTAAAAGTCATTCAAATGATTTCTCTTTTCACTTGATATGTTTATAATAGCCTTAAACCATGTCAAAAAATGATACTGTTTAGGAGTCGCCATGAAAAAAGTTGAACGAATTAATATCATCATGCGGTATATCAACAACCGCTCCCATTTTACCATTTCTGAAATCATGAGAGAATTTAACATCTCCCGTTCCACAGCCATTCGGGATATCCGAGAAATTGAGGCCATGGGGATGCCGCTTGTCGCTGAAGTAGGCAGGGATGGTGGTTATTTTGTCATGCATAACTCTGTCCTGCCTGAGGTTCGCTTTACGAATGAAGAGGTTAAAGCACTTTTTATCGCGTTTATGGCGACAAGAAATCTACAACTTCCATATCTGAAGAGCCGTCAGTCTTTAGCTGAAAAATTACTAGGCCTCATCTCAGAAAGTCAGCAAGATGACCTTATTCTGTTAAATCAAATTCTCCTATTTGAAGGGACCAACCCGAATAATCCTGACCTCCTTGATCTATCAGACCTTCCACATCCGATGTTAGAAAAACTCATCCAAATTCTACTTATGGATAGATTTTTGGCAATTTCCATTGAAGAAGAGAATGAGATGAAGTCCTATGAAATTTATCTCTTGCACCTTTATCGTGAAAAAAGCGTATGGCTCATTGAAGGATTTGATCTAAAGGAAGCGAAGAAAAAGATTATTCCTGTCGACCAACTCACACATGTAAAACCATACACTCCGGAAGAAAGAGTTAGTGAAAAGAAAATTTTAGAAAAACTAAGGACGCATGAAGAAAACATGAACTTTGTCCTTGAACTTGGTCCAAGGGCAATTTCCCAGTTCAAAAAATACCATCCTTTAAAATTTTCGATTTCCTATATGGATCCTTTTCAAACGACTGCCATTCTTAAGGCTCCTATCAATGTACATCATACAGATGAAGTAACCGAACTAACCAATTGGCTCCTTTTCCTCGGTGAGGATATCAAGGTCAGGAAAATGCCAAAAGAAGTCTTATCGCGTTTACAAGAGAGATTATCCTTATTTTACCCATAATGAGTCCTAGGTAAAATAAGGATATTTTTGGGCTTGGCAAAACCTGAAACTATGTGAGGTCCAATTCCCACACCTAAGGGAAATCAAGTGCTAGTGAGGGTTCATGCATCATCGCTCAAATTATAGTATTAAGAGGGAAACCACTGCCAGTCCGATTGACATTTGGACTAAGGAAACCGAAACACCTAATTCCTGGCGGGTACATGGCTGGATCGTAGAGGCAGTAGGTGGCGCAGAAAGCCAAATGTATCAAAACATGATAATAGGATCCTGGTACTCGATGACTGGAAAAAAGAAATTCATCCCCTTTTTACAAAGACCAAGGCAAGAAGATTTAACCGTGTTGAAAAAGCTGATTGAAGAAGGACATTCACAGGGGAAGGTTGTTATCACAATCTAGTAATAGATTAATACGGAAATGTATAAAAGGGCATATTTACTAGGATAGTAAAAGACACCATTAACCGACAAAATGGTGCACATAAAGTCGGATGGAAACAATCAATTCCTGATATTCTATTGATGAAAGGAGCATTCCTGTTAGAAGGATTTTCGGGGACTTGAACAAAAAAGAGCCCTCTTGGTATGATACGGGGTGTCAAGATCTGCAGAAATTGACCCCTAATTTGTTAACCAAGGAGGACTCCATAATGGATTTTAAACAAAATCAAAAAATTAATCAAGTCA
>NZ_SLUB01000071.1 GCF_004799755.1 Bacillus timonensis | reverse complement strand
GACCGCCCGCGGAAAGCGAGTACCTGCAGCGGAAATCAACAACCTAGTTTTAGTTGACCCAATAAATATAAAAAATGAGGGGCTGTCCTCAAAAGTCACTTTTCAATGACTTTTTGGACAGCCCCTTAATTTTATTCATCTTTATTATCTGGGTCATTTACATCTTTAGGATCTTCAATTCGTTCTTCTTTATTAGTGTTTACATTATTTTCATCAATATTATCTGGATCTGCTGCATCTTTAGGATCTTCAATTAGTTCTTCTTTATCAGTGTTTACATTATTTTCATCAATATTATCTGGATCTGCTGCGTCTTCAGGATCTTCAATTGGTTCTTCTGTCCCTGGACTTACATCCACTTCAGGGGGTGGTGGATTTTTATCCTCATCTCTATTATTACACCCCAATAACAGGAAGATAGAAAGAAAAACTGTTGGTAATAGTCTTAACCACTTAAGATTCATTTTTACCGCCCTTTCCATTGTGATTTTCTAACTTATTCTTTGTTTCTTCTACTGGTAATATTCATTACCCTAGCCAAAATTTTTACCAATATAGTGGTGACATTAAAATGAGGTAAAGATAGGCAAATAAATTATTAAAATAAATTAGAATTGCTCTCTTATCACAAAGACACATCCATTTTAAAAACAAATTACTAACGTCTAAAGATTACCTATATTGGAGCATTTTTCCCAAACAAAATGGGACTTCTCAGTGAGGTCCCATTTTTAAGTGTAATAATCTCTTTTAGGGAAAGGTAAATCAAACATTTGTTCGTAATTCTAAAAAATGATATACGGATAATACGGATAATACGGATAATAAAAATAAGGATAAGCATACCAAAAACCATATGGTCGTAATAACAAACCCGTTACCAAGCCACCTAATAAGCCACCTAATAAACCGCCTAGAAAAGGGTTAGCCCAATATGGCACCCAAAAGAAGGGTCTAAAGGGGAAAGGTCTAAAAAAGGGTCTAAAGAATAATGGCCTCCTTATACCCCAAATCCTTTCGTCTAAATTTTCAACCTGATTATTTTCGTGAGATAGTTCGTAATAATGTTGCGGTTCTGGATTCATGAAAAGCACCTTCACTTCATTTTTAATCTAGAATATGCGTTTCCTATTTTTATTCTTGGGTTAATATCCCTATTTAAAAAATAAAAGAGACACATAGTAAAAAACAACTATACAGGCAGAAGGAAATTAAAACATTTGTATATCTGTAATGAATTATAAAATACTGAGGATGAAACTCAGGGATAGGGAGATTTTCTGAAGTAACTAAGCTCAATTTCTCCGTAATTCTCAATAATTGTCACCTAAAGGAATATTTTCTATTTAGAATTGAGGATAAAACATTTTATTCTAGGCATCTATCTGTTGTACTAAACTACAAACAGGAGGAAGTAACATGGCTAATCAAATTGATACTAATAAATTAAAACAAGCAGAGGCAGCCTCTTCTATAGTAAAAGATATGATAACTTCAGCTATAGAACAATCTGCTGCTAATAAAACTCTCGCTTCAGAAGCATTAAAACAAGCATCAAATGAGGTTGCACAAATACAAACAATAATTAGTCAAGTACAATCTCAGTTACAAGGCCAAGCATCTGCATCGGAACAATAATACTATAATAATCTAAGGTATTGCCCTTATCCTACATTATTATTTTGGCTTTCCAACAGGGATCTGGTGGTACATTATATCAATAACTCTTGTAGTTAAGAGTTTTACGTTGAAGTTCCTAAAGATGAGGAGATCAATCAACTAAAGGATCACCTTGCTTGTTAGAGAAACGTTTAAAAGAGTTTAAACAATGTAGATATCATAGCTAATACTTGAAATAATTGTCATAAAATAAAGTAGCTTGGGGATATTAACCCCAAGCTTTTGATGTACTACTTCCTTTTACCACTGAACTCCTTGCGAATCTTTACCATCAGGTATAATAGTCTTAAACTTATAGTTAAGGATAGGAGATATGCTGAACCTACAATTCCGCAATAAATTTTATGCAGAACTCCGAGTGGTTCTTTACTGACGAACTTCAAACTGTCCAAGGGTAGATTGATAACTGGTAGATTTTTATTGTCCTGAGTTCCTTACTGATTCATCTTTTATAAAATCCAATTTATATTCACCAAGGAAATTGATATGCTCCTATCCTAACAAATATTATTTAGGACTTACATGTATGCCTTCACTCTCTCGCCAATCTGCGTAAAGTATTCGCTTTACATTATCATATCCATTGGTAGTTAATTGGTTCTCTAACCACTGTTGATCAAATCCGAGTTCATGTAAATTTCTCCATAAGATTTCCCCATCTATAATTAACGATGTTGGGAGGTCTACTGGAATTTCTGGAAGATTGAGATCTTTTTTTCGGGTCTTTGATACTTCGATTGTAATAATATACTTATTTGCCCATTAGCTTCTAATATACCGTATTTGACTTCGCGAACAGAAAAAACCTGATTTTGTCGAAGTATACTTAATACTTGATTTACATCCAATTTGTTCTTTTTAAGTAAATTTCTATCCATTACACCATCCCGAATAATGATGTTAGGATCGCCCAATAAGAGAGAACGTATCGATTTATTTTTTAGAGTCAAGAATTCTATCCCTAACATGAGAAGCGTCCACAATCCGATGGCATATAAAAAGTGAAAAATCCCTACCTTATTTTGATAAATGGTATTTCCTAAAAAATCTCCAAGCACTAATACAAAAACTAAGTGAAACGGAGTTAACTGAGAGATAGATGTTCTACCTGTTATGATAATGATAAAAAATAAGGTGACAAAACCAACAATGGTTTTGATCGTGAGTAAACCAATATTAACTTCCTCCAAAATTTTTTCCTCCAGTTTAAATTTTACTTCGTTATAAGATCTTGAGGCATAGATAAAGATGATAGCTTTATTATTAAAGCTCGAGTTACAATCCCAACAATGATGTAATATATGAACGAATATCTGTATCTCCACTCTAAATAATTAACAAGTTTGACCCACTCGCAAAAGGGTTCACCTATAAAGGCATATGTTAGTGCCATAATGATCTGGGCTAAAATAAAAGATTTCCATGTTCTAAAATATTGATATAACAACATGTAAGCTACAGGTACCATTGAAAAATCAAAAGGAAAGGCCCGAGGAATAATAGGTAGGAATGCAATGGGGTAATCCCAAAAACTATATTGTGCACCAACTACATCTAATAAGGTTGTTGTCAAGATAATTATGGTACCAAATAACAAAATTTCTAAAATAATGTCTCGTTTTACAAATTTAGCCCATATAACCCAAGGCACAATTAAAAAAACGACTAGAATCCACCATTCCCAAGTTAAAAACTCATTTTTTAGCCAACCATTTAATTCTAAATGATAGAGCTTATCTTCTAATAAACGTATTTCCTTAAGATTTTCAAATATATTATTTATTGATATCACCCCTATATTTAAATTAAAAGGTAACAGATATTTTTGAATTCAAACTCTTTGAGCTGCCTTTTTAGTATTACCGTTTTTTAGTAATGAATTTCATCGTAAATAAGAAAAAAACCCATGTTGGAAGTTCTTATAACACGGGTTTTCGACCTTTTTCAAATAAGTCAGAAATATATTAAAAACAAAAATTATTTAAATCTAGATTTAAGATAGAACAATAAAAACAGGATACATCAACTTATAATAACGGAGAAAGCAGTCGAGCACCCTGTTCAACAATGCGCTCGGTCAGGGATCGTTGCAACAAGTCTTCAATTCTTAATGGTACAGAATCAGTAAGATCCCTCTCGAACTGCTCTGTGAGTTCCCTTGCCACATCAGCACTGTACACGACTTGACACACTTCATAATTCAGGCGAAAACTTCTCATATCATAGTTTGCTGCGCCTACTTCTGCAATTTCCTCATCAATGATCATCAGTTTCGCATGTAACATTCCTTTATTGTACTGGTAGATTTGGACCCCAGCTTCTATAAGTTCCCCGTAAAAAGTACGGCTTGCATAGCCCACAATTTTTTGGTCAATATGGCGAGGAACCAGCAATCTTACGCGCACACCACGAGCCACAGCTGTTTTTAACGCCATGATAATATCTGTTTCTGGTAC
This sequence comes from Bacillus timonensis, assembly GCF_004799755.1. Taxonomy (GTDB): domain Bacteria; phylum Bacillota; class Bacilli; order Bacillales; family Bacillaceae_L; genus Ferdinandcohnia; species Ferdinandcohnia timonensis_A. The sequence continues at coordinate 12,717 of NZ_SLUB01000071.1, read as the reverse complement.
AAAATAGGGTGTTGTTATATCAATAGTCTTGGTCGCCTGTGTTATACATATAAAGTAAGCTTGACGAATAACTGGGGTAGGAATTCCAGGGTTTCCTTCCAACGTATGGATGTACGCTTTTTGCAATTCTCCTGTCTTTGTTTGGGTATTGTCTGTTTTACCTTCTATAGGCCATAACTCAGATCCTAATTCGGCAGACCATCTTGAAAGATCTATGCTACCGGTTGGATTGGTTTCCGTTGATTTATATTTTGGGATTTTAGTGACTTTTTTCGTTCCACCAGATTTTGTTATTGACTTTATCCGTTCTGGTACAGCGATATCCCAATGAACGTCGAAGATGGTCTGCAAATCACTTGTTGTTTCCCCAATGATTTGCAAATGAGTGTCCCTCCAAAATCCTACGTCTGGCTTTAATCCTGTATATTCATACCCAACGTTCATACCGCCAGTAAAGGATTCTTTTCTGTCAATCGTGACAATCTTACAATGATCCCGATAATTCCAATTGGATAAAATCCAGGGAAAGCGTAAAGGAAATATTGTCCGACATTCTATCCCTGCTTCCACCATCTGAAGAATTTTTTGATGCGGAAATTTTTTACTCCCCCAACCATCTCTAATAAAACGAACCCGCACTCCATTTACTGCTTTTTCAATCAGCAATTCTGTGATGAGATTACCAATTTGGTCGTTCCGATAAATGAAATATTCCAGATCAATGGTTTTTTGGGCTTTTTGTAGGGATTTGATAAGTTGTTCATATTTTGCTATTCCATTGTTTAGTACTTGGACTTTACCGACTCGAAGCCCATGCACAGTGAAAGGTCGTAAAGCATCTGCGATTATCGATGCTGAATCACTATATGTATCAGGTAACTTATCAAATTCATTTTGAGAAGAGGTCAATCTTTTACGATGAAATAGCTTGGGATTTGATATGCTAAGGTATAGTAAGAAACCAATGACAGGCAAAACAAGGACGATTACGATCCAATTCAAAGCTTTGGCTGGTCGACGAACTTCCCAAATTGCTATGAATAAGATAAAGAACGTATTTAACAGGTATAGAAAAAAAATCCACTCCAACTAAAATCCCTCCTTAGTTTTTCCCTTAACAAATGTACAAACTCTGTAGTCCCCAGTTCCTCCGCAGGCTGACACCAAATTAAGTGATGTGGAGGTTGCAATATAAACCCTAGTTTTTCCTCTCAAAGCGTTTTATACCGGGGCTCACAGGTTTACGGAAATCTGCATATGGGTAATGCAGGAAACATCCCCAATCAAGGTAATAACGGCTACATGCAACGTTAGTGTCACTTTAAGAACAAATTTAGCTAACGGCACTTTAATCCCGACCAAGTGAAGATTAATCACTTGGATCTTTTCTCGTTTGTCGCATTGTGCATTTTTGATACCTTCATCATTTCAATCCTTCCATCCATTCCACTTTTACTGCGGATATGGGTCTCTCCGCTAAAAGACTGGACTCTAGCTTAGAATTACCAGTTTCTTAATATTTCATGGTATAGGTTTTAAGAAAGTTCAAGTAATTTTACTCATTTTGTTTATCATCATGCTGGTTTTTCCATGGGGGATCTCCATATTGATGCATTTTTTGATGGATCTTATAAAAAGCCCATGGAACGAAAGCAGACAACAGTGCAGAAAATATGATCATATTAGTGGGAAAACGTCCTAGCAGGTTTTCTAACATCAGCATCATTCGCTTTCAATTATTTTTCAATCTGTATAATGGAACCTGGGGCTCTAATAATGGCGTTTACTTCAATGGCAATTTCACTTTTTGAAAAATAATTATCGCCATGGTCCCAATCATCACAAATCTTTTTCCATAACGCATAATTTTTCCGCTGCACATATCCACTTAAACCAAGGGCATCTACTTTTAAATCATCACGTAATTTTTCCACGGAGGTTTCAGCCGTTTTCTTTATTTCGTTCTCCATGGCGTTCTGTACTTTTTCAATATTTTCAGGTTTTGTATAATCTAAGCGTTTAAATGATTCGCCGATTGTTCCTTCTGTTTGGATCATGATATGGAACTTAATCTTATTTTTATCATCCGTATTAACTTCCACTGTCCTTTTAGCATTTTTGATTTCATAAACTACCAAATCTTCATCAATTTTTGCTTTAACAAGCCCGCCTTTATAATCGCCTTTAATAAAATTTAAACCTTCTGTTGTTTTGCCGTTAATGAAGTCTACCATTGTATCGTTATGGCCGTGGATAACGGCTGCGCCTTCCGAATCTACCTTTTCCCCGTTCATTTCAATTTTCGGAATCACAAAGCTGTTATTTGAGGCTAAGTACTCATGAACGGTTCCAATACGCACCTCTTGTAACATTTGGGGATTCTTAACAGCATTTTCGATGATGGAGTCCAAGAACATAACCGGCAGGTTCTCAGGTTTCGGCTCAACTTTCAGGACATCACCAGCATTTCCTTTTGATATAAGAACTTTTACGCCTCTTCGCATCTCATGGTCCCGAAGAAAAAGGTCCATAATGTTAGAAAATGCCCCTGGTACTTTCGCAACATCTTCTGAGACAATAATCATTTCTAGATGGGCAAAAAAAGGCGTTCTGCTTGTCTCCTTTGCTAAATCGCGAATTTGTTCAAAAAGGGAGTCACTAACGGATGTGAGATTCTGATAAGCCGTTTCTTGACCGCCTCCTTGACCAGTGCCTTGTCCCAAGCCTCCTGGAACGACCAATTGGTAGGTACCTTGATAAACGTGCTGTTCATTTTTATCTTCCTCATTTCCTAAATTCTCTTCCAAATCGATTGCGGCCCCAATTGTAAATCCTCTGTCTTCGATTTCAACACGATCCCAGCAGCCTGTTAAAAGAAATGGCAAGAAGACAAGTGGAAGCCATCTATCCCATGATTTACTCACACTTTCCAATCCCCCTTAGTTTTGCAATCGCAAGCAATATGGAAGGGATAAAAATCGTAACCAATCCTCCCGAATAGCTTATGAAGGTTCCAAAACTCGTGATTTCATTAATATTTTGTGGAAACATGCAAATCAGATAAGAGAGTGGCGATATGATTAAAATACGAGTTGCTTTTTTCATGTTCCGAAAGAGAGAACCCATGCTAAATACAGCGATATCGAGAGACATAGCAGTAGTATTAAAAATCGCCATAATCCAGATCGTAAAAAATAAGGATTCGAACCGCTCGAAAAATCCGCCGGGAACTTCAACCTCTTTCGCTAGTTCAATCGTTGGATAAACCATTGTTGAGGTTGTATCATTCGTAAATACCCCAATACAAGTGGTGAAGATAATAAGATACAGTCCCACAACTAAACCCATTCCAGCAGCTGCAAATTTAGCTGCCTGCTTAGTGCGATTCATAAAGGCAACATAAAACAGAACAATTTCAAATCCTGCAAAAGAAAAAAAGCTTAGTTTGACTCCTTCCAGGTAACCAGACCAGTCGGTCGTAAAAACGGGCAAGAGATTTTGAAATTCAAAATACGTGATATTCATCAAAGAAATCGAAACCGCAATAAAACAGATTATCGGCAGAAACAAAAGATTTAATCGCAAAATCCCCACCCGGGATCCGGAAACGGAATAGACGACAACTAATAGAAACATAACAGAAAGAATTTCCACGGGTGTACGGCTAAACAAGTATTGCTCTGCGATTTCACCTATTGCTCGTATTTCGTATGCAACAAAGAATATGAAATGAATGGTGAACCATACGTTTAAAATAAAGACAATAGGCTTTGGGACAAGTAAAGGAGCAAAAGAAAAAAAGGACTTTTTCGGAAATCTTGATGATAGGTTCGCTGCTATCCATGTAAAAAGAATGGCAAGAGCTCCTCCGATTAGAAGAGCAATTGCACCATCATAAAAATTGGTCGCATTAGCCAATAATCGTGGAAGGGATAAGATCCCGATACCGATCACCATCGATGGGACTGCATACATGATTTCCTTTTTTCCAATCTCCCCATCTCCGTATTCAAATGACTTCATGACGATTCACCATCTTTATCCATCCGGACTTTATCATCGGTCTGCATATACTGAGGACGCTGAGACAGCGTCGCAATGGGACTGCGGATAACTAAGTCTTTCCAGTCCTTAAGAAAGTTGGGAGCAAAGGGTGTAGAATAGGGAACTCCAAAGCTTTTCAAATTCACAATATGGATATTGATCATAATATAGCCAAGAATGATTCCATAAAAACCAAAAACAGCAGCTGCCAACATAAATCCAAAGCGTAGCATCCGAAGTGAAATGGCAAAGCTATAGGAAGGCAGCGCAAAGGAGGCAACGGCCGTGATGGCGACAATAATTACCATAATCGGACTGACCACTCCTGCACTAACTGCTGCTTCACCAATTACAAGACCACCGACAATGCCAATCGTTTGCCCAATCGGTTTTGGCAAACGAACTCCAGCCTCTCGAAGCATCTCCATCGTAAATTCCATTAAAAAGGCTTCTATAAATGCAGGGACTGGCACTCCTTCTCTCGTCGATGCAATTGAAAAAGCCAGCTTTGACGGAATCATGCCTGGGTGATAGGAAACAAGAGCAATATAGAGAGATGGCAAAAATACGGAAATAAACGCACCGAAGTATCGCAGCACTCGAATGAGAGAGCCGACCATCCAACGTTCATAATAGTCTTCTGGAGACTGCAATGTATTGCCGAATGTGACAGGTGCAATAAGCACAAAGGGTGTCCCGTCCAGCACAATGGCAACCTTTCCTTGCACTAGCTCTGTTGCAACTTTATCCGGCCTTTCTGTATGTGACATCTGAGGGAACGGCGATAGGAAGCTGTCTTCGATCCATTGCTCAATATACCCTGATTCTGGAGCATCATCTAAATCGATGGTATCGATTCGCCGTTCCACTTCCTTTACCAAAGCTGGATTAGCAATTCCTTCGATATAGGCAACCACTAAGTCCTTTTTGGAGCGGCGTCCAATTTTATATGACTTAAATCGCAAATTTGCATCCCGAATACGCCGCCGTATAAGAACCGTATTAGTGCGGAGATTTTCAATAAACCCCTCTCTTGGTCCTCGAATTACCCCTTCGGTAATAGGTTCCTGAACAGCTCGGTTCACCCAGCCTTTACTTCCTAAAATCAATCCTTGATTGATCCCATCAACCAAAAGCACCGTGTCCCCAGATAAGATGGCTAAAGACATATCATCTAATGTGTCTGCCTGTTTGACTTCAGAAATCGTAATCGCCTTTTGATAAAGCTCTTCTAAAAGCTGATCCGGATGTTGAGAAAAATCTTTTCCACTTTCGATTACCTCAATTTGAAGTGATTTAAGGATATGATTATGAATTAAATTTTTATCCGTAAGACCATCGACATAAATAAGGGCGCAGTTGATATTTGTTTTACCTAATGTAAATTTCCTAATCGTGAGATCACTCGGTGAATCAAATATATTTTTTATATTTTGGATATTTTTATCCAATTCCTTAAATATGTTGATAAAAAAATCTTCATTTAAAGCTTGCTGTTTGTTGTTATTATGCGAATTTCGTTTAGAAGTGAATTTAATAATCCTCTTTCATCCTCTCTTTGAATCAATGTAAATACGTTTAATTAAAGTTGATATCCAATCTTCTAAAGAATGCTGATCATCAGTTTCCAGCCAAAGAGAAAATACAATGTATCAACTTTCAAGACTCCTAGAACTATGAATAAATTATCTATATTTTAATACTTTTTTTTAACTTAATTTTTCTTTCTTTTCCATTTCATTACTCTCTTCTCATCGATTTTTCTTACAAGTGTATCTTTTCCAAAAACCGTAGAATATTGCATATCCAAATATTTAAACATTTAAAATCGGTGAATAAAAATCTTTCTATTCAGCATTCCAAAAATGTTTCAAAAATCATAGGAGGTGTTATTCATGACAGTCATAAATGACGTTAAAACAGCTTTAGCTGGATTAAAAAGCGCTCAAGCTAGCTTTGAAACATTTGCTCTTAGTACAGATAATGAACAAGCTAAGCAACTTTATCAAGATGCGGCTAAACAAACTCAATCTGTAGTAGACAGCATTGCACCAAGAGTTCAACAAATCGAACAAGAAGAACCTCAATACAAACAATAATCATTAGCGATACAAAAGGTTGGTTTGATATTGAACAACCTTTTTCTCGACTTTGAAGGGATAAAACATGAGGTGATTTCAGGAAAGGTAAAAACAAAATAAGTTATTCATAGAGGTAATGGTTAATAAAATAATTTAATAAATACTAAAAAGCTTGTAGAAAATGTCCAAATAATGGATTCTACAAGCTTTATTCTTTCGCAAGGTTTAACTGCTAGATATTATTTCACATCACCAATTGGATCAAAAATGGAATAAATTCTTAAAGTCCCGTTACCTATAGACTTAGGACAAACACATTGTCCCCGACAGCATGCCAGGAAAATGGTTAACTACACCAATAAGTAAATGATTAGGAACTGTGGAATTTTACCTTGTGTACGACTCCACATTGCTAGAAAACAACGTTTAAGGCTGGTTGTTTTCCTCCATTCCTTTGAATTCCTTTAACTCATTCTCTAATTTTTCAATGTTAGCTTCAAAAATCTTTTTTAATTCTTGGTGATAGGTAAGGGTTCGTAATAAATTTGTAATCACTGTTTTATAATTAACTCTCTGAAGTAATTGCTCATAACTTATAATGGTCATTTGTTGGCTGGTGAGATCGAGTACCGCTGGAGTGGATTGATCAACTATAAAAATAAATTGGGAATTGGTTTCGGGATTATAATTTAAGACTGGTCCTAAATTATTGTAGGTACCGTTTTGGTTATCGATAAAACGAAAACCGTTATCTTTTATAAATCTCATAACAGGTAATAATGTTATGCTAGTCTCTTCAAGTTCCTTTACTTGTTGCTGTTGTAGAACAGCAGATTTTTTTGCTAATTCCGCCACTTGTTGATAATCTTCCTCTATTTTGGATAAATGGTCTTCTACAATGGCCTGTAATTCAGACATGTTCATCGCCTTTCAAATTTTATTTATTCATATCTATTAACAAAAATACTTTTGTTTATACTTCATTTTTCCGAATTCGAAATGGCAATTACGCATTATTGATAGGTCCGTCATAAGTGGGATGAAAGAAAAAAGAAGAGCGAAATCCATTGTTAAATAGGATCTCGCTTGGTTATCCGTTTTATAAAAACTATACATAATCTTCCCTTGTAATAACAATTGAACGCCATAATTAAAATTAAGAAAAGAAACATTACTTTAGAAAAGAGCCTGTGCATATAATTTTATCAGTTTCTTTAATCTTTACCTGGCAAGAAATAAATCTCCTGATGTGGGGGGGCTTCGGTTTGTACTTTTTTTAGCCTTCCTTCGCTAACTAGCTCCTTTAACCCTTGTTCAATCTCAAAAGGTTTTACCCCTAAAATATCTGCCACTTTGACAGTCGAAATACTCATATACTTCGGTTTCTTTGTAGACGACATAATCATTGATTGTATTCGTTGAAATAACTTTTCTTTTTCCAAAGCATAACCCTCCATTTTTGTTATATGAAAATCGTTCCTTTTAGTATTTTTTTCCCTTTAATGTAAATATTATTACAGTATTGGATTGGAGGAAATTTGAAATGGCAAATTACACACCACAGCGGATCGCTCAATTAGCAGTTGAAGCCGGTACTAAAAAGGCAGGTCTTCCTCTCCCGAGCATGTTAATTTTAGGATTTCTTGCAGGAGCATTCATTTCCATGGGATATCTCCTGGATATAAGGGTGACTGCTAATCTTCCAGAAAACTGGGGAACATTTGGCTCTTTCCTCGGGGCAGCTGTTTTCCCGTTGGGCTTGATCTTAATTATTCTTGCAGGGGGAGAGCTATTAACAGGAAATATGATGTCTGTTTCATTCGCTTTCCTTTCCAAAAAGGTTACAATCGGGTGGCTTCTAAAGAATTGGCTGTGGATTACAATAAGCAACTTTGTTGGAGCAATATTTGTAGCTTATGTTTTTGGCAATCTGGCAGGATTGACAGACCACGGTCCGTTTTTAGCGAAAACAGTAGCAATGGCCCAGACCAAACTGGACGAAGGATTTTGGGAGAGCCTATATTCTGCTATTGGCTGCAATTGGTTAGTGGGACTGGCTGTTTGGTTGTCTTATGGTGCAGAAGATGTAGGCGGAAAAATTTTGGCGATCTGGTTTCCCATTATGGGGTTTGTTGCGATTGGCTTTCAACACGTGGTCGCAAATATGTTTATTATACCTGCAGCCATTTTTGCTGGGTATTTTACCTGGATGGATTATTTTAGGAATTTCATCCCGGTGTATATTGGAAATGCTATTGGAGGAAGCATTTTCGTAGCATTGGCATATTGGCTCGCATATATAGGGAATGTATCGCCAGCTTCATTAGAAGAAAATCAGCTTTCTAATAAGAGAATCCGTAAAATACAGGGGGCAAAAGAATGAAAGCACAAAAATTTTCAGTAAAAATTAATGGGAAAGAATTTAAGGCAGATGAAGGCCAAACCATTTTGGATGTAGCTAAGGCGGAAAATTTATTTATACCTAGCGTTTGTTTTCATCCAGATCTGGGTAGCATCCAGACATGTGATACATGTTTTGTAAACGTTAGTGGCGAATTAGTACGAGCTTGCACGACGAAGGCCGTACCGGACATGTCGATTGATATACAATCAAAGCCGGTAAAAGAGGCTCAGGAAGAGGCCATGTCGCGGTTGTTAAAAAATCACGAACTTTATTGTACCGTTTGTGACAACAACAATGGGGATTGTACCTTACATAATACAGTGGAGTATATGGAGATTGCTCACCAAAAATATCCATTCGAGGCAAAACCATATCCACCAGACAATTCACATCCAATGTACCGTTATGAGCCTGATCAATGCATCCTTTGCGGCAGATGTGTAGAAGCGTGCCAGGATTTACAGGTCAATGAAACTCTTACGATTGATTGGAGTCGGGAAAGGCCACGTGTGATTTGGGATAATGATGTACCAATAGACGAGTCCTCCTGTGTATCCTGCGGTCATTGTGTTAATGTTTGTCCCTGCAATGCACTAATGGAAAAATCAATGCTCGGTAAGGCTGGGTTTTTAACGGGAATTCCTCCAAAAATATTAGGGCCGATGATTGATTTAACTAAAGAGGTAGAACCGGGATACAGGGAAATCTTTGCTATTTCGGAAATGGAAGCTGCGATGAGGAAGGCTCGCATAAAAAGGACGAAAACCGTATGTACATATTGTGGTGTCGGATGCAGCTTTGAGGTTTGGACAAAGGATCGTGAAATTCTAAAAATCCAGCCAGTAGAAGAAGCCCCAGTTAACGGAATTTCAACCTGTGTAAAGGGAAAATGGGGCTGGGATTTTGTAAACAGTCAGGAGAGGTTAACAAAGCCTTTAATCCGCAAAGGGGATGAGTTTGTTGAAGCTACCTGGGATGAAGCGCTCGATTTGATTGCCAGCAGGCTTGCAGATATTAAGGAGGAGCAAGGACCTGATAAGATTGGATACATTGCTTCATCTAAGTGCTCTAATGAAGAGAACTACTTATTTCAAAAATTCGCCCGTGCGATTATGGGCTCGAATAATGTGGATAATTGCTCAAGATATTGTCAATCTCCAGCAACCGCAGGATTAATGAGAACAGTCGGGTTAGGTGGAGACTCCGGAACGATAAAGGATATAGCTGCCGCAGAGTTGGTCTTGATTGTCGGAGCTAACCCGGCCGAATCACATCCTGTGTTGGCGACGCGAGTCAAACGTGCCCATAAACTTCATGGCCAAAAATTGATTGTGGCTGATTTACGTGAAAATGAGCTAGCCCAACGCGCCGATTTGCTGATTCATCCAAAACCAGGAACAGATCTTATTTGGCTGAATGCGATTACAAAATATATCCTGGACCAAGGTTGGGAAGATAAAGATTTTTTGAGAAATAGAGTTAATGGAATTGACGAATATCTCCAATCCCTGAAGAAATTTACTTTAGACTATGCCGAAGAAAAAACAGGTCTTACTAAGGATGTAATAATTCAGATAGCCACTTCGATCCACGAAGCTAAAACAGTTTGTATTTTATGGGCAATGGGTGTGACCCAGCATACAGGAGCAACGGACACGAGTACGGCAATCTCCAACCTTCTGCTGATTACTGGAAACTACGGCCGTACCGGCACTGGAGCTTACCCGCTGAGGGGGCATAATAATGTTCAAGGAGCATGTGATTTTGGCACTATGCCTGGCTGGTTTCCAGGTTATGAACCGGTACAGGATCCTGCAGTCAGGGAACGCTATGAAAAAGCATGGGGAACCACATTGCCTGAAGAGCCCGGAATGAATAACCATAAAATGGTTGAGGGTATCCATAATGGCCAATTAAAAGCTCTATATTTGTTTGGAGAGGAAATGGCTTTAGTGGATGCCAATTCGAATCACGTTGAAGCTGCTTTCGATAAACTGGACTTTTTTGTTGTCCAGGATATTTTCTTTAGCCGGACTGCACAATTTGCTGATGTCGTCCTGCCTGCTGCACCAAGTCTAGAAAAGGACGGAACATTTGTAAATACGGAGCGCCGAATTCAACGCTTCTATAAAGTATTTGACCCGCTGGGCGATTCAAAGCCGGACTGGCAAATTTTCCAGGAGATCGCTAACCGACTAGGAGCCAACTGGAATTATCAGCATCCAAGTGAAATTATGGATGAAGCAGCTAGTCTTGCACCGCTATTTGCCGGAGTTAGCTACGAGCGGCTGGAAGGTTTTAATAGCCAGATCTGGCCTGTTGCTCCAAATGGAGAAGGTACGCCTTTACTTTACAAGGAACGTTTCGCCTTTCAGGATGGAAAAGCGAGGCTTATCCCAGTCGATTGGACACCTCCATTTGAGCCTGGTGAAGATTATGACCTCCATTTAAACAATGGGCGAATCCTCGAGCATTTCCATGAGGGGAATATGACCTACCGATCAGAAGATATCACCCACAAAGTACCTGATATCTGGCTTGAAGTGTCCCTTCAGTTGGCAAAGGAACGGAACCTAGAAGATGGCTCATTGGTCCGTCTGACTTCACCGTACGGCCATGTTGAAGTAAGGACGATCGTAACGGACAGAGTTAAAGGCAAGGAGCTTTACTTGCCGATGCATTCTCGGGAAATAGTTGAAGCCGTGAATCGTTTAACTAGCAGTTATCACGATATGATTACTCATACCCCGAGCTATAAGGAAATGAGTGTTAAATTGGAGATTCTCGAAACAGAGGGCGAATCTCCGCTTCCAAGTCATAATCATCGTTTTGGAAACAGGGTGCCGCAAATTAGTGTTATGGTTGAAGAAAAGTGGAATCGAGCAGATTTTAAGCCAATACCTGAAGTGTACGAGCTAGGAGGCGATGAACTTGGCGAAAGCAATTAGGCAAATTAGAAAAGAAGTTCCAAATCCACAGCAGGAACAGCAGGAAGCCATCGCGGATATGATAAAAGAGCTTGCGGACAATCGCGAAGCAATCATGGGGGCAATTAGAATTCTTAAAGGGCTACAGGAGATGAGAGTTTTGGAAACGATAGGTGCACTGCTTGATCAGCGCAATGAAGTCGGAGCAATCGCGATTCAGCAAATCAATCAGCCAACCATGCATAACGTCGTTAAAACTGGAATTAATGCGTTTAAATTTATGGGCTCTCTCCAACCGTCCGAGATTGAAACCATCTTGGAAGGTATGGGGCTCGGCTTGAAAAAGTTATCCGAGACCGGCCATGAGGGTAAGAAACAAAGTATTTGGAAGATGCAGAGAAGAATGCGGAGCCCGGAAATAAGAGCGGCCATGACTACGATGGTTGATTTTATGGAAGGCATGGGCCAGGCATTTTTAAAAAATCGAGAGGAAAAACAGTAAGGGGTCGGTGAAATAATGGAAAATCGTGTTTTTGTTATAAAGGATATGGTCAATCAACAGGACGCGGATAAGATACTAAACGCCCTTCTTGAGGTATGGGGGATTGGAAGAGCCGAAGTCAATTTAAACAACAGCAATGCCGTTTTTTCTTATGATGAAAGAATGGCTTCCTACCACGATTTTGAACAAGCTATTATCGACAAAGGCTATGAAATATTACAGACTGAATGGTCTTCAACGGAAGATTAAGCTTAGAAAGGAGATCGAAATATGAAGGTATGTGAGATTTGTGGGTCCAGGGAAGAATTCGTAACGGAAGCCTCTGATACAATTCACCTCCTCATTCTGCATGTTTGTGAACAATGTCAAAGTGACCGTAAATTCGAATGGACTGAGAACCATTCATTTTAATCAGGTTAAGAATGTCACGAACAGTATTAATGTTTGTGAATCCTTGATTTCTAAAAGCTTGCCCTTAAAAAAGAGACTAAAAAGAGCATTCCTGTTAGAAGGATTATCGGGGACTTGAACAAAAAGAGCCCTCTTGGTATGATGCGGGGTGTCAAATCTGCACGAATTGACCCCTAATTTGTTAACCAAGGAGGACTCCATAATGGATTTTATACAAAATAAAAAAATTAATCAAGTCACTGAAAAAACACTCGTCGTAGGAATCGACATTGCAAAGCGTACACATTTCGCTTGCTTTGTAGATGATCGTGGTAGAGTGCTCCAAAAATCATTTTCTGTAACGCAATC
>NZ_SLUB01000070.1 GCF_004799755.1 Bacillus timonensis | reverse complement strand
CCCCCCACCAAAACTCATTTATTTCACATCTTTTTTTGCTGATTTGAATGAAATACGGTAAACTAATAATATTGTATAAAGGTCCTTAGGCGATGTCCTAGGGCTTTTTTTTCACTACCGTATTCACATCATTTTTGACATACATATTGGGAGTGACCGTAGATGGCATTGCAGGATGAATTTCACTTTATTGACCAAATCAAACCGAAGCGTGTATCACAATCTGGCTTAGTGGCAGGGATTGGGGATGATGCTGCCCTTTTTCGACCAACTTCACATATGGAACAAATCATATGTATGGATACAATGGTAGAGGGTGTTCATTTTAATTCTCACACAATGAATCCTTACCAAATTGGATATAAGGCATTGGCTGTTAATATTAGTGATATTGCGGCAATGGGTGGAATCCCTACCTATTATTTAGTGTCTATTGCGATACCGAAGGATTGGAATGAAGCGGATTTGTTATCGATTTACGAAGGGATGGCAATGCTAGCAGATAAGTATGCGATGGATTTAATAGGTGGTGACACGGTTTCGATTGCTGAAACCTTAGTGATAACCGTTACGGTTCTTGGTGAGGTAGAGACTGGAAAGCACTTTTTGCGAAGTCAAGCAAAGCCAGGAGATGTCATTTTTGTGACTGGAACGGTTGGTGACTCAGCGGCTGGGTTGAATGTGTTATTACATAACGGAATCGAGCACACCTTATCTGAATTCGACGAAGCGCTAATCCGCAAGCATCAATATCCGTTACCGCGAGTTGAGTTTGGAAGACTTTTATCAACTTTTGAACGAGTCTCTTTAAATGATATAAGTGATGGTTTGGCTAGTGAAGCCAATGAAATTGCAAAGGCCAGCGGTGTTATTCTACAAATAGATGAAGATAAGATCCCTTTCAGTGAAGCTATATTAACAAAGTATAGAGATCGTGCTCTTGAGTTTGCATTATACGGTGGAGAGGATTTTGAACTAGTTGGAACAATGGCTCTTTCTGATTGGGACATACTACAGAAAAAGGCAAGTGAACGTGGCTATATCCTTTCGAAAATAGGGACTGTTTCTGATGGTGGTCCAGCTGTATTTTTAAACCGAAACGGGGAATTACAAAAGCTTGAGATGAAGGGGTATAATCATTTTACTAAATAAATAAGGTGGACTTTATGGAAATATTTAAGTTTATATCGAATACATCCGAAGCGACGGAGAATTTTTCGTATAGCCTCGCTAAAAAGCTTGGACCAGGTGATGTCATCACGCTTGAAGGTGATTTAGGTGCAGGAAAAACAACTTTTACAAAAGGGTTGGCTAAAGGACTTGGTATTACGAGAACGGTGAATAGTCCGACGTTTACGATTATAAAGGAATACCATGGGCGAATTCCTTTGTATCATATGGATGTGTATCGTTTAGAGCATAGTGATGAGGATCTCGGATTTGATGAGTATTTTGAGGGTGATGGAGTAACTGTAGTGGAGTGGGCACATCTTATCGAAGATCGTCTGCCAATAGATCGGCTCACCATCAAAATTGAACATGAAGGAGATACAAAACGTACGATTACGGTGATGCCTTCAGGGGAGAGGTATCAACTTTTATGTGAGGAGTTATTTGGCGAATGAAAGTTTTAGCTATAGATACGTCCAACTATGTATTAGGGGTAGCGATTGTCGATGAAGAGAAAGTGATTGGAGAGGTCATTACAAACCTACCAAAAAACCATTCTGTCCGGGTAATGCCAACTATTGAACGGTTAATGAAGGAATGTGGCATAAAGCCTAAGGAACTTGATAAAATTGTAGTGGCGATGGGACCTGGTTCATACACAGGAGTGAGAATTGGAGTCACGATTGCCAAAACATTGGCATGGTCCTTACGAATTCCGTTGGCAGGAGTATCAAGTTTAGAAGTGGTAGCAGCCAATGGCAGGTATTTTAATGGCTTTATTTCACCTTTATTTGATGCGAGAAGGGGCCAAGTATATACAGGTCTTTATCAATATGAAGGCAAGACGCTGACTTGTGTAGAAGAGGATAAAATTGTTTTAGTATCGGATTGGCTTGAGGAGCTTAAAAAGAAAGAAACACCGGTTCTTTTCATTGGCAATGACTTGGTTATCCATAAGGAGCAGATAGAAACAGATTTAGCTCAACTTGCATATGTTGCACCATACACGGATTGGAATCCAAGACCAAGTGAGTTAGTAGAGTTAGGGTTGAAGAAAGAGCCAGTGGATGTTCATACATTTGTGCCAAATTATATTCGCTTAGCTGAAGCCGAGGCGAATTGGTTAGGGAAGAGGCAGGGGTAAGCATGGAAGATACCATTAATCAACAGATACTGTTTCGCTTCATGACGTTAAATGATATTGATGATGTCATGAAGGTTGAGACATCAGCATTTACCGTTCCTTGGAAAAGAGAAGCATTTTATAATGAATTAGTTCATAATCAGTTTGCCAAGTATATTGTGATGACTGATAACGGAAAAGTTATTGGGTATTGTGGGATGTGGCTAATTTTAGATGAATGTCATATTACTAATATTGCAGTGCTGCCAGAATATCGGGGAAAAAAGCTTGGGGAGGCTTTATTGATGCAGGCTAAGCTTTTAGCGATGCAGCATCAGGCAGTTACGATGACGCTTGAGGTGAGAGTGTCCAATCAAATTGCCCAAAATCTCTATAAAAAGTTAGGCTTTAAGCCTGGTGGAATTCGAAAAAATTACTATACAGACAATAATGAAGATGCACTAGTAATGTGGGTGAATTTAAATGAGTGATAATCAATTAATTATGGGAATTGAAACAAGCTGTGATGAAACAGCTGTCTCGATTGTCAAAAACGGGCGGGAAATTTTATCAAATGTGGTTGCCTCTCAAATTGAAAGCCATAAACGCTTTGGTGGGGTCGTACCCGAAATTGCATCTAGACATCATGTTGAAGCAATCACACTTGTGATTGAAGAGGCATTAGAGCAGGCTAATGTGGCTTTTGAGGATATTGATGGAATTGCTGTAACAGAAGGACCTGGTTTAGTAGGTGCTTTACTAATTGGGGTTAATGCGGCAAAAGCAGTAGCATTTGCCCACGATATTCCCCTTTTAGGGGTTCATCATATTGCGGGTCATATTTATGCAAATCGCTTAGTGGAGGAGCTTGAGTTTCCATTATTAGCGTTGGTTGTGTCTGGTGGTCATACGGAGCTTGTATACATGGAGGAGCATGCATCCTTTAAGGTTATCGGGGAAACAAGGGATGATGCTGCTGGTGAGGCGTATGACAAGGTGGCAAGAACACTTAGTCTCCCATATCCAGGTGGGCCTCATATTGATCGCCTGGCGCATGAGGGAACAGCAACGATTGATTTACCAAGAGCATGGCTAGAAGAGGATTCATACGATTTTAGTTTTAGTGGGTTAAAATCAGCTGTCATAAATACTCTGCACAATGCGGAGCAGCGTGGGGAAACAATTGATCCTAAGAATCTAGCAGCAAGTTTTCAGGAAAGTGTCATTGATGTATTAGTGACAAAAACAGTAAAGGCAGCGAAACAGTATCAAGTGAAACAAGTCTTATTAGCTGGGGGAGTTGCGGCAAATAAAGGTTTGCGAGCAGCTTTAGAGGCAGCGTTTTTGCAAATGCCTGAAGTGAAGCTCATTATTCCGCCACTTTCGCTTTGTACAGACAATGCGGCAATGATTGCGGCAGTTGGCAGTGTCTTGTATGAAAAAGGGAAACGTTCGTCATATGCGTTAAATGCAAATCCGGGGTTAGATATCGAAAGTTAAGCCTCCGGCGGATGCCTCAGATTTTAAAAGGAAATGTATAACAAGTTCGATGAAAATCTGGGCGGAAAATACGCCAAGTCGTATTTGATAGGAATAAAGTCCTCTTTAGATAAGAGGATTTTTTGTTGATAAATTATCCACAGATTCACAGGTTATGTGGAAAACTAGAAAAAAACACTGAAATAACTAATCTGCATTTGTGGACATTTAATGTGGATAAATCTGTTGATGAGTGTGGACAATGTGGATAAGTCGGTGCATAACTCGATAATTGTGGAAAAAGAATCAAAAAATCCCCATCCAAACTCTTTGTTTAGATGGGGATAACTTATTTTTTGTAGATAGGTGAAAAGGTCTATCCGCTTATTTCGTGAAGGGATTCCCATTCTTCCATTAGGGCTTCAAGCTTAGCTGTGATTTTCTCGTTCTCTTCATTAATGCGTTGAACTTCCTCATGATTTTGGTAAACTTCAGGGTCACAAAGAAGCTGTTCATTTTCTTCTGTTTTTTCTTCAAGAGAGGATATCTCAACCTCAATCTCTTCAATTCTTCGCTTACGTTGGCGTTCAAGCTTTTTTAATTCCTTTTCTTGCTCATAGGACGTTTTTTCTTGAATCACTTCTCGTTTATCCGCTTTTTTCTCTTGTGTTTCAAGTTTCGCCAATTCTTCCATTTCGAATTTCTTTTCGAGATAATAGTCATAATCACCGAGGTATTCTGTGAGTCCTTCTGGGGATAACTCAAATACCTTTGTTGCAATTCGGTTAATAAAGTATCGGTCATGGGAGACAAAAAGGATAGTCCCAGGATAATCAATTAACGCATTTTCGAGTACTTCCTTACTATCAAGGTCAAGATGGTTTGTTGGCTCGTCAAGAATAAGGAAGTTCGACTTTTCCATCATCAGCTTTGCAAGAGCAAGTCTCGCTTTTTCGCCACCACTTAGTGTAGAAACAATTTTTAACACATCATCCCCTGAAAATAAGAAATTTCCAAGAACTGTACGGATTTCTTTTTCAGGCTTAAGGGGATATTCATCCCATAATTCGTTTAACACCCGTTTATTTGAGTTGAGGTCTGCTTGTTGTTGGTCATAGTAGCCAATGGTTACATGTGAACCGAAACGAATCGTTCCATCGACATGCTCGAGCTTATTGATAACCCCTTTTAGTAGAGTCGATTTCCCAATCCCGTTAGGACCTACTAACGCAATACTATCTTCACGATAAATATTGAAATTGATATTTTTGATTACAGGCTTGTTTTTTTCATAGGAAACGGAGATGTCTTTTGCACTTAACACATCATTTCCGCTTTGTCTTTCAATTTCGAAACGGAAGGAAGCAGATTTTTCATCACCTGATGGCCTGTCCATCAGCTCCATTCGATCAAGCTGTTTTCGTCTGCTTTGAGCGCGTTTCGTTGTTGAAGCTCTGACTAGGTTTTTCGCGATGAAGTCTTTTAGTTTTTCGACTTCTTCCTGTTGTTTTTCATATCTTTTCAAATCAAGCTCATAGTTTTCAGCCTTTAATTTTAAATAGTTGCTGTAGTTACCGACATATTTTGTGCTTGTGTGTCTTGAAATTTCATAGACCTGGTTGACGACTTTATCAAGGAAGTAACGGTCATGGGACACGATTAAGAGCGCACCTGGATAGCCTTGGAGATATTGTTCAAGCCAGGTGAGCGTGCTGATATCGAGGTGGTTTGTCGGCTCATCCAGAATCAATAAATCAGGCTTTGAAAGTAATAGTTTACAAAGGGCTAGGCGTGTCTTTTGACCACCGCTCAAGCTAGATATTTTTGTTTCGTAATATTCTTCTGTAAAATGAAACCCATGTAGAATGGAACGAATATCAGCTTCATATTGATAGCCACCTCGTTCTTTAAAATCGACCTGGAGCTGATCGTATTCTTCAAGGAGTTTTTGATAATCAGCCGGATTTTCAAAAACGGAGGGGTCTCCCATTTTTACTTCAAGGTTTCGTAAGTCTTTTTCTAGTTTCTGTAAGGGTGCAAAGACAGTAAGCATTTCTTGCCAAATGGTAAGCGTTGATTCAAGTCCAGTGTCTTGTGCGAGATAATCGATTGTGACACTTTTCGGCTTAATGATTTCACCGCCATCATGTGACATCTGTCCTGCGATCATTTTTAAAAGAGTCGACTTTCCGGCACCATTTCGACCAACAATAGCAATGCGGTCGCGAGTTTGTACTTCTAATTTTATATTGGATAAAATAAGATCAGCAGCAAAATATTTTTTGAGCTGATTTACTTGTAGTAAAATCATACTATTTCACCTCTTGTTTCTAACAACAGTGTATCTTATATTATCTTAATAGAGCAACTGCAATGATAATGTTCACAGATGTTACAAAGACAGATGTGGTAAAATAGTGTATAGTTTATGGGAGGGTTTGATATATGTCTTCATTTACCCATTTTAATGAGCAAGGTCGAGCAAGAATGGTCGACATTACAGAGAAATCTGATACTGTTCGTACAGCGATTGCAAAATCAAGTATTACTGTAAATAAATTGATTTATGAGCAAATCATAAATAATGAGATTCGCAAGGGAGATGTTCTTGCTGTTTCTCAGGTTGCCGGTATTATGGCAGCTAAAAAAACATCAGAGTTAATTCCGATGTGCCATCCGTTAGCATTAAAGGGCGTCGATATCAGCTTTAATTGGACGACCCAAGATGATTATATTTTACATATTACCGTATCAGTTAAAACAAAGGGCAGTACCGGCGTAGAGATGGAAGCCCTTACGGCCGCATCGGTTTGTGCGTTAACTGTATATGATATGTGTAAAGCAGTTGATAAAGGCATGGTGATTGGACCAACCTATTTAGCTGAAAAAACAGGTGGAAAAAACGGTGATTTTAAAAGGCCAGTACCAGTAGCGGGGGAATAAATATGAATTTGGAACAGTCAAAAATACCACAAGCAACTGCCAAAAGGCTGCCACTTTATTATCGGTTTTTAAAAAACCTGCATGCCTCGGGGAAGCAGAGAGTATCGTCTGCAGAGCTAAGTGATGCAGTCAAGGTTGATTCTGCAACGATTAGGCGTGATTTTTCCTATTTTGGTGCATTGGGAAAAAAAGGGTATGGCTATAATGTGAATTATTTATTATCCTTTTTTAGTAAGACCCTTGATCAGGATGAATTAACAAAGGTTACGTTAATAGGTGTCGGTAATTTAGGTACCGCATTTTTACATTATAATTTCTCAAAAAATAATAATACAAAAATTGAGCTTGCATTTGATGTGGATTATAATAAAGTAGGAAGCAGTATTGGTGGAGTCAAGGTATATCATTTAGATGATCTTGAAAAAGAATTGCCTGATGATGTCACGGTTGCTATTTTAACAGTTCCCGTTGGCGCGGCACAGGCAATTACAGATCGCCTCGTAAGTAAGGGGATTAAAGGTATCCTTAATTTCACACCAGCAAGAATTAATGTGCCTGAACATATTCGAGTCCACCATATTGACTTAGCTGTTGAGCTACAAGCACTTGTTTACTTTTTAAAGCATTATTCGAATGAAGAGTAGAAATATATTTTACACATGTTGGGAGGTGACTTACTGTGGGAAGTCTTGGATTTGGTAGTATCCTATTGATTGTATTTGCAGCGTTACTTATTTTTGGACCGAAGAAGTTACCTCAATTAGGAAGAGCAGCAGGTAATACTTTGCGTGAATTCAAAAACGCAACAAAAGGTTTAGCAGATGATGACGATGATGATGTAAAAAAGAATGAAACTCCTGATGTGAAGTAATGATAGGATGAGTCACATGAACGAAAAAGAAATGTCCGTCTACGATCATATTGGTGAGCTACGAAAACGACTGATTTACGTAGTCTTTTTCTTCTTCATTGTTGCATTAGGAAGCTTTTTTCTAGCAGAGCCGGTCATTCTTTACTTGCAAAATGCAGAGGAAGCAAAAGAACTGACAATGAATGCTTTCCGTATGACAGATCCAATTAAAATATATATGAATTTTGCCTTTATTATTGCACTTGTTATCTCCTCTCCTTTTTTACTCTATCAGCTATGGGCGTTCATCAGTCCAGGTCTGTATGAAAAGGAAAGAAAGGTAACCTTGAGTTATATACCGATTTCGGTAGTCTTGTTTTTAGTAGGGGTCTCATTTTCCTACTTTATTCTATTCCCATTTGTAGTGAATTTTATGACGAGGTTAGCGAATAGCCTTGATATTAACCAAGTTATCGGGATTAATGAGTATTTTCAATTTCTGTTGCAGCTTACCTTGCCGTTTGGCTTTTTGTTTCAGTTGCCGGTAGTTGTCATGTTTCTCACAAGACTTGGAATTGTCACACCGATGTTCTTATCGAAAATACGAAAATATGCGTATTTTATTCTATTAGTAATTGGAGGGTTAATTACACCTCCTGAAATAATCTCTCATTTAATGGTTACTGTACCGTTGTTTGGCTTATATGAAATTAGTATCCTTGTTTCAAGAAGTGCCTATAGAAAGGTGCTTAAAGCGGAAATGATGGCAGCGAATGGTATGGAATAAACAAAAGCTCAGAAAATAGAAATAACCTCCGGATGGAGGTTATTTTTTTTCCTTAGTCACTTTTTTTATTTTGAAGTGCAAGGTTAACATTCGGATGGCCACACCAAAGTCGAATGTTGCGACAACAGCTAGGAGGATTGTGGAAAAGTTCCAGACGGTCTCCGTTGCACTATTAATTGCAATATAAGTAAATAAAATTCCCATTAATGCGTAAATGATGCCCATGGCAAAAGGTGAAGTTCTTCGCATAAATTAAAAGCCTCCAATAAATGTCTGTTGCAGCTTCTCGGCTTGCTTCATGATCCTTTCTATATCATCTGCAAAAACTGTCTGAACCACTACAACAAAAGTATTCATCGCCACATGTGCAAAAATTGGTACAATAATTCGTTTTGTTTGTACATAAAGGAATGCAAAGGTAAAGCCCATTGCAGTATAGATAAGGATATGAGTGAAATCCATATGTACAACCGCAAAAATTAATGAACTAATTAAGCCAGAGATGAAAAAGTTAAATTTTTTATATAAAGAACCAAAGATAATTTGGCGGAAAATAATCTCTTCCAGAATTGGACCAATCACCGAAACAACAATGACTAACAATGGCAAAGATTTTACCAGTGTCAAAATTTCTTGGGTGTTCTCAGATCCTGGCTCAATGCCAAATAAATGAATTTCAATATTTGCCGCAACCACCTGGGCTGTCATGGCCATAAAAATACCTGCAATCGCCCATCCAATTGCCTCACCTTTAGAGGAACGTCGTAAGTTCTGATGTCTCTCTCTCATATCTTGCCTTAATAAAAATAAAACAATCGGAAGTGCAGCGACAAAACTAATAACAGTCCAAAGTGCAATAATTGTATTTGTAGCAGTGGCTGGATCTAAGTTTTTTCCAACACCTAAAGATAGTAAAAGCGGAATCCCTAAAATCCCAGAGAACTGCATGACGATGTACGTTAATATGACATACCAATATCTAGCTTTCATGAAAATCTCCTTTTTATAGACGGAATGATTGAAAATTGTCCACCTTTTGTATTGTAACATATATTCATTTCTTTCCTTTAGTATAATGCAAATTCGAAATTTCATTGAAAGAAAATAAATTGTTGGTTTATTTTTCCTGTTTGTAACATAGGATAGGTAGGGTGGACAAATATTACATGTAAAAATGAATCTTTTTTCCAAATTTCTATATCAAATGACTTGCAAAATGGCTAGAGATTATTTAATATAATAATTGTGTTAGCACTCAGGTGGTTTGAGTGCTAATAAGAAAACGAAACTAATATTTAAATTATTTGAGGAGGTCGTTTCACTTGTTAAAGCCATTAGGTGATCGCGTTGTTATTGAACTAGTTGAATCAGAGGAAAAAACTGCAAGCGGAATCGTATTACCAGATTCTGCAAAGGAAAAGCCTCAAGAAGGTAAAGTAGTTGCTGTTGGTACAGGTCGTGTTCTAGACAGTGGTGAAAAGGTAGCTTTAGAGGTTGCGGTTGGTGATCGCATTATCTTCTCAAAATATGCAGGTACTGAAGTGAAATACGAAGGTACTGAATACTTAATTTTACGTGAAAGCGACATTTTAGCTGTTATTGGTTAATAAAAAGCAGCATTTTATATCATAAGAAACATTAACTTTATTCAGAAAAGACCTGAATAAAGTTAAATGCCTCCGGCGGATGCCACGATTTTTCAAAGGAAACTTTTCGAGCTTGCTCGAAAAAAATCGGGCGCAAATACGCCAAGGCACATTTGATTATATTGAGGAGGGCTTAATTATGGCAAAAGAAATTAAATTTAGTGAAGATGCTCGTCGCGCAATGCTACGTGGTGTTGATGCATTAGCAAATGCTGTAAAAGTAACATTAGGACCAAAAGGGCGTAACGTGGTTCTTGAGAAAAAATTTGGTTCACCACTTATCACAAATGATGGTGTAACAATTGCAAAAGAAATCGAACTAGAAGATGCATTCGAAAACATGGGTGCTAAGCTTGTAGCTGAAGTTGCTAGCAAAACAAATGATGTTGCTGGTGACGGTACGACTACTGCAACTGTTCTTGCACAAGCAATGATTCGCGAAGGCTTAAAGAACGTTACAGCGGGTGCAAACCCAATGGTAGTTCGCAGAGGTATTGAAAAAGCTGTAACTACAGCTGTTGAAGAATTAAAAGCTATTTCAAAACCTATTGAAGGTAAAGAATCTATCGCACAAGTTGCTGCTATTTCTTCAGATGACAATGAAGTTGGCCAATTAATCGCTGAAGCAATGGAGCGCGTTGGTAACGACGGTGTTATTACAATTGAAGAATCTAAAGGCTTCTCTACTGAACTAGAAGTAGTAGAAGGTATGCAATTTGACCGTGGATATGCTTCTCCATACATGGTAACTGATTCTGATAAAATGGAAGCAGTTCTTGAAAATCCATATGTATTAATTACGGATAAAAAGATTTCTAGCATTCAAGAAATCCTACCAGTATTAGAGCAAGTTGTTCAACAAGGTAAGCCATTATTACTAATCGCTGAAGATGTTGAAGGTGAAGCACTTGCAACTCTAGTTGTGAACAAGCTTCGTGGTACATTCAATGCAGTAGCTGTTAAAGCTCCTGGATTCGGTGACCGTCGTAAAGCAATGCTAGAAGATATTGCTATCTTAACTGGTGGTCAAGTAATCACTGAAGATTTAGGTTTAGACCTTAAATCTGCTGACATCACTCAATTAGGTCGCGCTTCTAAGATCGTTGTAACAAAAGAAAATACGACTATCGTTGAAGGTGCAGGCGAATCTGACAAGATCGCAGCTCGCGTTAACAATATCCGTGTTCAAATGGAAGAAACTACTTCTGAATTTGACAAAGAAAAATTACAAGAGCGCCTAGCTAAATTAGCTGGTGGAGTTGCAGTTATCAAAGTTGGTGCTGCTACTGAAACTGAACTAAAAGAACGCAAACTTCGTATTGAAGATGCTCTTAACGCAACTCGCGCAGCAGTTGAAGAAGGTATCGTTTCAGGTGGTGGTACTGCACTTGTGAACGTATATAACAAAGTAGCTGCTATCGAATTAGCTGGAGACGAAGCAACTGGTGTGAACATCGTTCTTCGTGCATTAGAAGAGCCAGTACGTCAAATCGCTCACAACGCTGGGCTTGAAGGATCTGTTGTTGTGGAACGCTTGAAAAACGAAGAAATCGGAATTGGCTTCAACGCAGCAACTGGCGAGTGGGTAAACATGATTGACGCTGGTATCGTTGACCCAACTAAGGTAACTCGTTCTGCACTTCAAAACGCAGCATCTGTATCAGCTATGTTCTTAACAACTGAAGCAGTCATTGCTGACCTACCAGAAAAAGATGCTCCTGCAATGCCTGACATGGGCGGCATGGGTGGAATGGGCGGCATGATGTAATAAACGCCCTCAAACCCTTGATATATAAGGGTTTTATGTAAGATGAGAGTGGAATGTGTTAACATTTTGTTAACATGAGGTTTTTAACGGAGGCTTCTCATGAGTTGAGCAAACTTGTGGGAAGCTTCTTTTTTCATTTCTTGCGTGACATGAAGGTAAACATTTTTCGTAATCTGATCATCAGTATGGCCAAGCCTGTCCATGATTTGTTCTAGTGAGACACATGCCTCGGCAAGAAGTGACGTATGAGTATGTCGCAAAGAGTGTGGTGTTAACTCTTTATTCAGGCCAGCCATGGTAAGCAGCCTTTTCATACGTTCACGAACGTTTTTTATGACAATGGGGATAACCAAATTGTCGTTCCATCTTCGCAAAGATAAAGTCCTTTCTATAGTAATTGTTACCTAATTGCTCTTATTCCGAACTTTTTTTAAAGCTTTGATGACATCTTCATCCACAACTATTTTCTTCCTTGATTTTCGGGCTTTGTTTGTACCAATGGGAAGATGTAATCGGAGGTTTTCTAAATAAAAAATGAGGAGGCCTGGCTTTCCAACCGGGCTTCATGTTAGAGTTAAGGGAGAAACCTTAACCATAAATAAAATTGCAGGTCCTAGCTATACAACAGTTGGCTACTAATATGATGCGAAAATTACTGTTCAGGGTGCAGAGAATGGCTCTGTAGCAAAAACGATTTACAGTTGACTTCACGAACTGTAATATTTAAATATACAGTATAGTCAGTAGGAAATGAGCTGGAAAATATGAAGTAGTGTGTAAGTATCTGTATATCCTTCAAGTTGTACTTCTTGCCGAAAGCAAAAGCTTGGCTTGAAGAACATCATATTGAGTATATTGAAAGAAACATATTTTTCAATCCCCTTTAAATGCA
Organism: Bacillus timonensis; assembly: GCF_004799755.1. GTDB lineage: Bacteria > Bacillota > Bacilli > Bacillales > Bacillaceae_L > Ferdinandcohnia > Ferdinandcohnia timonensis_A. The sequence goes on along the minus strand of NZ_SLUB01000070.1, from coordinate 5,148 downwards.
TTTTATAAATTAATAATCAAGTACCCTCAAATGTTGCACCGGCCAATTATCCAAGACGAAAAAAGATTACAGGTTGGCTATAACGAGGAAGAGATCCGCAGCTTTTATTCATGGTTAAGAGTTGATACAATACTTCTAATTAGATACTTGACAAGATGAACTGTAATATTTATTATTACACTATGTTGATTGATTTAAAAAAAGATGCAGAAGTATATGTAAAGCAAAAAGGTGATTAGTTGTGTTGATTTCTAAGGAGGCAGGCCATGAATAGTGATTTTACACTTGCCATTCATAGTTTAACTTATCTTGCGTTGCAGCCGGACCGTATGTCAACAAGTGATGGTATCTCAGAGAGTGCTGGTGTCCACCCAGTACGCATACGTAAAGTGCTAAGCTTGTTAAAAAAACATGGATTTATAATATCAAAAGAAGGAACCGGCGGCGGATTTATTTTTACTCTAGAGCTGAGTGAAGTTAATCTTTGGGATATATATATGATAACCTCTGAAGGTGCTTTGCAGCCTAAGTGTCCTGATTCAAATGAAAAGTGTATTGTGGGAGCGAATATGAAAAGAGTATTATTTACAATTTTCTTAGGTGCAGAAGAACATTTGGGTGAATATTTAAAGAACTATACAATTAAAGAAGTTGTCGATCTTGTAAATCAAGAACAAAATAGCGGCTGTGACTGATGGCCGTAGACTTCTTTTTATTAAATGTAATAAAAAGTATTACAGATTCATCTAGGTGATATATCCCCGATGACTGTAGCTTAAAAAAGGTACTTTCTTGATTACATTCATAAACTACAAAAATAACTTAAGAAGGTGAAAAAGGATGTTGACGAATGGTAATTCCGTTTTGAAAACAGGTGATTGGATTAAGGGGAAATCAGGGAATGGGGAATTAATAATTGGTTATATTGAGTCCCAGAGTATTCTGGATGGAGTCGTTAAAGTAACGGTTGCTACGAGTGACAATCGTGAAACGCTTGGCAAAACAATACCGATTTTAAGTAAAAATGTTAGGAAACTGCCACTTTCTAAGGTGGTAAACAAGGAACAAATTCTATTTCTCATAGACTTGGCATTATTTACGGGGGATGAGGCATGGTTTATTGAGCTTTCTTCCAAGTTAAACTCAATTAAACAGATTGTTGGTGGAGTACATTAAAAATTATACAAATTATATATAGATTTTTACAATTAAATTACAATGTGTTTGGAAATATTCATTTTTCGTGAAAAATTTGCGATTATCCAATATATTTTTATTTTTTGAGGAGTGTTAAACATGGCTAATATGAAAGTAAATGTGAACGCTGTTTGGAATGACGGAGTAAAAGGGAATGGAACTCTTAATGCAAACTTCCTTGAAACAAAAATTGCAATACCTACATCCATAGGAGGAAGCGGGGATGGAGCAAATCCGAAAGAGGTACTTGTTTCATCTGTGACAACTTGTTATACAGCAACTCTTGTGTTTGTGCTCGAAAGTAGAAAGTTACCTGTAGTGGAGCTTACGGTGGGTTCTGAGGCCAACATAGCTGATAATGAGTTTAAAATTACGCATTATCCACATATTGTTTTATCCTCTGATGCAACTCAAGAACAGATCGAATCAGCACAAAGAGCTGCAGAAGCGGCAGAAAAGGGATGCGAAGTTGGAAATCTATTGAAAAAAGCAGATGTAAAAATCAAGGTTCAAGCCAAAGTTTCCGCTAAGTAAAGCATTGACCTGAATATTTAAATAATTTTTTAGCGTAGAGGAGCAGTTTCAACACGACAGATGAACAGATTGTCGAAGTTGCCCATGAAACCGCAAGCATTGTGAGGCGCTTAAGAAAACAAATTCTTTTAAAGTATGTTTACACGAAAAGTCGAGGTGAAAGAATTGGCAACAAAGGATCTAAAAAATATAAGAGTTGTTGTTGGAATGTCTGGTGGTGTGGACTCATCGGTTGCAGCCCTTCTTTTAAAACAACAAGGCTATGATGTTATCGGTATTTTTATGAAAAACTGGGACGATACAGATGAAAATGGAGTATGTACGGCTACTGAAGATTACGATGATGTCATTCGCGTCTGCAATCAAATAGGAATTCCATACTATGCTGTTAATTTTGAAAAACAATATTGGGACCAGGTTTTTACTTATTTTTTAGAGGAATATAAAGCTGGCCGAACACCTAATCCAGACGTCATGTGTAACAAAGAAATTAAATTTAAAGCCTTTTTGGAGCATGCGATTAACCTTGGAGCTGACTATGTGGCAACAGGTCATTATGCTCGGGTTGTTTATCGTGATGGGGAATATAAAATGCTTCGGGGGATTGATCAAAATAAGGACCAGACCTATTTTCTTAACCAATTATCACAGGAACAGCTCAGCAAAGTACTGTTCCCAATAGGTGAACTTGAGAAATCCAAAGTTCGTGAAATTGCCATGGAAGCAGGCCTTGCGACTGCTACGAAAAAAGACAGTACCGGAATTTGCTTCATTGGCGAGCGGAATTTTAAAGATTTCTTAAGCAATTATCTTCCTGCTAAAACTGGGAAGATGGAAACCTTTGATGGTCAAGTTAAGGGTACGCATGATGGATTAATGTATTATACTATTGGCCAGCGCCATGGACTGGGAATTGGCGGTTCAGGTGAACCCTGGTTTGCGATAGGAAAAGATTTAAAACGAAATGTTCTTTATGTTGGACAAGGGTTTCATCATGAAAAACTATATTCTGATTCCATTATCGCCGACAAAGTCAGCTGGGTATCCAATTTAGAGAAACCACAGGAATTTGAATGCACAGCTAAATTCCGTTATCGTCAAGAAGATCATAAAGTGACTGTCCGACTTTTGGAAAATGATCAAGTACAGGTGCTTTTCCATCAGCCAATAAGAGCAATCACACCGGGACAATCGGCTGTATTCTATCAAGGAGAAGAATGCCTTGGCGGTGGTACGATTGAAAAAGCATTCAAAAATGGTGAAGGACTTACCTATGTTGGGTAATACTGGGGGGCTGACTCAAAAGGTCGTTAAAGACGACTTTAATGAGTCAGTTTTTTCTTTCATTCGGATAATCGCAGTCCAATGGCATCGACCTTCCAAACATTACTTGAGAAACTTGGTATCCAGAGCTCCTTTTCTAGACCAAGAGTAAGCAACGATAACCCTTATTCTGAAGCTATGTTTCGTACAATGAAGTACCGACCTGAATTTCCTTATAAAGGATTTGAAAACTTATCGCTAGCTCGAGAATGGACCCGTACGTTTGTCCATTGGTACACCTGTGAGCATCAGCAATAGTGGGCATAAATTTGTGACACCTGAAGAGGTCCATTCAGGTGAATATATCAATGTGCTAAAAAATAGAGAAATAGTTTATGAGCAAGCAAAACAGAAATTTCTTTTAGTCAGCCTTTTGGATTATGCAATTTTGGAAATGATTTGGTTAATTTCTAATAAGGCCCTTGATTCATCATTAGCGGGCTGGTAACCTTTTCAATTAGTTCTTTTATGTATAATTTATTTTAAATAAAAGAAAACACAATCCCCGTTACAGTTGAACCAATCGACAGCGTAAATGATCCAAATACTCCGTAATTAAGCATTATAATAGCCTTTGCTAAAAAATAATATTATTATTCGAAAGGTGTCACGCTATGTTTGGTATAATCCACTCTTTTTAGTTTGTCTAAAAGATGGGAGAAGGTTTATCAGCAAAGATTGTAATAGTTAATAAAAGTAATTAAAGGAGCATTCCTGTTAGAAGGATTTTCGGGGACTTGAACAAAAAAGAGCCCTCTTGGTATGATACGGGGTGTCAAGATCTGCAGAAATTGACCCCTAATTTGTTAACCAAGGAGGACTCCATAATGGATTTTAAACAAAATCAAAAAATTAATCAAGTCACTGAAAAAACACTAGTAGTCGGAATCGATATTGCTAAGCGAACACATTTTGCTTGCTTTGTTGATGATCGTGGCCGTGTGCTCCAAAAATCGTTTTCCTTGTCCCAAGCTGGAAATGGTTTCGATTATTTCTATAAACGCATTCTGGATGCAATGAAAGAAAACGAAAAAACTGAGGTTATTATTGGTATTGAACCAACGGGCCACTATTGGCTGAATTTAGCTTACTTCCTTGAGGAACGAGGCATACCTTTGGCGATGGTTAATCCAATGCATGTCAGACGGTCAAAAGAGTTGGATGATAATCTTCCGACTAAACATGATCGTAAGGATGCATTAGTAATTGCTCGTCTCGTAAAAGATGGTCGCTTCAGCTATCCCCGTATCTTAAAAGGTATGGAAGCTGAACTTCGCGTTGGATCATCTTTCAAAAGTAAGCTCACTGAGGAATTAGGCGCTATCAAAAACATGATGATTCGCTGGTTAGATCGCTATTTTCCTGAATTCACTCAGGTGTTTCCGTCATTCGGAAAAATGTCTTTGGCTGCACTTGAATGTACTCCATTTCCAAGTGATCTTCAACAGAAACAACCCGATGAAGTTTTATCCCTTTATCGAAAGGTTGAGGGGCTTAAATCCCCCCAAAGGCCTAAAGCAGTGCGCCTTATTGAGGTCGCTGCTAATTCTATCGGAGTAACAGAAGGACATGAGATGGCCCGAATTGAAATCACCACACTTGTCCGCCGTTACCATCAACTAGAAAAAGATATTGAAAGCATTAATCAACGCTTAGTTGAACTTGTAAAAACATCAGTAGAATACGAATGGCTATCAACTGTTGAAGGAATTGGAGATAACACTATTGTCGATTTATTAGCCGAAATAGGAAGCTTTTCACACTACGAGAATCCACGCCAATTAATCAAACTCGCGGGATTAACGTTACGCGAAAATTCCTCTGGGCTGCATAAAGGACAAAAACGCATCTCTAAACGAGGCAGAAGGAAACTACGTGCTCTACTGTTCCGAGTTATGATGCCGATGATTCGTCACAATGAAGCTTTCAAAAAGCTACACGAGTATTACACAAACCGTCAGGTTAATCCTTTACGTAAGAAGCAATCTATCGTGGTTCTATGCGGAAAACTATTAAAAGTATTACACGGAATTTGCACGAAGCACAAAGCGTTTGACGCACAGCGAATGATGAGGGATATTCCTGGTCTCGAAG
>NZ_SLUB01000069.1 GCF_004799755.1 Bacillus timonensis | reverse complement strand
CTACGCTCAACGTAAAGTTGAGGTAGAAAGTGTGTTCGGTCACATCAAGGGCAATAGGTCGTTCCGCAGATTTTCCTTGCGGGGGCTCGACAAAGTACATGTCGAGTTTGGGATTGTGGCATTAGCCCACAATATGCTGAAAGTAGCAGGCATCCGCCAGTTACTTTCAGAGAAAAATCGAAAAACTCAAAAAGGGCAAGGGAGAAAAACGAATTGTTTTTCCCCCTTGCCTTATTTTTTAGGACTTATCGGACAGTCCCTTCTCTATGTATCAAGGCTCGAGGATGTAGTTGATGGGTAATTTAAAATTATAGGTTATATTGCGGAGGAGTTTTATGAGGAAAAAAAGTTCGCTGCTACTAATAGTGTTTTTAAGTATTTTAATTTTGACACTTACGGATCTTATTGGACCATTTACTACTTTTAGCTCTAGTACAGCAGCCTTAAAAGGGAAAAATGATGAACTGTACAAAGAAATTAAAGCTTATAGAGAGGAACATAAAATTGAACCGATTGATGCAAAAGTCGATAGAGTGTGGAAGGCAATACCTGGTTACAATGGATTGGATGTAGATATTGAATCTAGTTATAAAAAAATGAAAGCAGATGGTAATTTTCACAAAAACAAAGTTGTTTATAAGGAAATACCACCTAATGTCCATTTAGAAAATCTGGCACCCAACCCGATTTATAAAGGGAATCCAGAAAAGCCTATGGTGGCGTTATTAATAAATGTGGCTTGGGGTAATGAGTACATTCCAACGATCCTTACCACACTAAAGGAATCCAAGGCCAAAGCGACATTTTTTTTCGATGGTAGCTGGGTTAAAAAGAATCCTGATCTAGCTAAGATGATCTATCGGGAAGGCCATGAAATTGGAAATCATGCTTATAGTCATCCTGATCTTAACAAGCGCTCTAAAAGTGATACCATGCAAGAGTTAGAAAAGGTGAAAAACGTATAGATTAAACGAGTTGAAATACCACTTCTTCAAATCAGTGAGGACAATAAAATTCGGAGGAACATCTAATTTATATACGGCAGTGCAATCAGCGAAGAAAGTTTACGTTGAATAGAGATATTCTTAAGTACATCCAATATTAATTAATATAGTTCTTCAAAAAAGCCCTTACATTTTAAATGGTCTAAGGGCTTTTCGTATACATTAAAAGGGATATATCAAATTTTTACGGCTACACCTACTAAAAAAGGTACCCTGCTCCATTTAACCTCAGGGCATTACAATAAATCCTCTCCAATAATAAACTAAGAATCATTAAGTCTCGTCCAAACTGTTCTGTAAGAGTAATGCTAATTCGATTGTTTAAAAAACTCACCCAACTTCTAATTTTTAAATGGAAAGTGGTTCCATCTAAAGTATATTCCTCAAATAATTGGGAAATTTAGTAAAGAATGCTGTGAGCGCTGCCCGCGAGATTTTAATTATTTATGAAAGAGAGGAAATTTATTGTTACAACTGAAAGAGTTATATTCAGATCTTCAAAACCAAACTGAAAAAGCAATAAAGGAAATAGAAAATTCTGATCACCCGATTGCGATTTTACTTCAAACTATTTTGAGAGAGCAACTGGAAATGATTAAAAAGCTAATGCAAGAGCTTGCAAATGATGGGGCCGAACTAAAGAACATGACAGAATTTCTAACTATTATTTATCATGATAATGAAATAGCCAACCCTACATTTCGAGCATGGAAAAGAGCGGTTGAATGGATAAGTCTTCCATACCAGGAATCAGTGAGTAATTTGGAGCCTTTGTTCCTGGAGATTAAGACCAACCTTGAACACTCAGCTGCCGAATTGGAAAGGATTTATGGGGCTGAGCAAACGAAGTATATCATTCCTTCTTTTTACATATCTGCCCTTCGCTAACAGCAAAATCTTTTATCTCACAATTAATATCCAAGGAGGAATTTCAATGTCCTGGGAAACTGAAAGAACCGATATAAATGTGTACAGCCAGGGAGATATCGATAAGTGGGTGTACAGTACTTGTAATATATGCTCAATCGGCTGCGGCTGCTATATAGCTGTGAAAGATGAGAAGATAGTTGGAATCAAGGGAAACAGTGCCCATCCCATTAACAGAGGCAGACTTGGCCCCAAAGGGGAAAATCAGTGGTATGCCAACAATAGCCCCGATCGTCTGTTAACTCCCCTGATCCGTGATTCTTCCGGAAAGTTGGTTCCTGCAACATGGGATGAGGCGATGAATTTAATAGTAAAAAAAGCGACCGATTCTCTAAAACAGAAAGGGTCAAATAGCATAGCCATCTATTCAACCGGACAAGGTTTCTTAGAGGATTACTATACAATCGCAAAGATTGGCAGGGCCGGCTTGCAAACTCATTTGCTAGATGCCAATACCCGGCTTTGTACAGCAACTACCGAATTTTGCTTACTACAATCATTTGGTGCAGATGGCAGCCCAACTTCCTTTGATGATGTAGACGAAACTGAAACGCTCATGTTGTTTGGACACAATGTAGCTGAAACGGGTACAGTGCTGTTTGAACGGATAATGAACCGTAAGAAGAAAACAGGAAAACCGTTCATTATCACCGTTGATCCTAGAAGAACACTGACAGCAAAGTCCGCGGACATCCATCTTCAGCTTTATCCTGGAACAAATGTGGCTCTTATAAACGGAATCCTCCATCTGATTTTAACAAATGGCTGGATTGATCAAAACTTTATTGATAATCATACAATTGGGTTTCAAGAAATGGAGGAATCCGTAAAAAATTGGACCCCGGAGAAAACTTCTGAAGTAACGGGGGTACCTATCGACCTACTCCTGCTTGTGGCAGCACAGCTTGGGAAAACACCATCACTTATCACCACCACTCTGCAAGGAATCTATCAAAGCGCTGATGCGACAACAGCATGTGTCGCCATCAATAATTTGCATTTGATTAGAGGGTTAATTGGCAAGCCAGGCTGCGGACCACTCCATATGGCAGGACAGCCAAGCTCATCAGCCAACCGGACAGCAGGCGGGGTGGGAACTTTTCCAGCACAGCGAAATTCGGCCAATCCGTCACATATACAAGAGATGGCAAGGCTATGGAATGTAGAGGAAGCGAAACTTCCGGTGGGACCGGAAAAGGGTATTGAGGAACAAATTGATATGATGGAAATGGGCCAAATCGGCTTCTTTTGGAATATCGGCACCAATCCCATGGTTTCTCTTCCGAATAGACGGCGGGCCAAAGCAGCATTTGAAAAAACATTCGTTGTAGTTCAGGATCCTTTTTTAACAGAGACGGCCGCGGTTGCAGATGTTGTTCTGCCAACTGCTTTGTGGGGGGAAAAAGAGGGAGTGATGGAGAATACAGAGCGAACAATAAATTTATTAAGAAAAGCCGTCAACCCACCGGAAGGAGTAAGAACTGATTTTGAAATTTTGTTAGATTTTGCAAAACGGATGGGTTTAAAGGATCGTGATGGAAATCCGTTAATTGATTACACTACAACAGAAGAATGCTTTGAAGAGTGGAAAAATGTCTCTCGTGGCCGTCCTTGTGATATGACCGGGATATCTTATGAAAAGTTAGAAAAGTATAATGGCCTTCGCTGGCCTGTAAATGAAGAGCATCCTGAAGGTACAACCAGACTATATACTGATTTTAAATTTCCTACAGAAACAGAATATACCCAGAGTTTTACGAAACATCAATTTACAGGACGGCCTTTAACAAAACAAGAATATGAAAGGAAAAATCCAAATGGCCGGGCAATCCTTTATCCAATCACCTATTTACCACCTGCTGAACAGCCGACAAAAGAGTATCCAATGTGGCTGACAACAGGACGACTTGTTTGGCATTGGCATACCAGGACAAAGACGGCTCGATCACCTTTTTTGCATGTAGCTGCTCCCCGGGGATATGTGGAAATCAATGAGGCAGATGCAGAGTTACTTTCTCTTCTTCCTGGAGAACTTATCCGTATCTCGTCCCCACGTGGATGGATTGAGGTTCCTGCAAGAATTGGAAAGGTGGTACAAAAAGGACTAGTATTTGTTCCATTTCATTTTGGCAGTTGGGAAAGACGGGAAGCTGCAAATGAGTTAACAGCGGATTTTACCGACCCACTATCCAAACAGCCAACATTTAAGCAATCAGCATGTAAAATCGAAAAGTTACGAACCCAGCATTTCGTTACTGAAGAAGATACTTTACAATCACTGGCTAATCAATATGGCATATCCGTTGATAATCTACAAAAAGCCAACGCATTAATTTCACCCTACGATATTCAAATTGGAAAGATACTTGAGATACCGGCATCAACCATTAATGTACCAATACCACCGTATTTACCAGAGTGGAAGGTTGGCTCGTTTTAAAAAAGGGATATTAATCCTTGTGAATAAAAAAGAACTTCTATGAAAGATTTCTAATTTCATTTTCAAAAAAGCCCTCAGATTGAATCGTCTGAGGGCTTATGGAATGTATTATTATGATTATCTTCAAAATAGCTTACAACAGCGGAAAAAGAAGGTGGGCCCCTTGCTGCATTATCCGCTGTGAAGGCGAGCGTTGCAATAAATCATCCATTCGCAATGGGACAGAATCACAAAGGTCTTGCTCAATCTGTTCTGTAAGATCTATCGCGACATCTTTACTGTAAAAAAATTCACTCACTTCGTAATTCAAACGAAAACTTCTCATATCGTAGTTTGCTGCTCCGACTTCTGCTACTTCCCCATCGATAACCATCGTCTTCGCATGAAGCATTCCTTTGTTATATAAGTAGATTTGGACCCCTGCTTCCAATAACTCTCCATAATAAGTAAAGCTTGCCCGTTCTACCATTTTTTGATTTACTTGACGAGGTACCAGCAATCTTATCCGTACGCCACGTTGCACAGCCGTCTTAAGCCCCATAATAATATCCTGATCTGGTACAAAGTAGGGTGTGGTGATATCAATGGTCTTTGTGGCTTGTGTTAACCCTATAAAGTACGCTTGCCTAATAAAAGGTGTACGAATACTTGGATCACCTTCTACTGTCTGAACATAGGCTTGGCGCATTTTCTCATTAGTCGGAACTTTATTCGTCTTCGTTCGTTCAACAGTTCCCAACTCTGTGCTCCATTCTGTCATCGTGGTAAATGGTGTTAACCTGCTGGTTTTAGGAATGATTGAGGAACCATCTTTTACTGTTTTTGTTTTCATTCCAGATTTCCCCCTAATATGTTCAGGTGAGGCAATCTTCCAATGGTTCTCGAAAACCATTTTCAAATCAGCTGAAGCTTCACCAACTATTCTTACATGAGTGTCACGCCAGTAGCCTACATTTGGCTTTAATCCAGTATATTCATCCCCAATATTAATCCCGCCGGTATAAGCTTCTTTGCCGTCAAATAAGGCAATCTTACAATGAGCCCGGTTATTCAATGTTGAAAATATCCAAGGGGCACGTAAAGGAAAAATAGTCCGACATTCTATTCCGGCATCCACCATCCGAAAAACCTGTTTTTGGGATAATTTCCTGCTCCCCCAACCGTCTCTTATAAACCGGATATGTACACCTTCCAATGACCGTTCAATCAGTAAGTCCGTAATGCACCTTCCGATTTCGTCGTCTCTATATATGTAATATTCAAGGTCAATTGTTTTTTTGGCGTTCTGTATAGATTCCATAAGTTTTTCGTAAGTATTTATCCCATTTATAAGCACTTGTACTTGTCCAGACTTTAATCCACTCCCGGTTAAATGTTTCAATGCTTTCGCTATTTGCTGAGCTGAGTTGCCAAAGGAATCAGGAAGCATGTCTGTTTGAGAAGAAATAAAAGCTGGCTTACTGCTTCGATTCATACGTATTGGATTTGATGTAATAAGATAGAGCCCAAAACCAATCACAGGGAAGATAAAACTAATGGTTATCCAATTTAAAGCCACTGCTGGTCGCCTTACCTCGCGAACCGCCATAATGAACATAAAAACAGTATTTAATAAGTAGAGTCCAAAAATCCATACCAATTTAAAGCCCTTTCCTTTCTCTTTAAATGTAAAATGGTACCCGTTTATAAGTATCTTTAAAATTTAGTTGCGTAAGGAAAAAGTTGTAATGGGTCCTAGAACCTTGGAAAAATAGCTAAGTCCCACTTAAGGAATACATTATCCCCAAAAGGATAAAATAATTAACTCAAACTTCGCACCTAAATAACTATGTGGAATACTTGGTTCAATTGGAATCCTCCCGGATTCTATTTGGTCCTTGACAAAATGCTTTATAAATACAAAAAGCACCTCATTCTTTGGTATAGTGGATTTGTCTAGAATACACTACCAAACAGAAGAGGTGCCTCCTATATGATAGAGCATAACGACCAAAACAATCAACTACCAAAAGAATTAAAGTCCGTGTTTAATGAATTAGAGATTTCAAACATCTGCGAAATGCTGGAATTAAGAAGAAGTTCGGGTTTTCAGCTTTCAGTTTGTTTCAACTTGTTTTTTGTCTCATTTTCCAACGTAAAAGTTGGTTTAGCCTGCTTCGTTCAAAAAAGGGGGACCGATACCCAGCTAAAGACTCTGTCTATCGATTCTTGAATCACTCAAAGTTTGCTTGGCGACGTTTTTTAACCAATCTAAGTTAATGTTCTAACCGATTCAAATCGTCCCAAAGTATTGATAATCGATGATTCTATGTTTGACCGAAACCGAAGTAAAAAAGTTAAGCTTTTAGCACGTTGTATGGATCATTCCTCTTTAACCAAACGGTTTTATAAAGGTTTCCGTATGCTTACTTTGGGTTGGTCAGATGGATTTACCTTTATGCCTATTGATTTCACACTATTGAGTTCGAAGAACTCACAAATCAACGGAATATCTGCCAATATCGACAAACGAAGTTCTGGATATAAACGTCGTATAGAAGCACTGGAATCAGCTCCCACTGTCATTCCAGGAATGATTGAGCGAGCTCTTACAGCGGGTGTACCAGCTAATTATGTGTTAATGGATACTTGGTTTACACAACAACCTCTAATCCAGTCTATTGTTAAGATTGGTGTAGAAGTAATTGGTATGGTCAAGAACACCAAACAACGCTATCTTGTAAATGGTCGCAGACTCTCTTTAAAAGAACTCTATTTCTACGCCATACCCGTTCAAGGGAAAAAGGGAATTCTGCGGTCTATTCATACAACAATGGCCAACGGCATACAGGTAAAAGTTGTGTTTGTTCAAAACCGTAATAAAAAGAGCGAATGGCTGGCAATTCTTAGCACCGATTGCACGCTTTCTGAACAAGAAATCGTACGAATCTATGGAATGCGCTGGGATATTGAGGTCTTCTTCAAGACGATCAAATCCTTACTACGCCTACAAAGAGAATTCCAAGGCGTTTCATATGATTTACTTATTAGCCATACAACCATTGTATTTTCACGCTACATTATCTTGTCCTGGCAGAATCGCTGCAACACAGATCAACGAACATTAGGTGGTCTCTTTTATGAGCTTTGCGATGAGCTTAACGAACTTGATTGGGCTGTTGCTTTACAGCAACTAATCGAGCTTCTTGAAGATACCCTAAAACAGAAAAGTTCAAAAACTAATCAAAAGTCAACTTCAGCAATGGATCGCTTGTCTTCCCAATTACATCAAGGCTTATTTGTCGATCTCACTCTGCGAAGTTTGAGTTAATATATAAATAAACAATATCATTTTAATTTTTAACGGAATAAGGAAAATATGTTTGCTAAGGAAGAAAAAGAAGTATATAAGGATATTTATCATAGAAAAGACATCGGAGTTTTTTGTCCTATCCCAGAAAATATAATACATGAATACTAAATGCTACTCATCACGCACCCTCATTAGAGTTTATGCAACCATGGAAATTAATTTTAGTTACTTCACATGAAATTAAAGAAAAGTTAACTTGGGTAGCTGATAAGGAAAGAAAAGCATTTGCTATTCATTATGAGTAGAAAAAGAAGGCTACAAGAATCTCCTAAACGAAATTTATAAGTAAGCGTAAATAGGTCCCACCTGTTTATCAGATGGAGCCTCTTTAACACTTGCTTTATTACTCATCAATTTGTTTTGAATTTTTACGAATAACTCCAATCCCCCAAAGGAGCAAGGGAATACCTATCATATTTATGGGGAGAACAAATGGAAGCCAATATTTTTCAAGATAAGAAACAGACGCTACGTTATTATTTGGATAAATCAAAGAAAGTACGATTGATGCAATTGCTACAAACCAAATAACCTTTCGCCAATCCTTTATATTTAGCCATTGAGCTATCCCATAACTAGATACAAATAGATAAATGGACAATTTAATAAAAATACTGAAGATCCATATAACAGTCACAATTATTTCCAAATTTTGCATGAATTGCATAAGGGAAATATATCTCGCCATCTCAAAAAATGGATACCATAGTCGTGAAGACAAATTTGGTCCAAATACCATTAGAATTTCTAGCGTTGAAATAGTCACTAAAATAGCTACAACTCCTACACCCCATACAGCCCAAGTTACCCCTTTTTTCGGTTCTTCTGTAAAAGAGAGTAGCATCATTATTAAAACCGACTCACCATAAAACGATACAGGTGTTAAACTTCCTTGTAAAATAGATTTTAATCCTGAGTCAGTGTAAACGGGTAGAATCTTATCCCATTCAATATTATTAAAATTAAGCAACAAAGTAATAATTACCATTAAAAATATCAGCGGGCCCATGATTTCACTACACCGCCCAATGCCTTCTATTCCCCCTATGCAATTCACATAAATGACTAAAAGTAATAAAAGGACAATTAAAATAATCAATGGGGTTCTTGTAAATAAAGTCATTTGGATTATTTCTGAAGATTGACGAAAAATAACTCCGATCACAGAAAGCCAATGGATAAAATATGGAATCACTATTACTCTCCCTAACCATTTCCCTAATATGCTTTGACTATACTGAATGAATGTTTGGTTAGGATAGAGAAGACTTAGTTTTCCTGCAGCAAAGGTGATTCCTATTCCTGCCAACCCAGCAAAAACAAATGAGATCCAGGCATCCTGCTTTGCTACCTCAATAGCAGGTGATTGTGTCAGTAACAAAACCATTCCAATTTCTAGAGATGCAATCATCCAAAATATTTGATACTTGGAAATTTTCATTTCTGGATCTCACTTTCTTTCAAATGTAATGGAGAACCAGTTACCCCAGTTCGCTCAATATTTATTTCCACTTTAACTGTAATATCTGCATCTGAGAATTTTTTACTCCAATCCTTTTTCCATATTTTCCATTTTTGAGGATATTTCTTATGAACAGATTGTCCAAAACCCAAAATATCTGTTTTATATTCTTTTTGAACTTTTGTAATGGTACTTATCATATGTTCTTGTAAATTCTTATTAAATGAACGTTCTATGATTTGAAGATTCTTCGGCTGCTTTAAGTCTAATACTGTATTATTTTCACGAACCACACCTGTTCCGGAAAGCGTTATATGAAAATCCACTTGATCATTTTGTATAATGGGTTGGATCTTACTTTTAAAATTCATACCCAAAATACCTACATTTCCTTCTTCCTCTACTAAATGTGTGGTGAATTTATGAGTATTTAGCTTGTTAATAATCCACAATCTATCAACTGCCTCGCGATAGGACAAAAATCCAACTAGCTCAAGATCCTGATTGAAAATAGCTCTCCCACCAAGCTGGAAGGTCTCAGTATCCTTTTCTTTCTCCTTTTTAGAACTAATAATTTCAAGAATAGGTACTGTCGGACTAATTCCCTCTGAACTCGCACCTTCCAAAAAATCCTTAAACGTAGTGCTTTCTGGTCCCGCTGTACTTTGGAACATTTTCATTGCAGCAGTAGAAGGCATATCTTCCATCTTGTACTGGACCTCCATAAAATCCAATGCATCCCCGTTTTTTAAAACAAAAAAGTTTGTTCTTATGGGAAGTTCAGGTTCTCGACTGTATACATCAAGGATGTTCGATACCCCATTTCTGGCTAAGCGTTCCCCAATGATAATAACCTTCTGATGACTTAGAAAAACTTTCCTTGAGAGCTTTCTTTGCAAATTCTGAGTTACATCCAAAAGACTTATCCCTGTTGCTGTTTCAACTATGTATCCTTTGCCTTGACCACTACTTTTCTCACCAACTTCCCCAGGAACAACAATCTGAGCACTGCCAATATAATCACCATCTTCATTTTGGTCAAAACCCCACCCCAATATAATTGCCTGATCGTTTATTTCTCTTTCATCCCAACATCCAGTAGTTAAAAACATACTAACAAGTATAATAAGAAATATTTTTAATCTTTTGATCATCTTATCATTCGTTCCTTCCTTCAGGTTTTCGTCCGCCGCCCTTCAGGAATACGGGTTTTATCTTGACCAGCTACCATTATAGGTCGGCGATGCATGCTCCATCTAGGTGCTCGTACTAAAACATCTTTTAGATATTTTGGATTTTGCGGGGCAATCGGACTTAAATAGGGCACCCCAAAGGATCGAAGATGAACGAGATGAATAAGGATGGCAATCATACCTAGAATGACCCCATAGAGACCAAACAGTCCTGCAAGGATAAGTATAGGAAAGCGAAGGAGCCTGTATGCAGTGCCGAAATTATAGCGCGGTACCGCGAATGATGCTATTCCTGTGGCGGCTACCACAATAACCATGGGAGCAGAGATAATACCAGCTTGCACAGCAGCTTCCCCTATAACAAGCGCTCCTACAATACTAACAGCTGAACCAATTGACTTAGGAAGCCGTATCCCAGCTTCACGTAAAGCTTCGAACATTAGCTCCATCATAATAGCTTCAAATAACACTGGAAATGGGACATCCTCTCGTGCAGATGCTATACTTATTAACAAATTCGTTGGAATTAACTGTGGGTGAAAAGTTATTACTGCAACATAAATAGAGGGTAGCAGCAATGAAATATTGAATAAAATATAGCGAATCCAGCGAATAAAGGTTACATAAATAAACCTTTCATAGTAGTCTTCAGCGGCCTGCAACCCCGACCAAAAGGTCATGGGAACAATCAGAACAAATGGAGTATTGTCCACCAATATGGATACTTTCCCTTCCAGTAAACTGCCGCAAACGATATCGGGGCGCTCGGTGTTTTGAACTTGCGGAAATGGAGAAAAAGGAAAATCCTCAACAAACTCTTCAATAAAACCAGTCTCGATTACTCCATCAATTTCAATTGACTCTAGTCTTTTTCTTACTTCCTCAATAACAGAATCACTTGCAATTTTTTCAATATATACAATTGCTACATCCGTTTTTGAAAGTACGCCAATTGTAAATGCCTCTATTTTCAATCTAGGGCTTCTAATTCGTCTTCGGATTAAGCTCGTATTCACACGTAATGTTTCTGTAAACCCGTCTCTTGGACCACGTATGACAGTTTCGGAGGAAGGCTCTTCAATGGACCGTTTTTCAAAACCTTTTAAATCAGCAAGTAAAGCAGTTGTTTCTCCCTCGACTAAAATGGCGACATTTGCTGTTAATATCCCATTCGTTAATTCATTTACACTCTGGGTTGATTTTATTTTAGCAACGGCACGAAGCTGATTTGCAACAAATTCTTCAAATATAAATACTTCACTTTTTTTGTCAGATGTCCTATCAGGATTTAACATCATCTCATCGAGAGGTTTTGTGTCACATAAACCATCTATATAAACAAAAAGTAATTTTGTTTTATCGTTTATAGGTACAACACGAAACACAACATCAGAACATTGATGAAAAACATCTCGCAAAAAACCTTCATTAGCTGAAAGGTCTGAACTTATTAGTATATCTGGTTCTTCATTAGAAAGAGAATCCATCTTTTCTGAAAACTTATCTTCTTTTCTTTTTCTTACGTTTAGAAGCAATTTCAAGACCATTCATCTCCTCTCGCGGTATAGTTTTCCAGAAAGAAGATGAATTATACGGGTTTGATTTTGTTCAGCTAAAATATGGATGCAGTTCCCTATTCTCTGAAGAAGGCCTTTTATTTAAACGTTTGATGGTAAACGGCAAATAATCCCCATCTTATGTCAGATGGGGATTTAGTGTATTTAACTGATTAAAAGAATATAAGAAACTGGTAAAGTTGTTGACCAAGGTAATAAATGATCCAAGGCATTTTTGTCTGTCATAACCTGTTGGGAAGTTGCTGAAATAAATAGGGATTGAATCCATTTCTAAAGCAGTTTCCAAGATATAAATAATTGCACTTGCCCTTGCACCTTGGGGACTATTACGTTATACCGGTTTTTCCTTCCAATCACAACTCGTTTGATGAGCACTCACTTCGATTATTGTGAATCTCTTTCATACCAAATGAATAAGCCATTGGGAGATTTTCTGTTTGCTTTTAATGGCGTTGTATTTCTTTCCTGCCTTCTTTTCCTATCAATCATAGGTTTAATTTATTGGGTTTCTATCGATTTACAAGTTTGTTTGCTGGTAACCTAACTTCTACTACAGTACCTTCATTTTCTTTACTTTTTATATTTATTGACCCGTTATGTTCCCGAACAATTCTAAAACATATCATTAAACCTAAACCTGTACCCTTTTCTTTATTACTATAGAACGGCTCACCTAATTTCTGAACTCGCTCCTTACTTATCCCTATTCCATTATCGATTATTTTTATTAGGATATTTTTCCCTTCTATACTGCCTTGGATTTTTACAAACCCATTTTTAGGAATTGCTTCAATACTATTTTTAATGATATTAATGAAAACTTGTTTTATTTGGTTTGAATCACACATAATCTGAGGAAGATCTTGTTTATTCTCTTGGAAAATTTCTACGTTTTTCAAATTTGCTTCTGGTTTTAATAAAGTCTCAACTTCTTTAAGTATATTTTTAATACTAACCTTTTTTAATTGAATTTCTTTTGGTTTGGCAAGATTAATAAATTCTTCAAGAATTTCCTCAACTTGTTTAAACTCTCTGGAAATTACTTCGAAAAATTCTTTCTTCGTGATTCCTTCCTCTAAAAGTTGAATGAATCCTTTTATAGAAGTTATAGGATTTCTAACTTCATGTGCAACACCTGCAGCTAGTTGACCCACAACCGCTAATTTCTCTGATTTTGAGAGTTGTTCTTCCATTTCCCTTTTTTCCGTAATATCTCTTCCCACTAGTATAAAATGTTCTGGAGCGCCATTCTCTCCAAGGACTGGGGTACCTAGTCCTTCAATTAATAACGATTTTCCATCAACGTTCACAAAACGAGCTTCCATCCTTAATGGATTCATAGTGTTTAATACTTTTTCAAATTCCATCATTACGCTTTGCTTGTCATCAGGATGAATTAAATCAAACGATCTTTTACCTATATATGATTTTAATGGGTTACCCAATACATTTCCAAGGGAAGGTGATGCATACTGTATCGTTCCATTTATATCTAATAACATTATTATGTCCGTCATGTTTTCAGAAATCAGCCGATATTTAGCCTCGCTTTCTTGTAAAGCTTTCTCCGCTTTTTTACGTTTCGTTATATCTATACATGAACCTATGACTTGTACTACTTCTCCAGCTTTTTTAATAGGACGTAAAGTTGTAAGATAATTAATTCCATTTAGCTCTCCCTCATAAGTAACAAATTCCTCTCCTTCCCACGCCTTCTTATAGTAGGCAGTTTTATCGAGGGCAGTTCTATAAGGAAGAAAATCAGCCAATTCTTTTCCGATCACTTGAGAAGGAATCATTCCAAGACGGTATAATAACTCCCCGTCACATTGTGTATGAATAAATCGTTCATTCATTTTTTTATACTTAAATATCATCCCTTGCTGCAAACGAATCGTATCGTGTAACTCTCTTTGGGATGATTCCAATAATTCTTTCAATAACAATTGTTGGTTTATATCTTTAGGGATTCCATGTTCTTCAACTATTTTTCCTATTTCAAACCGTTTTTCTTGTAATTGGAATGCAGTTAAGGGCTTACTTAAAAAATTTCCTTGTCCTTCATCACATAAATGTTGCTGCAGAAAAACTAATTGTTCTTTTGTTTCTATCCCTTCAGCTACTACAATCAAATTTAAATTATGAGCCATTGAGATAATGGTTTTAACTATAGTTTCATCATTTGGGTTGTTTCGAAGTTCATTAAGGAAAGACTTGTCCATTTTTAATCTATCAACAGGAATGTTTTTTAAATAACTTAATGAACTGAAACCTGTACCAAAATCATCGATACTAATATGGACTCCAATCTTTTTAAGCTGTTGTAATATTGAAATTGTACGGTCAATATCAATTGTCATACTTTCAGTAATCTCAATTTCTAAAAAGTGAGGTTCTAATCCTGTTTTGTGAAGAATGGATTCAATGGTATCAATAATAGTAGTCTGATTAAATTGAATAGCTGATAAATTGACGGAAACAACTGTTGAAAAACCTTGTTGCTGCCAAGTTTTATTTTGTTTACACGCAGCATTCAAAACCCATTCTCCAATTGGTAAAATTAATCCTGTCTCTTCAGCAATAGGTATAAATGTTTCTGGCGATACCATTCCCCATTCTAGATGGTCCCAACGAATCAATGCCTCGACACCCACAATTTTCCCCGTATTTAAATTGATTTTAGGTTGATAGTGAAGTAGTAACTGATTATTTTCTATCGCCTTGTGGAGCTCTAACTCTAATTTTAAAGCGTCTACTCTTCCTTCATTCTCATCAAAGGCGTAGAACTTATATTTATTTCTACCCTCTTTTTTCGCCTTATACATTGAATTTTCTGAATGTTTTATTAATAATTCTTCACTTTGCCCATCCTTAGGAAACTGGCTAACCCCAACGCAGATTGAAATTTTTATGTCAAACCCATTTACACAAAATGGACTTGAAAATGATTCAATTATTCGTTCAATCACAGATGAAATTTCATGATCATCAAGGTTTTCCAACGTTAGAAGAAATTCATCACCAGAGTAACGAGCTATGAAACCAAATTGAATTATTATTTCCTCAATTTGTCTCGAGATTTGTTTTAATACCCAATCACCTACTCCATGACCATATGTATCATTTACATTTTTAAAATTATTAATATCAATAAATAAAACAGCAAATGAGCCATCAATAGATTGTGATTTTATCTTGCGTTTTAAGTATTTATTAAAGTAAAAACGGTTAGGTATTTCTGTTATAACGTCGTAATTAGCTAGAAAATTAATATTTTGAAACTCTTTCTTCTTTTCTGTAATATCTCTAAAAAGTACAGACAAGCCTTCCCTAGAAGGAAATGCCCTTATTTCATACCATCTATTATTAAAAAACTCTTCAAATTCTACAGGTACTTGTTCCGACAATGCCCTTTTATATCGCGATACAAATTTACGCAAGTCACTGTGTGGTAATACATCATGAATATATTGCCCAATTGCATTTTCTCGTTTAATTTGTAAAAGTTTTTCTGTAACATTATTTATATATTCAAATTTTAATTTATTATTTAACGAATAAAATCCATCGGATACTCGCTCCAAAATATCTTTAGTATTAATTATAGCACTCAATGGTGATCTCCTTTCGTTAGGACCTAAAAAAGGAACTAAATTATTCACCAATATATTATACAGTTATTTCCACCGCAACGACAAATTTTATATAATACATCGATATTCATAAAACACTTTGGGCTTTCATCCATTATTAATCCCTTTTTGAAGAGTGTACCTAGCATCATGGTATTTATCGCTCTACAACTAAAAGCTTCGTTAGCCCAACCAGAAAAAGCTGCTCAGTTAATGGCAGCTTGATCTTTAACTTTTGAATACCGGTTTGTTGAATAAGGGAACTGAATCTCACCAAATTCTTTTCGATTTTTTGCATGGGCTTGGACTAGAGTGTTATGTTTACTAATTTTCTCATCTTTACTTAGTTACTATTTAAGTTGTGCTATCTTTATTTATTTGATTTTTGATATAACTATATTTATTTGATTGAACTTGCCTGCAATTTGGAACAAGAGGACTTGTCCTAATTTGCAATGAAAGATTATTTAATGTTTTTGCAAGAAGTTCCCGTTCCGATTCAGATATAAGAAATTCTACCCCATACCGATATATACCTTCTTCATTTTCTTCCTTCCAAACTATGCGCCCTTTTAAATAAAATTCTTCACCAAGAATCTCTATTTCAAACTCATAAATAATATCATGATTAACAGAAAGAAGGAGATGGGATAAGAACCGAAGTCCACCAAGTCCGATATCTTCAACTAAAATCTCGGTACGCCCTAATTGAATATCCTTATTTTTAAAACTTATGATTGTCATTTGTGAACTCATTGGGTAATATAGCTCTACTCTGAAATAATTTCGTTTATTTTCGTAGTAACTTTGTTTTTCGACTTTTGGCTTTAGTACTCTATTTCCTAACAAATTTAATAAATCAGAGACAGGAACTGGTTTACTAAAAATATAGCCTTGAATTTCATCACATTCTTGCTGTTTTAAAAACTGTAGTTGTTCAGGAGTCTCAACACCTTCGGCTACTACACTCATACCTAACCCGTGTGCTAATTGAATAATGGACTTTACAACAGTTGAATTCGAACTATTAACGGATACATCTTGAATAAATGATTTGTCTATTTTTAACACATGTATCTTATATCTCGTTAGATAGGACAGAGAGGAATAACCTGTCCCGAAATCATCCAAAGATACTCTTACGTTCAAATTATTAAGATCATTTATGGTTTTCTCAACAAGACGCTGGTTATCTAAAATTGAAGTTTCAGTTATTTCAATTTCTAACCATTTTCCTTCTAATTTAGTTTCTTCTAATAGCCTCGTTATGTTCGGAACAAAATCAGCAGAGATAAATCGATCAGCAGATATATTTATTGATATAGGGATTAGATTTAAGCCTTCATTTTGCCAGGAATGTAGAACTAGACACACTTTTCTTGCAACCCAATTTGAGAGGGAGTGAATCAATCCTGTTTCTTCCGCAATAGGTATTATATCGGCGGGTGTTAACATTCCCCAATCTGGATGATTCCATCGAATTAATGCTTCAGCACCTTTTATTTCACCTGTACTCACTTTTACTTTTGGTTGGAAATGTAATTCTAACTTGTTCTCATCAATAGCTTTTCGTAAATCAGTTTCTAACGACAACCTTTTGTAACTATAAATATCCATCATTGGATTATATTCTTCTGCCTTACTTCTCCCCATATCTTTAGCATGATTAACTGCTATATCAGAATTCTTCATTAAGGTTTTGCTATCTTCACCATGTTGAGGAAATACACTAATTCCTATACTTACAGTTACAAACAATTCATAATCATCGACAATAAAGGGTTCTTCTTTTACTTTTGTGATAATTTTTTCAGAAATAGTATGAATTTGTTCGTTTTCAATCGTATTGTTTAATATAACTGCGAATTCATCCCCACCAAGTCTTGCTATGAAACCCTGATTACTAATGATTCGAACCAATCGTTCAGCAAACTGTAAAATAAATTTTTCACCTATTATGTGACCCAGTGTATCATTTATATATTTAAACCTATCTATATCCATGTAAATTAAAGCGAATGATTGCTTTTTACCTTTTGATTTCTCAATTAATTCATTTAATTTTTTCTCTAATAAAATCCGATTTGGAAGATTTGTTAATAGGTCATAAAATGCCAAATGCTCAACTGTTTGTTCATACGATTTTCGTTCTGTAATATTAATTGCATATCCAATTATTCCTTCATCAGTTGGAATAACTCTTACCTCTAACCATTCTTTTGTTGGTTCATAATAATCTTCGAACGTAACTGTAACTCTTTCTTCCATAACCTTATGGTAAAAATCGTAAAACTTCGTACCCACTGCCTGCGGAAGTACCTTCCAAATATTTTGTCCAATAAGTTCTTTTCTCTCTTTATTTACGAACCTCTCCATCTTTTTGTTTGTATATATAATCTTCCAGTTACGGTCAATTATAAAAAAACCATTGGTTATATTATCCAGAATCGTTTCACTTGGTGGTAAATAAGTGACATTATCCTTGCGTTCTAAATTTTCACTGGTAAGATATGATTTATTAAATAATTTCATATATCCACAATCCTCATCTAAACTTTTCGACATTATTTGACAATATTTTATCACAAACGACATCAATTAAGAATAACTACTATTA
>NZ_SLUB01000068.1 GCF_004799755.1 Bacillus timonensis | reverse complement strand
AGATGTGTATAAGAGACAGCAATTTCACTTTCTTTTTTGTAGTTATAGTTATAAATTAATACAATAGTGTTATATTTACACTTTAATTTTATGTTCTTGTACTGCTGTATTAATTGATTATCGTACGAAAAGTCTACCAACAGTTTTTCTATGTCATCTTCAGCAACAGGAATCCAATCTTTTTCAATTAAGTCCCGATTATAATAACCTAATTTAAAATCTTTTTCAAAAATAGAGGGGATACTATCTCCATCTTCATTATATTTTATAACAGTGTACTTTTCGAGTTCATCAAAATCTCTAAAGCATCCTAACCATAAAGAAACGTAGTTTTCCATTTTTTACCTCCTCAAACCTTCTGGTAAATCCATAATCCCATTTTTCATTCTATTTTTGGACCATTCATTAAGCCCTTTAACAAAACTTTCATAGTCAGAAGCATTATCAATAATTTTTAAAATTTCATTATGCGCTTTAGTGGAACCCCTACTACCATGTCTGCCAGGTGGATTAACAAATTCAACATCTTTGGTCAGTGACCTCATTTCTTTAATGTCATCCATACTGATACCCCATTGCTTAAATTTAGGAGTTCTTGCAACAAGATGCCATTCATGATATCCTCCTGGTTGTCTAATTCTATCTTCTATTTTAATTCTCAACTTTGGATCATTCCACATTTCCTCAAATTCTTTTGCTGGAAGATTATCAAACCATTCATTAAATTCGTTATTTCTTACTGATGGAATATTCACATCCCTTGAATGCTTACTATTCCCACTACTAGTCATTTTAACTTCCTTTGTACCCTTAGTAACACCTTCAACTCCAGTAACACCCTTAACCTCCACCTCATCCACTTGCGAACTCTTAATTCGCTGGATAAAATCCTTGGCGTCTCCGAAGGCATCCCTAACAGTTTTGTTGACAACTCCAACTCCTGCAAATGCTTCTTGTCTGATCTGGGGGATTGGAATGTCTCCAATACCTTTCTTGATTTTATCAAACCAGACTTTTGTTGCGGCAATTGGACCTTTTACCACTTCATTATATACCGAGCGAAATGCTTGTTGAACCTTTTCTGGGTCTAAGACGTTTCGAATTTTCATGAATGCTTCTGGTGTTTTTGCGAGGGAAGGTAGACCCGCTTTAACGCCTGGTACCGCAGCCTTTCCTCCAACACCAACTGCCTTTGCAGGTGGGACAAATGTAAGAGCAAGAAATCCTACAGCCAGGACCCGATCTCCTGCTGAAAGCTTCTCACCTGTAACAGGATCATATTCGCTAAATACACGTTGAATGTCATACCAGCCAACGAGTTCAAGTAAAAACTCGCCTACTTTACCTGACATCTTTTGTTCATCGTTTTTCATACTGGCAGCGGTCAGCTTAATTAATTGTTGGGCATCATCGAGCTTGCTTTTGTATTTTTTAATCGAATACTTTAAATCCGCCTCTAAGTTATGTATTGAACCTGGTACCACTCCTGGGAAATTCGCAAGCAGTGAGGAAAAATGCCAATTAATCGCATCTAATGTGTCGTTACATTCCCGCTCCGCTTTTCCAATTTGGGAAGCAAAATCCTCTAGTTCATCGGCTTTGACCTTAATATCACTCATCTTAAAGCCTCCGCTTTAGCTAGTAATCTCCGAATCTCTTTGTTGATTTTCTTACATAGGTTTCAACGGTTTCAACGGTTGTAAAGCCTGTGAGAGCAACAGACTAGCTATAAAAAAGCCTCTTCAAAAACGTGAAGAGACCCCTGAACTTATAATTTATTTAAAATTTCTTTAATAAATGCTGGCTCGTCCTTAGTTGTTACGAGGCGTGATAATATTTCCATCAACCACTACCTCTTGGTGATGCAGTGATTATTCCTGGTGGCGAGGCTCAAGAAGCACTTCGTGTCAATGTTGAAAAAGTTTTCCATAAGCTCAGCACCTTTTTCAATCCCCACAATAACGGTTTTGTGCCCCGCTTCATTCATTGCATCATAAGGTTCTTCATTTCTAAATCTTCATAGCCATTAGCAAGTAAAAAGCAATCCCCTCCTATGTAATTTGAATATATAGTAATGGATTAATATGTTACTTCAAACAAAGTTATTTTCCAAATTTTACAATCAAAATTTTCCTTGTTTTATTAATTTTGACACGAGACATATAAAAAAAACAAAAAGAATTAAAAGATCAAATATTCATTGATGGTATCAAGGAGAGATTAGATTTGAAAATTTTTTAAAAATAGAGGACAGCAATGAAATTAGCCATCCTCTAATAATTATAAAACTTTAACGTTCTTTTGGAATTACTGGCACAAGTAAATAGGACTCTTTTCCTGAAACTGTATGGATAGTAGCCTTACTCTTGAATACCTCTTCAGGGCGATCGCGAGGATCATCATGCCAAAATGCACCTGAGCCTGTCATTAACCTTGAATGGTACAGGGTTCCCTCTTCATCATGACTATAATCAGAACCACCCACCGTTAATCCTAGTCTATATCCTTTTGGTATAACAATTGATGTAGGCCAAAGTTCAATATCAAGTTCATATACCTCATTAGGGATCAAAGGCTGAACCTCATCATGAGGATGATAAGGACGATATTCTGTACTCTTTTCAGGATCCAGCTTACGATGAGAAGCGCGCAGCCATCCCTGAGTAATTGGTGTTCTTGGGTCTTGGGCTCCACTAAACAATACTTCTTTCCCAGTTGGATCAAAGAGTCTAATGGTTAAGAATACATCCGTGTCTTCTGTAGATGAAGAAACATAAAATTTAGCTGAAACAGGTCCGGTAAGTTCCACTTCCTCTTCGTATGTAGGAGTTAAGAACGTTACACCTTCACTGAATGTATCATATTCAACTTGTCCTTCGACTGGCTGTTTACTCAAGCTTAAATTGTTTGTATCTAGATATAAGCGTGTCCATTCTGTTTTTGGGAGAGGCCAAGCTTCTTCCTGTCTATTAACGAACCCATCAACACCTCTAACCTGCAAAAGTACCGGTGGAAGCTCATTCCATCCATTCTCATGCCCTTTTAGATAATAATCAAAGAATCGTCTTTGCAGATTTCTTCCGTAATCAGTATAGAAGTGTGTCCAATGCTCCAATCCATGGATTTCCAACCACTTTTCCTTTGAAGCGGCCTGCACATACCCTTCTACGTTTCCTCTTAGGTGTAAACCAAGTCCGCCCCAGTTGCCTGCTGACAAAATGGGAACAGTTACTTTAGACCAATCCACTTCTCTTTCCTTATAATAAGGATCTGTTGCTAATTTGTTAGCGTATATTTCATGATCTATGTCAATACGATTTTTAGCAAGTTCTTCGTCTGATAATGTATCAGGTCCTGCAATCAATTTGCCAGAATTCGGGTTAATGGAGCCTTTTTTTCCAACTCCATTCTGAACCTTTAATACTTGTGGTCCATACCATGTAGACCAGAAACCGGAAGTAATTCCCCCATGATGGGTTGCATCTCTATACCAATCACTCGCGCCCTCCCAAGGACATATCGCAACTAGATGAGGCGGCTGTAAAGCTGCTACTTGCCATTGATTCATACCATAATAAGAAATTCCATTTAAACCGACTTTACCGTTACTCCATGGTTGTACCCCTGCCCATTCAATACATTCAAAAAAGTCTTGTGTTTCTCTTTCTGAAAAAGGATTTAAATAACCAGGTGACGTTCCTGTTCCTCTTGAGTCGACACGTATACAAATATATCCATACGGAACCCACTTTTCTGGATCTACTGCTTCCCAAGTTTGATACTTATTGGTGGAGCCTTCTGGAATTTCTGGGTGTTCCTCTGTCATACGTTTCCATTGCCAAGGATAACCTTCCTGGAATGGTAATCCTTTTGCATATGGACCATAGGTCATAATAACCGGATATTGTCCATCTTCAACAGGAGCATAAATATCTGCACGAACGATACTTCCATCACTCATTGGGATTTCTACGTCCCATGAAATTTTCATATTATCTTGAATTACGGTTTCTACTGCCATGTTTTTCCCACCTCTCCTAAAGTGAATACATCAAATTCCTTGGTTTAACTTATGAATATTGTTAAACTTTCTGAATCTTCATTGAGTAACAGATTCTAAATATACTATATTTCAAAATATATAGTTATTCTTTATGGACGGTAAACAAATAATCTTATTTAAAAATGTTGACTTCTAACAATCAATGGAAGGCATTTTCCCCTGAAGCTAAGAACCCTATTCTGTTCCTATTAAGGCATAAGGATTATCGAGTATTTCAGCAGCTTCGAGCGCAAACAAATAGGTAAATCGAACCTCCCAAGAGTTTATATCCCGTTTAATAACACTCTGAATCTTCTTTAATCTGTACGCAATAGTGTTTGGATGGACAAACATACGCTTTGCGGTTTCATGGGCATTGCCACCGTTTTGCAGATATACATATAAGGTTTCCCTTAAAACATCGTTATTTTGATTATCATGGGTTACAAGATCTGCTAAAAAGTCATTGCAAAAGTTGCTTAATTCTTCTCTATGATGGACCATCGAAATGATCCTATGTATCCCCAAATCCTGATAGAGTACAATAGGTCCTTTCATCTGAAACGATTTAGCAATTGATTTTGCCGAGAGTGCCTCGTTAAAGCTTTTGCCAACCTGCTGTAGATCATTTTGAGTGCTACCAACTCCTGCAAAATAACTATGAATAAGCTCTTGATGTTTACATTCACTTAAAATAAAATCTAGTTCTTTTCCTAATGTACTTGCAGCAGAGGAAACCATTGAAACTTGGAAGAACGCCAATACATATAACGTGGAGGTTTCACTCCTTCCAACAAAAACATTGTCAAAATGATTAAGAAGGTGGTACTTAATTTTCTCCGTCAACTGTTCTGTCGAGGTGTCCCAGTCGTAGCTCTCCTCAATTATAGTGTCTCCTCCTAATTCAACTACTGCCATCACAACAGGCTTTATCCAATCATTGTGGTTTAAATAAAATTCTTTTACCAAATCTGAACCGAATCTTCCATTCACAAGATCGTTAATCATCGATACAGTTCTCGTTCTTAATGTCCGTTCATGAATAATCTGTTTCATAAACTGAAGGGCCAATGTAGTGGTAGCATGTTCAAGAATAATTAAGTCAAACTGCGACACTTTTTTATTCATTGCAATAACTGAAATAAAACCGTAAACCATTTTATTAGAGAGGATGGGAACTGTAATGGTATTTACATGAATATTAGATTTTAGTGGAAGCTCCAATGTTTCTTTGGTTTTACTTGAGAGCACGTTTTTGTAAAAATCGGTATATGCTATTTTTTCTTTAAAAATTGGGCTTAACCGTTCTTCTATGAATTTATTATTTTTTTCTTTATCGATAATATTTTGACTCATTGAAATATGGTTAAGTCTCGCATCTTCAATAATAATTGGATTTCCGACAAGACTTGAAATCTTATTGGCAATCACCTGAACAGATTCATTTTCAAGAACAAGAGATATTAATGCATTATGTACTTCTTCGGTTCTTTGAAGGATATTTATTTGAGTATCCATAAGAAGATTCATTACGGATTCGATAACATTTGGCCAGGTAACCTCTGTTGGAATTTCGATGATAGGAAAATTTAATTGATTGGCAATTTTGATAATGGAACTCGGTACTTCTCCCAAAAACCGACTGGTTTTTATTGCTAAGGCTGCGGCACCATTGACAACTAAACTTTCGACCCATTCCATCTGGTATTTGATACCTTTGCTAATAAAATATGCTGTGGTACAAACAAGTTCCCCACCACGAAGCCAATTGGCTGCATCTGGTACCTCAGCCACCGTTACCGTGCTAACATTACGATGAAGTCCCTTTGCTCCGCCAAGGATTTTTGATGTTTGAAAAGGATTTGTATTCAAAATCTGTTCCACTGTTATCAACGTCCAGGTCCTCCTTATTTAAAAATTCTGTTTTTTTTGTCTATTTCGTTGCGAATCCGTTATCCCTAAAAGGTGGCATATCTTTCTCATAATCTGTTCTCAAAAATGGTAGTACTTCTCTATAATTATACCAGTTACTTACATTTGTTTAGAGGTTATCGCGAAAAAATATTTATGAAATCTCAAGAACTAAAAGAAGGTAGCAGAAAAGCGAAGAAGTCAAAGGAACTTCTGGTTGCCTTTGACTTCTTCGCTTTTTCCTTAACTATATCTTTTCACTTGAGCACTTCCGTCGAACCAATCGAAACTTTTTTCTTGAATATTGACGATGACATTTCGAATTTTTGAGTAGTCTTCAAAGCACTTGATACTATTTTCAAGTCCTATACCACTGCTTTTGAAACCGCCCCAAGGGGAGGAAGGGTCTATACGGTGATGGTCATTAATCCATATAATGCCTGCTTCAAGTTTGCCAGCTAGGTTATGCGCTTGCCTTATATCGTTGCTCCATACTGACATAGCCAATCCCATATCTGTTCCATTTGCAAGCTCTATTAGTTCGCTAGTAGTAGAGTATTTAAGAACACAGGTTACTGGTCCAAAGATTTCATCTTGGGCAATTCGCATTTTATTATGGACATTTTTAAAGATGGTTGGCTCAATATAGTAACCTTTACCATCAAGAGATTTTCCTCCAAATGCAATCTCTGCACCTTCATCCTTACCAATTTGAATATAATCTAGAATTCTGCGGTACTGTTTTTCACTAATAACCGGACCTATATCTGTTTCCAGTTTCTGTGGGTCTCCAACTTTAAGTCCCTTTGTTTTTTCAACAAATCTTTCCAAAAATTCATCATACTGTGATTCATGAACGAAAATACGTGAGCCTTGTACACAAGTTTGGCCCGTAGCTATAAATGCAGCAAATGCAGATCCATTAACGGCTTCTTCTAAATTAGCATCCGGTAAAACAAGAACTGAAGCCTTTCCCCCCAGCTCTGCTGCTACTTTGGCTAAATTGAATCCAGCTGCTGCAGCGATATGTCTTCCTGTTTCCGTTCCACCTGTTACATCCACTTTTGCCAGATTTTTATTTGTGCTGAGCGCCTTCCCAGCCACAGCCCC
This sequence comes from Bacillus timonensis, assembly GCF_004799755.1. GTDB lineage: Bacteria > Bacillota > Bacilli > Bacillales > Bacillaceae_L > Ferdinandcohnia > Ferdinandcohnia timonensis_A. The sequence goes on along the minus strand of NZ_SLUB01000068.1, from coordinate 11,109 downwards.
ATAACCGGGGACAATATTAACTATCCCATTTGGAACACCTGCTTCTTTTGCAAGTTCTCCTAGAATGGAAGGGGTAACTGGTGCACTTTCTGACGGTTTAATAACAACGGAATTCCCTGCTGCTAACGCGGGAGCAAGCTTCTTGGTTAGAATTAATAACGGATGATTCCAAGGTGTTATTAGTCCAACTACCCCTAGTGGAATTCTTTGCGTATAATTGATATAATCACCACTGAATGGAGGAGAATCTGTTCCATGCGTTTTTAATACGCTAGCAAAAAATTCAAACCACTCCGGAAGCCTTGCTAACTGTGCTTTCATTTCACGAATGGGACGGCCAGTAATATTTGATTCCAGTTCTGTAAGTTCATCAAGATTGTCTCGCAGCAAAGTGGCTAATTGGTTTAGTACACGAAATCGCAATTCCTTATCATGTGCCCATGTCGTTTCTCTGAATGCTTTTACTGCACTTTCAACAGCCCACTCAATATCCTGTTCATTTCCTTCCGCGGCCTCTGCAATAACATCCCCTGTCGCAGGATTAATAACTGGAAAATACCTGTTTAGAAACGGAGTCCTAAATTCTCCATTGATAAATACATCAACTTTTTTCATTTGATTAGCCTCCCATAGTTTTGTGGATTCCGATTCAGTACAACGTTTGTCCCAGGTACAATGTCTTTTATTCTGCTATTTACAAACGGGACTAGAACACCACAAGCATGTTTTTTTAAAGACTGTATTGTGGAAGCGATGACGACTCCATTCGGATCAATTATTTGACTAATATTTCCGTGTTCATTAGATGATTGTGAAGAGATTATATAAATTCTATTTTCAGCCGCCCTTGTTCTAGCGATTTTGATAGCTACATCAGGAGAATATTGATTTGGCCAAATGATACAATCTGCCCCAAGTAACATCAATGTTCTAGACCACTCCGGCATCATCCCTTCTACCCCGTGCATAATAGCAACTCTGCCCCATTTTGTTTCAAAGACCAAACTTTCCATATTTACCTCATCAGTACTTTCTGAATGTATGGTGGAATACCTTTTTCGAATCCCCTCATTTGTTATCATGTAACTGATCAATCCTCCAGAATTGTCAATTGTTGTTGCAAATAGATAACAATTGAAAGGTAGAATACTTTTTAGTTCTTCGATTACATGTTCTATATTCACCTGATTAGGTGGCATAACAATGAATGTGCTGCCTTGATTAACCATCCTACGGATCATATGGAGATATTCTTCCTCCATATAACCAGCCGCTACTATTACAAATGGTGTTAAATTTGCAGGTATCAAAGGTTCCTTCATATATTTCACGATTGGCAAGGAATCGATTGGGGATGTAAGTGTTTTATAATAATTAGGTTTTCTTTGTTCATAAAACTTCACTTCTGCTTCTGTTTTTTTAACCCTTCCTTGACTGTCACAAGGAATCTCAGCAGATATAATTTCATCTTTATCCGAACTTGCCTGAATTAAGCAGGTCCCATCAGGTGCAAAAATACTCGAACGCCCTGCATATGTAATTGTGTTTGCTTCTACTCCCCATTTATCGGAAACTGCCAGCCAAACCTGGTTTTCTAGTGCCCGTGCTGATAACATATAGGCACTTTGGGCATTGTGCAGTTCCGAAATATCTGGTCCTGTTGCAGTCAGATTCGCTAAATCAATAATTAATTCTGCCCCTTCAAGAGCAGCTAACCGAATGATTTCAGGCATTCTAGCATCTGCACAGACAACAAGTGCTATTCTTCCAAACTCCGTATCTACAATTGCGGTTTCCTCTCCAGCAGTAAACCAATTACTATCAAAATGCCATAAAAAGGATTTGCGTTTTTTTGCAATCTCTACTCCATCGCGATTCAACAAAACAGCAGTATTATAAAGATTATCTTTCTCTTTTTCCGCATACCCATATGCAATATAGGATTTTTCACTTATTGCGATTTCTTTTATTTTATTCAAATAATTTTCGCTCTGTTCAAGTATCGCGGTAAGATTGCCTTCCTCATGTCCTAAAAAATAGGCTGGAAAAGCAGCCTCTGGAACGATGATTAAATCATTTTCATAAGCGGCTTTTTCAACCATATTTAAAAGTTTTTGCATGGCAGTCTTATAATCTTTTAAGTCATTTGCCTCGACTTGAATCGATGCTATTTTCATTCTTATCTCCCCTTTTTGCTGTGAAAATCAACTACCAAATAAGTGTCTTGCATTTCCTTGGTAGATCAATTCTTTTGTTTGATCAGGAAGCTGACATTCCTTCACAATTTCCCTAGGTTTCAGTGTCCCCATATCAAATGGATAGTCACTACCTAATACAACCTGCTCTGATCCAACAAAATCAATTAAAAATTGTAAGGTTTGCGGGTTAAAAGTTAATGTATCGAAATAGAAACGATTAAGATAGGATGATGGTCTTTCCTTACAGGTTCTGCTTTCCTTTCTCTCCTGATACCCTTTATCGAATCTACCAATTTGATAAGGTAAATATCCTCCACCATGTGCCAGCATCACTTTTAACTTAGGAAAACGATCAAGAATCCCTCCAAATATGAGGCTTCCAGCTGCTACCGTTGTATCCAAAGGATTTCCTACTAGATTAGTAAAATAATATTTGGACAGCCCAGCTTTGTCTCCTACATAATAAGGATGTAAAAACAAGGTGACATTTAAGGCCTCTGCAGCTTCGAAGAATGCAGTAAATTGGGGGTCATCCAAATTTACCCCTTCAATAGAAGTTCCAATTTCCACTGCGTTCAGTTGAAGCTCATGAACAACCCTCTCCATCTCCTTTACGGCGAGTGATGGTTTCTGCATAGGAACAGTAGCCATTCCTTGAAAAACGGACGGATTCTCTGCAATAAATTCAGCAATTCCGTCATTAATGAACCTGCTTACCCCTGCTGCAATTTCAGGGTCTAACCAGTAATTAAACATCGGAGGTGCTGGAGACAATACAACCTTGTCAATTTCATCCTTTTTTAAATCCTCTAATTTCGCATCTGCATCATAAAATTTATCAAACAAAGGGTATGCATACCCTTGATGATGAACAACCCATTCCATATTATCTTTCTTTTGTATGTCGGCTTGAAATCTACTATCCCCAGAACGGATTGCGTCAACAACCTTCTTGGGGATGATATGATGGTGCACATCAATAATCATATTCAAACACCTACCAATTCCTTGGAGGATCTCACCTTACCAAATGCTCTTTCGAACACTTTTAATCCAGCCTCGTGGTAATATTCTCCATCCATAGTGTCCACACAATCAGATACCATCGTCACGTCATAATCACGAACAGATGCATCAATAGAAGTGGCTAAACAACAAGAGTTTGTGTTTACTCCTGTTATCCATACAGAATCGATATGATTGGCTTTCAACACAAAATCAAGATCCGTTGCGATAAAACAGTCGTAACGTTTTTTTGTATCAATTAAAATATCCTGTTCATCCCATAATTCAGGAATAACCTCTACTCCTGGCATACCTTCAAGGTTATGTTTCCCCACATTTTTGCGAGTTGCGTTTGGATCATTTGCCCGTTCATACCACGCAGGGTTTGATAAAATTTCCTGTTCATTTCTATATTGGGTAAGGAGGTGAATAATAGGGATTTCTAACTTACGGCATTCATCAAAAAACACACGATTTGCGTTGATTACCTGCTTACATTTATCAGTTGGTAATGGCATAGTAGCCACTGTTGGATCTAAGTGTCCTCTGTGTAAATCAATAGCAATAACAGCAATTTTTTTCATAACAGTTCCTCCTAATTCTTGATATAAAGGGGGTAGCCCCCCTTTATTTTTATTATTTTATCAGTGAATACTCGCCTTGTTTGCCTGGTGTTTGGAAAGATTAATTTTATCATCCTGCATGAATAATACTGCAATAACCCCGATAATCGGAAAGACTGTTAATTCCCAGAATGCGGCTCCACCCCAGCCAACATTCTCAACTAACAATGCGAAAATATAACCTGCTATTGCAGACGGTAAATACAAGGAACTAATAAAAATACCTGATGCCCGACCTACATATTCCACACGGACGCTTCGTTGTATCAAAGAGTAAACGTTTACAAACAAAATCCCACTACCAAATGTCCCCATTAAGAAACTAAGTAAATAATGTTGTGCTGGAGTAGTCGCTACGTTAAATAATAGGTATCCCGTAATCATGGCACCAATAAATGCAATGACGATCACATAACGTTGATTGAAGCGGTCACCAAGCCATCCACCAACGAGTCCCATTAAGGCGCCAATCCCAAATAAACTAAGGGCAAAGCCAGCAGTAGGACCTTCAAATCCAAGCTCACTCGTTAAATATTTTACGTATAATCCAACATAACCATAGATGGAAGCCCCCACCGCAACAGCTGCAGTTGCACACAATAGAACATTACGATTGTATAATTTATCAGGGATATGTGACTGGTCCAATTTTTTAGATTTAGTTGTATCTGCCTCTAATTCTTTCGTCTCCGTGAATATCTTTGGCACAATAAAAAAGATGATGAAAGCTAGGGCAAATCCTATTACTGCGTATAAAAAAAATGGCATTTTCCATCCGTAAGCAACCGCCATTTTGGCTCCTAAATAGGGTCCCAAAAATCCGCCAACTCCGTATGCAAAGTTTAAGGAACCGATGGCCAATGACCGATGACTAGAGAAGTATGTTCCAACTGCCGAAAAAAGCGCAGCATTTTGTAAGGCTTCACCAATACCAGTAATTGCACGATATGCAAGCATATCAGGAAATCCGATAGCCATTGCAGTAAACAATGTAAAAGCAGAATAAATTACAATACCTATAATCATTACTGCTTTTCGGGATAATTTATCTAATAAAAATCCTGTTGGAATACCTGCTAAACCGATTCCCAATGTAAAGATTGTAGATAACAAACCACTTTGAGTTAAACTAAATCCATATTCTGATTGAACTGCTCCAACTACTACAGGAAATACTTGTCTGTCCATTGCGTTAACTACATAGGAGGCTGCTAAAAGAACTAGAATAGCAATAGCGACTTTGGTACTTAATTTTCTTTGAGGTTTGCCCTCAATAACTACGTCGTTTTTTTGAACTGCTGTCTTCATCAACTTCTTCCCCCTTCACCTTTAAAACATAATTAAAAAAACAAGGAATCTTTTAGGCTAGTCTTTAGTTTATTAATCTACTTCAACTCCTTTCTCTATTAGATAAACTTTTAATATTGTTCACTGCAAAAACTATTTATTGATGGCACTTAATTTTTGCAGCCTACTTACAGGTTGGCCAATACCTGGTTCCGCAACAATATTTCCCTTTTCATAAACTACCGTTCCATTCACAATCGTATAAATAGGCTTACCGGTAATGTCTACACCGTCAAATGGAGACCATCCTGATTTGGAAATGATATTTTCATTTTTTATGGTCCATTTATGATTCAAATCAAGTAAGACTAAATCCGCATCTGCCCCGACCATGATACACCCTTTATTTGGATAAAGGCCAAGGACCTTTGAAGGTGTTTCACTGTATATTTCAATTACTCTTTCCAACGAAATTTTTCCTTGATTGACTAGATTCAGCATCATTGGTAGGGTTGTTTCCACTCCTGGCAATCCAAAGTTACATTCCCAAATGTTACCGCTAAGCTTCTGTTCAACAGTCGATGGAGCATGGTCAGTAGAAAGAATTTGAATGTCTCCAGCGAGGATCATTTCCATTAATCTTTCTTGTTGATCCGCTTTTCTTGCGGGAGGTGTAAACTTACCAAATGGACCTCTCTCCAATACCTTTTGATCATCCATAAAGATGTATTGAGGACAAACTTCACCATAAAGCATTGCACCCTCTGCCTGTTCACGTTTAATTAATTCCACTACTAAAGGGTGGCTAATGTGGGCAATTGTCGCTTGGACACCAGTTAATCGAGCCATTAAGGCAACGTTAGCAACAGCAACTTCCTCAGCTGTTTCTGAACGCCATTCCGAAATAATTCCATGGTCACAACGATGGGCTGCTTTTAATCTCTGTTCATTTCCTTCTGTAATGGAGTCATCCTCACAATGAACCAAGCAGCTGCCATTAAAAGAAGCGATTTCTTCAAATGCCTGATATAACTGATCATTATTCATTGTTGGAATACCATGAGTAGTACATGTAAATATTTTAAATAGGATGGCACCACTTTCCCAAAGCGCTTTCAAGTTCCCTAAATCTTCAGGAAAAACATGAGCAGTCAATCCGTAGTTAACGACAGATCTTTTCTTTAAATGTTCATTTTTTTCTTCAAATGCTTGGACACTACGTACCGGAAACGCATGGGTATGTTCGATAACTGTTGTAACTCCGCCAGTGGCTGCAGCCATCGATCCATGAATAAAATCTTCCCGGTCCGTTTCCCCCGGATCCATAAAATGAACATGTTGGTCAACCATACCAGGAACCAACACTAAATCTGTTGCATCAATATATTGTTTTGCATTTAGCAGCGGAGATTTACTGATTGCTGCAATTTTGCCATTTGCGATAGATATACTCCCAACATACCGTTGTTTTGATGTAACGATTGTGGCATTCAAAATTTCTAATTCAAACATTGGAAATCACTCCTATAAATTATGCGACTTTTTACCCTTGTATAGATTGTAATTATTAAAAGGCTCTACTACATTAGCTTGTGTTCACAAAATTAATCGGTTTCTATTGTGTTTGGTTTACAAATAAGATAGAGAAGAAGAGACTCCTAGAATAAATAGCTATAGTTTGATTGACTGTATGAAAAATTCCGATGAATAAATGACATCGAAAAGAGCCTAACAAAAGATGGCTGATGCATCGTACAACGACTATTTTACATAATTAGTTAGTTTACCAATTTCCTCTACTTCTATGGTTACAATATCACCTGGTTTCATTGGGCAGCTGCCTGAAGGTGAACCAGTAGCTAAGACATCACCCGGTTCAAGGGTCATAATGTTTGAGATCCAACTTATAAGAAAAGGTATAGAAAAGGTCATCTCCTTCGTATTACCGTCTTGTACAACTTCTCCGTTTAAAGTTGTAACTATTTGTAAATTAGTGGGATCAATACCTGTCACAATACAGGGCCCCAACGGACCAAAAGTATCAAAACCTTTTCCACGTGTAAACTGGGGATCTTTTTTTGTAAGGTCCCTTGCTGTCACATCATTAAAGATTGTACAGCCAAAAACATAGTGCATGGCCTCTTCTTCCTTAATATTTTTACCACTTTTTCCAATAATGAGGGCTACTTCCCCCTCCATCTCCACACGACTAGTTACATCCTTTGGAGGAAGTATGATTTCCCCCTTATCAGGTATCAAAGTCGTTCCTGGTTTTAAAAACAAAAATGGTTCCCTTAGATAAGCCTGTCCACCAGTTTCTTTAGCGTGTTGCGCATATGTCCAACCAAAATTAATCACTTTTGATGGTTCAACTGGCTCTAAAATTTTCACCTCATGATAGTTAACCCTCGTTCCATCAAATTGGAGGTCATTATTTACAATTTCCGTAAAGGTACTGGATACTTGTAAGATTTCATCGTTTTCCACAATTCCAAAATAGACCTTACCTTCATAGTTCCGATACCGAACAACTTTTTGCGTTTTTTTTAGAACCTGCATTACTAGATTCAGCTCCTGTAGGATAAGTTATCATGCCAATTAACCTTATTAAAGCGATTTTTTTGATTTCCATTGGTTCCATCAATGGACTTTCTAGATTTTCATCAACATAAAACTGAATACACATTCAACTCACTTCTGCAAGTTAAGCAACCTAAATCCTAATATGCTTAAATAATAAATGTTAATAAAAACTATTCCATTAGCTCGGATTCACAAAATTATTCAGCTTCTTTTGTGTTTAGTTAATAAATACCAAAAATAAGGATTAAAGAATCAAACGCTTTTACATCATTACTGAGCTTGGCTTCCTGAATGGAATTTGACCTTGCCGCAAGCTAATATGCTTGATAGTTGCATCTTAAAATAGGAGATGTAGGAGACTTTTTTTGGATAAGAATATGCGAGGAGGCTGCGCTGAGGTTTCTTAAATAAGCTTAGAAGATATTCTTTGAAATGATTCAAAGTTCTTTACGATTTTGCTAACAAAAATAGAAAAACCAACGTTTCTTTGTTAAAGGAAAGATTGGTTTCATTTTTTCTTTATTGTAAGGGTAACCTTTATGGCCGTTAGCTAGGAAAAAGCATATTTTTGTCATCTAAAATCCCCTCCTATGTAATTTGAATCTACTTATATAGAAATCGATTCATGAAGTTACTCCAAACAAAGTGATAATCTGAATTTCCTTATTTTAGAACACAACGGAGACAGGCATCTTAGCTATTATTGCGTGAAAAGCTAAGGAACCCATCCCCATGCCACTCTAATACAAATTCCAGTACAAAAAAATCCAAATCAGATGTATCATCATCAGACTTAACAAGGAATAATGCAGAAGGCTAATGATGCGCCAATATCTTCTCCGCCAAAGGAGAACCGTGAAGATAAGCATGGAAATTCCCAAGATCGTTAATAGAAAGGGAATAACATTTAAAATGGGACTCCATGCAGGTACAATTCCTAAAGCTTCTTTTGGTAGTTGGTAGATGGGATCGACTCCCCCAGAAATCGCAGTGCTGGTCACTAAAAACAACAGGAGAAGCCCCACTGCAATGGCCAATCGCTTGCCCCAAACCGCTAACTTAGGTTTAGATGGTTTCCGTTTCCTTCGTATCAATGCTTTGATACCCCAATTGAGAATACTTCCAACAAAAAATAAGATAACGAGGATCAGAGATAAAAAGGTAAAACCGCTCGACGCATACCATGGTACTTTCGAATATGACATCGGACCATCGGTGGTAAGCATTATTTTTCCATGGGGATCTGTTTGAAAGACGATTGTTCGAAATTCACCATACGCATCAATCGAGGGTCCTTCACTCGTATTTTTGTAAATACCAGGTTCTATTCCGACAAATCGATTGGTTTCTCCGTTGTGGGTCACTACTAAAACTCCAGTATCATCTAATTGGACTTGGATCACTCCTATTATTAGACTGCTAATCTTATCCTCATTCGTAAAGCTTTTCCGATTTTGATGATATTCACCGACATATTGGTGTGAGCCCTCTCCGCTCATAGGCGTGACAGTAACTCTCTCTTCCACCGGAAAATAATGATCCATAAATACATCGAAAAGCTCTGTATGCGTACGAAAATTATTTCCACTATACGAGATAAATAGACCGATATTTTCCTGGGGTAATAAGTACAGTCCCGTATCAAACAGAGCCGTACTTCCGCCATGATGAAGAATTCGTTTACCATTCATTGTCTTTTCAATAAACCCTAAAGCCATCCCATCTAACTGGTCATGATGGGTAAACTGTTGCTGGAACATGTGCTGAACGGTATCCTCTTCTAGAATCCTTTCTCCATTGAAACTTCCACCCTCAAGATAGGCTTGCATAAACTTTGCCATATCATTTGCCGTGCTACTCATTCCCCCTGCAGCACCAGGTACAAACTCAAAACTTCCTTCTTTAAATTCTCCATCAATATATCTATAGGCCTGTGCTAGACTAGTAGAATGTTCCGTCGGTAATGGCTGTTGAAACGTACTCTGGTTCATGTCAAGCGGCTTAAAAATTTTCTCTTCTACATATTTGAAATAAAGAATACCTGAAACCTGTTCGACAATATATCCCGCTAAAGCCGTACCATAATTTGAATAGGCAAGCACTTCACCGGCAGGAAATACACGTTCAGATCGATATTCACGCACATATTGACCAAGTGGAGGCATTTCTTCAGCGGTCAACCTAAAAATGGCACTCGAATAATCCTCAAATCCAGGTGTATGCGTCATTAAATCTAAGAGAGTAATTGGTTTTGGTTGTTCTTTATTCGAACCCACTGCAAGTCTAGCTGGGATTTCAAAATCTAAGTATTGATTAATATCCGTGTTCAGATCAAGTTTTCCTTGCTCAACAAGCTGCATGATTGCCGTCCAAGTAAAGAGCTTGGATACGGACCCGATTCGAAACATTGTGGTTTCTGGATCTACCTTTACTTGCTCCTTGATATTGGCCAAACCATAGCCCTTTTCAAAAACGACTTCTCCATTAGCTACTACAGAAACAGCCATATTCGGAATATGTTCTTCGTCCACTTTTTTCTGTAAAAACTCATCCATAAACGTTTCAACATCTGATAAGTCAGTAACACTTTCTGCAAAAGACAAACGACTGTCAATCAACACTAAAACCAAAAGCATACAAGCAACAATGGATGTCTTGATTATTTACAAGCCGGTATATCCCCCTTATTTTGGATTATGTCTCTTTCTTTTGTAAATAAGCAGTTGTAATCACATCGGTAGCCATACTATCTAACAGCTCAACTCCCATTTCTTCGTGAAACTCCTCAGGAAGCATTCCACTCGCAACCATGACAGAAAGACCTGTTGTAAAGATGCGCATTTTCATTAAAATGGTCATTAGCTCTTCATCCGAAAAACCTTTCAGGTCTTCATCACCTTTCATTTGATCAATTAATCCCTGCCCCATATTTTGATCATAGTTTTGGATATACTTGTTTTGATTCATGACAAAATCCTGAAAAAGAACCGGATATTCTCTTGCAAATCGGAGGCTAGCTAGCCCAATGTCGTGGAATGGTTTCCCAGAATTTTCTTCCGCTAAAAGTTGATAACTCAATTCAATGATTTTTTTCATGACGGCCTCGGTTAGCTCATCAATAGTATTGAAATTGACGTAAATAGGCGCGATCGAGCTTCCCAAATGCTCCGCCACTTTCCGAATCTTAATACTGGACATCCCCTCTTTCTTTGCGATTTCAAATGCTGCGTCAATTATTTGTTCTTTAGAAAATTTTTTCTTTGGTGCCATAGTTCGTTCCTTCCCTGTTATAAATCGCATGATATAAAACACATGTTATATATCGTTGATTATATGATAATTTTGGAAATAATAAACCCTTTTTCTCGAAAATTCAAAAAAAAAAAAAGAAGAGAGACAGACAGCCTATTTAT
>NZ_SLUB01000067.1 GCF_004799755.1 Bacillus timonensis | reverse complement strand
ATATAAGCCTAAACCAGTCCAAGCAACAGAGCGTCAGCTATGTTTGTTTGACGTGTCATGAGAAAGAAGAGATTCCTATTAACGTGGTAAGGGATTTCGATTTAATGGATGATGGAGATCCGACAATTCCTCCTATGTTTGCATGTGAAAAATGTGGGGGTAAAATGTATCCAGAGTATTATAAAGGGATACATGGCATAGAGTACAAATTATCGGATATTCTCTAACCATGAAAAGGACCGGGCTATGCCCGGTTTTTCTTAATCATTGCCGTAGCTTGTGTCCTTGGATGGATGCATGAAGGGTACCCCTTTAGGTTGTTTCTTACTTTCTAATAGCTCACGGTTTTCAGTTGTGTTCCAGCCGATGTCATTTGTCGGATGGACCCACTCATCACCAGCCATGATTTCAGGATTTGTTTCATCGCTCCAATTATTTAGCGGTGAATTTGGTGAATTATAAAGGCTGTCCCCAATCACGACTCCATGCTCATTAACAAATGGATCCTGCATTTTAATTCCGGTCCCTTTAAAGGATGGAGCTGAAATTTGATGTGGCATGGTTTCATCTAAAATAGGTGATTCGATTTCTTCAGAATGCTTCTTATCTTCGGTCATCCATATACACCTCACATTTTGGGTTTACGTTAGTGTTTGCAATGACAAGTTAATTTATAAAATGGGGGGCAGACACATTAGGAGAACCTGGACGAAATAATGAGGAAACGACGCAAAAACGAATGCTAAGACGCAAATCCTTGAATTACTCCGAAGCTAAAAATGGCTCTAGAATCCAAATCCAAAATAGAGGTGGATTTTACCAATTATGGACGTTGTATTCATGGTGAAAACTATGGATTAAAGGGGGGAACACATGAAACGGAAAGTAAAATTTGATGCTGCAAGAAAAAGCAATTTTACACCAAAAGAAAGCATGCCTGACACCGAGTTTTCTGCAGAAGCAGATTATGAAAACTCAATGAAGGGTGCAAATCGTAATTCGAAAAAAGGTAATAGTACGGGTGAGTGACAAAAAGAGTCAGCAGCGCTGACTCTTTCTTTACGACACTTTTCGTGAAAATACCTTTGCTTGTCGTTCGATAGGATCAAAGTAAACGAGCAAATACGTATCCTGTTGTATAATTTCACCTGTTTGTTTATAAGTTTCAAGGTCAAATGGGATTTTTTCAACGACAGTGTGCTTATACAACTCTTTTTCCTGAAGCTGCAATTGTCTAAATTCCGCACCTAAAGCGTCTGGATTTTCCACAATCTCCTGATAGAAGGTGGCTCGATCTTGTTTGCTAACAAGGTCCTCCCACCAAGGTTTACGTGGCTTGTACTTCTGGTTTCTTAGATAATCATATTTCATGATTGCTTCGATAATAGGAAGTTCTTCGATATTTGCGTCTTGCAGAAAATCGTAGAGACGTTTGAATAAATCCTCCAGCTGGTGTCCAATACGTGACCAGCCACGCTCATCCCAATAGGTCCCAAAGTCTTGGAAGAAATCAAATGGTGTATCAAAGCTATGTGTTACCAAATATTCCACAGTTTCATTCATTCGGTGGTCATTCCAATACTTCTCAAGCACGTCCTCAACCTGTTTAATTCGTGTAATATCATCAAAACTCAAGACATTGTTTCCAAGAATCTCATATGGGGAATGATCCATATATTGATAATCATGCTCTGCTGCACGAATTCGTACCCCAGTGCCACGAAGCATTTTTAAAAAGCCAAGCTGTAGCTCCTCAGGTCGCATTTCAAAGACATCATTAAAGGTTTTTCGGAAGGAGTGATAATCTTCCTCAGGTAGACCGGCAATTAAGTCTAGATGCTGATCTATTTTTCCGCCTTCCTTTACCATCATGACAGTCCGCTGAAGCTTTGCAAAGTTTTGCTTCCGTTTCACTAACTCGTTTGTGAGGTCATTTGTTGATTGGACCCCAATTTCAAACCGGAACAATCCAGCAGGTGCATTTTTATTTAAAAAGTCAATGACTTCAGGTCGCATAATGTCCGCTGTTATTTCAAACTGAAAGACCGTTCCTGGTCGGTGTTCATCAATTAAAAATTGGAACATCTCCATCGCATAGCTTCGGCTAATATTGAAGGTACGGTCAACGAATTTGATGGTCTTTGCTCCATGGTCCATTAAAAAGCGAATATCGTCCTTAATTTTTTCTCGATCAAAATAGCGGACACCGACCTCGATCGATGAGAGGCAAAATTGACAATTAAAAGGACAACCACGGCTTGTCTCAATATATGTCACACGTTTTGACAAATGAGGAAGGTCCTCTTCAAATCGAAAGGGTGTTGGCAATTCTTTTAAGTTGAGTTTATTTCGCTGTGGATTGATCTTTAATCGTGCCTCTTTACGGAAAGCAACACCACTTATTTCATCTGTGCTTTCCCCATCATGTATAGCCTTAAGGAGATCCTTAAACGTTTCTTCACCCTCACCTATGACAATGAAGTCAACCTCTGGAATACGTTCCAGCCATTCATGCACATCATAGGTTACCTCTGGGCCACCAAGAATGATAACAAGCTCCGGGTTTATTTTTTTGAGCATTTTAATAACTTTTATCGTTTCTTCAATATTCCATATATAACAGCTGAAGCCAATTACATCTGGTTTTTTTCGATACAAATCAGTGACGATGTTCATGGCTGGATCTTTAATGGTGTATTCCGCCAGTTTTACATCAAATTCAGGCGCGGCATATGCTTTTAAATACCGAATCGCCAGACTTGTATGAATATACTTTGCATTTAATGTACTTACAACAATGTTCATTCTCTTGCTCCTTAATCATTTATCAAATACGCCTTGGCGTATTTGCGCCCAGATTTTTTAGGCCCACACGAGGTGGGTCACAAAGACGTTGCCACAGGAAGTGGCGTTCTTAGTCTTTGATCTTATGCTCGAAAATTTCCTTTGAAAATCTGAGGCATCCGCCGGAGGCTTTGACTGTATTCAACTGAAGTTTTAAACTTCAGTTGAATACAGTCAATAACTAATATATTTTACCACAGGAGGAGTGTTGCACCAAATACCGGAAGTTTTTCTTCGACGAATTAACAGAATTTATTTCAAAGTGTGACAATTTCCACTATAATAAGGATTAGTGAAAGCGAACTTATGTAAGATGCATCAAAAAAGAGAGAAAGTTCAACAAAGGGGGCAGAAGATTGAAGGGGTCAAAAAGAAAAAAAGGGAAAAAAGCAGTACGCAAAAAGTCATCATTTAAACTAACAGCTCGGTGGCACAACTTAAAGATTGGTTATAAATTTGGTGTTGCATTTACCTTTACTATACTGCTATTTTGTATATCAGCCTTCATCATTTTTATTCAACTATTTAATATTAGCAATGAAATGAAAGAAGTGAAGAAAAGCGGAGAGCAATCCATTCTTATTACTGAGATAGCAAGTGTTTTCAATCAACTAGGAAGTGAGATTAGTATTTACATACAAGACAGCAATGGCAAACATGTGACGGCCTTTCAAGATTTAAGTAAACAATATGACGAATTATCAGAGGAACTAAAACCGTCCCTAACTACAATTGAGCTTCAGCTCTATAACAAAGTGGGTGAAAATAAAGAAAAACTCACTACTTTGTTTGATGATAAAGTTTTTCCAGCAGTTGTTTCAGCAGATAAGTTAAGTTCAATCCAATCTAGCCAAGAAGCAGAGCAAATAATTAAAGATACTGTCCGACAATTGGATCAGCTACGGGCCAATATAAAAGTGAAGAGTGATCGTTCGATAACAACGGCTAATTCAAATGTTTCCGGAACGATTGTCGTACTACTCGTTTCAATTGTGGCATCTACAATTATTGCCATTTTGAGCCTAGTAATGATTGGTCGTAATATTGGTAAACAGCTGAAAAAATTAGTTATCGTTTCAAATACTATTGCTGATGGGAACCTGAAAGTCGATGAGATTGAAGTTAAAGGACAAGATGAAATCGGGTTGTTGAGCAAATCATTAAATGTTATGAACGCGAGTCTTCGTTCCATGATTCGTGAAATAACTACAGTCTCTGACCAAGTGGCTTCAAAAAGTTCTGAATTAATGATTTCATCAAGCGAAGTGAAGGCAGCGAGTCAGCAAATTGCTTCTACTGTCCAAGAACTGTCAACAGGGGCTGAGGAACAAGCGCATTCATCAACACAACTAGCGAAAATGATGGAGGAATATGCCGGGAAAATCCAATCAGCAAACCAAAATGGAAGTCAAATTAATGAGTCATCCCAACATGTTTTAGAAATGACGAAAAAAGGTCATGAATTCATGAATGCGTCAACAGAGCAAATGAACAAAATTAACAGCATCATGGAATTTTCCGTGGAAAAGGTGAAAGGACTCGATGAACAAACAAAGCAAATCTCTACTCTTGTCAAGGTCATTCGTGATATTGCGGATCAAACTAATCTTTTGGCCCTAAATGCCGCAATCGAGGCTGCTCGTGCTGGGGAACACGGAAGAGGATTTGCTGTTGTAGCTGATGAAGTTCGAAAGCTTGCTGAACAAGTATCTCATTCAGTGAAAGACATAACCGAAATTGTTAATAGCATTCAAAAAGAATCGAATTCTGTTGCCCGGGTCTTACTTGATGGATATAGCCAGGTGGATGAAGGGGCAAACCAAATTCGTGTGACTGGTCAAACGTTTGAGGATATCCACAGTGCGGTTACCGTCATGGTTGAACGCATCCGGAGTATTTCCGAAAATCTTGATATTATTGCAGGCAGTACGGTCGAGATCAATCTATCAATTGATAACATTGCAGCAGTTTCTGAACAATCGGCTGCTGGAATTGAACAAACCTCTGCATCTGTTCAGCAAACAAATAGTTCAATGGAAACAATCTCAGATCACTCCGAACTTTTGTCAGATTTATCAAGCAGACTGAATACAATGATTAGTAAATTTAAACTGTAGTCAAATAGCCAGTGCTCGTAGTAGAGTGCTGGCATTCCTTTTATAGATTTAGACATACCAAAATATGAAAAGGTCCTGTAAAATAAAAGAAAGAGAAGGGAGCGTTTTTGATGTATAAATATAGTGACATGCAAACGGATATTTTCGGTAAAATTTATATTCTCGCGGGCGAAACGGAGTTGCTTGATATCTCATTATCAGAAGACGACTGGTCCCAGATTAGTAAAAAATATGATGTAGCTTATGCGCCTGATGATGGGGTGCTTGTTGAAATAAAAAAACAACTAGATGAATATTTTAAAGGTGAACGCAAAACATTTAGCTTTCCAATTAAGTTTAGCGGGACAGCTTTTCAAGAGAAGGTTTGGAATGAACTTTTACAAATTCCTTACGGTGAAACTCGTTGTTATGCGGATATTGCAAATGCAATTGATAACCCAAAGGCTGTTCGTGCAGTCGGACAGGCCAATCGGAAAAATCCAATTCCCATTGTGGTACCATGTCACCGCGTAATTGGAAAGGACAAATCACTAACAGGATATTCTGGCACAAGGACAGACCTAAAAGAAAAGTTGTTGGAATTAGAAGGTGTGTTTTGATCAAGTCAAGGTTTTGGATTTTTTCTAAAATTGATAGACACGCGAAATCCGAAAAAATCCAGTGTGCTCTACACTGGATTTCCTCAAAAACTCTTTATTATTCAAACAAGTTTTTAATCTCTACCTCAAGATCACCTTGTAGGATCCCTTTTTCCGTTATGATAGCTGTAATGAGATCATTTGGTGTGACATCAAAAGCTGGATTGTACACTTGAACACCTTCTGGAGCGATGCGAACGCCATGTAAATGTGTAATTTCCTCCGGATTTCGTTCCTCAATCGGAATTTCTTCACCACTTTCTAGGGACATATCAAACGTGGATAGTGGTGCTGCAACATAGAAGGGAATACCCAATGTTTTGGCTAATATTGCTAAATTAAAAGTGCCAATTTTATTAGCAGTATCTCCATTAGCTGTAATCCTGTCAGCGCCTACGATAATTGCATCGATCCCTTTTTCTATAATCGTATGAGCGGCCATATTGTCCGTAATCAGTGTTACATCAACACCTGATTGTAGCAATTCCCATGTGGTTAACCGTGCCCCTTGTAATACAGGTCGTGTCTCTGAAGCATAGACTTTAAGATTTTTCCCCTGCTGTGCTGCTAAATGGAAGGGAGCAAGTGCAGTGCCATAGCGGGCAGTTGCGATAGAACCCGCATTACAAATGGTTAAGACTTTAAACCCATCTTTAAAGAGTTCAAGAGCATGCTCGCCGATTTGGCGGCAAACTGCTTCATCTTCCGCTTGAATCCGAATGGCTTCATGGGTGAGTGTAGTTTTTGCTTCATTCACGGATGTTGAATCTTGAATACTAGTAACCAAGCGATTTAATGCCCAAATTAAGTTAACAGCAGTTGGACGTGAGCTCGCTAAGTGCTCTTTATCTTTACGGAGTTTTTCCTTAAATTCTTCCAAATTCGTTTCTTCATAGCTCTTTGCAGATAGAGCTAAGCCAAAGGCAGCCGTAATTCCAATGGCCGGAGCCCCACGTACTTTTAAAGAAACGATGCTTTTCCATACATCCTCAATTGTAAAAAGGTCGATAAATACAGTTTCTAACGGAAGCTTTGTTTGATCTAATAGTTTGATCGAAGTTTCATTCCACTGAACGGATTGTGGAACTGTTTTTGTGTTCACCATGGTGTCACTCCTTTGCTGTATTGTTTACATAGTTTTGTAGAACTCCGAGTACCTTAATAGACTTTCGGTCACGAATTAACGCCTTTCCTAAACGAAGAGCGTGTTGTTTCGCTGAGATTCTCTCCTCGAAGCTATCCATTCCATCCAAATCGGCAACATGAGCTAGACCGATTGTTCTGCGAATTAACTCACAGCCTGCAAATCCAATAGCATCTTCAAATGCTTGCTCCAGAACATAATCCAAATAGCCCTCAGTATCACGGTATTGTTCCACAGCATCTTTTTTCCAAGCTTGTGAAAATGTTGCCGAAAAAACATCCCATGTTTTTTCAATATGGTGATAAAGCGGCTCACGGTTTTCGGAATTCCGTGAAATGGCGTTTACTAATAGATTAGCTATGAATTGTCCAAGGTCAAAGCCGAGAGGTCCATAAAAAGCAAATTCCGGATCAATTACTTTTGTCTCTGTTTCACTTGCGAAAATACTTCCGGTGTGTAAATCTCCATGTAATAGGGCATCTGCTTTTGTTAAGAATTTTTGCTTTAACTTTGCAACCTCAAGCTTAAGTGGTTGGTCAGCCCAGATTTGCTCAACATCATGTCGTAACTCTTCTTCAAAGCTATTCGTATCAATATCAAAAAATGGATCGGTGAAAACAAGATCCTCGGTAATTTTACAAAGGTCAGGGTTAATAAATTTTTGCACTAACACTTTTTTCTTAAGTGGCTCTAGTCCAAAGTCTGATGAATAGAATAGGGTTTTCGCTAAATAAGTTCCGATGTGCTCTGATAAAAGAGGGAAGTTTTTGCCCTCAATTAGTCCAGTTCTTGCAATTTGTAGTCGGGAAAGGTCTTCCATCACTGTAAAGGCAAGTAGCTCATCCGTATAATAAACCTTTGGCACAAGTGTTGGTACATAGTCAACAGCCGTTAATAATGCATTTGCTTCAATCGTTGCCCGTTTAAGGGATAAGGGCCAACTCTCACCAACGACTTTTGCATATGGTAAAGCCTGCTTCATAATAATGCCTTTTTCGCTATTTATATCGATAATATGGAAAACTAAATTTAGATTTCCATCCCCAATTTCTTTGCATTGCAATACTGTTCCTTCTTCAAACAAGCGGAGCCGTGTAGCCAAGGCCACTGCTGTACTTTCTGTTAATCGTTCATAAATGGATTGATGTGAAATTGCCATTTTATATACCTCCAATAATCAATTATTTAATCGTTGGAGGCTTTTCTAAATAGAAAAGCCTCTTTCATATTTGAAAGAGGCTTGAAGACACAGCATCAAACCTCTTATCTGCCAGGAAATCAAATGATTCCTGTTGGAATTAGCACCGTGCCTTGCGGGTTTTTCCCGGCGCTAACAATTTAGCGCCCCATTTTGCAATGGAATTACGGTCGGTTGCTGGGCTTCATCGGGCCAAGTCCCTCTGCCTGCTCTTGATAAGAGATCAAGTAAAACGATATTTGAATTTTTTATTAATACTGATGAGAATCATAACAACGAATACACATAATTGTCAATATATTTCTATTTATAAAAATCCGGTCGGCGATCTTGGAAAATCGGAATTTGCTTTCTCACTTCTTGTACCTTGCTAAGGTCAATTTCCCCGATTAATGTTGTGCTTTCTGTATCTGCTTCGGCAATAATCGTTCCCCAAGGATCGATAATCATGGAATGACCGCCAAACACATTATCAGGGTTGCTTCCAACACTGTTACAAGCAACAACATAGCATTGATTTTCAATTGCGCGGCTTAGGAGTAAAGTACGCCAATGCTCAAGGCGAGGAAGTGGCCATTCCGCTACCACGAATAAAATTTCTGCACCACTTGATGTATGTGCGCGAATCCATTCAGGGAAACGAATGTCATAGCAGATAACTCCTGCAGCGGGTATAGTTTCAATCGTGAAAGCACCTTTTGCTTCTCCTGCTTGTAAATACAGATGCTCATCCATGAGTTGGAAGAGGTGGAGCTTACTGTATTCACTGATTATTTCTCCCTCTCGATTAAAAACAAACATCGTGTTTGTAACGCCATGTTCAGTCTTTTTGGCAATCGAGCCTGCTACAATGTTAACAGAGTATTTTTTGGCTAAATCCCCGATAAATGCATACGTTTCATTTCCATGATCATCGGCAATTTCATCTAATCTAGTTAAGTCATACCCAGTTGTCCAAAGCTCTGGGAGGACAATTACATCGGGTGCATCCTGATTCATTGTTTTTTCGATTTCTATAGAAATAAGGTCAAAATTTTCTTGCGGTTTTCCAAATTGGATATCATACTGAATACATGCAATTTTTAGATTCATTAGCAACCTCCTGTAGAAATGATTCTTTACAAGTAACAATATATGATATTAGACTAGTATTTCAAGTATTTTGAAGAAGGTGTATACATGAAAACTTTTGAACAATCTGAAATTCTACAAAACTTACCAAAACAGTTTTTCGCATCACTTGTTGCAAAGGTGAACAAGGTTGTTGCTGAGGGACACGATGTCATAAATTTAGGTCAGGGAAATCCAGATCAGCCAACGCCACAGCATATCGTTGAGGCATTAAAAAGGGGCGCAGACCAACCGAAATTTCATAAATATTCTCCATTTCGCGGACATTCTTTCCTAAAGAAAGCAGCAGCAGAATTTTATCAACGTGAATACGGAGTTGAAGTTGATCCAGATACAGAGGTTGCGATTCTTTTTGGAGGGAAGGCAGGATTAGTTGAGATTCCCCAATGCCTGTTAAATCCTGGCGATATTGCGTTAGTTCCGGATCCAGGGTATCCCGATTATTGGTCAGGAGTTGAACTTGCCCGAGCAGAAATGACCTATATGCCACTGAAAGAGGAAAATGCCTTTTTACCTGACTACTCAGAACTTGAATCAGAAAAGCTTGAAAAAGCAAAAGTCATGTTTTTAAATTATCCTAATAACCCAACCGGAGCAGTAGCGACAAAGGAATTTTTTGAAGAAACCATCTCCTTTGCAAAAGAACATGATATTTGTGTCGTGCATGATTTTGCATATGGTGCAATTGGCTTTGAAGGAAAAAAGCCAATCAGTTTCTTAGAAATCGAAGGTGCAAAGGATATTGGAATCGAAATTTACACACTTTCAAAGACATATAACATGGCGGGCTGGAGAGTTGGTTTTGCGGTTGGAAACCCAAGCGTAATTGAAGCTCTAAATCTCATTCAAGACCATATGTATGTCAGTTTGTTCAGTCCCATTCAAGCCGCGGCAGCAGCTGCGCTAACCGAGTCACAGGATTGTGTAAAAGAATTAGTGGATAAATACGAATCTAGACGAAACGCATTTATAGGTGCACTTCAGGACATTGGGTGGGATGTAAAAGCACCTGCGGGTTCTTTCTTTGCATGGCTACCAGTACCTGAAGGATATACATCTGTTAGCTTTGCTGACCTCTTGCTTGAAAAAGCCCATGTAGCTGTCGCACCAGGGATTGGATTCGGTGAGTATGGTGATCGTTATGTTCGCGTCGGCCTTTTAACGGACGAAGATCGATTAGTTGAAGCGGCTAATCGAATCAAAAAATTGGACTTGTTTAAATAATAAAAAACGTTTGACAAGAAAAATAATTCCTGTCATAATCCTAATTAAATTCAGTTTAATAACGGTTGAGATCGTTTTCAAACGAGGCTCAACATGCGATATAAAATCTATTTTCTTATTAAGAGCAGGCGGAGGGACTAGCCCAGTGAAGCCCGGCAACCGACTTACATAAACGTGAGCACGGTGCTAATTCTTGCAGCGTTACGCTGAGAGATAAGAAGATGTTAGTTTGCTAACCTCTTCTGATGAAGAGGTTTTTTATTTTTAGAACATGGTTGAAATGAGGGTTAAACACATGAGTGAAGTGATTGCTACCTATTTGGTACATGATACGAGTGACAACTTAGAGAAAAAAGCGGAAGGCATCGCTCTAGGTTTAACGGTCGGTTCTTGGACGGCTTTGCCTAAACTTGAACAGGAACAACTGAAAAAACATAAAGGAAAAGTAATAAGTGTTGAGCAATTTGATGTGGGCGATCGAGCAAGTCAATATCTCGGAAAACAAGTAAAAAAAGGAATCATCAAAATTGCCTATCCAAGTGCAAATTTTAGCGTTGATTTACCAGCTATTTTAACTACCACCTTTGGGAAGCTATCACTTGATGGAGAAATTAAGTTACTAGATTTGGAGTTTTCTAATGAATTGAAAGCTGCCTTTCCGGGTCCTAAGTTTGGATTAAACGGCATTCGCGAAACACTTGGAGTGTTTGATAGACCACTAGTGATGAGTATTTTTAAAGGGGTAATCGGAAGAGACATTGCTTACCTCAAGGAACAGCTTCGTGAGCAGGCACTTGGTGGTGTCAATATCATTAAGGATGATGAAATTCTTTTTGAGAATCCTTTAACCCCTTTTGAAACGCGAATAACAGAAGGCAAAAAAGTGCTTGAAGAGGTTTACGCTGAAACCGGACATCGTGCACTTTATGCTGTGAACTTAACTGGTAGAACCTTTGAATTAAAAGAGAGAGCAAGAAGGGCTGTAGAGCTTGGTGCAGACCTGTTATTGTTTAATGTATTTGCATATGGACTCGATGTTCTTCAGAGTTTAGCAGAGGATCCAGAAGTATCCATTCCAATTATGGCTCATCCGGCTGTTAGTGGTGCGCTTACGCCGTCTGAATTTTACGGGTTTTCAAACCAATTGCTGCTTGGGAAACTACTTAGATATGCTGGTGCGGATCTTGTCTTATTCCCGTCACCATATGGAAGTGTTGCTCTTGAAAGAGACCAAACCTTGGCGATTGCAGCTGAATTAACGAAGACGGATGAATTCGTTAAGCCCTCATTTCCAGTCCCATCTGCTGGGATTCATCCAGGCCTAGTACCACTACTCATCAATGATTTTGGGAAAGACAGTGTGATTAATGCTGGTGGTGGTGTACATGGACATCCTGATGGTGCTGTTGGTGGTGGCAAAGCATTTAATGCTGCTGTCGATGCTGTCCTTGCTAGAAAGACACTTGTTGAATTTGCGCAAAATAGTCCAGAGCTGAAAAAAGCACTTGATTTATGGGGATATAAAGAGGTATAGCGATGAATAAACCAATTATCTTCTGTGATTTTGATGGCACAATCACAAATACTGATAACATTATTGCGATTATGAAAAAGTTTGCTCCGTCTGGGTGGGAGAAAATTAAGAAGCAAGTGCTTTCAGAGGAAATCCCGATCCAAGAGGGAGTGAGTAACATGTTTTCCCTGTTACCCTCAGCCTGGAGGGGAGAGATTACAAATTACATCCTGAATCATGCGGAAATTCGTGATGGCTTTACCGAGTTTGTTGCTTTTACAAAAGAACAAGGAATTCCGCTTTACATTGTTAGTGGTGGGATTGACTTTTTTGTTGAGCCATTGCTAGAGGGTCTCATTACTAAAGAGCAGATTTATTGCAATCAATCTGATTTTTCGAATGAGAGAATTAACATTATGTGGCCTTATACATGTGATGATTATTGCAAAAATGAGTGTGGCTGCTGTAAGCCAAGCTTGATTCGAAAGCTAACAAGTAACGATCATTATAAAATCGTAATCGGCGATTCCATCACCGATCTTCAGGCGGCAAAGCTTGCAGACAAGGTAATAGCAAGAGATTTTTTAATAAAAAAATGTGAAGAATTGGGGATTGACTATTCATCCTTTCATTCCTTCTTTGATGTCATTGAGATTTTGAAAAAGGAGGTTGTGGACAATGCTTAAGATCAAGCAATGGACAGAGCTTGCGGATATCAAGGATGAACTCGCAAGTCGCGATTGGTTCATGGGTACCAGTGGTAATCTAGCAATTAAAGTTTCCGATCACCCAATCACCTTTCTTGTAACGGCAAGTGGTAAGGATAAGAAGAAGAGGACGGAAGAGGACTTTTTATTAGTGGATGGGGCGGGTTTCCCTGTTGCTCCTACTCATTTAAAGCCCTCAGCAGAAACGCTCTTACATGTTGAAATCTATAACAAAACAAATGCGGGCTGTAGTCTTCATGTCCATACGGTTGATAATAATGTTATTTCTGAGCTATATGCTGATAAGGGTGAGGTTGTATTTAAGGGGCAGGAAATGATTAAGGCGCTTGGATTATGGGAGGAAGATGCGGAAATACACATACCGATTATTCATAATGACGCCGATATCCCAACACTCGCTCGAAAGTTTAGTGAGCATGTTAGCGGTGACTTTGGTGCAGTTCTCATTCGAAATCATGGTATCACAGTTTGGGCTAAAAATGCCTTCGATGCAAAGAAACATCTTGAGGCCTATGAATTCCTTCTTAGCTATCAGTTGAAACTGTTAGCATTAAACCCCTTGCAAATAAGGGGTTAAGTAGAAAAATAATAAAATAGAGGTGTATAAAATGGCAAATATCAAATTACGCAATACAGGCGAAAGATTAGAAGGGCAAGAAAGAGTAGCAGCATTCTTACAAGAACAAGGTGTCCTGTATGAGCACTGGGATACTAGTAAACTACCAGAAGAATTAAGAGGAAACTGCAAAATCAACGATGAGCAAAAAGAGCAAGTCCTATCTATTTATGAAGAAGAAATCAAATCTCTTGCAGAACCTAATGGCTATCAAAAATGGGATGTGATCGCATTATCAGATGCTACTCCAAATCTTGATGAGCTATTAAAAAAATTTGAACAAGTCCATGTTCACACAGAGGATGAAGTTCGGGCAATTGTAGCCGGACATGGAATTTTTATTATAAAAGGCAGCGATGACACAGGTTACTTTGATGTAGAACTTGAAGCAGGTGATGTGATTTCTGTGCCTGTTGAAACTCCTCACTTCTTCACTCTCATGGATGATCGAGAAGTGGTTGCTGTACGTTTATTTATTGACCCAGATGGTTGGGTGGCACATCCGTTCAAAGATCCAGAATTTGCGCAAAACTAAGTAGAAAGAGAGGGCTTTATGGTGCTATTCCATAAAGTCTTTTTTTATCTAAATAGTAAGAATATTCTTTACATAATTCAATAAATATGTTACATTTTTGTTCATTAGATTACCAGCTTTTCTATGCATATAATAAAGGTAATGAAGGAATTCTTCCATATGAATGAGGAGTGGGAAAAATGAAAATTCGCTATAATTTTGTCCAGAAACCAGATGTGAGGTATTGTGATAACAAATATACTATACAACAAGCCCTTCAACTTTTAAATGATACAGGATTTCGCTCAGTTCCTGTATTGTCGAAGGATGGTACTGTTTTTGAAGGATTAATTTATAAAGTGGACATTTTAGAGTATTTATATGAAAAAAATGGAGATGCGAACGAGAATATATCTACACTAGTTGAAAGCAATGATGCATTCGTTTATGAGGAAGATTCCTTTTTCAAGACGTTTTTAACGATTCGCCGTCTGCCATTTATTGCAGTATTGAATGCAGAAAAGGAATTTCAAGGAATCATCACTCATGCAAATGTCATGGATGTTCTCGAGGACTCTTTTGGAATGAAAACGGGTGGATATACGCTAACCATTGCCACAATTGAACATAAAGGGGCAATTAAAGAACTTGTATCCCTCATTAGTGATATCAATATAGATGGCATGCTCACGCTAGATAATGGTGAAAAATATCTTCGCCGCATTATTTTAAATCTGCCTGGTTCTCTTGGCGAAGAAAAAATTCAACAGATTAAACGAAAACTAGAAGCGAAAGAATTTCGGGTTACACATATCGATCGAATTAAATAAACAATGCATTATCCTATAAGGATTATCCTTATAGGTTTTTTTATTGAAAACTATGTCGATTTTTGTAAATTTCTATACGTCGAAAAAGAGCGGAAAATGAAGTGTAAGCGATGTCGTACACAATTTTGTAAAATTTTCAAAGAAAAAAATGTCTATTTTTGCGAATCTATTTACATAAATAGAAGATTTTGTAATAATTCATAGAGTAACAACTAAGGGGCATCGACCAAAGGTAGTATGGGTTGATTTACGATAGTTGTATGCAACGTTAGTATCTCCTAACGTGTAAAAACAAAGGAGTGGAAGTTTTGGAAACCAGAGGTGTAGATTACAAACAGATACTATTAGACGAAATTAATAGAAAAAGAGAAGAAATGATCACTATTGCTAATAGTACGGGGTTTACTAGTAATGAAACAATTGAATGTAGTCAAGAACTTGATGAACTTATAAATATCTACCAACGAGCAGAAGCAGCAGAACGAAACCATTCACTTTTTCGTCAGTTTTTAAAGAAAGTTATGTTATTTTTCGCACTTCAAAAAGTCAGCTATAAATCATAAATGGACGATCTCAAACAATTCATCTACGTGAGTTGTTTATTTTTTTGTCAAAATTGTATAAGAGGATGAAATCATATACTTTTAACCCAAATAAAAAAAGGACGCAAGTGGGCGTCCTACATAAATCAAGCGAGATTCCATTCATTTAATTTCTGATCGGTTGGCAATAAGAAGGCTATGAACCCAAGCAATGGAAGGAAGCCCATCATGATGATGGTTGGTGCCAATCCAATCGCATCAATAATCGAACCGATCGCGACTCCCCCGATAGCACCCATACCGAAGGCAAGACCAACGATTAATCCCGACACCATGCCGATTTTTCCAGGCATCAGTTCTTGTGCATATACGACCGTAACTGAAAAGCTTGATAAAAGGATAAATCCAATCACGGTTACGAGCACAATCGCAATATGCGGTCCTACAAAAGGTAAGAATACGGCTAATGGTGCTGTTCCCAATAAGGATGCGATAATGACATTTCGTTTTCCAAATTTATCAGCGAGTGGTCCTCCAAAGAAAGTACCAAGTGCGCCTGTTGCTAAGAATAGGAAAATATAAATCTGTGCTTGTGAAATGGTATATCCATATTTTTCAATGACATAAAATGAGTAAAAGTTTGTGATACTTGACATATACCAAGTCCGTGCAAAAACAAATAGCACAAGTACAACTAATGCTAGTTTAATAGCTTTCATGTTTCGTGGTACGGCAGATACTGCTTTTTTCACTTTCTTTTGAATCTCAACTGCTTTAAGAGTTCGAGCATACCACCCTGCAATATAGAAAAGTAAACCAACTGCAAGTGCTGCTACGAACGAAAACCAAATGGCCCCAAATTGTCCGAGTGGAACAAGAATCAATGCGGTAATGACAGGCGCAAGAGCTTGACCTGAGTTTCCTCCAACCTGGTAAATCGATTGAGCTAAGCCACGTCTGTTACCTGCCGCCATGTAGGCCACGCGGGAGCCCTCAGGATGAAATACGGCAGATCCAACCCCAATAAATAGAACGGACAGAATAATTGTTATAAAGTTAGGGGCAAATGCCAATCCAATGACTCCGAAAAAGGTGGAGGTCAAACCGATTGGTAAAGCATATGGAAATGGTTTTTTATCTGTATACCACCCAACAACTGGTTGGGCAACTGAAGCTGTCATTTGTAGTGCGAAGGAGATTAATCCAAGTTGGGTAAATGTTAATCCCATCGAACGTTCTAAAATTGGAAACATTGCTGGGATAATGGCTTGGATGGAGTCATTTAGCATATGACAAAATCCGATGATTACTAATATCCCATAAAGCGTTTTGTTCGCATCTGCTTCTGGACGAGTAGCCTGTGTTTTTGCTGCAAGCATGTTATTTATTTCCCCTTTGTTGACTTACCTATTGAAGGTCAATTTAATCCTTTCCTCTATGAAAAACCTTTTTTCCAATTTTGTAAAGTGAAAATTCGAAATTAATCTTGGAAAAACAAGTTGTAAATCTAGACGTTATATTTTTCGAGTAGCGCTTTACCTCGTTTGAAATTTCTGATAAATTTAATGATAAGGCAGTATTCGTAAAGTGAGGAGGAGGCATGACATGAAATATAGAAGGCTAGGTCGTTCGGGGCTTAAAGTAAGTGAAATCAGTTTAGGTAGCTGGTTAACCTTTGGTAAAACAGTAGATGAAAATATGGCAGCGAAAACCGTTCATAAAGCATATGAACTTGGTATAAATTTTTTCGATTCCGCAAATGTTTATGAGCGTGGTGAAGGGGAACGAATATTAGCTAGCGCGTTAAAAGAGTACCGACGGGAATCCTATTGTATCACAACAAAAGCATTTGGTGCGATGGGGGATGGACCTAATGACAGAGGGTTATCGAGAAAACATATCATCGAGCAAGTACATGCAAGCTTAAAACGCATGGACTTGGATTATGTGGATGTTTTTTACTGTCATCGCTATGACGAGGATACCCCAGTCGATGAAACGTTGCGAGCAATTGACGATTTGATTCGGCAGGGGAAAATTCTATATGTTGGAGTAAGTGAGTGGAGTGCTGCTCAAATTCAGGAAGCGATTGCGATTGCAGATAAGAATTTATTAGATCGCATCATTGTTAACCAACCTCAATACAATATGCTCCATCGTGATATCGAGGATGAAATCATCCCAGTTTGCGAAAAGAACGGAATTTCACAAGTCGTGTATTCTCCGCTTGCCCAGGGTGTATTAACGGGAAAATATCGTGGTGGTACGATTCCTTCGGGAAGTAGAGGCGCAAATTCCCAAGTGAATACATGGGTGAAAAACATTATTAATGGGATTGTATCAACGAAAATAGACCGTCTTGAGGAATTTTCAAATGAACTAGGCGTTAGCTTACCTGAATTAGCCTTAGCATGGATTTTAAGACAGCATAATGTTGCTAGCACGCTTGTTGGGGCAACAAATCCCGAACAAATCGAAGCAAATGCGAAAGCATCTGATCTCGTCCTTGGATTTGAAGAGATTAAGAGAATCGAAGCGATTTTAACAGTGTAATAAATAGTATGCCAAAGCCCACTTGTAAGTGGGTTTTTTGTTTGGGAAAAATATTGACCAAATTGAAGTTATTGGATAGGGTTAATACGAAGACAAGGAGGAAATAAATGTGAATTGGAATGAAGTATATCAAATAGCCAAAGAATGGACATATGAAGCGGGTGAAATTCTTCGAAGAGCAACAAAGGAAAGTGTAAACGTCGAGTACAAAACGTCCGCGGCAGACATAGTGACGAATAAGGATAAAGAAATTGAGCAATTTTTTATTGAGCAGATTAAGACGAGCTTTCCGACCCATTTCTTTTTAGGTGAAGAGGGGCTAGCGGCAAATCAGGATTTCAATCCCGAAAATGAAATTGTCTGGATAGTTGATCCAATCGATGGAACAACGAATTTCGTTCATCAAAAAAGAAACTTCGCAATTTCAATTGGTATTTACGAAAAGGGAGCACCGCGGATTGGCATCGTGTATGACCCAATTGCTGATGAGATGTTCCATGCAGTGGCAGGGCAAGGGGCCTATCTTAATGAACAACCTTTATCAAAATTAGAAGCCAAAGCATTAGAAGAAGCTAATATTAGTATTTGCCAGTATTGGTTAGTTCCAAATGATAGGGTAGATCATACAATTTTTACGGAAATGATTCAAAAAGCGAGAGGAACAAGATATTTAGGCTCAGCTGCACTTGAAATTGTTTACGTAGCATGTGGACGATTGGAAACTTATTTTGATTTTCGTTTGTCTCCATGGGATATTGCGGGAGGTATGGTTATCTTACAAGAAGTGGGTGGTGTCATGAAAACACTAGAAAATCAGCCATTCTCTGTCTTTTCACCTCAAATAACAGTATTTTCGAATAATGATGTGTTAAAAGAGATTTTTGAAACAATACACCGTGAAAAAAATAAATAGTAGAATTTTTGTAATATGAATGTTAAAAAAATGTAAAAAATTCAAAACATGTGTCGAAT
>NZ_SLUB01000066.1 GCF_004799755.1 Bacillus timonensis | reverse complement strand
AAAACCATCTTTCAAGCAAATAAATGACATTTATTTCAAAAAGGAAGAAAAAACTTTCGTTTTTCTAATTGCAGCATAGTTGTGAAGCTTTTTTATTATAAATATAGGGACTTTTTCAGTGGCTTCGAACCGTCCCCTTGGCCCCTGTGCCCTCCTTTTTAAACAAAATTTTCGAATCTATGAATAATATTTTTAGCTTTGTCGAAAAATAATCGAAAAAAATTTTTTGAATATGTATATAATTCCGCGAATGTGTTCAGAATGGTTGCTGAGGTGATAAACATGAGAGAGGAAGAAAAGAAACGTACTTCTCAAAAATCAAGTTTACAACGCTTATTTAGAAAGCGTTGGGTATTTCCAGCAATCTACTTGGTAAGTGCAGCACTCATTCTAACCGCGGTTTTATGGTTTACAGGACAAAACGATGTAGCGAAGGATGATTTGAAATATGGTGAAAATCAGCCGGGAACAGCTACAGGTGATGAGCCAAGCTTACCAGTAAACCAAGCGGCAGAAAACTTTAAGATGCCTGTCATTGACGAAGATGCCATTCAAGTCTTTAGGGAATTCTACGATGCAGAGGCTTCAGCAGAAAAGCAAGAAGCAGCTCTTGTAGTCTATAACAATATTTATTCCCCTAACAAAGGAATTGACATCGTCGGAAAAGACGGTAAGACATTTGAAGTAGTTGCATCATTAGCTGGAACTGTAACACGTGCAGAAAAGGATCCGCTACACGGAAATGTTGTGGAAATGGAGCACACTGACGGTGTGGTCACAATGTATCAATCACTTGCAGACTTGAAAGTGGCAAAAGGTGACGTAGTTGAACAAGGTGAAGTCCTTGGAATGGCTGGCGAAAATCAATTTGACAAAGAGGCAGCAATTCACGTACACTTTGAAATCCGTAACAACGGAGTAGCAGTTAACCCAATTGAGTACTTTGGACAATCTGTAACAACGCTTGAAAATAGTGAGCAAGGTACAGAAGACAAAGAGGCTGCAAGTAAAGAAGAAGACAAGCAACCTGCAGAAGATAAGCAACCTAAAGAAGAAGAGAAACCAGAAGACAGTAAGAAACCAGCAGATGAAGAAGAAAATGCAAACTCAACTGATGCTTCAATCGGAATGGCGAAAGCATAAGCAAGGAGAAACAGTAGTCTAGCTGTGGTGGCAACTTTAGCTAAAATTCAAACCGATTACTCTAACCGAGTAGTCGGTTTTTTTATGGGACAAGGGGACAGGTACCTTGTCCCAGTAAAAATATGGTGGGACGATGAACCTGTCCCTCTGTCCCAAAATCTTTTTTATTTCCACTGAACTTTTTGTGAACCTCAAACGTATTATCTTCGGAAAAGCATTTGAAAGGATCGTGATCCAGTATGACAGGGTTTGAAGATATTAACTGGGCGCTTATCGCGCCGATTATTGTAATTCAATTGATTTTAATGGTGACAGCTTTAATTGACCTTGCAAGAAGCGAAGGAACGAATGGACCAAAGATTTTATGAGTGTTTGTCATTCTTCTGGTCAGTATGATTGGTCCGATTCTCTATTTTGTAATTGGAAGGAAGAGATAGGATGACGGAAACTCTAGTTTCAATCGAAAATATAGTGAAGCGGTTTGGGAAGGAGACAGCGGTGAACAATCTTTCTTTTGAGATTAACAAAGGAAGTTGCACCGCCCTGCTCGGTCCAAATGGAGCAGGAAAAACAACCACACTCAGGATGCTAGCAGGACTTCTTCACCCAACCTCAGGAAAAATAACATTTGATGGTTTGACAAACGGTGATCATCGTAAATACATTGGATATCTGCCACAGCACCCAGTCTTTTACAACTGGATGTCGGCAAGTGAATTTTTAGTGTATGTCGGACAGCTTGCCCATTTATCAAAAAAAGAATCCCATCAAAAAGCGAATGAATTACTAGAATTAGTAGGACTCGCGGACGCAAAGCAAAAGAAGATCGGTGGATTTTCGGGTGGAATGAAGCAACGCTTAGGAATTGCCCAAGCGATGATTCATGAACCAAAGCTTGTCATGCTTGATGAACCTGTGTCCGCACTTGACCCTGTTGGTCGCCGCGAGGTCATTGAAATGATGCGAGAATTGAAAAGGAAAACGACAATCCTGTTCTCTACACATGTATTGCATGACGCAGAAGAGGTTTGTGATGATATTGTCATCGTTCATAAAGGTGAATTAGCATTAAGCGATTCATTAGCGGGTCTGCGTAAAAAGCATCAGCATGATGTAATCGTTATTGAAGCAGAAACAGATATTATGGACTGGGCAAACGGCTTAAAAGCGATAGGGGCGGTTCATGAAGTGACCGTGGACCGGACGAAGGCCACCATTGTGGTAACACAACTTGATACAGCGCGAAATGCTATTTTACAAGATATCTTGATTAAAAATATACCAGTTTCCACGTTTAAAATTGGGCAATCGTCGCTTGAAGATGTATTTATGAAGGTGGTGAAGTCATGAGGCAATGGATGGTATTATTTAAAAAAGAATGGATTGAGATGACGCGGAATTTTAAAATTCTCTGGATTCCACTTGTGTTTATTTTATTAGGAATCATGCAACCGGTCACCTCGTATTATTTGCCGGAAATTATCAAAGCAGCGGGTGAATTGCCAGAGGGTGCGGTTTTTGAAATCCCAATCCCATCTCCTCAAGAGGTCATCGTGCAAACCCTTGGACAGTACAGCCTGATCGGCATACTTGTATTAGTCCTAGCATTCATGGGGATTGTTGCGGCTGAAAAAAGTAGTGGCGTGTCCGATATCATTCTTGTAAAACCCGTTTCGTTTGCCAACTACATTACAGCAAAATGGGTTAGTGTCGTTTTAATGACTATAGGATCCTTTTTATTAGGAGTCTTAGCGTCTTGGTATTATACCGGAGTTTTGATTGGCGATATTGGATTCGGGGAATTAATGAAGGGCGCACTAGTCTATGGAACATGGCTTGTGTTCCTTGTAACGGTCACACTTCTATTAAGCTCGTTGTTTAAAAGCAATTTAATTGTAGCCTTTGTGTCGTTATTAGTAGCGATTGGGCTGTCGGCCATCACATCCTTATTATCGAAATGGATGTCATGGAGCCCGGCAAGACTATCGACACACGCAAGCAAGCTTCTATTAACAGGGAGCCCGGACAAACATTTTGCTCTATCATTGACGATTTCATTTCTATTAGTTCTTGTTTTGCTCATAAGTTCAATCTATCTTTTTGCGAAAAAGGAACGGGCGGCATAATGAAACAAAGCATGGCCAATAGGCCATGCTTATTATTTTACAATTACTTGTCCCGTCATTCCTTCCTTGGAATGGTACCGACATATCAGTTCATATGTACCTGGCGTTTTTGGTCCCACAGTCACAATTTTTATTTGTTTTGGTTTTACTTCATAATCAATTCCAAGCTTTTCTACTGTGAAGGTGTGTTCCTTAACGCCGTTATTTTTCAACACCAACACGAACGGTTTTCCTTGGGGAATCATGATTTCCTTCGGGTTAAAGTAATCATCGTTCATTTGGACCTCAATTTTTGTCATCGGCTCCAAAGGCTGTGTTTCGGCAAATACACCAATCGAGCCAACCACGAACAACGCAAGGATCACACTCAAACTTGTTAACCACTTAATCGCAGACATTCGCTTCCCTCCTTTCTACTTCTATCTTTTTCTTATTCATCAAATATTATCAGTAATAAAAAATGGCGTCGGGAATTCCCGACACCAGACCTGTAAAAAAATGGTGGGACGATGAACCTGTCCCCTTGTCCCACTACAGTTTTAATCCTGTTCGACTTTTAAATCTTCTTAGCAAAATATGGCTTTCCACTCGTGTGATTCCGTCCAGACTGTAAAGCTCTTCGTTAATAAATTTTTCAAGCTTGGCGAAGTCCTCGACAAGGACGTGCATATGCAGGGTGCTTGGCCCCGTCATTTGATAGCAGCTTGCGACACTTGGGTTGTTCGCGAGTGTCTCCGCTACCCTCACAAGTGAAGCCGGTTCACAGTCCACTTCGAAAAAGGCAGAAACGCCTTTACCTACTTTTTCAGAATTGATCACGACTGAAAATTTTTCGATTACGCCTTTTTCGATTAATTGATTGACGCGCTCGCGAATCGACACCCTTGAAAGACCAAGCTCTTTTCCAATATCCACGTAGGACATTCTTCCATTTATCGTTAACAACTCAAGAATTTTTTTATCCGTTTCATCGATTTTCATTGAATCCCCACTTTTCAACGGTTTACTTGCTTACATTTATTTTACCATCGGTTCGAACAACACACAGCAACAAATTGGACATCCCTACAGTGTGATTTACACTCTAAACCCTATTTTTGCGCATTCTTACTTATTTCATCAAAATTATAGAATATAATTTAAATTTCAATTATAATCATAATTATAAACAATAAATTCCGTTTGTTAATCAATTTTCGAAAAATAACTAACAATTGTCAAAAATGGGGTACATAGAAGGGGGATTTTAAAAATGAATTTGGATTATTTGAATTACCCGTATGCTTCACAACGAATGGCGACCTTTGCGAAAAATGGGATGGTCGCAACGTCCCAGCCATTAGCAGCTCAAGCGGGGCTAGATATTCTAAAAAAAGGCGGAAATGCGATTGATGCAGCCATCGCAACGGCTGCAACGTTAACTGTTGTTGAGCCGACCTCGAATGGAATCGGTGGGGATGCCTTTGCGCTTGTATGGGTAAAGGGGGAGCTGCACGGTCTAAACGCGAGTGGACCCGCGCCAAAAAGCATTTCAATTGATGCCGTGAAAGCAAAAGGTCACGAAGAATTGCCGACATTTGGCTTATTACCAGTAACGGTGCCTGGCGTTCCTTCCGCATGGGCGGAGCTATCTCGACGTTTCGGAAAGCTTCCTTTAACCGAAGTTCTAAAGCCAGCTATCCAGTATGCCGAGGAAGGATATCCTTTATCACCTGTTCTAGCAAAATACTGGAAGGGTGCCTATAAAAAATACAAAGAAATATTCACTGCACCAGAATTTAAAGGTTGGTTTGAAACATTTGCACCGGAGGGACGTGCACCTGAAATTGGCGAGGTGTGGAAATCAGAAGGGCATGCAAATACCCTTCGTTCCATTGCAGAAACCAATGCAGAAAGCTTTTACAAAGGCAAACTTGCGGATAAAATCGATGCCTTCTTCAAGGAACACGGTGGCTTCCTTTCAAAAAAGGATCTAGCAGACTATAAGCCTGAGTGGGTCCAGCCAATTTCAGTGAACTACCGTGGCTATGATGTATGGGAGATTCCGCCAAACGGCCAAGGAATAGTTGCGTTAATGGCTCTTAACATCCTGAACGGCTTTGACATCAAGGAAAAAGAATCAGTTGAAACCTATCATAAGCAAATTGAAGCTATGAAACTAGCCTTTTCAGATGGAAAAAAATATGTGACAGATCCTGAAAAAATGTCAGTGAAGGCAGCCCAGCTTTTATCAGAAGAATTTGCGGCACAAAGAAGAAGTTTAATCGGTGAAGAGGCGCTAACACCAGAACCGGGAACACCACCACGCGGAGGCACTGTCTATTTAGCAGCTGCTGACTCTGAAGGTAACATGATTTCCTATATTCAAAGTAACTACATGGGCTTTGGCTCTGGAATTGTGATTCCGGAAACAGGGATAGCCTTACAAAACCGTGGTCATGATTTTTCTTTAGACCCAACTCACGAAAATGCGTTGGAGCCAGGTAAAAAAACATACCACACGATCATCCCTGGATTTTTAACAAAGGACGGGGAAGCAGTTGGTCCATTCGGTGTCATGGGTGGATACATGCAGCCGCAAGGTCATGCGCAAGTGATCATGAATACAATTGATTTCCATTTGAACCCTCAGGCGGCTCTTGACTCACCAAGATGGCAATGGATTGAAGATAAAAAAGTAGTGGTGGAACCAAACTTCCCAACGCATGTTGCGCAGGCACTAGCGAGACGTGGTCACCAGATTCAGGTGGCGCTGGATGGCGGCAGCTTTGGTCGCGGTCAAATCATTTGGAGAGACCCAAAGACAGGTGTTCTCTCAGGTGGTACGGAAGCAAGAACAGACGGTAGTATTGCATCGTGGTAAATGAAACAGAAATGAGTTGATCGTATGAAATATCTAGATTTATTTATAGCCTTTTTTCGTTCGGGTATTTTGGGATATGGGGGCGGTCCATCCTCCATCCCTCTCGTTCATAAAGAGGTCGTTGGAACTTACAAATGGATGAATGATGATGAATTTTCAGATGTACTCGCACTTGCGAATACATTACCAGGACCAATTAATACGAAAATGGCAGGTTATATTGGCTATCGTGTAGGGGGAATCCTAGGTCTCTTTACAGCATTATTCGCAACCATGGTTCCGACGATTATTCTTATGATTCTTTTATTAACCTTTTTATCGTCAATCAAGGATCAGCCTTGGGTGCACGGGATGGTAAAAGCGGTAATCCCAGTCGTTTGTGTCATGATGGCAACCTTGACTTGGGACTTTTTAAAAAAATCAAAGGACTCTTTAGGCTGGAAGGTTGCTGCAGGAATCGTTGTAGTAAGTTTTATATTAATTGAGTTTGTGGGAATCCACCCGGGCATCATCATTGGGGTGCTACTTGTTGCCGCAATCGTCAAGAGAGACAAAGCAAAAGAAGTCGAGCAAACAATAGAAAAGGGTGTTGGAATGTGATTTATTGGCAAATTTTCTTAGCCTTTTTTATACCTGGCATTGTTGGGTATGGTGGGGGACCATCCTCCATTCCTCTAGTTGAAAATGAGGTTGTTGGACGTTATGGTTGGTTAACAGTTTCCGAATTCAGTGAGGTGCTCGCACTCGGAAATTCCTTGCCAGGTCCAATCGCTACAAAAATGGCTGGCTATATTGGGTATGAAGTAGCGGGAATACCTGGTTCAATCATTGCAGTCTTTGCGACTGTCGCTCCTTCTCTCATTTTAATGATTGTTTTACTAGGCTTTTTATACAAACATAAAGATTCACCAAAGGTAAAACGCATGTCCAGCTATGTTCGCCCAGCGATTGCCGTTTTACTAGGTACTTTAGCGATTAGCTTTTTCACAACATCGTATGCGGATACGGGCTGGCTTCAAACCATCGTGATCATTGTGGTTAGCTTTGTATTAATGGAAAAGCTGAAGGTTCACCCCGCCTATGTCATTATTGGGGCACTGGGATATGGAGCCATTTTTCTAGCTTAAAGAGGTGTAAAAAATGAAACTTTTATTAACAGGATTCGTTCCTTTTTTAGATAATCCGATCAATCCAACTGAAGAAATCGTAAGAGCTTTGGAAGGACAAACAATCGGTGGTTATGAAATTGTAGGAAAAGTGCTACCTGTTGATTTTGCAGAATCAGCTAAACAATGTATCGAACATATCAATGAGGTAAAGCCGGATGTTGTCATTTCATTAGGGCTTGCTGCAGGAAGAAATAAAGTGACACCTGAGCGGATTGCAATCAACTGTCGTGATGGTGCTGCCGATAACAGCGGTGTGAAATTGCAAGATGCGCCGATTGAAGAGGAAGGACCAGCGGGTTATTTTTCGACATTGCCGATTCGTGCATTTGTAGACGCATCGGTTGAAAAAGGATACCCGGCGGTTATCTCAAACACGGCTGGGACCTATCTTTGCAACAATGTCATGTACTCTGTATTGCATAAAATTGAGCAGGAAAATCTTGAGATGCACGCGGGATTTATTCACATACCAGCTTCCCATGAACTTGCATTGAAGAAAAACGGCATCCCGAGCTGGTCATTAGCGGATTTAACAGCATCGATTCGTGCGATGATTGAGGTGCTCGGGGAGTAATATGGTTAATAGCCTAGTTGGAATACTAGACCAATATTTGAAAACACTAAGAGGAAGCCCGATTCTGGGCTTCCTCTTTTTCTATCTATGAAAGGACTTATAAAATGAAGCAATTACATATCTTTTATGCATTTTTGAAAGTTGGCTTACTTGGGTATGGAGGAGGTCCGTCCTCCATTCCACTTGTCCATAAGGAAGCAGTAGAGCGTTACAAATGGCTAAATGATAACGACTTTGGCGATATTTTGGCGCTTGGGAATATGTTGCCAGGACCCATCGCGACAAAAATGGCCGGTTATATTGGCTATCGTGTTGGCGGTTGGCTAGGGATGATCAATGCCGTTTTAGCAACCTCCGTCCCGACTATTCTATTAGTGATTGTTTTGCTTACCTCCTTGACTTCTTTTAAAAGTCTTGCTTGGGTGCAGGGGATGACAAAGGGTGTGCTAGCTGTGGTTGGAGTCATGCTTGCCCAATTAACCTGGGAATTTTTCATTAATGCCAAAAAGGGACTTGGATGGACAAGGGCGATCTTATTAGGGGTGGTAAGTGTACTGGTGTTGGATGTGATTGGCGTGCATCCCGGTATTTTAGTTGGAGCCTTACTTGTACTTGCCTTGGTGAAAAAGGACAAACGGGAGGAAAAACATTCATGATCTATATGCAACTCTTTATTGCATTTTTTATACCGGGGATCCTCGGCTATGGAGGCGGACCTGCCTCCATTCCGCTAGTTGAAAATGAAGTGGTCCATCGTTATCACTGGCTGTCCGTTCATGAGTTTAGTGAAGTGATTGCGATTGGGAACGCGTTGCCCGGTCCAATTGCAACCAAAATGGCTGGGTATATCGGGTTTCAACAAGCTGGAGTGTTGGGTGCGGTGGTTGCCATCTTTGCGACTGTTGCCCCTTCACTCATTTTAATGATTGGTTTACTTAGTATTTTGAAAAAGTTTAAGAACTCTCCGAAAGTAAAGCGGATGACGAACTATATCCGGCCAACCATCGCTGTTCTTTTGGGAGCAATGGCGTATCGCTTTTTTCAGGAATCATATGAGGATGCCGGGTTGGTCCATAGTATTATTTTAGTGGTGCTTAGTTTTTTGTTGCTGGAAAAATGGAAGGTTCACCCCGCGTATGTGATTGTCGGATCGTTAGTATATGGGGCGGTGTTGTTGTAGGGGGAGGAGGATTAAAAATAGGATCTTCCAGCATCGTCCGAAATTGATCTAATAAAGGGTCATAAAGTAAGCGAGTTTTCAAGTAAAACCCAAACCTCATTCGTAAGGCTCCA
Source organism: Bacillus timonensis (assembly GCF_004799755.1). Taxonomy (GTDB): domain Bacteria; phylum Bacillota; class Bacilli; order Bacillales; family Bacillaceae_L; genus Ferdinandcohnia; species Ferdinandcohnia timonensis_A. The sequence goes on along the minus strand of NZ_SLUB01000066.1, from coordinate 9,692 downwards.
CCTCTCTAAGTATGGTCCGCAATGTCCTTCTTTCCCCAAAATTTCGCCAAAATCTTTTCTTGACGAGCCCTGGAAATAAATTCATAATATAAATATTAGTAATTTTCGTAATATTGTAAAATGTAAATCGTACATATAGAGAGTGTAATCTTCCTCTATACAAAATTATTGACAACGCTTACATGGAGGGGTGTTATCTATGATATTATTTTTAATGCTATTTATTGTTGGGTTTAGCTTTTTTATGGCGTTTAAGCGTAAGCGCCCTCTCTTTTTACTTTTGCCGTTTGTGTCCATCTTTGCTTATTTTGTTTTTGAAATCATCCGTTTTCCGGCACCACTTGGGGAAACGATCCGGTTTATTTTTAATCTAAGCTAAGAAACTTAAAGGAGGTGATATTAAAAGACAAACCGAATTACCGAACTTCACATCAATTCTATTTTTATGGAGGTGCTAGTAGTTGAAAAAAGTTGATAAGAAGATTGCTGATGGATACTTTAGGGAGAAAACGAGAAATATTATTATCTATCTCGTTATCGGATTTCTTGTTTCATTTGGGGTGGTCCTCTTTGCAAAGCCACTATCCACGTTTTCAGTAAATGGATTGCCGTTCCATTATTTCATGGGGGCACAGGGTGCAGTTGTTACGTTTATCATTATTCTATTTGTAAATGCGAAGGTTAGCGATAAAATTGACCAAAAATACGGCATCGACGAAGAAAAAAATGAGCAAATCAGCTCTGGAAAAGTGCTTGATCATTAAAAATCTAACCTACCTAACAATCTTACTCTCGAAAATCTAAACTACGTAACAGGAATACCCCTACTTCTAAGACTGCCTTGATGAAAAAGCAAGTCTCAACCATAGCAAAAAATATCTCACACCATATGTCTTAAAATCTACAAAAATCAAACAATACGATAAAAAGAGACAGGTTTTCCTACAAAAAAATAATACCTATATTTGAACCCAAAGGGGGAGGAAATTTGGATACACAATTTCTGGTCTCATTAATCATTATTTTAGCGTCGTTTGGTCTTTATATTGGAATTGCCATCTTCAACCGAGCACGGGCGACCTCGGACTTTTATGTTGCTGGACGTGGAGTGCCGCCTATTTATAATGGAATGGCGATAGGAGCGGACTGGATGAGTGCGGCATCGTTCATTGGAATGGCCGGGACCATCATGGCACTTGGGTATGGCGGACTTGCCTATATCATGGGGTGGACAGGCGGATATTTGCTATTAACCTTCCTCCTTGCGCCACAGCTTCGCAAATATGGCCGTTACACGGTGCCAGAGTTTATCGGGGACCGCTTTGATAGCCATTCGGCGCGCATTGTTGCGGCAGTCTGTACAATCATCATATCGTTTACGTACTCCATTGGCCAATTATCTGGTTCTGGGGTTGTAATCGGGCGTCTCTTTGAAATAGATGCTGGAATTGGAACCATGATTGGGGTGGTGTTGATTGCCTTCTACGCAGCGATGGGTGGAATGAAGGGGATCACGTGGACACAGGTTGCGCAATACATCGTATTGATTGTTGCGTACTTAATTCCGGTTATTTTTATCTCTCTACAATTAACAAACAATCCATTGCCATGGTTATCTTATGGAAAAGTGGTTGAAGAAATCGGAGAGCTTGATCGCCAGCTTGGTTTCACAGAATATTTTGCTCCGTTTACAACAGGATCTGAGTGGCAATTTCTAGCGTTAATGTTCACGTTAATGTGTGGTACAGCTGGACTGCCGCACGTTATCGTTCGTTTCTATACGGTTTCGACAATGAAGGCAGCTCGTTGGTCTGGCGCATGGGCACTTTTATTCATCGGCTTATTATACTTATCCGCTCCTGCATATGCAGCATTTTCACGTTTTATCCTAATGACCCAGGTTGCAGGTCAAAAAATGACAGAACTTCCTCATTGGACACAAAGCTGGATTGACACAGGTCTATTAAAGCTTGCAGACGCAAATGGCGACGGAATCCTACAGTGGCAGGAAATGACGATTGCCAATGACATCGTCGTTATGGCGACACCAGAAATCGCTAATCTTGGTGTATTCGTTATCGGATTAATGGCAGCAGGGGCAATGGCAGCAGCCTTGTCTACGGCTGGTGGTTTGATGATTGCACTTTCATCTTCATTTGCGCATGATATTTATTATCGTGTGTTAAAGCCAGAAGCATCAGAAAAGAACCGATTGAATGTGGCCCGTTGGTCAATTGTTATTGCGACACTAATCGCAGGGTTAGTTGCATTAAACCCTCCAGGAGCAATCACGCAAATCGTAGCATGGGCCTTTGCAATTGCATCCAGTACGTTCTTCCCTGCACTCGTACTTGGGGTTTGGTGGAAGCGTTCAAATGCGAAGGGTGTTATTTCGGGAATGCTCATCGGATTGGTCGTTGTGTTATCGTATATCTTTGCTGCAAAATACGGTGGCTTCACAATCTTGGGTATTATCGATACAGGTGCTGGAATCTTTGGGGCGGCAGCAGGCTTCTTAGGAAACATCATTGTTTCCCTTATGACAGAAGCGCCATCACAGGCTAAACAAGACGAGGTCGTTGATATGCGCTACCCTGAGCAAATGGTATACAAGGATGGCGAGGTTTGGCTTAAAGAGGATGCTTAACAGTAAATCTGATTCACGAATGAAAAATTTAACGGTTCTATGCGATTTTGCATAGGACCGTTTTAAAAGAGGGAAAAAACATGGAACAGATCTATGAGTGGGTGAAAGACCATCCTTTGTTTAAAGAATGGTCGGATATGGAAGTGTTTGAGTTTCTCGCCTTCTGTCAGCAAAAAACATATAAGCAGTCAGATCTATTGTTTCATGCCAATGAGCAGCGGGAGGGGATACTTCTGCTGCTTTCTGGCGTTGTCGAGGTGTTTGTGGGACCTAGTGAAAATCGTGAAGTGCTTGAAATCATAAAGCCTGGGGAATTAATTGGGCTATCAAATATTGCGGATTTAATTGGGGGTCCGAAGCGGGACATGGAATACCGAGTCGGTGTCATCGCAACAGAGGCTGGACAATGTTTGTTCATCCCCAATCTTGTCATTCAAAAACGCCTTCATGACCCCAATTTTCATCAATACCTATTCACTCAACTTGCGATTCGTTTGAAAGAAATCTACGGTTCATTAGCCGAACAGGTGATGATAACAAGAAAAGCGAAAGATAGCGGTTCCCTTGTCCGAAGGGTCCAGGATGTGATGACAACATCACTTGTCACAGTTGATCGAAGCACGGTCTGCAGTACCGTCGCACAACAAATGACAGAACGCCGAACAAGCTCTGTTCTTGTTGTTGAAAATAAAAGACTTTTAGGAATTATAACGGAGCGTGACCTGGTTTCAAGAGTCATCTATGAAAGGAAAAATGGAAACACAAATGCTTCCGAATTTATGACCAAAAACCCCATTACGATTTCAAAGTACGCCTATTGTTATGAAGCACTTTCTACATTCATTTTACATGGTGTGAAGCATTTGCCTGTCATTGAGGAAAATGAGGTAGTTGGAATTATAACGATATCGGATGTGTTGCGGCAAAATACGGATAGCATGATGAGACCGATTAAGACAATTGAAATGGCGACACGTGAAACTCTACCCACTGTAAAAACCGCCATTTATGATGTGGTCGATGCTCTCTTACAAGACGGTGTTCCGATTTTTAAAGTATTAGATAGTGTTACAAAACTATTTGATCGGCTAGTCAAACGATGTATTGAGTTGGCGATTGAGGAACTATCAAAAGGAGATGGCAAGCTTCCTCCAACCAAGTTCTGCTTTTACCAAATGGGAAGCGCTGGTCGTGAAGAACAGTTTTTGTTAACAGACCAGGACCACTTTCTTGTCTACGAAAATAGTTCACTAGAGGTGAATGATTATTTTTCAAAATTAGGAGAAGAGATTGTAAGGTTACTAGAAAAGGCAGGGTACGCACGCTGTCTTGGAGATATGATGGCGAGTAATCCTAGTTGGCGTGGTTCCGTAGAAACGTGGATGGGGCGTGTTCAGACTTGGGTCAGTCAGGCTACAAATCAAAATATGCTACTTGCACAGAACTTCTTTTCCTACCGTTTTTTATATGGGGATGAAGAACTTAACCTTGAATTCGAAACCCAGCTTTTTGAAAAAATGAAGCACGCCAAAATCTTTTTGTTTCGTCTTCATGAACAAGAGCACCATATACCTTCTTTGGAACAGCCTATTCGTGCCCTTTTTAAATTAGACCGGAAGCAATTAGATATTAAAAAGGAAATCTTATTTCCCTACCACCATGGCTTGCAAATCCTATCTTTAGAATATGGCATCATCTCAGGAACACCATTCCAGCGGATTGATAGATTAGTAGAGAAGAAGGCGTTTAGTCCGAGTTTTGGAAAAGATGTGAAGGCTGCTGCATCTGATGTGATGCGTTTTTATGTGAACCAAAGGTGGCATCACTTTAAAAATAAGGAGAAACTCACATCAATCCTTCATTTTTCACATTTAACAACAAAGGAGAAGGAAGAACTCATTTTAAGTGTAAAAATTTTGAAGGAGATGCAAACTCTAGTAAATGCCCATTTTCAAATTTGAAAGGAGTCGAATCTGTGATATTTGGTAGAAAACCCCTTTGTCCTCAAATTCATAAGGAAATTCCGTTATCGACTCCAATTGATAAAATGAGATTTACAGTTTTTGACACGGAGACAACTGGATTTCAAGTGGCAACGGTTGATCGGTTAATTGAAATTGCAGCTGTTCAAGTGGACGGATTAAAGGTTTGTGAGGAAGTGCAATTTCATACATATGTTAACCCAAACCGACAAATTTCTCAGGAAATAATCGAATTGACTGGAATAACAGATGATATGGTCGAAAATGCACCGACCGCCATTAAAGGAATATCGAATTTTTTTACATTTATTAAAGAGTACAATAGCAACTGTCTGGTTGGCCATTATGTATTGTTTGATATGGTCACTTTAAAAAGCGAACTGAAGCGCGAGAAATACAGCCTACAGCGGGTGCCAACAATCGATACACTGGATTTGATTGGTTTTATTTCTCCATCCTATGACATGCGAGATTTACACAGATACGCGCAGAATTTTGGAACACGGATTTATGAAAGACATACAGCCACTGGGGACGCGTTAACGACGGCTTATTTATTCGTTGAACTTCTCCAATATTTTCAAGATCGTGGTAAACAAACCTGGGGCGACCTTCTCCAAACGACAGAAAGTCAGAGTCGGATTTTCTGAAAAACACAGGTTGTCCAGGGTCCGATACAACTTGTCCAATCTAAAAAAACAGCAATTTTCAAAAATATTTTGATAAATGCCTTGTCCCTCTTGACTTTTATAGCATAATCCCTCAACCAAGCTAATAAAATGTTACAAACCTAACAAAGAGAGTGTTTGAGGTGAGGGGGCGTAAACCGTCTTCAAAGATCCAGCAATTCATATGACGAATATTTTCCAAACTAAACAACTTTTTCGTTGAAGCAATAACGCGTCTCATTTCACACTTCTCACATCCACATAGGGAGGGCGAGTAGTGTGCACGATTACATCAAAGAACGAACTATCAAGATTGGAAAGTATATCGTGGAGACAAGAAAAACAGTTCGCGTCATTGCGAAGGAATTTGGCGTTTCCAAAAGTACTGTCCATAAAGATTTAACCGAAAGGCTACCTGAAATCAATCCCGAACTAGCAAATGAAGTAAAAGAAATCCTGGATTATCATAAATCAATAAGGCATTTACGGGGTGGAGAAGCGACAAAACTAAAGTATAAAAAAGAAGAAGAATTACAAGAAGAGCCAGTGAAATAACATAAACGGGACTTTCTTCCTATATCTAACTAACGGGATGTGCTGACGTCGACGTTTGCCATGAGATGCGGCGGGTTTTAGTCGACGCTCCATCCAAGGTGCTTTAGCGGTTAAGTTAGCATTTTACGACATTTTCCTACAAAAAAATTACAAAAAGTCTATTATATAAGTCAAATTGTGATACAATACAACATAGGAAAATATGTGCATTTGTGATTCAAATGCAAGGAGGAAAGTTACCCAAATGTTAGCTAGGGATATCGGTATTGATCTAGGAACTGCGAACGTACTTATACATGTAAAAGGAAAAGGAATTGTATTGAACGAGCCATCAGTTGTGGCATTAGATAAGAACACAGGCAAGGTTTTAGCTGTTGGTGAAGAAGCAAGACGCATGGTGGGTCGTACACCAGGAAATATAGTGGCGATTCGACCTTTAAAAGACGGAGTTATTGCTGATTTTGATGTAACTGAAGCGATGCTCAAGCATTTTATTAATAAGTTAAATGTAAAAGGCTTTCTTTCAAAACCTAGAATTTTGATTTGCTGCCCAACAAACATTACCTCTGTTGAACAAAAAGCAATCAAGGAAGCTGCCGAAAAAAGCGGCGGAAAGAAAATCTATCTTGAGGAAGAACCGAAAGTGGCAGCGATTGGAGCTGGAATGGACATCTTCCAACCAAGCGGAAACATGGTCGTAGATATTGGCGGTGGTACAACAGATGTTGCCGTATTATCAATGGGCGATATCGTCACCGCCTCTTCCATTAAAATGGCTGGGGACACATTTGATGCGGAAATCCTCAGCTATATTAAGCGTGAGTACAAGCTATTAATCGGAGAAAGAACAGCTGAAAACATTAAAATTCAGGTTGCAACAGTATTCCCAGATTCACGTCATGAGGAAATCGATATTCGTGGACGTGATATGGTTACGGGTTTACCACGCACACTGACCATTAAATCTGATGAAATCGAAAAAGCACTGCGTGAGCCGGTTTCTGCTATTGTACAAGCTGCGAAAAGTGTTCTTGAAAGAACGCCACCAGAGCTTTCAGCGGACATCATCGATCGTGGCGTGATTTTAACAGGTGGTGGAGCATTGCTTCACGGAGTTGATCAGCTTTTAGCGGAGGAATTACGCGTTCCAGTATTAATTGCTGAAAACCCAATGGAGTGTGTAGCAATTGGAACAGGCATTATGCTTGAAAACCTGGACAAGCTTCCACGTAGAAAATTAGTCTAATACTGTAAATAGGACCTTTCCGAATTGGCAGGTCCTTTCCTACTTTTTCTAAAAAAAAGTACAGTGTGGTAAATTTTACAGATGAAGAAATAGGGATTTCCTACTATAATAAATAGTACTAAGTGTTCAAAAAGGAGGATGAAGAGGACCGCGTCGACAAAACCGCCACTTCCTGTGGCATTGTCGACACTAGCACGTCCTGTGCGTCGAAATTTCAAGGCGGTGCAGCTTTGAGTACCGGAGCGTATGCAGTTTATACGTGAGGAACGGAGAAGCAAGCCAACGCAGAAATTCGATGTGTCATATTCACCGGACTTTTTGAACAACCTTTAACTAGGTATATGTTCGGATGAAAATGAGGTGAGACCATGTTACGTGGATTTTATTCTGCAGCAGCTGGAATGCTTGCGCAACAACGTCGTACAGAAATGCTTACGAATAATATAGCAAATGCCAACACACCTGGCTATAAAGTGGACCAAGGTTCTTTACGTGCGTTTCCAGAATTGCTCATGCAACGTCTGGAAGGCGTACAAAGCCCCGCTAAAAATGGTGGGTCTCTTCGAACAGGAAGTAGCATCGGTGGGCTTAACACAGGTGTGTACATGCAGGAAATGATTCCGCTGTTCAAGCAAGGTGATATCCGCGAAACAGGACTTGCGACAGATGTGGCGTTAGTAAATGGCAAATTACCGATCAATACGGAGACCAATCAACCAGGTTCCTTGTTTTTTACGGTTCAAAATGCAAACGGTGATCTGCGCTATACGAGAAATGGAAACTTCACAGTAGACCCAGAAGGTTTTCTAACTACGAATGAAGGCTTTTATGTGCTTGATGAAAACGGAAATCGGATTGCGCTTGAAGATGATCAGTTTCAGGTTACAGCAGATGGAAGTGTCCTTGTCGACGGTCTGGCACAAACACGTTTAGGAATAGCCTTTTCTGAAAATCCAATGAATCTGATTAAAGAAGGAAATGGATTGTACCGGACAAATGGCGGTGGCGAACTACCGTATGCAGCGGCAAATCCTGAAGTGAATTTTACGTTAAAACAAGGATTCCTTGAAGGGTCCAATGTCGATGTGACACAGGCAATGACAGAGATGATGACAGCATACCGTACGTTTGAGGCCAATCAAAAAGTGCTTCAGGCTTATGATAAGAGTATGGACAAAGCCGTTAACGAGATTGGAAGATTATAAGAAAAGCTTGGGGGGAAGATAAATGCGTTCGATGATTACAGCAACAAATACGATGAGTCAGCTGCAAAAACAGCTTGATACAATTGGGCATAATCTAGCTAATATAGAGACGACCGGATACAAAAAACGCCAGGTCAACTTTAGTGAGCTTCTATCCCAAGAATTCAATAATCAACCCGATAACGCACAAGAGGAAGGTCGCTTAACCCCAATTGGTATTCGTACAGGTGTTGGTGCACGACTTGGTCATACGAATATGATGATGACCCAAGGTGCAATCAAAACAACAGACCGTGAGCTTGATATCGCGTTTACGAAAGAAAATCAGTTTTTGCAAGTGCTGGTGGATGAAAATGGCGTTCAGGTTCCACGCTTTACAAGAGAGGGTGCCCTTTATTTGTCACCGGCAAATGATGGTACAAATCGTGTTTCCCTTGTGACAAGTGGTGGAGATCCTGTTTTAGATCAAGATGGGGAGCCAATTGTGTTTGTTGATAATTTTAAAGAGATTAAAATTTCAACAAATGGCGAAGTAACCGTTGTTCCTGAGGCAGGTGCGCCTCAAATATTTAATCTGTCCGTTGTGGAAGTTAAAAAGCCACAGCTTTTACAAGCGGTTGGACAAAATCAATTTGCGCTACCAGACTTGGCGGAACTCGGGATCGCAGCAGATGATGTATTTGTTTCCCTTCAGGGAGCTTTGCGGGAACAAGTGGGTATGCAGCAAGGTGCACTTGAACAATCGAATGTTGATTTGACAACGGAAATGTCTGACCTGCTGTTAACCCAACGCTCTTATCAATTCAATGCAAAATCAATTTCCGTCTCCGATCAAATGATGGGACTTGTGAATGGCATACGATAATTGAACAAAGTAGATACTATAAGGTAGGCAGACATCGAGAAACTCGGCAACAACCTAAAGATAAGGGGTAATCTCAGTGACAAGTGAACTAAACAATACACAAGTAAAATCGCGCGAAGAATTTCGAAAGACGCGTGACGAAGAAAAGAATACGGAAAAAGAGCCGAAAAAGAAGCGTGAAGGAAAACTTCGAATCCGCTTAATTCCAATTTGGATACGACTTTTGCTTGTCGTTGTTCTTTTTGCAGCCAGCGTCATGATTGGTGTGGTTGTAGGTTATGGAGTCATTGGAGATGGTAATCCGAGCGATGCCTTGAAAAAAGAAACATGGCAGCATATCGTGGACCTCGTCAATAAAGATGTTAAAAAATAAGGGGGGCATAAGCCTTCTTTTTTTAAAAGATAAGAAAGTATAAAAATTTGGGTCTACCACAGTTATTTAAGCTGTGGTATTTTCATTTTATGGAGACCAATATATTGAGAAGAATATTTTTTGATAAACACCAACATTGGGAAGCTTTCAA
>NZ_SLUB01000007.1 GCF_004799755.1 Bacillus timonensis | reverse complement strand
CCTCTATTAATTCTTCCAATTCGAGTTGTTTCAGGATGCGTCGATTGTTCCTCTTATTCTTAACCCAATCCATAAAGTTCTCATCTTCTAATATATTTAGCAGAAAGAGGTCAACCACTTCACTTTCCGGATACTCGGTATATTCGGCATAGTATTTTACTATTGCACGGGTTCTCTCCGACAACAACCAATCAACTTTATCAACATTTTTATTCTTTGGCTTAATGAATTTCAAACCTTTTCCACTCCATTTAGCATCAATTTTATCATCCAAAACAGGTATGATTTTAACATATGTTTTGAACAATGACTAATAATTATTAGAAGTCCTAAAATCATTATGCTAATTTTGATGCTAATTTAAACGTAAACTCACATAAATCCCTTTATTGCCAACAAAAAAAGAGAAGTGATTCACATTGTGAAACGCTTCCCGAAATATACTGTTAATTGACTTTTTCTCTCCGTGAACCGAACGGGTTACGGTCAAATGGAAGCCCCTTTTTAAATTATCCTTGTCCTATTTTATCTGGTCTTTCGCTATTATGATGAAGGCTGACCTGAAGTGACACCGGAATTGTCTTTTGCGTCAAATGCCTCCTTAATGACCTTCCGCAATTGACGTTCCACTTCCCACTGTTCGCCATTAACTGTTTTAGCGATTACCCGCAACACAATATCCGAAGCTCCAATCTCTTGAACACCAATGACGTTTGGCCCATCGACAATAGCTGGATTATTGGCAGCAACCTGTTTGCAAGCTTCTTGCATCACGATAATGGCTTGATCAATGTTTTCATCGTAAGCAATCTTTATATCGACAAGTGCACGCATATTTCCTCTAGAATGGTTGCTCACAGTTTTAATGTCACGATTCGGAATATAATGTAAGGTCCCATCAAATCCTCGAATTTGTGTAGTACGTAATCCAACCGATTCAACAACACCATCCAGAGCTCCAAGGGTTACATAATCGTTCACATCAATTTGCTTTTCTAATAATAAAAAGAAGCCAGTTACAACATCACTTACTAGTCCTTGGGCTCCAAATCCGATGGCTAGTCCCACAACTCCAGCTCCGGCAATAAGACTTGCGACTGGTATATTAAAAATGCCAAATATTGAAGCTACTAACATGAAGATCAACACGTACGAAAGAATATTTTCCATTAATTTTTGAAGGGTATGAGCCCGTCCTAACGAAATATTTTGTTTATCCTGTAATCGTGTAAAGGTGCGATCAATGACCTTATTGCCAATCTTTTTCACAGTGAGAAAAGCAATGAATATCCCAATTATTTTAAAAGCTATAATTCCTAATTCAATAAGTAGGGCTTCCCAATTGAAACTAAGTAAATCGAACAAAATATCATCCTTCCTCGCGTTTTTCATAGTAAGAGAATACCATATTCGGCAAAAATGAAAACATGTTTGCGTAAAAAAAGTCCCCTGCGCGTTGACAGGGGACTCGAACCAACTTATTTTGTGTAGTTATCGAAATAACCTTGGATATAGATGAATGGAGTACCTTTGTCTCCGCTTCCTGATGTTAGGTCTGAAAGGGAACCGATAAGGTCTGTTAGTCGTCTAGGAGTTGTACCTTGTGCCTCCATTTGACCAACAAGGTCACCTTCTTTGTTCGCAATAAACTCAGAGATTGCTTTTTTAAGTTCTTCACCTTTTAAATCAGCAAAATTGTTATCAGCAAGGTATTTTAATTTTACCTCATTTGGTGTACCTTCAAGGCCAGAAGTATATGCAGGAGAAACAACAGGGTCAGCAAGCTCCCAAATTTTTCCGACAGGATCTTTAAATGCGCCATCTCCGTAAACCATTACTTCTACATTTTTACCAGTCTTATCTTTAAGCAATTCTTGAATTTTATCAACAATTGGTTGGCAATTACGAGGGAATAGCTTCACGCTTTCCTCTGTTGCTTTGTTTGAACCAAGTAAACCATATTCTTCATTAAAGCCACTGCCATTGTTTGATTCAGAAAGAATATTATCAAGGCTGTAGACCTTTTCGCCACCGTTCGCTTTTAAAATTTTCTTTGTACGGAATCTTGTATGAATGTCACAAGTTAGTACACTTTTTGTATAGTCTAGAATGGTTTTTGGATTGTTTGAGAAGATAACTTCACATTCAACGCCATATTCTTCGATTAATGATTTATAGTAGTCAATATAATCTACACCAGTAAAAGGATGTTTATTATGTCCGAATAAGTCACGGAATTGTTGTTCTGTTAAAACGTCTGTCCAAGGATTTACTCCTTTTTCATCAAGAAGATCAAGGTCCACTAAGTGGTTTCCAACTTCATCTGATGGATAGCTTAGCATAAGGACAACTTTTTTCGCGCCTTTTGCAATTCCACGAAGACAGATTGCAAAACGATTACGGCTCAGGATTGGGAAAATAACGCCAATCGTGTCATCTCCAAATTTTTCTTCCACATCCTTCGCGATATCATTAATGGTCGCATAGTTTCCTTGAGCACGAGCGACAATAGATTCAGTTATGGTTACGATGTCTTTATCTTGTATAGTAAAGCCTTCAACCTCGGAAGCTTGTAATACAGTATCTACAACGATTTGCTCAATGCTGTCTCCTCTATTAATAATGGGACCACGTAAACCTCTTACAACTGTTCCTACTACTCTTTCCAAAACAATCACTCCTACATGATGATAAACTTAATGTAAATATTATCTATTAGTACTATACATCTATTATGTGTTATAAGTAAAATTAATATATCTAATAATGGGTATAAGGAGAGGTTATGTGATTGGTAAATTAGATTTATATAAGGTTTTTAGTGTAGTTGCAAAGAATGGGAGTTTTTCGAAGGCAGCAAAGGACCTTTTTATGACACAACCTGCAGTCAGCCAGGCGATGATGCAGCTGGAAAGGGAACTGGACATACGGTTGTTTAACCGTACGCCAAAAGGGGTTACTTTGACAAATGAGGGAGAGCGGTTATTTGAATATGTTCATTCTGCAATGAATCTCCTTAATGTAGGCGAGGAAATGCTTTTAGAATTTAAGAATTTAACAAAAGGCGAATTAAAAATAGGTGTGGGCGATACGATTTCGAAGTATTTTTTGCTAACGTATTTAGAATCCTTTCACACAGAATATCCAAATATCAAGTTTAAAATTGAAAATGGGACTACCCAGGAGTTGATTTCTTTATTGAAGTTAGGTGAGGTTGACCTTGCGATTTGTAATTTCCCTGTGGATGAGCCTACCTTAGCTCAAATCCCATGCATGGATATTCACGATATATTTGTATATGGGAATAAGTATAAAACACTCTTACCAAAGGAAGTGAGCGTAACGGAATTAATGAAGCATCCATTAATTTTTCTTGAACCAAAATCCATTTCTCGAAAGTATATGGAAGAGTTTTTATTATCCAAGGGCTTAAGGATTTCCCCTGAATTTGAACTTGGCTCTCATGATTTACTTTTAGAGTTCGCGAAAATCAATCTAGGAATTGCTTGTGTTACCAAGGAGTTTTCACAGGAATATTTAAAGAAGGGCATCTTACACGAGGTAGTACTCAACGAAAAAATCCCAAAACGAAGCATCGGTATCTGCTACGTCAAAAATGTTCCATTATCACCTGCATCTACTAAATTTGTCGAGATCATCAGGAACCAGAGGGACGGTTCTCTCGGTCCCTCGTGAACCGTCCCGGATTCTTAATCAACATAATAAATTTCCGAATGGCTAGCATCATAGCAATAAAGCCTTCCACCATATGCACAGCCACCATCAATGCCAATGATGTTATTTTTACCGAAATACATTTCATTGCTTTTATGTAAGTATTTAGTAGGGGTGTGACCGAATACGACTGTCTTTTCTCCAGAATATCCATTGTGAAATTCCTCTCGAATCCAGACGAGTAGATGGGGGTCTGTTGATTCTAGTGGTGTTTCCGGATGAATCCCTGCATGAACAAATATATGTGAATCTGTTTCATAGTAATAAGGAAGTTCTTTTAACATGTTTAAGTGGGGGCGGATTTCTTCATTTATTCGAAGAAGGTTTGGCATTTCTTCAGTTGTGTACCAATATTTTGCATCATCTTTTTCAATGTGGTACCCGTAATTTTGTAGGGTTTTAATGCCGCCATTGTAAAACCATCTTTTAACGCTCATTGAATCAGCGCGGAAAGCTTCTAACATCATTTTCTCATGATTGCCAATTAATGCAATCGCGCCTTCATTTCGTAATTGAATCACTTTATCTAAAACAGCCCTTGACCTGGGACCACGGTCTACATAGTCTCCTAACAACAATAGCTGATCATGCTTGTGATTATATTGTACAAGCTCTAGTAGTCGTTCGAATTTATCTATATCCCCGTGAATATCACTAATCGCAAGCATTCGCTTCACACATTACACAACCTTTTCGATATCGGTTCTTCTATTTTATCACACCGTTGTTCTGATTGAGGAGTAGCCAATTTTGTATAATCTTTATACATTCAAAAATACTAAAGGTATCAAAGGGAAAGAAAGTGCCATATATGAAATTAAAAAGTCTATTATCAATTACTTTTATTCTTTGTCTATTTTCGCTTATCGTGTTTGGCCTGTTGGCGTATTTTGTTCATGGTCATGATATTATTCGGTTCGATAGCCGTGTAATAGCAGTAGTTCAGGGGCTGGAGTCCGTGTGGCTCACCTTCCTTATGAAATTTCTTTCGTTCATTGGTTCAGCACCTGTTATTATAGTTTTATCCATCTTTATCCTGTTCTTTCTATTAAAAGTATTGAAGCACCGCTATGAGCTTATTTTGTTTGTAGGAGTAATGGTTGGGTCACCGATTTTGGACTTTATACTGAAGGAGTTGTTCAAGCGGGCTAGGCCAGATCTCCACCGATTAATTGAAATTTCGGGTTATAGCTTTCCGAGTGGGCATGCAATGAGTGCTTTTACTCTTTATGGGATTATTACGTTCCTATCGTGGCGCCATATTTCAGGATCGTGGGGGAGAGCTGCACTCGTGTTATTTAGTGCAATGATGATTTTCGGAATTGGGATGAGTCGAATTTATCTGGGTGTTCATTACCCAACTGATATAATAGGTGGTTACTTTGCAAGTGGCACGTGGCTAGGATTCTCAATTTGGACCTTTCAGTGGTTCAAAGAACGGCGAGCACATATGCATAATAGTTTGGAAACAGGTTGAATTCGATGGAGGGGCCACAAGAACCGTCCCTGCGGTCCCCTGTGTCGAATCTTAGGGAATTGTTTTTATTGAAAATGAAAGCGCTGTCAATTATAATAAAGACAGGTGGATGACATGTGTGGTCATCGTGGTATTTGGCGAAGGTGGGGCCGGTACTGTAGTGAGGTAACACATTACTGAATCACTTTTTTAAAGCATTCTTTAAAAGAGACCTTTAAATTCGGAGATGAATTAAAAAGGTCTTTTTTCTTTTGATTTTAATCCTTAGTTCAAATTAAGTCATCATCACTATATTCTTGGTAACTCATTGTTTGCCTTGGAGCGATGCATATCTCGTAAAATGTATTGAAGATGAAATTCATGAGAGCATTTAAGGAAAATAGTGTGAAAAGTTGGGCTGAGCTAATAGTCAATTTGAAAAATCGCAACTTTCCTAGCAATTTAATGAGTGGAAATGCGAAAATCCAATCTGCGATAAGGTTAATGATGGTGTACGGGAGGAATTTCCCCTTTGATAAATGGAACACCCAAAAATTCGCAAAAACATAAGGACCTAACATAAATATCATGGCGTCACATACCATGGCACCGGCTCCGCCTTTTACCTTCCAAAGTTTATGTACCGTAAAATAGAAGACTTCAAACATGAGAACAACAGAAGAAAATAAGGTAACAGGTAAATATTTGATATACGATTTTTTAGGAAGTAACACGGCAGCGACGACCGAACATAAAACAATAAAGACTCTGATGCTGTTTTTTATCATATAAGCACTCCTTTTGTTACCCATTTTTTTTAATTTGTTCTAAGGGAGTGGTTCTTATGCGAAAAACAAAACCTGCATCATTTAACTGATGCAGGCTACTAACTAAATTTCTATTAACTTAATCGTAGAAAAAATTTCTTCTTTGGCATTGGCTGAATTCCACTCGTGCGGGTAATACCCTAGTGGATTGCATATTATTTCGATTCCATTATAATGCTCATGATATCTCGTATGGATGTGTCCAAAAATATATTTTTTTACTTGATATTTATCCGCTAACTCACCGAAACGCTTACTTCCCATCATGGCATTGAAGAAATCCCAACTAGGTTCGTTCTTTACTTGAATATATCGTGGGAAAGGGACGACGTGTGTCACCATAATAATCTTTTTTCCTTGAAAATCTTTCAGCCAGCCTTCAAGTTTTTCAAGGTACCGTTTCGTTTCACATTGGTCAGAACTTGGCCAATGTGCATTTGCTTTATCTGGCCAGGTAAAATCATTAAATGTTCCAACTGAAAACTGTTCCTCCGTATAACCCTCGATTCCAAAGGTATAGTCATACCAGCCCCCATCACCAATTACGACCCAACTGTCATTCAATTCGACTGGACCATTTCCCAAATTGCCTGGAAATTCTAGCAGCATATCATAAGCAGATTTGGAGTCTCCATGGTAAATATCATGATTTCCGTGTACGAATAATAGTTTCATTTTAGTGAATTCCTCTTGCAGATGATTCAACAGATTAAGGCTTTTTTTAGGACCAGCCGTCATGTCACCACTTATAATAAAA
Source organism: Bacillus timonensis (assembly GCF_004799755.1). GTDB lineage: Bacteria > Bacillota > Bacilli > Bacillales > Bacillaceae_L > Ferdinandcohnia > Ferdinandcohnia timonensis_A. The sequence continues at coordinate 136,866 of NZ_SLUB01000007.1, read as the reverse complement.
ACCTCGGGTGAGTTGATTTCAATCCACTTTTTTAATTGGGACACGATATCCATCCCCGTATTTTTCCGATTCAATCCCTCATGAATGTCCGATAAGACAGCAATCTTCATATGATCATCCCTTTCATCTTTTTGGTTATACTACTTCTGTATTAAAGGTGGGGTTTCCTTCAAGTGATTTAAGTTAAAAATGAACAAGGGAACCAAAGGAACCGTCCCTCTGGTTCTTGGTAGTACGATGGGACTATATTCCAATGCTTACATTTATTATAAATAATATTTTGATATAATTATATTTTCTGAAAAGTGTTGCTTTTGAATATTTTGTGTGATATATTAATGACTATCAAATTAAGGTTTGTAAGCAAGCGAATTTACTAGAATAATTTTTTGCTCTGGATATGTTATCGGAATTAATAGACGTCTAGGGTGTTTTAGGAGGATATAGATATGTCATCAAGAGACTCATTTGGAAATATTATAGCGGTAGGATTTATGTTATTTGCGTTATTTTTTGGAGCGGGGAATTTAATCTTCCCGGTCCAATTAGGTCAATTAGCTGGGAGCAATGTTTTTACAGCGAATCTTGGTTTTATCATTACAGGAGTAGGATTACCTGTACTTGGTATATTGGCTTTAGCTTTCTCAGGTAAAAGTGATTTGGAATCATTAGCAGGGCGAGTGAATCCACTATATGGGATTTTCTTTACCGTAGCTCTCTATTTAACAATTGGTCCTTTATTCGCTATTCCAAGAACAAACACGGTTGCTTATGAGATCGGGATTGTTCCATTCTTAGAGAACCAATCAAGCTATTGGCCATTATTACTTTTTACAATTATTTTCTTTGGAGTAACATTATTCTTCTCTTTAAAAACGAGTAAGATTGTTGATATTGTCGGAAAAATGTTAACACCGATTTTATTAGTGGTGATTGCCATTTTAATTATCGCTGCATTTGTGAACCCAATTGGTGCCATTCAAGAACCTACAAAAGCGTATATGACAAACAGTTTCTTTAAAGGCTTCCAAGAAGGCTATAACACAATGGATGCACTTGCAGCATTCGTATTTGGAATTATCATTATTAATATAATGAAAGATCGCGGTGCGAAATCTAAAAAGGAAATCATGGTTTCAACAGGTAAAGTTGCTCTAGTTTCAGGTTTATTATTAGCAGTTATCTACTCATCTCTTGCATTTTTGGGAGCAACAAGTGTAGATGGACTAGGATTATTAGACAATGGTGGTTCTATATTAGCAGCTGCATCTCAGCATTTTTTTGGCTGGTATGGTAAAGTCATTCTTGCTGTAATCGTTGTGGCAGCTTGTTTAACAACAAGTATTGGACTTATCACATCTTGTGCGGCTTATTTCTCTAAATTAATTCCTGCTCTTTCCTATAAGCAATGGGCAGTTATCTTTACAATATTTAGTGCAGTAATCTCTAACTTTGGGTTAAATTCAATTATTAGCTTCTCTATTCCTGTTTTAGTTGCACTTTATCCATTAGCTATGTGTTTAATGGTATTAACATTCTTACATCCTCTATTTAAAGGTCGCAAAGAAGTATACCAAGTAAGTATTTTAGTTACATTTATCTTAAGTTTGAATGATGGATTAAATGCAGCTGGTGTTAAATTTGCAGCAATTAATGATCTATTAGAATCTATTCTACCTTTATATTCAGTAGGGTTAGGTTGGATTGTTCCAGCAATAATCGGTGGGGTAATTGGATTTTTAATCAGCATTATCAAAAATGGCGTTCTAAATCCAGAACCAATAGAAGATTAAGGGATAAGGCTACTTGCGATATATCGTAAGTAGCTTTTTTATGTTATGAATCGTGAACTTTGTAATAATCATATATCTTGTTATAATAGAATGTAGGATTGTTACTGGTAAAGCAGGCAAAACCTAAGTAAAGTGTTTCTGTTTTGGGAGACAGTTTATTTAGGTTTTTTTGATTTTAATAAAGAGAGGGATTTGGGAAATGAGACTGATTGCTTCTGATTTGGATGGAACTCTTTTAAACGAAAATAGTAAGGTAAGCGAGGCAAATGTACGCGCGATTCAAAAGGCAATCGATAAAGGGGTAAAATTTGTCGTTGTAACTGGAAGATCGTATGATGCCGCCAAAATGCCTATTGAGGAAGTAGGAATCGCTTGTCCGATTATTACCTTAAACGGTGCGAGTTCATTTGATATAAATGGCAATGTTTTACGCGATATTCCAATGGATAAATCGATTTGTAAAAAAGTTCACACTGCTTGTCACAATGGTGAGATGTATACGGAGTTTTTTACAAACAAAGGTTTATTTTCATTTGGTAGAGACAGGTTTATCGACCGAATGACGAGATGGTGGAAAACGGTGAATCCTTATTTGACTGATGAGGAAATCAATCAAAAAATAGAACAACGTTTCCAAGATGAGAGCGTTCAGTTTGTTGAGGACTATGAACAATTGGAAGCATTGAAAGATCTAAAAATTTATAAATTGTTAAGCTTCGCGGAAGAAGAAAACAATTATCAGCAAGTGTATAATGAGTTAAAAGATGAGGCGGGAGTGGTGATTACGTCTTCTGGCTATTTGAATCTTGAATTCAACCATCCAGAGGCTAAAAAAGGGCTAGCTCTCCAGGAATTAGCAAAAAGTATGGGAATTGACATGAAGGATGTCATGTCAATGGGTGATAATTTAAATGATAAAAGCATGCTCGAAATGGCGGGACGTGGTGTAGCGATGGGGAATGCTGACCCGGAAATTTTAAACCTTTGTAAATATACGACAAAAACAAACGAAGAAGATGGCGTAGCGTTTGCGATAGAAGAGATGCTAAAGGAATTTAATCTTTAAAAATCCTCTTAGAATTAGGAGGGTATGGCAAATCTATTTATTTGATATAGACAAGACAATCAATTAATATAGTTTTATGGATGTTAGGTTCGGTAGGAAAAACCTATATTTGTGGTAGATTATCATCAGTGGTATTCTGTATACAAATATAGGTTTTTTTAATTTTGTTTGGCTATGGAAGGGGTGGGTGCGTGAAAATTGAAAAGGTTTTAAATAACAATGTTGTGATGTGTAGAAATGAGATCGGGCAAGAAATTGTTGCGATGGGCAAGGGCTTAGCCTTTCAAAGGAAATCAGGAGACACGATTGATCCCTCAACAATTGAAAAAACCTTTGTATTACAAAAGCATGGAATTTCCGAAAAGCTTGCCAATTTGCTTGAAGATATATCAGAACTTTATTTAAGTATATCTTCCAAAATTTTAGATTATGCCAAAACCCAATTACCGAATAAATTAGATGACTATTTATATGTTGCCTTAACCGATCACATTAGCTTTGCAATTAGTAGACATAAGCAAGGAATTCAATTGAAGAATGCCCTGTTATGGGAAATCCGAAAATATTACAAACAGGAATTTCAAATTGCATTAAAAGCGTTGGATATTATTGAAGATGAAACGGGTATAAAGCTTGATGAGGATGAGGCGGCATCCATTGCCTTGCATTTAGTGAACGGGCAGCTCTCAGGGGATAATATGGGAGCAGCTATTCAGATTGCACAAATGGTAAATGATATTTTAGATATTGTGAAACATCACTATAAAATGGAGCTTGATGAGACCTCTGTTAACTATGAACGATTTTTAACACATCTTCGCTTCTTTGGAATGAGGTATATGCGTAAGGAAAAGCCGGTTAATTCCATGGATGACTTTTTCCATGAACAAATAAAGCTTAAATATAAAGATGCTTATACTTGTACGAAAAAGATTGCTACCTATTTAAATACAAAATTTGATTGGGTGATTTCCAGGGAAGAAGAAGTTTATCTAACTGTGCATATTCATCGAGTTACAAATCGATATTATTCTACGAAATAGACGAAAGGGGTTTTACCAAATGAGTAAATTTATTGGATATGTTGGGACCTATACAAAAGGGGACAGCAAAGGAATTTATTCTTTTACATTAGATACAGATGAACAAGAAATAACAGACGTAAAACTAGCAGCAGAATTAGGAAATCCTACATATGTAACCGTTAGTCAGGACAATCGTTTTCTTTACTCTGTGGTAAAGGATGGAGAAGCAGGTGGCGTTGCAGCTTACTCGATCGATCGTCAAACAGGTGGGTTAAAACTATTAAATAACGATGTTACAGATGGGGCATCCCCTTGCCATGTTAGTGTGAACGAAGCAAACAACCAAGTTGTTACAGGCAATTATCATAAAGGTACAATCGAGTTGTATTCAGTGAATAGTGAAACTGGCAGCATTGAATCTTCCCAATCAGTGGTTGCACACGTAGGCGCGGGACCACATGAAAGACAAGAAAAACCGCATACTCATTTTTCAGGATTTACTCCAGATGAAAAATATGTTGTGGCGATTGATTTAGGAATCGATAAGCTTATTACCTATGAGGTAAAAGACGGTGCTTTAAAAGAGGTTAACAGTTTGTCGGTTCGACCAGGAAGTGGACCAAGACATATTGCCTTCCATCCAAATGGAAAATTTGCTTACATTATGACAGAAATCAGCAATGAAGTTGTTGCTTTAGCCTATGACAGCAGTAATGGAAGCTTTACCGAGCTTCAATATATCTCAACAATTCCTAGTGATTTTACGGAAAACAGTCAAGGTAGTGCGATTCATATTTCAAAGGATGGGAAATTTGTATATGCTGGAAACCGTGGACATAATAGCATTGCTGTTTTCCAAGTAAATGAAGAAACAGGTGAGTTAACACTTGTACAAATGGCCTCTTCAGAAGGAGACTGGCCACGTGATTTTGTATTTGATCCAAGCGAGAAGTTCATTGTGGGCTCAAATCAAGAGTCAAGCAACCTTGTGTTATATGCAAGGAATGAACAAACCGGAAAACTATCTTTCATTGAATCAGATATAACAGTTCCATACCCAGTATGTGTGAAGTTTTTACATCAATAATTTAAGGAATAGGGCCTTGGCTAGGATGCCAAGGCTTTTTTACATTTCGGGGCTGTTCCGTGTAAGCGTTTTAGTGTAAAATAATTGTAATAGATTAATAGTATATATCACCTACATGCTGGAAAATGCTCGCAAGTGGTATTCGTTCAAGGGAGATATTGCCATGAAATATAATGAAGTTAGACGAAATGGCGGGGGTACAAGAAGAGAGTTTGTCTACTCCTATTTATATGATAAAATCATTGATTTATCGCTTAAACCAGGTATTCCCATTTCAGAAAGTGACATTGGTAACCAGCTTAATGTTAGCCGAACACCAATTAGAGAAGCTCTTATGCAACTTGCCAAGGAAGATTTAATTGATATACGGCCACAAATTGGGACATTTGTGTCATTAATTGATGAGAAAAATATTGAGGAATCAAGATTCATGAGAAAAGCAGTGGAGCTTGCAGTTATTCGCGAGGCAACGGAAAAACTAAGTTCTGAAACATTATATAAGTTAGAAAAAAGCTTAACCATGCAAGAAATTGCTCTAAAGGAAGAAAATCATAAGGATTTTCTATCACATGATGATGAATTTCATGAACTTATCTATAAAGGGTTAGGAATGGACCGCATTTGGCAAGGGATTGACCAAATGAATGGCCAGTATAAACGCGTTAGAATGCTACGTTTGATCACAACAAAGGCTACGGAATGGAATACTGTTTTAGATGAACATAGATCCATTTTTAATGCGTTAAAAAGCAAGGACGTAGTAACAGCAGAGGAAGTTGTAAATGAACATATCACAAAAGGGATCACTCATTTATATGAATTTAAGAAGGAGCAACCGGACTTTTTTAAGAAAGAGAGTATTTCGATTTATTAAGGAAACAACAGCTCCACTCATCCTTATCTAGGATGAGTGGATTATTTTTAGTCCATTTCCTTTCGAAGTTCGTCCATTTTACGGGTGATGAGTGGATATAAATACTTTTGTGCACTTGTTGTGGAGTTTCCTCCAAAAAATCCTGTTCCTGGACAGGTCTTTACATTATAGTCAGGACCTTTGTCCAATACCCTTTCTCCATTTCGCAAATCCCACCAATGATGGTAGGAGATGCTATCTATCGAAGGCGTTAATCCAAATTTAAGGCTCAAAACAGCATTGACATAAATGATGGTGTCACTGTGTTCTTTCGTCATGACATCGTGACCGATATCAAAATTTCCAAGGTGTTCAATTGCAATTCCGACAGAGTTGGCCTTGTTACCAATGGTGCCTTCAGGTGCAATATAGAGTGGCCGTGAGACAGCAACCTTCCCATCTGGAAAGGTCGTAATGTTTTGGGCGATATGCTTCCACCCCATTGTGTTTTTATGGTAATTTTCCATTCCTGTAAGAAGTACGAAATGGTTAGATCCATTAAATCGACTATAATCAGGCACCCATGTGTGATGTTGTTGGATGAGGGTTATTTTTCGTTTAATCTTCTGATTCATGATCCAATCCTTAAACTCTTCTTTGGTCATTAAAAGATGTTCCCCATGCATGTTCATCTTTTTCGGGACAATTTTTAATACTTGCCCAGGTACAACTTGCTCGCCTGAAAGTCCATTTGTTCTTTTAATTTGCTCAGGAGTTGAATGGAACCGAGCGGCTATCTCCTTTAAGGTATCTCCAGATGCTACTTCATAGGAAAAAGGAACCCAAAGCTTTTGCCCGACAACTAATAAATCTGATTGAAGCCCGTTGGTGACTTTTAAATCATCAACTGTGGTATGAAATCTTTTTGCGACGCCTGGTAATGTATCACCTGCTTGAATGACGTAAGTATTTTCATAACTGTCTGCACTTGTATAAATTGGTGAAAATAAGAAAATAACTCCGATTATCAAGGCAATCCTAATTTTCATAGCTCGTTTCCTTTCGTCATGTATTGTTATTAGTTTGTAAAACAAATTTAATATTATGCGATTTGGGTATTTGGTGTGGTTTCTTTTCGATTTTTAGAGGATAATTATGACAGAAAGCGAAGTGTTACTACGAAACATATAGTATTAATCCGACTTCTTCTTGGGGGTTGGCATTGGACGGTAAGGAGGAAAAATTATGCTCGAGTTTGAACCATACATAGATCAATTTGCAAGAATAAAAGTAGTAGGTGTTGGCGGCGGTGGGAATAATGCTGTCAATCGAATGATAGAAGCAGGGGTAGAAGGTGTTGAATTCATTGCGGTGAATACGGACGGACAAGCCCTCAATCAATCAAAAGCAGAGGTCACCATTCAAATTGGTGCATCATTAACGCGTGGTCTTGGAGCGGGAGCAAATCCGCAAATTGGGATGAAAGCCGTTGAAGAGAGTGAAAAAGAACTTGAGGATGCTTTAAGAGGGGCCGATATGGTTTTTGTGACTGCTGGAATGGGCGGCGGCACTGGAACTGGAGCAGCACCGGAAATTGCAAGAATCGCAAAGGAATTAGGTTCTTTGACAATCGGTGTAGTAACAAGACCATTTCGATTTGAAGGCCGTAAACGCGCTGTCAATGCAGATGCAGGAATTGATGCAATGAAGGCGGCAGTGGATACCTTAATCATCATCCCGAATGAGAAATTATTGGAGATTGTTGATAAGCGTACACCGATGATAGAAGCATTCAGAGAAGCCGATAATGTACTTCTTCGCGGGGTTCAAGGGATTTCCGATTTAATTGCTGTCCCTGGTTTAATTAACTTGGATTTTGCCGATGTAAAAACAGTTATGTCCCATAGAGGAACGGCTCTAATGGGGATTGGAATGGCAAAAGGGGATGGGCGTGCGGTTGAGGCAGCACATAAAGCAATCAATAGTCCACTTCTTGAAACATCGATAAGTGGCGCGCGTGGTGTGATTTTAAATATTACCGGTGGTAGAAACCTAAGCTTATTTGAGATTCAGGAAGCGGCAGATGTGATATCGTCTGCAACACATGAGGATTTAAATATGATTTTTGGTTCGGTCATTAATGATAATTTAAAAGATGAAATAATTGTAACCGTCATTGCTACAGGATTTTCAGAAAACTAAGCAAAGAGGCACCTTTTAGGTGCCTCTTTCTGTTATGGAAGAAGATAACCTGCAGCTAGAAAAATGCTGTACCAATCTTCACGGGTTAACTGAACTTCACTTGCTTTCACAGAATCCTTTAAGCGGTCAATATTCATAGTTCCGATAATTGGCTGCATGTTGGCTGGATGACGTAATAGCCATGCGATCGCTATCGTTGTATTGGATACACCATATTTTTCAGCGATTTCATCAATTTTTTGATTTAATTCTGGGCATTTTTCATTCCCAAGAAACGGACCTTCGAAGTAACCATACTGGAATGGTGACCAAGGTTGAATCGTAATATCATTTAATCGGCAAAAATCGAGCACATCTCCATCGCGATTAATAGATTGATCAATTTGCATATTTGAAGAGACCCCATTCGCAATCATATGAGCATTCGGGATGCTTAATTGCAATTGATTCGCAACAATTGGTTGTTTCACATATTTTTTTAGCAATTGAATTTGCATTGGTTTTTGGTTGGATACTCCAAAATGACGAACCTTCCCTGAGGATTCCAACACATCGAATGCTTCTGCAACCTCTTCAGGCTCAACGAGTGCATCCGGACGATGTAAAAGGAGAACATCAAGATAGTCCGTTTTGAGACGTTTTAAGATGCCATCAACAGAATTGAGGATATGCTCCTTTGAAAAATCAAACATTCCCTTTCGAATGCCGCATTTCGATTGAAGAATGATTTTTTCCCTCACGTCATCATTCATATGTATCGCATCCGCAAAAATTTCCTCGCAAGTACCACCACCGTAGATATCAGCGTGATCAAAGAAATTTGCTCCGATATATAATGCCGTTTGTACAAACTTTTCTGCCTCAGGCTTTTCTAGAGAGTTAATTCTCATACAGCCTACCCCAACAACAGGTACTTCTAATGAGCTAGTACCAAGTTTTACTTTTCGCATAGCTGACTTACCTCCAATTTTTTAGAACTGTTAATACTGTTTCCTCTTTCTAGTCTACATATTTCCATAGTGAATGGAAAGTCTAGAAAAAAGGAGGTTTTGTGATGAAACGGTTGCTATTGCTGTTATTACTATCATTCCCAATGTTTTTTTTAATGGGATGTGGTGATGACGAAATGCCAGAAGAGGGCGAAGACGTTGAGGAAATCGAAGAAGAGGATGAAATAGGTGACGGAGAAATTGATGATGAGTAAACATAAAAAGTGTTCCCCCTAGTGAAGGAGGAACACTTTCTTACGTTACGCTACGTTTGTCGCTGTTTTTGTCGCTTTTTTGTCGTTAATTCGTTTTGTAAGGTAAGGTACTGCGAATCTGTCTACACCGTAGTAGTAAGTTGCAGCGCCTGCGAATAAGAGAATGATTGCTACTGTGTAAAGAGTTGGGTTGGTGCTTGTTGTACCAGCAAGTAAGAAGTTAAGGTTCATGAATGCACCTGCAAGCAATGCTGGGATGGTTGCGAAACCTACAATTAAACCAAGTCCTACTAAGAATTCGCCCCAAGGAATGAGTACGTTGAATAACTCAATGTTTGGTACGGCAAATCCTTCAAGGAATGCTGCATACCAGCCTTGTACTGCTGGGTGATCTCCACCTGCATTTGCGATGGCACCTTGGACAAAACCACCTGCATCAAATCCGCCTGCTGTTATTTTATGAAAACCAGCTTCTATCCATTGAATTCCTAACCATACACGTAATACTGTCCAAATAACTGCCATTTTAGGTCCTTTTAAGAATGCTCTCATCTTAATCTCCCCTTATAATTAATTTGTGAAACACTTCACAAGTTGTTGTAAAAAAATATGAGTGCGTTAGCTGCCAGCTTTAGTAGTTAGTTTGTGAAGTTTTTCACTAACTTTCTACACTCTTAATATACATCGGATTTACAATAAAAGCAATAGGCTTCACAAATAAGACACAAATGATTTTTAGGTCTAATTTTAGTAGATAAAACATAGGGATAAGGGGATTGATTAAAACCTAAAATAATATTCAAATAAAATAAAATATTTTTAAAAGTGTTTGACTTTTGATTTTTCACATACTATAATCCTTTTATAAAGCAAAACAGAGACGTACTAATTGAATAAAGAACTCTTATCCAGAGCGGTGGAGGGACATGGCCCTACGAAACCCGGCAACCATCAAGGTGATCCTTGAAAAGGTGCTAAATCCATCAGGTTTGATTACCTGAAAGATAAGAGGAGGAAAAAGCCCTCTTCTTACTGAAGAGGGCTTTTTCTATCGTAATGGGGATTAAGGTTTGGAGTTACATTGGTATAATTCTCAGTTTTCCGATTGGGATATTAGTAGAAAGGGAGAGGGAAAAAATGAAGAAAATAAGTGCCGTTTTGATTACTGCTTTGTTATTTATCGGAATAGTAGGTTGTTCTAATACCACAGGTAAAGCTAGTGAAGGGAATGAAAAACCAGAGAAGATTGTCTTGGATTATGCTTTTTACTCGCCAACAAGTCTTGTATTAAAAGAGTTTGGTTGGGCAGAAAAGGCATTCGAGGAAGAGGGTATTAAGGTTGAGTTTGTTCTTAGCCAAGGAAGCAATAAAGCACTTGAGTTTTTGAATAGTGGAAGTGCAGACTTTGGTTCATCCGCAGGGGCCGCTGCTTTAATGGCTAAAGCAAATGGTGCACCGATTGAAGCTGTTTATATTTATTCAAAGCCAGAGTGGACAGCATTAGTGGCAAATAAAGATTCAAAGATTCAAAGTGTAAGTGATTTAAAAGGGAAAAAGGTCGCTGCAACAATCGGGACTGACCCTTATATTTTTCTATTGCGTGCCTTAAATGAGGAAGGGCTAAGTCCTTCAGATGTTGAGATTGTGAATCTGCAGCATGGGGATGGAGCGAGTGCTTTAACATCTGGTCAGGTAGATGCATGGTCTGGATTAGATCCTCACATGGCAAGGGTTGAATTGGAAACAGATGCGAAGCTTTTCTATCGCAACGCTGATTTTAATACGTATGGGACCTTAAATGTACGTTCGGAATTTGCTGAGAAATACCCTGAATATGTCGAAAAGGTCATCGAAGTTTACGAAAAGGCTCGTACATGGGTGCAAGAAAATCCGGAAGAAGCTGCGGAAATCCTAGCAAAATCCGCAAATATTGATATTGAAGTAGCAAATAAGCAATTAAATGAACGTAATGATTTTTCTAATCCAGTGCCTGGTGAAGCACAAATTGAGGCTTTAACGGAAGCGGGTAAGGTTCTCCAAGCACAGAGTATTATCAAAAAAGACGTCGAATTAGAAAAATTGGTTCAAGAATTGATTAATCCGGCATTTGCGAAAAAAGTAATAAAGCAATAAGAGGAGGCATTATGAACATAAAAGGCGAAGCGGTATCGAGACAAATAATAAAGTCGAAAACTCAGTTTGTTTTACCGAAAAATGTAAAAATTGTTCTCCTTGGAAGTATTATACCTGCCATTTTGTTAGTGGTTTGGCAGTATTTAAGTTATATAGGTGTCCTTGAAGCGCATCTAATGCCTGCACCAACGGTCATCCTGGCAAAAATATTTGAATTTGCTGGAGATGGAAGTCTTTGGGGCCACATTGGAATTACTTTATATCGAATCTTTTTTGGTTTTCTTATCGGGGTAGTAGCTGCTGTACTATTTGGTTCATTGGTTGGCTATTTTCGAATTGCGGAAGCTTTATTAGATCCAATGCTTCAAGCGTTCCGTTCGATTCCATCACTAGCATGGGTTCCCCTTTTTATCCTTTGGATGGGAATTGCTGAACCATCAAAAATTACACTAATTGCGGTAGGAGTATTTTTTCCGGTTTATTTAAACATCGTGTCTGGCATTCAGGGTGTTGACCGAAAGCTGATTGAAGTAGGAAAAATTTATAACTTCTCTACGTTCGATTTAATTAGAAAAGTCATCTTGCCTGCATCCCTTCCCTCTTTTTTAGTGGGGATTCGAAGCGGGCTAGGACTGGGATGGATGTTTGTCGTTGCGGCTGAACTAATGGGGGCTAGTCAGGGGATTGGGTATTTGCTTGTCGTTGGTCAAAACTCCTATTCTCCAGAAACGGTCATTGCTAGTATTGTACTATTTGCGATTCTAGGTAAAATATCGGACTCCATTTTGAAGAAAACAGAGGAAAAAACACTTCATTGGCAAGATAGTTATGTAAAAAAGGCGTGAAAGGATGAAAAAGAATGCTGGCAGTTCAAAATGTTTCACGAACCTTTTCGAACGGTGCGACGGGGTTTAGAAATATCAGCTTTGAAACAAAACAAGGTGAAATAATTGGTGTTTTAGGTACGAGCGGTTGTGGAAAAAGTACCTTATTGCGGGTCTTATCTGGATTAGACCCCGATTACACAGGTTCAGTTGAAATCAGCGGTGACAGAATCACATCTGTTCATGAAAAAGTAGGCGTTATTTTTCAGGAATCGCGTTTAATGCCATGGTTGAAAGTAATTGAAAATATTTCATTTGGTTTAAAAAGTGATAGTCAAAAACTTGAAAAGGCACAGGACTATATAAAACTAGTTGGATTAGAGGGCTTTGAAAGTCATTATCCAAAGGATATATCCGGCGGGATGGCGCAACGAGTCTCGATTGCTCGGGCGCTAATTACAGCACCAGAAGTGTTGCTTTTAGATGAGCCGTTTAGCGCACTTGATGCTTTTACGAAAATGCAACTCCAGGATTTGTTGTTGACCATTTGGAATACATACAGATCCACGATGATTTTAGTGACTCATGATATCGATGAAGCCCTTTATTTATGTGATCGTATTATTGTTTTAAAAGGCCAGCCTGGCGAAGTCTATCAATCGATTCAAATTGATGAACCAAAGCCAAGGTCTCGAGGGGATGTAAAGCTAGCACAATTGAAGGCGGAAATATTGGAACTCTTAAGTTAGCGAAAGGGGATAGATGAATTGACAACAAAAGAATTAGATTTCATAAAACCTTTTGAAGGAGATTTTAATCTTCACAATTATGATAAGGTTCGCGGTAATTTTTCATGGGAAGAGGTTCGACAGGAATTTAGCTGGTATGAAACAGGGCAAGTGAATATGGCATATGAATGCATCGATCGCCATGTTTCAGAGGGGTATGGAGACAAAATTGCTCTTCACTATATAAATGAAGAAGAGGAACAAATCTTTACATTTAAAGAGATAAAAGATAAGTCTGACCACCTAGCAACCGTATTGAAAAAGTATGGAGTGAAAAAGGGAGATATCGTCTTTATCTTTTTACCGAAAAATCCGGAAATCTATATTGCGATGATTGCGGCAATTAAGTTAGGGGCTATTGCAGGCCCACTGTTTGAAGCATTCATGGAGGATGCAGTTAAGGACAGGATTTCTGACTGTGAGGGGCGCTTTTTAATCACGGATTCCGAGTTGGTGAAAAGAGTTCCTAAACAACAATTGCCTTCATTAGAAAAGGTGTTCATTACGGAAGGACCAGAAAAGTGTGAAGAAAATGAAATCTCGCTTGTAGAGGTATTAGCAGAAACTCCAAGCGAGAATAATAGTATTGAATGGGTGGACCTTGAGGCTCGGCTTAATATTCATTATACGAGTGGTTCAACAGGAAAACCGAAGGGAATTGTACACGCACATCGCGCTATGATTCAGCAGTACCAAACGGGAAAGTGGGTCCTTGATTTAAAAGAGGATGATGTTTATTGGTGCACAGCACACCCTGGATGGGTAACAGGAACCGTGTATGGAATCTTTGCACCTTGGCTAAATCGCGCAACAATTGTGGTCAATGGGGGGAGATTTAATGCCGATTCCTGGTATTCAACAATTGAAAAAACAGGTGTGACGGTTTGGTATAGTGCTCCCACAGCATTTAGAATGCTGAAAGCGGAAGGAAATGAAGTACTTAAAAAATATAATCTTCGTTCCCTACGCCATATTTTAAGTGTGGGTGAACCATTGAATCCTGAGGTCATTGTTTGGGGAATGGACGCATTAGGGAAAAGAATTCATGATACTTGGTGGATGACGGAAACTGGAGCGCAATTAATTGTCAATCTGCCATCAGAGATTATTAAACCAGGCTCGATGGGTAGACCCATTCCTGGAATTGAGGTAGCGGTATTAGATGATGATGGAAATTCACTTCCTAATGGGGAGGTTGGTCATCTAGGTATCAAGGCGTCCTGGCCATCCATCATGAGAGAAGTATGGAAAAATGAAGAGAAATACCATTCCTATTTTTTAAATGGTTGGTATATCTCTGGTGATTTGGCTATTTTAGATAAGGATGGATATGTGTTCTTCCAAGGGCGAAGCGATGATATGATTAATTCATCAGGTGAACGCATCGGTCCGTTTGAGGTCGAAAGCAAGTTGATTGAACATGAAGCGGTGGCTGAAGCGGGTGTCATTGGAAAGCCTGACACATTAAGAGGAGAAATTGTAAAGGCGTTTATTGTGTTAAAGAAAGGCTATCGTCCATCAGCAGATTTATTGGAGAATATTCGCGTATTTGTGAAACAACATCTTGCCGCTCATGCTGCACCAAGGGAAATCGAAGTGCTGGATGAACTTCCGAAAACAAAGATTAGCGGGAAAATTTTAAGAAGAGAACTAAAGGCTCGTGAACTTCAAAAACAGTAGGTTCATAAGAAAGTACGAATGGATATTTAGCTAAAAAATGTAACCTTAAATGAAGTAGAATCGTCATATAAGCAGGGGTGTGTACCCTTGCTTTTTTGTGTAAAGGAACATTAGCCAGTCCTAAGTTTTTACGCCAACAGGGTACAAATGCTATAATTTGTAAAAAAGGCGGTGGCTATAATGTGTTTAATTTTGTTCGCCTACCAAGCACATCCGGTCTATAAATTAATTGTTGCGGCAAACCGGGATGAGTTTCTTCAGCGACCAACAGCTCCGATACACTTCTGGGAGGATGAACCTACTCTATTAGCTGGAAGAGACCTTGAAAAAATGGGAACCTGGATGGGGGTTACTACATTTGGTCGTTTTGCTGCCTTAACAAACTATCGCGAACCCAATGAGATGGTAGAGGGCAAACAATCGAGAGGGAAACTCGTAAAAGATGCGCTTACCTACAATGGAGCCATTGCAGAATATATGAAGCAGCTAGAGAAGACGAACTCTCAGTATCCAGGATATAATCTATTAGTGGGTGAACTGGATAACCTCTATTATTATTCGAATGTTGGAAAGAGTGTTAAAAAAGTAAAACCAGGTATCCATGGGCTTAGCAACCATTTGCTCGATACAAACTGGCCGAAAGTGAAAAAAGGAAAAGAAGGGCTTTCTACCATTTTAAAGGGAGACGATTTAGTGGAGAACCTATTAGAATTACTTCAAAACACAGATCGTCCACATGATAATTTTCTCCCTAATACAGGCGTTTCACTCGAATGGGAACGAATTCTTTCTTCATTATTTATTCAAACAATTGGGTATGGGACGAGAAGCTCTACCGTATTATTAATGTCGGATAAAGAAATTCAATATGTGGAACGAACTTATTCTGGCTCAGGCTCAAGTAATCAGACATTCTGCTTTCCGATTAAGGAATAAAAGAGTGACGCTACGGAATTAGTATATAATAGAACAAAGATGACAAATCTACTAAAAATGGGGAAATGCGTCGAAAAAAGGGATTAGAGTACGAAAATATGTATACTGTACTCTATTTTTTGTTTTTAATTTTTCAATTGTTACAGCTTAATAACAAGCGGGATAAAGGTGTATTTCATCTTGAAACACCCCTTATTCTGTGTCAATATTGTAATATTAGACAAAGAGTCAAATTAGGAAAGCAAATCAAGGAGTCTGGTAACGAATGAACAATAAAGCAGTTGTTTTAGGAAACAATTATTATATAGGCTTAAGCACAATGAGATGTTTGGGTAGAGAAGGGATACATACGGTAGCCGTAGATTATTCCTATGAAAATACGTACGGAGCAGAGTCGAAATATTGCTCGGAGCGTGTAATTGCACCCCATTATCGAAAAGAAAAGGAACAATTTATTGCCTTTTTAAAGGAATATTCAAGAAAGCAAACGGCAAAACCGGTGTTAATTCCATGTCATGACTCCTATGTAGAAGTGATAGACGAATATTTAGATGAACTAAAAGAATTCTATCTCATCCCTCAAACGGAGCAAGGACTCTATACAAAAACAATGGATAAGGATGAATTACATAAATTGGCCGTAGAACACGGAGTTGCGGTACCGGAAACTGTTCATCTCGGGGAAGAAAACTTTTATGAAAAAATAGAAGAAAATATTAAATTTCCATGTTTAGTAAAACCTACTGATTCTCCTACGTTTGTATCGATTTTCCGTAGGAAGTTATTCAAGGTAAACAACCGTCAGGAATTGGATGAGGCATTACAAAAAGCAAAAGATGCGAATCAAGAAGTCATCGTCCAACGAATCATTCCTGGCTTTGATGATCATATGTATACATTTGATGCGTATTTGAATCAAGAAGCCAAAGTAACGCACTGGATGACCTGTCAGAAATACCGTCAATATCCTATCAATTTTGGTGCATCCGTGTACACTGGACAAAAGTACGTACCAGAGCTTTATGAAATTGGTTCTAAGTTTTTAGAAGCAATTGGATTCAAAGGCTTTGTAGAAATAGAATTTAAAAAGGACTCAGAGACAGGTCAGTATTACTTGATTGAATTAAATGTAAGGATTACTAATTTGAATAGTATGCTCTACAAAGTAGGACTTAATTTCCCATACATTACATATCGGGAACTAACAGGTAACCCATTACCACCAAAGGCGATTGAATATGATACAAACCTAGTCTTTTGGTATGCGTATGAAGACTTCTATGCGATAAAAGGTTATTTAAAAACGGGTCAATTAACGATGTCACAGGTTATGAAATCATTCCTTAAACCGAAGGCATATGCGATATGGGATTGGAAGGATCCGAAGCCTGCGTTTTCATATGCCGGCATCATTTCCAAAAAGCTATTAAAGAAAATAAAAAAATAGTGCTGTTAAGTTTAGGTCATTAATTTGGAGTGGATAACAATGCAATTAAAATCAATTTTACGTAATCTGGATTATACCGAAATAAAGGGAAGCCTTGATGTAGATGTGACCTCTATCGCTTATGATTCAAGGGAAGTAACAGCGAACGGTGTTTTTGTTGCCATTTCTGGATTCACAGTTGATGGACATGATTATATTGAAAATGCCATAATGAAAGGCGCAGCTGTCATTATAGTTGAAAGAGATATATGGGTTGAGGACTATGTGACAATCATCAAGGTTTCGGATACAAGATTAGCATTAGCTAGGTTATCTGCTAACTTTTATGATAATCCTACTGAAAAATTAAATTTGATTGGGATTACAGGGACGAATGGGAAAACATCAACAACCTATTTTGTGAAATCGATCTTTGAACAGGCAAAAAAAACCATTGGTCTGATTGGAACAATGGGTACTATAATAAACAATAGACATTTTGAAAATAAAAATACGACTCCAGAATCGTTAAATTTACAGGGCATTTTTTCAAAAATGGTAGATGAAGGTATTGAAGATTGCATCATGGAAGTTTCCTCTCACGCTTTAGACTTAAATCGTGTCGCCTATTGTGATTTTAATACGGCTATCTTTACGAATTTAACGCCTGATCACTTAGAACTTCATAAAAATATGGAAGAATATTTTAACGCGAAAGCAAAGCTTTTTGATTTAGCTCAGGAACATTTAGTGATAAATGTAGACGATCCATATGGAAGAAGACTTATCGATAGGGCAAAGGACTCGAACAAATCCATTCTTACATATGGTATCAATCAGAAAGCAGATATTTACCCAACGGATCTTCATTTTTATGCAGATTACAGTACGTATCAATTAAATACTCCAACTGGTTCAGTGAACATAAGGGTCAATATACCTGGGGTCATTTATGTTTATAATAGTTTAGCAGCTATCGCTTCCGCGTATGCAAATCAGATTTCTTTGGAAGACATTAAAGAAGGAATAAATGATGTAAAAGGAATAAGAGGAAGGCTTGAGGTCATCTACCAAGATAAAGGTAGAAAGGTCGTTGTCGATTTTGCTCACACAGAAGATGGTTTGGAAAAAGCACTCTCCACTTTAAGACCTTATACGAAAGGAAGACTGATTGTAGTCTTTGGTGTGTATGCAGCACCTGGAAAAGATGGAAGTGCTAAAAGAAGAGCGATGGGAAAAGTTGCAGCTACATATGCTGATTTATCGATTGTCACCTCAGATAATCCAAAGGAACAAGATCCAAATGTGATCGCGAAAGAAATCGTAGAATCCATGAATGAGGTAGACGGCAAATATCATGTAGAAATTGATCGTAGAGAAGCGATTAAATATGCAATTGAAAACAGTCAAGAGGGAGACGTTATCCTTCTAGCTGGAAAAGGCCATGAAACTGCACAAGTAATTGGCAACAAGGAAATTCCGTTTAATGAAAAAGAAATTGTGAACGAACTACTAGCTAATATACGAAAAAACAAACTCAAATTACAGTCAACTAGAAAATTTATAAAAATAAAAAGGTGATAAAACTATGTGTGGTTTCGTTGGTTTTGCTGATTCAAAGCTTGAAATAGATAAAGTACAAGTAATAAATGATATGATGGACACCATTATTCATAGAGGTCCTGATAGTGGCAACTATTTTTCTGATGATCAAGCAACCTTAGGCTTTCGCCGCCTAAGCATTATTGATTTATCTGAAGAAGGGAACCAGCCTATGCTCAATGAAGATGGTAGCTGTGTTTTAGTTTTCAATGGTGAAATCTACAACTATCAAGAGCTTCGCGAGGATCTTATTGAAAAAGGGCATATTTTTAAATGTGATTCTGACAGTGAAGTTGTCGTTCATGCATATGAGGAATATGGAGTGGACCTTTTACAAAAGGTTCGTGGGATGTTTGCATTTGCGATTTGGGATAAGAACAATGAGTCCATGTTTTTAGCACGTGATTTCTTTGGGATAAAGCCTTTATACTATACGCAAAATACAACAGATAACTCTCTTATCTTCGGATCTGAAATTAAGTCATTTTTAAAACAGCCAGCTTTTAAGAAGGAGTTAAATAAAGATGCGATCAAGCCTTATTTAACTTTCCAATATTCAGTGCTTGATGAGACCTTTTTCAAAGGTGTCTATAAATTAAAGCCTGGTCATTACATGCTCTACAAAAAAGGAAATATCGAAATCAAGCCTTATTGGGATATTGATTTTAACGCCGATGATAAAGGGCTTGACCATTATATTGAAGAAATTAACAATACCTTAAAGGAATCGGTCAATTACCATAAAATTAGTGATGTAAAGGTTGGTTCCTTCCTTTCAGGTGGGGTTGATTCAAGTTATATCACGGCTTTATTAATGCCAAATAAAACATTTTCTGTAGGATTCCAGGATCACGAGGGAATCTTCAATGAAACGAACTTAGCAAAGGATTTATCCGATATCCTTGAAATTGAGAACTATAAAGAATTGATGACGGCAGATCAGGCGTTTGAAATGCTGCCTACTATCCAATATCACATGGATGAGCCGCAATCAAACCTATCATCCGTTCCATTATACTTTTTATCAAAATTAGCAAGTGAGCACGTAACGGTTGTTCTTTCTGGTGAAGGGGCAGATGAAATTTTTGGTGGCTATGCATGGTACCAAAAGTCTGGAAAGCTAGAAAAATACGAAAAGATTCCATATGGAATTCGACGTATGATTTCCGGAATCAGTGCTGCGCTACCGCAAAATAAAATCACGAACTTCCTTGTAAAGGGTGGCCAACCGGTTGAGGAAAAATTCATCGGTCAAGCTAGAATATTTGAGGAAGAAGATGCTCGAAAAGTCCTAAAAGATGAATATCAAACAGGCCCTTCTGTACAAAATATTACGAAAAAAGTATATGATAAGGTTAAGGGGAAAGATGATGTTACAAAAATGCAATATCTTGACCTGAAGCTTTGGCTGCCAGGGGATATCCTCTTAAAAGCAGACAAAATGAGTATGGCACACTCCATTGAATTACGGGTACCATTTTTAGATAAAGAAGTCATGTCAATGGCTTCTCACATCCCTAGTGATTTACGTGTGAATGATATTGATACCAAATATGCTCTTCGTGCTGCATCAGAAAAAGTGCTACCTGAGGAATGGGCAAAGCGCGAAAAAGTAGGATTCCCAGTTCCAATGAGACACTGGCTCCGTGAAGAGAAATACTACAACATTGTAAAAGAAATGTTCGAATCCGATATTGCAAAAGAATTCTTCCAAACAGAAGAACTTATGAGATACCTTAATGATCATTACCAAGGAAAACATAACTACGCAAGAAACATCTATACGGTTTATGTATTCCTTGTATGGTATAAGAAATTTTTCGTCGAGTTATAAAATCAGTTTTTTCACATATAAATGGTTTCTAGTAATTGTCTAACTTTATTTCAGCAGAAGGAACCCACGTTAAGAGTGGGGGGAGGGGCAGATAGAAGTGAAAAAAATAGTAACGGGATTATTATTTTTGAATCTCATATGTGTCATTTATTTATTAGTGAATGTTGAAACCGTTAAGGGAATTGCTAGAAGTGTGATTTCTGGAACTGATGGTGTGTTTTCTGGGCTTACAACTGTGTATGCCCAGGAGGCGAATCCATATCGAGAAGTATTGAATGGTAAAATTGAGGTATTTATTCCGGTTGAAAAGGTACTCCAGTTACCGGAATTACCGAACGGCTGTGAAATTACTTCGTTAACTTCTATTTTAAATTTTAATGGCTATAACGTTTCTAAATTAGACCTGGCTGATAACTATTTGCCGAAGGAGCCTTTTAAAACGGTCAACAATGTATTGTATGGACCAGATCCGAGTAAGGCATATGCCGGAAACCCACGGCAATGGAGTGGATTCTTTTCCTACGCGCCCCCGATTGTAAAGGCAGCTCAAGCTTACATAGATGAGGTAGGAGCCAAGTTAGAACCAGTAGACTTAAGTGGGAGTTCTCGTGAGGAAATCATGATGGAACTTGAAGAGGGGAACCCTGTAGTGATTTGGGTAACTTTAGACTTAACTGAGAAAAAAGTGAATTATTCTTGGAATATTAATGACACAAACACAGAGTTCAATGCACCGACAAATTTACACTCAGTTGTCCTAAATGGCTATATAGGTGACAAGGTGCATGTTATGGATCCATTGCAAGGACAAATCACCTATGAGGCAGATGCATTTTTTGCAAGCTATGAGGACTTAGGGAGTCATGCAATGACAGTAAAGTAATTAGGAAATAGGTGTTAACATGGAGCAAAAATCATTAGGTATTATTGGTGGCATGGGTCCAAAGGCAACCTCTGTTTTCTTTGATAAAATTGTTAATCGAACAGATGCTCATAAGGACCAAGACCATCTCAATATGGTCATACTTAATCATGCATCCCTTCCAGACCGAACCCATGCCATTCTTACAAATACAGGTGAAACGTTCTTAAACGACGTCAAACAGGATTTCAAGCTGCTAGAAGCAGCAGGGGTCGCAAACATTGCCATTCCTTGTAACACTTCTCATTATTTTTACGATGAGCTGCAAAAGATGACAAAGATCCCGATTATCAACATGGTCGAAGAGACCATTAAGGATATCCATGAAAGGTTTGGGGAAGGTACGAGGATTGGTATTCTTGCGACAAATGGGACAATTCAGAGCGGAATCTATGCGGATGTTTGTAAAAAGTATAACCTAACTCTTCATGCCCCGAATGATAGCTTACAAGAAAAGGTTATGGATATTATTTATAATAATGTCAAAAGTGACCTTGACGTTGATTCGAGTGAGCTTGAAGAATTGATCATGCATCTTGTTGAAAAAGAAAAGTGCAAAATAGTCATTTTGGCGTGTACGGAATTATCTTGTATAAAATTAAATAATCATGCTGCGAAGTATAGTATTGACGCAATGAATGTACTAGTGGAAAGATCCATATTACGCTCTGGCAAACGTCTTAAATAAATGTTCGGAGAATGATAGGAAACTCGTCTAATAAGGCGAGTTTTTTTATTTTGAGATACAGTCAGTGCGTCTCTTTTGTTTGTCGAAAAATCTTTCCTGAATCCAGTGTTTTCAATAGAATGTGAAATATATTTGTAATATTACTTTGACGTTTTAAGACAAATTTTTATGTTATAATACAAAACATGAGAATATATAGCAAAATATGATAGATGTGGTGAAAGAAGAATATGTTTATCACACATTAAAATGATAGATTGCTAGGTTGGTAGAAGGGGGATGCTATTTCGTTGAAGCGCAAACTTCTAATGGTTGGAGTAGGTATATCAATAGGACTCGGAAGTTTATTGACGGCCATGCCTAATACTGCATTAGCGATTCAAAAAAATGAACAGCTAGAAAATGAAAAGAAAGAAGTTCAGGAAAAGAAATCTGAGCTAGAGTCTGAAATTACTCAAAAAGAAGAAAAAATTGGCGAAATTAAACAACAAAAAGTCGGTGTTGAACAGGAAATTAAACGACTTGATGCTGCCGTAAGTGAAACGCGCAGTAAAATTGATGGTACAAAAGCACAAATTCAAGAAACGAAAGAAGAAATTGAACGACTAGAAGCAGAAATGAAGATTCTTGAGGAACGTATTCACAAGCGGGACGAGCTTATTAAAGAGCGGATGCGCAGCCTCCAGCAAAGTGGTGGAGTGGTTAGTTATGTAGACGTGTTGCTCGGTGCCAAAAGCTTTAACGATTTTATAAATCGGGTAAGCGCGGTATCTACGTTCGTACAAGCTGACCGTGAAATCATGAAGGAGCATGAATCAGACATTAAACAACTTGAAGAAAACAAAGAAGAAGTTAAAACTTTGCTTGCGCAGCAGGAAGATCAGTTGAAGGAACTTGATCGGTTAGAAGTCCAGCTACAGGGTCAAATTCAAGAACAAAATAAAGTAATGGCCCAATTAGAGGTTGAGGAGCAAAAGATGCACGAGGAGCTCCATGCATTGGAGGATGTCGGAGAGTTATTAGCCTCACAGGAAAAGGCGATCCAGATGGAAATCAACGCGTGGAACCAAAAGCAAAAAGAGCTCGAGGAGCAGCGAAGAAAAGCTGAGGAAGAGCGGAAAAAAGCGGAAGCGGAAGGGACTACACCGCCTCCACCGCCACCTCCTGTTGTGAACAATGGGGCATTTATAAACCCGACAACAGGGCGTTTAACTTCGCGTTTTGAAATGCGTTGGGGAAAAATGCACTTTGGGATTGATATTGGAAAAGGTGGTCGTGTAGGAAATGTTCCAATCTATGCAGCAGCAAGCGGCACGATTACACGATCCCGTCTAGAAAGTAGTTATGGAAATGTCATTATGATTACCCACTATATCAATGGACGGCAAATGACTACTGTCTATGCACATTTAGATCAACGTTTTGTTAGTCAGTATGACCGAGTAGAACAAGGTCAATTGATTGGCTACATGGGAAATACAGGTGACTCAACGGGACCACATCTTCATTTTGAAATCTATGACGGACCATATAGTCCAACCCAATACAGTGGAGGGCACTCAAACGCAGTCAACCCACTTCTATATGTGTCATATTAATGGTGTAAAAGCGCTCGGCCAAAATGGTCGGGCGTTTTATTTTGCGACAAAAAAACACCCCACATTTTCGAATGTGGGGCTACACCTTTATAATGTTTTTGCCTTCTTTTTTAAGCCCTCAAGATCAAGGATATGAATATTCCTTTGACCATTTACCTCAATGAGGTTTTCTGAAATGAACTTAACAAATTTCCGGCTGATGGTTTCAGGCGTTGTACCAATTAGAGAAGCCAAAACCTTTTTTGTAATAGGAAGCTTAAAACGACCATCTTTGGAGCGAACTCGGTCATTGAATAAAAGGAGGACACTTGCTAACCGTTGCTCGACCTCCATTAAGCTTAGTAAACTCATCCACTCGTCGGCTTGATAAATTCTTTCGTTTAATGCCCGCATGAATCGAAGTGCCATTTTATGATTGCGTTCTAATGTATTGAAAAAATCTTGTTTCTGAATGGTATAGATAACGGTGTCACTAATCGCAACCGCATTTGCATAATGATTTTCTGATTGAAGCATTGCAGACTGTCCAAAAAAGTCGTCAGGGAATAAGAGGCGAACAATTTGTTCCTTTCCGTCCTCTGCCACTTTTGTGATTTTAATAATGCCCTCCCCAATAATATAGAGAGTGTCAGAAGGGTCACCTTCTCTAAAAATCACATCCCCCTTGTGATAATCACGAATCTGAACGACCTTTTGTAAAAGATTCATTTCCTCCTCATTTAAACCTTGAAAAATAGGTACGTGACAAATATAGCTTGGATCATGTGGACTGCTAATCATACAGAACACTTTTTCTCCTTTCAAAATGCCCATAAAATGCGGACTCCTGTTGTACTTTAGTTTACCTACCCTGTTCGAAGTCTAAACGGTCTTTTGGTTCTAAAAGTGTAAATCAATCAACAACTTTTCTAACGGTTTCTTTACTTCAAGTGGAATATTGTACTACAATAGAGACTTCACTTTATGTTATTCCAAATCATATATTTTTCTTTAGCAAAATTCCTTTGAAAACTTGATTTATATCAAGGAAACTTTCTGCTTTCAACTATAAGATAAGGATAACATATTTAATCAGAATTATGACTATATAATGACTCTTATTTTGCCTGTTTTTCTGGCTTTTTTCTGGAAAATTCCAATGTAAGCATTTTACTAGAAATTAACTGGTAATGGGGTATAGTATGGGTAGACGTCATAGTTCTATAAAATAAAAATTTGTCTATTAAGTATTACAAAGTATGAATGTAATATGGAGGCTAACAACAAAATGGATAACCAACAAAGGAAAAATGTGTGGGAGTCATTCTATGGCCCAAATATGGGGTATGTCTTTGACATGTATGAAAAATACAAGAATGATCCAAGTTCAGTAGACCCTTCTGTGAAAGCGCTTTTCGAAGAACTTGGTCCACCACCAGCAGATGAGCAAGAAACAACAGCAGAATTAGTAAGTGGGGGGATCTCACCGAAGACAATCAAGACGATTACATCTGGAAGTAAATTAATCAAAAACATTCGTGCATATGGGCATTTAGCAGCTGATATCTATCCGCTTCGCACTAGACCGAAGCCAGATACAAGCTTTTTAGAGCCTAGTTATTACAACCTCACGAAAGAAGAATTAATGGATATTCCAGCGACATATATTTGGGAGGAAGCTCCTCCATCCGTTCAAACCGGTTGGGATGCCTATGAACATTTAAAAGCTGTTTATACGCAAACCATTGCTTATGAATTTGGACATGTTGATGCTGAAGATGAGAGACAATGGTTAAGACAGCAGGTTGAAATCAATGGAATCGGGTTAAAGCTTACTGCTGACGAAAAGAAACAACTTGCAGAGCGTCTCATGAATGTGGATGGCTTTGAGAAGTTCTTACACAAAACATTCGTTGGTCAAAAGCGCTTCTCAATCGAAGGATTGGATATGCTTGTACCAATGCTGGAACGCTTAATTCAAGAAGGCAGTAGTGATGGCACCGACAATATTATGATCGGTATGGCTCACCGCGGCCGATTAAATGTGTTGGCACATGTCCTTCACAAGCCATATGAACTGATTTTCTCCGAGTTCCATCATTCACCAAACAAAGATTTAATTCCATCTGAAGGTTCAAGAGGGATTAACTATGGGTGGTCTGGAGATGTGAAATATCACTTGGGAGCTGATCGAAAGTTTAAAGGCCCTAAGGAACATGTAACTCGTATTAATCTTGCGAACAATCCAAGTCACCTAGAGTTCGTTAACCCTGTTGTATTAGGACTTACCCGTGCTGCACAGGACAACACTAGAAAAGCTGGATACCCTGTTCAAGATAAGCAAAGTGCAATTAGTGTCCTTATACATGGTGACGCGGCTTTCCCTGGTGAAGGTGTAGTAGCTGAAACATTAAACTTAAGCAGATTGAAAGGCTATGAAACTGGCGGAACGGTTCATATCATTGCCAATAATATGGTTGGATTCACAACCAATAATACAGATTCTCGTTCAACACGTTTTGCGAGTGACCTTGCAAAAGGATATGAAATTCCGATTTTGCGTGTTAATGCAGATGACCCTGAAGCATGTCTTTCCGCGATTCATTTTGCTTATGAATACCGTAAGCGTTTTGAAAAAGATATTTTAATTGACTTAGTTGGATACAGACGTTTTGGTCACAACGAAATGGATGACCCAAGTGTAACGCAGCCATTATTGTACAAGAAAATTGCAAATCACCCTGTTATTGCTGATAAATATGGTAATGAACTTGTTGCCGGGAACGTGATGACAGCCGAGGAACTTGTAGAAAAACGTGAAGAATTCATGCAAAGTCTTCAAGCCATTTATGATGATTTTGTCGAAAATGAAGAGCGTGTGAAGCCTAAGAAGCCAAAAGCTTTATCTGCTATTCCGGAATTCGATACGACAGTAGATGCTGAGCTATTACGTAGTATGAATAAGGGATTACTACAATGGCCACAATCTTTATCTGTGTATCCAAAGCTTGAGCGTATTTTAAAGCGCCGCGAAAATGCTCTGGATGAAGACAATAAAGTAGACTGGGCATTGGCAGAAACACTAGCATTCGGATCTGTTCTTGCAGAAGGAAAAACAGTTCGCTTAACGGGTCAGGATAGTGAAAGAGGAACATTTGCCCATCGTCATGTGGCATTAAATGACTATGAAACTAATGAAAAATATATCCCATTACACAATATCCCAGAAGCTAAAGCTTCATTCTCCATCTATAACAGCCCATTATCTGAAACTGCTGTTCTTGGATTTGAGTATGGGTATAGTGTTCAAGATGAGAATGCGCTTGTCCTTTGGGAAGCACAGTTTGGTGACTTTGTGAACGTAGCTCAGCCAATTATTGACCAATTCATTTCTTCAGGTCATGCGAAATGGGGACAAAAATCAGGTCTTGTGATGCTTTTACCACATGGATATGAAGGACAAGGTCCAGAGCACTCAAGTGGTAGAGTGGAGCGATTCTTAAATGCAGCTGGTGAAAACAACTGGATTGTGGCGAACGTAACTAGTGCTTCTCAATACTTCCATTTATTAAGAAGACAATCCTTGCTTACTTCAACCGAAGAAGCAAGACCATTGATTGTGATGACACCAAAGAGTCTGCTACGTCATCCGCAAACAGCTTCGTCGCTAGCAGATTTAACCCATGGAAGCTTCAAGCCATTACTTGAGCAACCAGGAATGGGAACTGAGAAAGAGAAAGTGACACGCTTAATACTTTGTACGGGTAAAGTAGCAATTGACCTAGCAACAGAAGCGGCTAACTTACCTGCTGAACTAGCAGACAGCTTGCATATTGCGAGAGTGGAACAACTGTATCCATTCCCTAAGAAAGAAGTAGAGGAATTAGTTAGTCAGTATCCAAATCTTAAAGAGGTTGTTTGGGTTCAAGAAGAGCCTAA
Organism: Bacillus timonensis; assembly: GCF_004799755.1. Classification (GTDB taxonomy): domain Bacteria; phylum Bacillota; class Bacilli; order Bacillales; family Bacillaceae_L; genus Ferdinandcohnia; species Ferdinandcohnia timonensis_A. The sequence goes on along the minus strand of NZ_SLUB01000007.1, from coordinate 109,287 downwards.
GAATATGGGAGCATGGCCAGCTCTACACTCAGTATTAATGGACGTTTTATCTGAATACATTAAAGTAGATTATATTGGTAGACCGAAGCGTTCAAGTCCAGCAACGGGCGACCCAGATATTCATAAACAAGAACAAGCTTGGATCATGCAAGATGCATTGCATATAGACAAAGGAGGGAATCAGCAATGATCGAAATTAAAGTACCGGAATTAGCTGAGTCCATTACAGAAGGAACAATTGTTGAATGGTTAAAAAAAGAAGGCGAACTCGTTAACAAAGGTGAGTCAATCGCTGAACTTGAAACTGACAAAGTAAATGTTGAAATTAACAGTGAATATACAGGTGTTATTAAGGAATTCTTGTTCCAACCAGGCGATAATGTCGAAGTAGGTCAAGTGATTGCAAAGCTTGATGAAAATGGATCTGAAGCAAGTGCTCCGGCGCAAGAAGCAGCACCAGCTGAAGAGCCTAAAGCGGCAGCACCAGCACCAGAAGAAAAACAAGAGCCAGTTGCAGCTGAAACTGCAGAAGAAAAAGGCAAGCAAGCTATTGCTTCACCTGCAGCTAGAAAAAGAGCAAGAGAGCTTGGTATTGACTTAAATGAAGTTCCATACAAAGATCCACTTGGTCGCGTTCGCGTTGAAGGAGTAGAAGCTTATAAGCAAGCACAAGCAACTCCAGCACCAGCTGCTGCGGCAAAACAGCCTGCAGCAGCACCAGTAGTAAATGACGACCCACGTGTAGAACGTATTAAAATGTCTAGACGTCGTCAAACCATTGCAAAACGTCTTGTTGAAGCACAGCATACTGCTGCGATGCTAACAACATTTAACGAAGTAGATATGACAGCTGTGATGGATGTAAGAGCTCGTCGCAAAGATGCTTTCCTTAAAAAGCATGGCGTCAAACTTGGGTTCATGTCCTTCTTTACGAAAGCTGTTATCGGTGCATTAAAGGCATATCCATTTGTTAACGCTGAAATCCAAGGCAACGAGATTCTTCTTAAAAAGTTCTACGATATCGGCATTGCTGTTTCTGCAGAAGAAGGGTTAGTTGTACCAGTTGTACGTAATGCTGATACATTAAGCTTTGCAGGGATTGAAAGTGAAATTGCTCGCCTAGCAGAAAAAGCAAGAAACAACCAACTAGGTTTAAGTGACTTACAAGGTGGTACATTCACAATTACAAACGGTGGTACATTCGGTTCTCTAAATTCAACTCCGATTATTAACGCACCACAGGTTGGTATTTTAGGAATGCACAAAATCCAAAGACGTCCAGTAGTTGTAGATAATAAAGACACTGTTGAAGTACGTCCGATGATGTATGTGGCCTTGTCTTATGACCACCGAATTATCGATGGTAAGGATGCTGTAGGATTCCTTGTGAAAGTAAAAGAACTATTAGAAGACCCAGAAGACTTGTTATTAGAGGGTTGATAATGAAAATTAAGGCACATGCTCCAATTAGTGGGGTATGTGCTCTTTGCTTTAGGGGGAAAACAAAAAACGCTGCTTTCCATTATAGGAAAACAGCGTTTTATATGTTTATCTTTATATTAGATGACACCGTGAGCGATCATCGCGTCAGCTACTTTTAAGAAGCCAGCGATATTTGCTCCATATACAAGGTTTCCTGGATGACCGTATTCTTCAGCAGCATCCATGCTGTTGCGATAGATAGAAGCCATGATATCTTGTAGCTTGCTGTCCACTTCTTCGAATGACCAAGAAAGTCTCATGCTGTTTTGTGACATTTCAAGAGCAGAAACCGCAACCCCGCCAGCATTAACAGCTTTCGCAGGTCCAAAGAGAACACCACTTTCAAGGAATAAATCAATTGCTTCCAATGTAGAAGGCATGTTGGCACCTTCACCAACAGCTTTCACTCCATTTGAAATAAGAGTTTGAGCAGAATCGCTATCAATCTCATTTTGTGTGGCACATGGTAATGCAATATCACAAGGAATCGACCAAATACCTGTGCAGCCCTCAACATATTCTGCTTCTGGGTGCTCTACCACATACTCTTTAATACGTTTGCGTTCTACTTCTTTGATACGTTTGATTGTTTCTAGATTTAAGCCATTCTCATCGTAAATATAGCCGTTTGAATCACTACATGCCACAACCTTGGCACCAAGCTGTTCTGCTTTTTCAATGGCATAGATTGATACATTACCGGATCCTGATACGACTACTGTGCTTCCTTCGAAACAAAGACCTTGTTCTTTCAACATTTCTTCTACAAAATAGACAGTGCCGTAACCTGTTGCTTCAGTACGAACTAAGCTACCACCGTACCCAAGACCTTTTCCAGTAAGGACACCTGCCTCAAAGCCACCGCGAAGTTTTTTGTATTGTCCAAACATATAGCCAACTTCCCTTGCTCCTACTCCGATATCTCCAGCTGGAACGTCAACGTCCGGTCCAATATGTCTGCTTAGTTCTGTCATAAAACTTTGTGTAAAGCGCATGATTTCGTTTTCTGACTTTCCTTTCGGGTCAAAATCAGAACCACCTTTACCGCCACCAATTGGTAAGCCTGTTAAGGAGTTTTTCAGGATTTGCTCAAAGCCGAGGAACTTAATGATACTTGCATTTACGGAAGGGTGGAAACGCAATCCGCCTTTGTATGGTCCAAGTGCACTGTTAAACTGAACACGATAGCCACGATTCACATGTATTTGGCCTTGATCATCAACCCAAGGTACTCGGAATGTAATCATTCTTTCCGGTTCAACTAGTCTTTCTAGTATGGCGTGCTTCATGTATTTTGGATTTTTAGCAAATACAGGTACAAGCGAAAGGAAAATTTCTTTCACTGCCTGGTGAAACTCAGGTTCGTGAGGATTTCTCTTCTTAACCTCCTCATATACTTTGTTCATATAATCGGTTGCTTGTTTTAACTCTGGTACAGGAATAGACTGTTCGATCATAGCCATCGTGTACATTCACCCTTTCTTTGCTATATATTTTTTTAAGGAAGTTCAAAAAGAAAAGTGAATTTTCATCTTCCTTTTTTTGACAAACCCATCATTTAAAATCAACGGGACAAATTTTTATCTGTAAATTCTTGATATTAATCATTGTATAATGAATAATTAATCTAAACAATATTAATAAAAGATATAAACGATGCCGAAATGAGATGAATCGAGGAGGAAACACAGTGGAACTCAGACAACTCACCTATTTTATTGAAGTTGCTAAGCGAGAACATGTAACAGAAGCGGCAAATTCCATGCATATTGCCCAATCAGCGGTTAGTAGACAATTATTTAATCTGGAGTCCGAATTAGGCGTGGACTTATTTATACGAGATGGACGAAATGTGAAACTTACACCGATTGGAAGAGTTTTTTTAGATCATGTTGAGCAGGCATTGAATGTATTGGATAATGCTAGACGTGAGATTGAAGAATATTTAGACCCAGAACGTGGAACGATTCGAATAGGATTTCCAAGTAGTTTGGCTGCTCATACGTTACCAACGGTTGTATCTGCATTTCGGGACAAGCATCCTAAAGTGAAGTTTTCATTGTCACAAGGGAATTATTATTCGTTAGTCGAGCGGGTTAAAACCGGTGAAATTGATATGGCGTTGCTTGGACCTGTACCGAACCAGGAAAAGAAACTGATTGGAACAACTTTGTTTACCGATAGAATGGTAGCGCTATTGCATCGCTCACACCCACTGTCATCAAATAAGTCGTTAAGTCTAAGTCAGTTAAAGGAAGAGCAATTTGTGTTATTTCCAAATGGGTTTGTGTTACGAGATATTATCGTAAAAGCATGTAATCAACTCGGTTTTCAACCGACTGTTTCATTCGAAGGTGAAGATATCGATGCAATCAAGGGATTAGTATCAGCAGGATTGGGGATTACCATCATACCGGAAGTAACCTTGATTGAAAATATTCCGCATTCGACTGTAAAACTCCCAGTTGTACACCCAGAAGTAACCCGTTCAGTAGGTGTTATTATTCCCAGAGAGAGAAAATTGCTCCCAACGGAACAACTTTTTTATGACTTTTTAAAGGACTATTTCTCATTTTTAGACAAATTCCAATATTAACCCTCGTTGTATTTCCTCGGAAATAGGGGAGGATTGTCGATTATTGGGGAGCCGAGTAAAAGCTCCCTAAAGTTTGTTGTCGAGTCCTCACAAATAGCCCTCACTTGAATCGCTTCATCTGCTCATGATATGACTCAACAAGACAAAAAATATCCGGTTATTTCGGCGGATTATTAAGTATCCCAGCTTTAAGCTTTTTTGTGGGAAAAAGGAAATAATTACACATGGTTGAATTTGATTGAAAATGAATGTTTTTGATTGATTTATAAAAAAGGCTTCAATATAATGAGAGTACAATCCATTAAGGAAGTGACATGATGTTAACTCCAGAAAGACATCAGCTTATCTTATCCTTATTAAAGGAACAGAGTGTAGTGAAACTACATGAGTTGGTTGAAAGAACAAATTCTTCGGAATCAACCATTCGTCGTGATTTAGTCCAGCTTGAACAAGAAAATCAATTGAAAAGGGTTCACGGTGGAGCTGCTCTTATTCATAGAAATCGAACAGAGCCGAGTTATAAAGAAAAAACAGCAAAGAATATAAAAGAAAAAATAGCGATCGCTAAATTTGCTTCTCAGCTCATTCAAGAGGGCGACTCCATTTTTCTAGATGCAGGGACAACTACACAGGAACTCATCCCGTTTCTTGACCAAGAGGGACTTACAGTAGTAACGAATGGTGTACATTTAATTGAGCCATTGCTTGAAAAAGGAATTGCAACCTATCTGATTGGTGGGATTATTAAACCACAAACAAAAGCCATGATCGGGAGTAGAGCATTATCGAGCTTAAACCTGTATCGGTTTGATAAATGCTTTTTAGGGGTAAATGGGATTGATTTGAAATACGGTTTTACAACTCCGGATCCTGAAGAAGCCCTGATTAAACAAACAGCAATGGGCTTGGCGAAGAAAAGTTTCATTTTAGCAGATCACTCAAAATTCAATGAGGTTTCATTTTCAAAAGTTTCTTCATTTAAAGATGCTGTTTTAATCACAGATGATGGATTAACAAAAAAAGAACTTACATCCTATCAGGAACATATCAACATAAAGGTTGTGACAACATGATTTACACAGTTACATTAAACCCCTCCATCGACTATTTTATTGAGTTGGATGATTTTAAGGTAGGAGAACTAAATCGCATTAAAAATGATCGGAAAAGCCCTGGAGGAAAAGGGATAAACGTTTCAATGGTGTTGAAAAATGTCGGAATTAGTAGCGTTGCCTTAGGGTTTGTTGGCGGTTTCACAGGGAAATTTATAGTCGATACGTTAACGGAAAAGAACATCCAGACAGACTTTGTCCCCGTTGAAGGGGATACAAGAATTAATGTAAAGCTTCATTCAACTATCGAAACAGAGCTAAATGGAGCTGGTCCGAAAATTTCATCTGACGAGCTTGAGCAACTTTTTGAAAAGGTTAATCAGCTTCAAAAAGGGGATGTGTTGGTACTTGCAGGTAGTATTCCGTCATCATTGCCGTCTACATTGTACCAGCAAATCGCGAGCAACTTAAAGGACAAGGAAGTTAAAGTTGTCGTTGATGCTACAAAAGACTTATTAGTCGGAGTCCTTCCGTATAAGCCATTTTTAATCAAACCTAATCATCACGAACTTGGTGAAATTTTTGATGTTGAGATAAAAAATGCAGAAGAAGCCATACCATATGGGAAAAAGCTCATTGAAATGGGAGCGGAGCACGTCATCGTTTCGATGGCAGACAAGGGTAGTTTGCTCTTTGTAGGAAACGAAGTCTACTCTGCAAATATTCCAGATGGAAAGTTTATAAACTCGATTGGTGCTGGAGACTCTGTCGTGGCAGGTTTTATTGCATCGTATTCAAAAAATCAAAACGCAACTAAAAGCTTTCACTTTGGGGCAACGGCAGGAAGTGCAACGGCCTATTTAGAAGGATTAGCAACAGAAGAGAAGATAAATACATTACTTTCACAAGTACAAGTGAAGAAGTTATAGAAAGGAACATGCAGCATGAGAATTACGGATCTGTTGAAGAAAGATACGATTATTATCGAACTTTCTTCTTCTTCGAAAGCCGAGGTCATCGACGAATTGGTCTCAAAACTTGATGAAGCTGGACGACTTCAAGATAGAGAACAATACAAACAAGCGATTTTAACAAGGGAAAGCCAAAGTACAACAGGAATTGGCGAGGGAATTGCCATTCCGCATGCGAAGACAGCTGCGGTGAAAACACCAGCGATTGCGTTTGGACGTTCGACAATCGGAATTGATTATGAAGCATTAGATGGACAGCCAAGTCATTTATTTTTCATGATTGCCGCAAGTGAAGGGGCAAATAACGCGCATCTTGAAACATTATCAAGCTTGTCTTCATTGTTAATGGACGTTGGTTTTCGTGAAAAGTTAATGAAAGTACAAACTCCGGATGAACTCATTCAACTGATTAATGAAAAAGAAAGGGAGTCGGAGGTAGAAGAAGCGCCAATCGAGAAAAAAGAAGGACAGAAGAAGGTTTTAGCGGTAACAGCTTGTCCAACTGGAATTGCTCATACGTATATGGCTGCAGACGCATTAAAAGCGAAGGCAAAAGAGATGAACATTGATTTTAAGGTTGAAACCAATGGTTCAACAGGTGTGAAGAATGCACTTACCCAGGAAGATATTGATGAAGCAGTTGCGATTATCGTTGCTGCCGATAAACAAGTGGAAATGGCTCGTTTTAATGGAAAAAAAGTCATTCAGGTTCCTGTTGCTCAAGGGATTCGCATACCGGAAGAGTTGTTAACAAAAGCCGTTAACCAGGACGCGCCAATCTACCATGCCGAACAAACAACGAAGCAAAAAGCGGAAGGTGGAGAAAAAAGCGGCTTCTATAAGCACTTAATGAATGGTGTTTCCAACATGCTTCCGTTCGTAGTGGGTGGCGGTTTGTTGATTGCCATTTCATTTATATTTGGAATCAATGCCTCAGACCCTACTGACCCATCTTATAACCCGATTGCTGGCGCTTTGATGACAATCGGAAGTGCCAATGCTTTTCAATTAATGATTCCTGTATTAGCAGGTTTTATTGCAATGAGTATTGCTGATCGGCCAGGATTAGCACCAGGTATGATTGGTGGTTTAATGGAGACAACGGGTGGAGCAGGATTTTTAGGCGGACTTATTGCTGGATTCCTCGCTGGTTATGTTGTGCTCTTAGTGAAAAAAGTTGTTTCAGGCTTACCTTCGTCATTTGAAGGACTTAAGCCGGTATTGATCTATCCGTTCTTTGGAATTTTAATTACAGGTGCAGTTATGTATGTTCTAGTAGGTCCGTTAAAATTTGTTATGGATGGCTTGACTGCTTGGCTTGAAGGATTAGGAACCGGTAACTTAATCGTACTTGGATTAATTTTAGGTGGAATGATGTCGATTGATATGGGTGGGCCTATCAATAAAGCGGCATTTACCTTTGGTATTGCCATGATTGACGCTGGAAACTACGCACCACACGCGGCAATTATGGCAGGTGGTATGACCCCACCCCTTGGACTCGCCTTAGCAACTACATTATTTAAAAATAAGTTTACAAAACAAGAACGTGAGGCTGGAAAAACGGCTTATTTCATGGGAGCTTCATTTATTACAGAAGGTGCCATCCCATTTGCAGCAGCCGACCCAGGACGTGTCATCCCATCAGCTGTGATTGGATCTGCAATAACTGGTGCACTTACCATGCTGTTTGGAATTGGGTTGCCTGCTCCTCACGGAGGAATTTTTGTCATTCCGTTTGTGACAGGTAGCTGGATGTTATATGTACTTGCGATTATCATTGGTACAATTGTGACAGCACTGTTAGTTGGATTCTTAAAGAAGCCGATTAAATAAGGATATATACCCCGTGCTAAAGTGAGCACGGGGTTATTTTTTTATGAGAGTGAAATAGGGTCATAGGTGATTACTTGATTAGTTTGGAGCAATTCATTTTTAACAGTGTCCGGGGTGAGAATGAGATGTCCGAGGTTATTTTCGGTTTCAATAATGGGACCTTGGTTTGTTGATAGATACCTGATTTTTTCTTTCCATGTAAAATTGGCAGGACAAGGCTCCTTTCTTTTTTGCTTTACGATATCGTAGGTGTCATCACAATATCGATTGATTTCTTTGTTCCTTCGTTTAGCTGCATTGATAGTGACAATTGCTTTCATTAATCCGCCTTGCATGCCTGAAAAGCTCATATTGTTTAGTGGACTGCTTGTAAATTGATAGATACATAAGGTTTCGTTGCTATTGAATTCAACATTGGTTTTAACAGCAGATGCGTAATGGACATCACCTGATAAAATAAAGCAATGACTAGGTTTCCACTCCTTAATCTGGTGTAGGAGTTCACTAAAACCCTCTCCGTTGTATTTCCATGATTCAAAATCGAATGCTGTTGTGACCGGGATTTCCATTGTTTTTAATGGATAAATATATTGATTGAGAAAAGACTCAATTAAGCCAATTCCATAGACGGGTGTTGGAGAAATAACTAAAAGTGATTCACCGTTTTTCCAACCACTTGCGTACAAACTTTCTGTCGTTTTCTGCCAGCCTTGTTCACCGATAAGCTGTGGAGGACGCTCTTTTTCTTTGATATTTCGACCAAGGGAAACAGGAAGTGGGGAAGGATCGTATTTTCTTTGTGTCCGTGTATCAAGAAAGATTGAAGTAGGGTTTGTCGGTGCGACAAAATGCCATTCATCAAAGTTCCAAAGTAATTCCTCCCATGCTTTATGGGAATGTGAAGAAGTATCATAGGTTTTACTATATTTCCACATTTCCCGAAGAAAAGATGGGGCAAATTGGTCAGGGTCATTTCCCCAAGCTTGAAACAACCAGTAAGCCATAAGCCCGTTGGCGATCACATGTCTTCCAAGCTTCGATTGGTATACGCTACTCTTCCAATGATGGCTAATATTCCAATCGTCTGTGATATCATGGTCATCAAAAATCATATAAGTCGGAATGTTGGCTAGTAATCTTCTCACCTTTGAAAGAGCTTGATATGTTTCCTTCACATCGGCCACATGCTCTTTATATTCTTTTTTGTAAATCTTCTCTTCTCTTTTTCGTTTGTTTTTCTTCTTTTTTTCGTAAATAAAGTAAATCTGATTCTTCTTGGTGGCTTCTTTAAATGTAGGGAAATGCTCACTGTCTACATAAGCATTCCAAAGCTCAGGTGACCAAGATAGTAAATATAAGGATGCATATTCACCAAATGTCATCGCATGATTACGTGAATGCGAGGAGGTGAATTTACAAAAACGCTCCATAATATATTGTCTCCCACGAGTTTGGAAGATTGATTTTTTAAAAGGTTTCTCGTTAAGACGAGGCTCGATTTCAGTAAGCTTTTCACCTTTTCCAATAAGGTTTTTACCGGCTTTCACCATGATAGGAAAAACCGGGTCTGGCACATCATCTGCATAAATTTGGTCACCCATTAGAAATAAGGTGCTAGGGCGTTTCTCGAGGTCAAGGAAATTCTTTTCAATCGTTTCGTCTCCTTGAACAAGGGCATCCTCCCCTTTACCGTGGAGCTTACGACATGAACCATATAGAAGATTCGTCTGTTCCTGGCAGGGGTCCGGAATAAAAAAGCTCGGTAATGGAAGGTCTCCATACGTTATAGAATGTGGTTGATCTTTCCCTAAGAGACCGAAATCCTGTAGGCCTAGAATGTCATTATTCTTTTGAAAAAGGATATTATACCCAAGTAGTGTGTCTGCTGGAAATTGAGTTTCATGTGGTATCAGTTTGATTAGGCTGATATAAAGTTGTTTACCCGCACGAAATGTGGTCGTTTCAGAATCACAATTGATTTCATGGTACGAACTAGTTGTACCCTCTTTATTTTCAAATTGGTACAGCTTTGCCCCAAGTTTGTATCGTTTGCTTAAAGCAATCCAAATATAGATATGAGAAGGCTCAACACGGCGCAGAATTGGCCCCGATAAAATCGTTGGAATATCCACTTGGCTATTCAGGGACCGTGGGGACGGTTCTTGTGGTTCAGGAAAGTACTTATTATTGGGGAGGAGGAAATGACCGTGAGAAAGGTCTTAAGGTACACGCCGAGAGAAAAAGCGTGAGATTATGTGACGCAAGTAGGGCCTAGAGGTACATGCAGAGAGAAAAAGTGTGAGAGCATGTACCTCAACCTCAACCTCAAAACTAATATTTCGACCATCAAAATAATTTGTCAAGTTCACGTGTAACAGCTTATAATTCGAAATAGGTATATGTCATAAGGAGAGAATAAGATGATTCAACGTTTTTTTACATATTACAAGCCGCACCGGACGCTATTTTTAATCGACTTCAGCTGTGCGGTAATTGTGGCGATTTTAGAACTTGCCTTTCCGCTTGCGGTGCAGTGGTTCATTGATTCACTACTGCCAAGCAGAAACTGGTCAGCAATTGCGTGGGTGAGTATTGGGCTTTTAGTTTTATACGTAGTTAGTTCAGGATTGCAATTTATCGTGGGCTATTGGGGTCATAAGCTTGGAATTAACATTGAAACAGATATGCGTCAGCAGCTGTTCCAGCATGTCCAACGACAATCGTTTCGCTTTTTTGATAACACAAAAACAGGTCATATTATGAGTCGGATTACAAATGATTTGTTCGATATTGGGGAGCTTGCCCACCATGGTCCAGAGGATTTATTCATTGCCATCATGACCTTTGTCGGGGCATTTTGGATTATGCTAACGATTAATGTGAAGCTAGCCTTAATCGCAATCATTGTTGTGCCATTTTTAATTTGGCTCATTGCTTTTTCGAATGTCCGTATGAATCGTGCGTGGAAAGCGATGTATAGCAATATCGCTGATGTTAATGCGCGGGTAGAGGACAGTGTTGCAGGGGCACGAGTGGTCCAGTCCTTCACAAATGAAGAATTTGAAATTTCAAGGTTTAAGGTAGACAATTGTAAATTCCGCCGCTCTAAGCTAGGTGCTTACAAGGTTATGGGATCAACTTCAGCAGGGATCTACCTCATGACACGTTTGTTTGTGCTTATCGTGTTAGTTGTCGGTGCATGGCTGAGTTTTAATGGAGACCTGACTTACGGGGAACTCGTTGGGTTTGTCCTTTACGTTAATGTGCTTTTTAAGCCAATTGATAAAATAAGTGCTTTATTAGAGCTTTATCCAAAGGGTATGGCAGGCTTCAAACGATTTACAGAGCTTCTCGATATGGAGCCAGAGGTAGAGGATGCAAAGGATGCCATAGCGGTTCCATCCCTTCGTGGCGACATCGTGTTTAATCATGTCACTTTTGGCTATGATGAAAAGCAGGGTCCTGTTCTAAAGGATATCCATCTTAAGGTTCATGCAGGTGAAACGGTCGCGTTTGTTGGTCCGTCTGGAGCAGGGAAAACAACCATTTGTTCCTTAATTCCACGTTTCTACGATGTGGATGGAGGTTCCATTTCTATTGATGGAATCGATATTCGAAAAATGACAAAGCAATCGTTGCGGTCACAAATCGGAATTGTGCAGCAAGATGTTTTCCTGTTTACAGGAACATTGAAGGAAAATATTGCGTACGGGATGCTTGGGGCAACGGACGAACAAATTGAAGAAGCGGCAAGACGTGCCCATTTAGAAGACTTTATCGCTGGTCTACCCGATGGGTACGAAACACAGGTTGGAGAAAGGGGACTAAAGCTTTCAGGTGGTCAAAAACAAAGGATTGCGATTGCCCGGATGTTCTTAAAAAATCCGCCGATCTTAATTTTAGATGAAGCTACTTCAGCACTAGATACAGAAACCGAACAAATTATCCAAAAGGCGCTAACAGAGCTTTCGAAAAATCGCACAACCCTTGTCATCGCTCACCGTCTGGCAACTATTCGTAATGCAGACCGCATTGTAGTGGTAACGGAGGATGGTATAGCCGAACAAGGCGGTCATGATGAGCTGCTTGAAAAGGGTGGCATCTTCGCGAATCTGCATCAAGTTCAATATCAATCTTAATGGCCAGGAAATCCTGGTCATTTTTTATTGACTAGGTCAATGGACATAAGAAAATTTCAGCCAAAATGCGGTTCATTCCCATAAAAAGAAGAGAAGAAAAAAGAATCATGTCGTTTTCTATCTAAAGATAGAAAGCTAGTAAAATATACGGTTGAAATTAAATTTCGAAAAATAGTAAAATAGTATGAAAGGTAATTTCATTCCCCTACCGAACTATTCTATATAACGAGAAATTAGTAGGGGGGAATCGTAAGTGAAGAAATTTTTAAAACTATTTTTTGTGTTTGCTATTGTTAGCATTTTATCGCTACAAGGGAATTGGAACAATCTAGCAGAAGCAAGTGAGGGAGAAGAACCAACGATTCGCATCGGGGTTATGCCTTCTGAGGAGTTACTTACAGTAGGGGGAGTCGGTAGCTTTGATATCACAGACAAAGTAACTGGCGAAATCCTTTCAACAGGATCTAACGATGAAGTACAAGTCGAATTAGCAGGATCATCCGTTGTTAAGACAAACTACCGATTACAGGTTGCGTTTTCAACGAGCAATGCTTATATTGCTGATTGGTTGCAACGAGCCGAATCATATGGGTATCCAACATATATCGAGGAATACAATAATGGTTGGAGATTATTGATAGGAGAGTTTCCATCAGATGCATCATTTTCAGTGAGAAATGCTTTTAAAAATGAAATCATCTCCAAAGGTTTAGGTGCAAGCGATGCTTATTGGCGACTCATTACGACTGTTGAAGGGGAGTCCACAATCAAGGTTTCTGATGGTGAAACAGCAAAAACAACGACTAACCCCATTCAAGTCATTTCAAGTGATTTAGTTACAATTAACGGAAAAAAATACAGAGGTATAGCGGAGGTTGGTTTTAACAGTTCTGGGGCACTTGCAGGAATCAATGAACTTCCAATTGAGGAGTATTTATATGGCGTAGTACCACGTGAGCTGCCACCTGTTCCATATGGTGAATTAGAAGCACAAAAATCACAGGCGATTGCGGCTAGAACCTATGCCTTATCCAATATGGGGAAGAGAGGCAAGGATGGCTATGACCTTCTTCCGACAACATCTGACCAAGTGTATGGCGGTTTTGAAGCTGAACACCCCATCTCAAATGGTGCAGTTGATGGCACACGAGGAATTGTCGCAACGTATGAAGGTAAATTAATCACGGCTGTCTTTAACTCTACTAGCGGGGGATTCTCAGCAAATAATGAAGATGTGTGGAGTTCAGACCCTGTTCCTTACCTAAGAGGGGTGCCTGATGCACAAAGAGGGAAGGCGTTCGAGCATGTTCCATCGCTGGAGGTCTTTAAAAACCACAGCAATTCTAAGTCCTTACGAGCAGCAAAAGAAGGAGATTTTGAAGCGGATTGGTCGAAATACCATCGCTGGAATTTTGAATGGACGGCAGAGGAAATCAGCGATGTGTTAAGCACGTCATATAATATAGAAGTAGGTAAGGTATATGAAATTAATGTGAATGAGCGCTCAAGCTCAGGCCGCGTGCTCGAAATTGAGTTTGTTACAGAAAATGGTACTTTTTATGAATACAAAGACCGAATTCGTACGACGTTAAAATACATTAATGCAAGTGGTAACCAGGCCTCACTTTTAAGTACTTTGTTCCATATTGAGCCGGTGAAAGACCAAAATAAAGAAATTGTAGGCTTTAAAGTATACGGTGGTGGCTGGGGTCATGGTGTCGGCTTGTCACAAACAGGTGCAGTCGGTATGGCTGAAAAAGGCGCAACTTTTGAGGAAATCCTTAAGCACTATTACCAAGGGATCGATCTAGAGGACAGATACTAAAAAGAAGACTCGTGCAACACGATTGTGTGCACGAGTCTCTTTTTTATAATTTGAATGAACTTTTCAATGAAACAGTTAGGTTAAAGACGAGATGGTCTTCTGTCGTGTGTTTTGGATCGACATTAAAGTAGCCATGTCTAAAGAATTGGAACTTATCATGTGGCTTCGCATCCTTCATGTTAGGTTCAACGAATCCATTTAAAACCTCAAGGGAGTTTGGATTGACATAATCAAGGAATGTTTTGTCTTCTTCCTCATCCTCATTTTCTTCCGCATCTAAAATCAGTGGCTCATAAAGACGGAATTCAGCTGGCACCGCTTGTGTAGCCTCCACCCAGTGAATCGTACCTTTTACCTTACGACCCGTAAAGCCAGTACCACTCTTTGTTTCAGGGTCATACGTACAACGAAGTTCCACTACATTTCCTTCTTCATCCTTGATTACTTCTTCACATTTAATGAAGTAAGCATGCTTTAGACGAACCTCATTACCAGGGAAGAGACGGAAATATTTTTTCGGTGGATTTTCCATGAAATCCTCTTGTTCGATATAAATTTCACGAGAGAACGGGATTTGTCTAGTTCCCATTTCCGGATTTTCAGGGTTAATCTCAGCATCGAGCATTTCCACATGACCTTCTGGATAGTTCGTTATGACGACTTTAAGTGGATTAATGATACCCATTGTACGTGGTGCTTTTAACTTTAAATCTTCACGAACGAAATGCTCAAGCATTTGTGTATCAACGGTACCGTTGTTTTTCGCGACCCCTAACTCACGCAAGAATGTACGGATTGCCTCAGGTGTATATCCTTTTCTTCTTAGTCCAGAAATAGTTGGCATGCGAGGGTCGTCCCATCCGTCCACATGACCTTCCTCAACTAGCTGCTTCAATTTACGCTTACTCATGACAGTATTTGTTAAATTGATACGACCAAATTCAATTTGTTGAGGTTTACTTTCCATTTCACATTGCTCAACAACCCAATTATAAAAAGGACGTTGATCCTCAAACTCAATCGTACAAATAGAGTGAGTTACACCCTCAATTGCATCCTCAATTGGGTGAGCAAAAGCATACAATGGGTAGATACACCATTTATCACCTGTATTATGATGAGCTGTATGTGAAATTCGGTAAATAACTGGGTCACGTAAATTAATGTTCGGCGACTTCATATCAATTTTTGCACGTAATACTTTTTCACCATTTCCGTATTTGCCTGCACGCATGTTTTCAAATAACTCAAGGTTTTCCTCAATCGTACGGTCACGGTATGGACTTTCTTTTCCAGGCTCTGTTAGAGTTCCGCGGTATTCACGGATTTCATCTGCACTTAAATCATCCACATAGGCAAGACCTTTTTTAATGAGTAAAACAGCCCGGTTATACATTTCTTCAAAGTAATCCGAAGCAAAAAAGAGACCGTCCCAATCATAACCAAGCCATTTTACATCCTCTTTGATGGAGTTTACAAACTCAATATCCTCTTTCAAGGGGTTTGTATCATCAAATCGCAGGTTTGTTCGACCCTTAAATTCATCCGCAAGGTCAAAATTTAGAATGATTGATTTGGCATGCCCGATATGTAAGTACCCATTTGGTTCTGGAGGAAACCGGGTAACGACATGATCGCGTTTTCCTGTTTCTAAATCATCGATTATAATATTTCTAATAAAGTTTGAAACGTTATTATTGTCCACGCTTATAACCTCTTTCGTTATCCTGTACTAAACGTTCAAAAATCACAATCGATTCGTGTCTTTTTGAACATCCTCTATAATGGATGAATATATCATAAATCCAGAAGAATTACCATTATTCTCATGTTTACCAAACTTTAAGTTGATTATGAGGCTGTCTTTCATATAAGCTTTACAATATGTTATTTTTTAATCATGGAGCGGTGTTTTATGGAAAAAAAGAGTGAAGTCATGGAAATCTGCTTGTTGGCAGGAAAAATAATGCTTGAAAGTGGAGCAGAGACGTATCGAGTAGAGGATACGATGAACCGAATGGCCGCTGCATTTGGGATTTTATCTTCCCATAGTTATGTGACACCAACTGCCATTATGTTTTCGATGAGTGATACAGAACCCACTAATTTAATACGAATCAATGAGCGTTCCACTGATTTAGAAAAGGTAACCCTCGTGAATAGCATTTCACGCAAAATCAGCAGCGGGGATTTAACACTTCAGGAGGCAAAGCATGAGCTAGACGCCCTTTCAAAAAAGGATCTTTCCTATCCCGTCTGGATACAGATTCTTGCAGCAACCCTTGCTAGTGGCTGTTTTACCATCATGTTCCTTGGAACCTGGACGGATTTTTTACCAGCGTGTGTGGCGGGAGGAGTAGGATTTGCCTTTTTTATCTACCTTCACCGGCTGATTCGAATCAAATTCTTTGCGGAGTTTTTGGCTTCATTTTTAATAGGAATGGTTGCCTATCTATTTATCAGGACTGGGATTGGATCAGAGCTTGATAAAATTATCATCGGATCTGTGATGCCACTTGTTCCAGGTTTACTGATTACAAACGCAGTTCGTGATTTGATTGCGGGACACCTCGTTTCTGGGATATCTAAAGGGGCAGAAGCGTTTTTAACAGCCTTTGCAATTGGAACGGGAGTAGCAGTGGTCCTTGCGATTTTCTAAGATGAAAGGAGTCTACAATGCTTGCTCATTTGGTTACTAGCTTAATTGCTTCTAGCACATTCGGGATCATCTTCAATGTTCCCAAAAAGTCCCTTTTAAAATGTGGACTAGTTGGGATGATTGGTTGGATGTTATATATCAGTTTATTTTTGAGAGGCGTTGATGCGGTTTATGCGACGCTTGCTGCCTCCGTTTTAGTCGCGATCATCAGCCATATTTTTGCTAAAGTATATAAAAACCCAGTTATTATCTACAGCATCGTCGGAATTATCCCGTTGGTGCCAGGTGGAATCTCATATGACGCGATGAGGAACTTTGTTGAAAATGACTATTCAACTGCTTTACCACTAGCGGCAAGGGCGTTTATGATTTCGGGTGCCATTGCATTCGGGCTCGTCATATCAGAGGTATTGAATCAGTTGATTATTAGAAGAAGAAAAAAAGTATAGGTTGAAGCCACTAGGAAATGGATTTCCAGGTGGCTATTTATTTTTTGCAACGATCGACAGAGCCAAGTGCGGTTAAAGAAAATCATAAATATGTAGGATTTTTCGGCATATTCATAGAAAGTAAAGATTAGGATTCAAAATGGAAAGGAGATGTGTATGAGTAAAAACGACGGTATTTATGATGATTTATCAAAGGACATGACATATGGAGATTATCTTCAGTTAGATTCTTTACTTTCGAGTCAGCATCGACTCTCTGAACATCATGATGAGATGCTGTTTATCATCATTCACCAAACAAGTGAGTTATGGATGAAGCTTATTTTGCATGAGGTGAATGCAGCAAAAGCGTCTATTTTAAAAAGTGACCTTGAACCTGCATTTAAAATGCTATCAAGGGTCTCACGCATTCAGCAGCAATTGATTCAATCATGGGATGTTCTATCAACGTTAACTCCATCAGAATACATGGAATTTAGAGGTGAACTCGGAAAATCCTCAGGCTTCCAGTCCTATCAAAATCGGCTAATTGAGTTTGCGTTAGGACATAAAAAGCCGAATGTACTGGGTGTTTATAAGCATCAACCTGAAGTTTATAAACAGGTTGAGACCGCGATTAGAGAAAAGAGTATTTATGATGCGGCAATTCTTGCTCTTTCGAAAAGAGGCTTTACGATTGACAAAACCTGCTTGGATAGAGATTGGACGGAGGACTATAAGGCCAACGAAAGCGTCGAACAGGCTTGGCTTGAAGTCTATCAAAATGTTGAAAAATATTGGGATTTTTACGAGCTTGCGGAGAAGCTAGTGGATATCGAATCACACCAACAAAAATGGCGATACAATCACATGATTACCGTCGAACGAATTATCGGGTACAAGAGAGGGACAGGTGGCTCGGCAGGTGTCGAGTATTTGAAGCAGGTCATGAACCATCGCTTTTTCCCAGAGTTGTGGAATATCCGGACAAAACTATAGAGGTGTATAACTCAAAAATGGACATTCAAATTCAAGCGGCTCCAATAGAGAAAGAATTTCGGAAGAGAAACTGTTCGATTCAGGAGTTTACCATATAAGTTGTCTAGATAAAAAAAGGAGTTAACCGCGAGGAGAACTCCTTATTTAATGACAAATTGATCAAACGGCAAGTAATAAACGGGGTAATGATCAAGTTGTTCAAAGCCAACTTTCTTGGCAATCGCAATGGAGTCTTTGCGAAATGATTCTGTTGTCCAGTGCGGGTTTCCGCTTCGACTCAGACATTCCTTAATAAAGGCTCTTGCCATGGCTGTAGCAAGCCCTTTTCCGCGATGACTTGGGTCATATGTATTAATTCCAATCTCGTATTCATTTTTCGATACAAAAACAGACAAACACGTTCCGATAATCGTTGAACCTTGAACGACGGCATACCCGAATCCTTTTTGAAAAAATGCATCCAAGGATTCGCCCCAAAACTTTGTGATTTCATTTTTAACGATGTGGCTTTCATCCCAATCAATAAGGTCCTTATTAATTATTTTTAACTCATAGCCCTCAGGGATTTCCAGCGCATCGTTTGGAATAAACCATGCTTTATGAAAAACAAAAGGGACACGTTCACCTTTCAGCAAGGGAACTCGTGTGAAAATCGAATCAATGGATCCATTCCACTGATGGTTTGAATAAATTTCGAGATTTAATGTATCGTCCTCAGGGAGTGCCTCAACCCTGATCAAGGATGCAATGTATTCCTCAAGTTTAGAATTAAACTCTTGATTATCAACTTTGCCACAAAGATAGAACATCTCATTTTTCGCCCAAATAAATGCTGTTTCGGGATGATTCAGATTGTCTACAAAAATCTCTCCTGGATTGTTCCCATCAATAACACCATTAATAACTGGATGGTTCGCTAATCCCGGAAGAAGTGGCTTTACTACTTTAAAGTTACCTTTTTTAAGTTTATCAATCATTTACCCCACGACCTTTTCCAATTCAAATACCCCTGTATATTCATTTTATTATAATGGATTCCAACATTCTAAAGAATAAATATTTTTCGAAGTTACTAAAATTCCTTTTGTACTTGAACGAATTGTGTAAAATAGAGAGGAATGAACAGTACTGGAGGAAATGTCATGGTGACGATGAAGGAAATTGCGAGATTGGCGAATGTGTCGAGTGCGACTGTTTCGCGCGTGCTGAACAATTCAGGGTATGTAAGTGATGATGTTCGCAAGCGTATTTTAAAAATTATCGAGGAAACAGGCTATATACCAAGTGAGCATGCAAAAGCATTGCGGACCAAGCAATCCAATGTCATTGGTGTCATTTTACCAAAGTTGAGCACAGAAACAGCAAGTAGAATCGTTAATGGAATCAGCGAAGAACTCGCAAAACACGGCTATCAAATCTTACTTACAAATACAAATTTGGATCCGAAAAAAGAAATTGAGTATGTGAAGCTTTTAAAAAGCAAACAAGTTGATGGGATCATTTTGCTTGCAACCAATCGTGGTGAGGAGCTGTTAGAGGAAATCAAAAAACTACGGATTCCGTTTGTTGCGACTGGACAGGAGATGGAGGGGGTACCTTCTGTCATTAATAATAACTTCCAAGCAGCAAAGGAAATCACGAATCTGTTAATAGAAAAAGGTCATCGGAGCATTGCATTTATTGGTGTAGATGAGACGGATTATGAGGTAGGATACAAAAGGAAAGCGGGATACGTAGCGGCTTTGGAAGAAAATCAACTACCTGTCGCCAACAAATGGCTCGGAAAAGCAGAATTTACAATTGAATCTGGATATTCGACAGCTAAGAAAATATTTGAAGCTTCTATCGAAAAACCAACTGCCATTGTGGCTGTAACTGACCGTTTGGCGATTGGAGCAATGGAATATTTAAAAGAACAGGGCTTGGAGATTCCCGGTGATGTAGCCTTAACCGGTATGGGGGCATCTGATTTATCAAGGTATGTTTCTCCAAAATTAACGACCGTTGATTTTCTTAGTGAATATACAGGGGCTGAGGCAGCTAAGACATTGTTAGAAATTTTACAGGAAGGGACTTCCATAGAAAAAAAACAAATCGACTATAGACTAATGATTCGAGATAGTATATAATCAGTCTCGTACTAAATGTGTAATCGATTACACAGGAGGTCTTTATATTTTTTAAAGAAATGTGTAATCGATTACCTATTCTTTAAATGTATATGTAATCGATTCCATACAGACACTATTTTTAGGGGTGATTCTAAATGTCAGAAAATCGTCGAATTGCAGAAGAAATTATCGAAGCAGTTGGGGGTAAAGAAAACATTCTTTCTGCTGCACATTGTGCAACAAGATTACGAATTATGGTTCAAGACAAAGAAAAAATCAACCAGGAAAAGGTTGAAAATGTAGATAAGGTTAAAGGGGCATTCTTTAACTCTGGTCAGTTCCAAGTCATCCTTGGTACGGGAACAGTAAATCGGATTTATGAAGAAGTTGAAAAGCTCGGAATCGAAACAACAACAAAATCCGATCAATCAAAAGAAGCCGCGAAAAGCGGAAATGCTTTTCAACGTGCAGTTCGTTCATTTGGTGACGTGTTTGTCCCAATCATACCTGCACTAGTTGCAACAGGTCTGTTCATGGGTGTTCGTGGATTAGTGATGCAAGAGCAAATTCTAGCATGGTTTGGTTTAACACCCGCGGATATTCCTCAAAACTTTATTTTATTTACACAAATCTTAACAGACACAGCCTTTATTTTCTTACCAGCTCTGGTCGCATGGTCCACATTCCGTGTGTTTGGGGGTAACCCAACCATCGGACTTATACTTGGTTTAATGCTTGTTAGCCCGTCCTTGCCAAATGCATGGGGTGTTGCAGGCGGTGACGTTGAACCTATCAAATTCTTTGGATTCATACCAGTAGTCGGTTACCAGGGTTCAGTTATTCCGGCCTTTATCACTGGTATTGTTGGGGCAAAGCTTGAAAAATGGATCCGCAAACGTGTTCCAGAAGCACTAGATTTAATTGTGACTCCATTTTTAACTTTACTCATCATGATTGCATTAGCTCTATTTGCAATCGGACCAGTGTTCCATACAGTTGAAAATGTCATATTAGATGCAACAGTGGCTGTACTTGAATGGCCATTTGGTTTAGCAGGGTTAATTATTGGATTCCTAAATCAGATTATTGTTGTTACAGGTGTCCACCACGTCTTTAACCTTTTAGAAATTCAATTACTTGAAAGATTTGGATTCAACCCATATAACGCCATTGTCACGTGTGCGACGGCAGCTCAAGGTGGAGCGGCTTTAGCCGTAGGATTAAAAACAAAATCAGTAAAATTAAAAGCTTTAGCTTTACCATCTACCTTATCTGCATTCTTAGGAATAACAGAGCCCGCAATTTTCGGGGTTAATCTTCGTTATGTGAAACCATTTATCATGGGACTCATCGGCGGTGGTGTTGGAGGCTTCTTAGCTTCAATCTTTGGTCTTAAGGCAACTGGAATGGCAATCACGGTAATCCCAGGAACATTGCTTTATTTAAACGGACAAATTTTACTCTATATCCTTGTGAACGTAGTAGCCATTGCTGTTGCCTTCGTTCTTACTTGGATGTTCGGCTACTCAGATAAAATGCAAGAAAAATAAGAAATTGCAAGGCGCCCGCAAATAGGCTTATGCCCCGAGCCAATGGCGCATGGCAAGACAAAAACAGAAGGCAAGTAATCACTTGCCTTCTTTACGTAAGGAGTTCATCATGAATCAGCAAGATTTAATCGAAAAAGCAAATCAGGAAGTTGAGCGAAATAGGGAGAAGGTCGAAAGCGACCCATACCGTTTGAAATTTCATTTAATGCCGCCTGTTGGTTTATTAAATGACCCGAATGGGTTCATTCAGTATAAAGGTGTCTACCATTTGTTTTACCAATGGAATCCCTTTGAAACGGCACACGGTTCGAAATTCTGGGGACATTACACTTCAAAAGACCTCGTGAATTGGGAACACGAGCCGATTGCACTTGCTCCAAGTGAATGGTTTGAGAAAAATGGGTGTTATTCGGGAAGTGCAATTGAGCATGACGGAAAAATGGTATTATTTTATACAGGGAATGTGAAAAGTGAAGAGGGTGAACGTGAGACTTATCAATGTATGGCGGTCTCAAGCGATGGTTTCACTTTTGAGAAAATGGGACCTGTCATCCATCTTCCAGAAGGGTATACAGCCCATTTTCGTGACCCAAAGGTTTGGAAAAGAGAAGATACGTGGTACATGGTGTTGGGTGCACAAGATCTCAACGAACAAGGGAAGGTCGTTCTTTATTCTTCACAGAACTTAACGGATTGGGAATTTCATGGTGACATTACAGGTTCGGATCTGAACGGATTAGGACCGTTTGGCTACATGTGGGAGTGTCCTGATCTTTTTGAATTGGATGGTAAAGATATTCTCCTTGTTTCTCCTCAAGGCCTTGAGCCGGAAGGTGATTTGTATCATAATTTATTTCAAGCGGGCTATTTTGTGGGCGAGTTGGATTATGAAAAGCCGTCCTATCAGCATGGTGCATTTGCTGAATTAGATCGTGGTTTTGATTTCTATGCTCCCCAAACCACTATTGATGAAAAAGGACGAAGACTTCTTTTTGCATGGATGGGAATGACCGATGATTATGAGAAATATCAGCCAACGATTGAAAACGGCTGGATTCATGCGATGACATTGCCACGGGTTCTTTCGATTAAAGGTGAAAAAGTAATCCAACAGCCTGTAGAAGAGCTAAAGCCGTTACGGAAAAATGAAGTTGCGTATGAGAATGTTCAAGTTAACACAGAGATTGTGACGCTGGATAAGATACACGGGAAAACAATGGAAATGCTTATTGATGGAATGTCATACCATTCAGATTCCTTTGAAATCACATTCAGAGGGGCTGCGAGCTTCTTTTATTCTGCAAAAGACAATAAAATGAGTCTCCATCGGAAGAACTTTAAAGATGGGCGTGTGGAATCTCGGCATTGTCAGATTTATGGGATTAAAAAGCTACACGTGTTTTTGGATACTTCCTCAATTGAGATTTTTGTAAATGATGGTGAGGAAGTTTTTACAGCACGATTTTACCCAAGTACGAAAAATGAGTCCATTTCTTTTAAAGCGGAAAGGAATCTTCAATTTAATATAAAGAAATGGGATTTAGCTTGAGGTATATCTTTGAATAATAAAAAAAGAGTGTACCGTAAGCGAGGTTTCTTGGTATATGCTTAAGCGAAAAAATTCCAAGCGTGTACCGTAAGAGGGGTTTCGCAGTACATGCTCAAGCGAAAAAGTCCCAAGCGTGTACCGTAAGAGACGTCTCATGGTACATGCTAAAGTGAAAAAGTCCCAAGCGTGTACCGAAAGAAAGGTTTCGCGTTACATGCTTAAGCGAAAAATGTTTAAGGATGTATCAAGGTTTAACCAATATAATAATAATGAAAGAAAGTGAAGCGATGAAACAGGGAGTCATTTGTTTAGGTGAAGCTTTAATTGATTTCATTCCACTTGACCAAGACAATATGCAATTTTTAAAAAGCCCAGGAGGAGCACCGGCGAATGTAGCGGTTGGAGCAGCAAGGCTTGGTGCGAAGTCCTCCTTCATTGGTAAAGTTGGGGACGATGTTCTTGGGAATTTTTTAAAACAGACCTTGGAAAATTACAATGTCCAAACGGGGGCTATGTATCTTTCAAAGGAAGCTCGCACAGCTCTAACGTTTGTAACACTTGCTGAAGACGGTGAGCGAGAGTTTTCGTTTTATATTGAAAAGAGCGCGGATCGCTTTTTAACTCCTAATGAGATTCCCACGTCTCTTTTCGATGAGCATAATGTGTTTCACTTCGGTTCAATATCCTTAATCGACAATCCGGCAGAATCTGCAACGAAAAGGGCACTCCAACTGGCCAAGGAAAATGGGCTCGTTATTTCCTATGATCCGAATTTGCGACCGTTGCTTTGGGAGAGTCTCGACATAGCGAAACAGAAAATAGTTTCCATGTTAAGTGAGGCGGACGTCGTTAAATTATCAGAGGTAGAGTTAGAGTTCATTACGGGTGAAACGGATATTGAACGCGGAGTTGAAAAACTAGCTGAGTACAATATTCCGCTTTTATTCATCACGCTCGGTAAGGATGGTGTGCATGCTTTTTATCGGGGTGAGTCTACTTTTGTGAAAGCTCAGAAAGTGAAAAGCGTTGACACGACAGGTGCGGGAGATGCATTTGTGTCAGGTTTGCTGTACCAGTTTAGTGAGAGAGATAAAAAGATAACGGATTATACTTTAGACGAAATCAATAAAATCACTACTTTTGCTAGTGTGTCTGGTGCGCTTGCCGTCTCGCAAAAAGGAGCTATGAGCGCATTGCCAACGATTGAACAGGTTCAAGCGTTTTTGGAAGGAAAGTAAGGTGTAGTCAAAGAGATTCTGTTGATGAATTGCGTTTTACTGAACGGTAATTGCGCCTTATTTCATGGAATTGCGCTTTATTTTTATTAATTGCGCACTAATCCTTAAGATATGCGCGTTAATTTTGATAATTGCGCTATAGCAAGCTTCAACCAAAAAAGGTGGACCCCAATACGGGAATCCACCTTTTTTCTTACAATGACTTCTCTAACTCAAACCAGTATGTGCACAAAGTTTCCAATCCCTTGTCAAAATTCTCAAGATGGAAGTGCTCGTTTGGTGCATGGAAGTTTTCAGTTGGAAGTCCAAAGCCCATCAATACAATTGGAGCATGTAGAACTTCATCCAAGGTTGCGATAATTGGCAATGATCCACCACCACGAGTAAATGATGTTGGCACTTTGTATACTTCTTCATAAGCACGGCTTGCTGCTTGAATCGCTGGATGGTCGAATGGTGTCACATATGGTGCGCCCTTATCAAATAGCTGAAGGCTGACTTCAACACCAACTGGTTTATTTTTCTCAATATGTTGTTTTAGCTGTTCAACAATAACATCAGGATCCTGATTTGGAACAAGACGACATGTGATTTTTGCATGAGCTTCAGATGGAATTACAGTCTTAATGCCATCACCCTGGAATCCACCATAAATGCCGTTAATATCAAGAGTTGGACGGACCCATGTGCGTTCAAGATAGCTATAGCCCTTTTCACCGTAAAGAGCAGGAACACCAAGCTCTTGACGTTGTTTTTCCTCATCAAAGTTTAACGCTTCATATGCTTGTTTTTCTTCATCTGTTAATGGAAGCACATCCTCATAGAACCCTTCAACAGTCACTTTTCCGTCCTCACTATGGAAGGTATCCAATAATTGAACAAGCGCATTAATTGGGTTATGTACACCACCACCGTATAGACCGGAGTGTAAGTCGCTGTTAGAACCTTTCACATCGATTTGAAGACCTGCCAGTCCCCGTACACCGTAGCAAATCGTTGGTTTTCCACGTTCGTTCATGCTTGTGTCAGAAATAACAATGACATCAGCAGCGAGTAACTCTTTATTTTCCTTAACAAAAGCAGGGAGGTTCGGGCTTCCGATTTCTTCCTCACCTTCAATACAGAATTTGAAATTAAGCGGCAATGTCCCTTCCGACTTAAAAATGGCTTCTAACGCCTTCAAATGCATGAAGGTTTGCCCTTTATCATCACTTGCTCCACGTGCAAAAATTTTATCATCGCGAATTTCTGGCTCGAATGGAGGGCTGTCCCATAAATGAAGGGGGTCAACCGGCTGAACATCATAATGTCCATAAATTAATACAGTTGGTTTGCCTTCAGCATGTAGCCAGTCCCCATAAATAACGGGATGTCCTTTCGTGGGATGGATACTGACATTCTCCATCCCAATTTTACGAAGTGCCTCAGCAACCCACTCTGCAGTTCGGTTTACGTCCTCCTTGTGGTCAGGCAATGCACTAATGCTCGGAATGGAAAGTAGCTCAAAAAGCTCCTGTAAATGTGATTCGC
Organism: Bacillus timonensis; assembly: GCF_004799755.1. Classification (GTDB taxonomy): domain Bacteria; phylum Bacillota; class Bacilli; order Bacillales; family Bacillaceae_L; genus Ferdinandcohnia; species Ferdinandcohnia timonensis_A. Next base: position 83,322 of record NZ_SLUB01000007.1, on the reverse strand, counting down.
GGTTTTCTTTTAGATAGGTTTGAATGTTTGGAATCATTTCGACTTCTCCTTATATCAATTTTTTGTAATTTTAAAACTTTGTAGTGCTTCATGAATTAATAATAGCAAATATTAAAACCGGAATAAATTACAGTATCAAGTTCTTTTTTTGGTTCGATATTTTATATACTTCATTAGAAGTAGTAAAGAGATGGGGGAAAGTCGTTTTTTTACAATAACGCAGTTAATGTAAAACAATCAGTTTATCAAAATCCGCTATTTGATCTAGCTTCCTTAATATATATCATGGTAACGCCTTCAAAAGTACTATGCTTAATGTCTATCAATGAGGTTGACCTACAGGAATCAGTTAGTTTCTATCTTCTGGTTTTGTATTGGCCATGGGGTTTATCAATTACTACGAATCTAATAATTTTTGATAATAAGTTTTTATTTGCTTCACAAAATCATTCATCGGGAAGTCCATGAAACACTAACTCAAAGAAAGTTCGTAAGGAATTATATTTGGTTATTTTCTCTACCTTACGTAGGGATAAATAAATAAAAATTTTAAGAAAGTATAAGGAGGTCAATGTACTATGAAAAAAGTGAAAAGGTCTTGGTTAGTTGTTTTCTTTTCCTTGTTATTAGTTGTTGCTTCGGCTTGTTCAAATGACAAGGATACTGCAGGAGAATCAAATGATTCAAAAGGGGAAGATACGCCTAAAAAGGAAACAGTTACTTTAGAAATAGGTAGCTGGAGAACAGAAGATACAGCTGCATATGGAAAAGTAATTGAGGCTTTCAACGAAAAGTACCCTGATATTAAGGTTGAATTTAAGCCTTCTAAGAATACTGAATACAACACTATTCTTAACACAGCATTACAGAGTGGAGAAGGTCCAGATATTTTTCATCTAAGACCATATGCACCTGGGATTGCACTTGCCGATGGAGGATTTGTAGAGCCATTAGATGGTATAAGTGGATTAGAGAATTTTTCTGATGAAGCACTAGCTGCTTCAAAAGGCACTGATGGTAAACAATATGGTATTCCACTAAATATGAGTACCACGCAAATGTTTTATAATAAAGAAATTTTTAAAAATCTTGGTTTGGAAGAACCAAAGACTTGGGATGAGTTTGTTGAATTAAATGAAAAAATTCTTGCTGAGGGTATTACACCAATTGCATTAGGTAGTAAAGAAGGATGGTTATTATCTGCAGTACACGGAATTGTAGGACCTGCCCATTATGGAGGTAATGATTTTGTTGAAAAAATTACAGCTGGTGAAACTGATTTTACGAGTGAAGAGTTTGTAAATTCTATCAAAGCAATGGATGAACTTAAAAAATACTTCCCTAAAAATTACGAAGGATTAGGAATGGAAGATATCCGTACGTTGTTCTTTACGGGTCAAGCAGCAATGTTCCCAATGGGAAGTTGGGAAATCGAAGTATTGCGCCAAATGAATCCTGACTTAGAACTTGGGTTCTTTCCAATGCCTTCAGCTGTAGGAAATGAACCAACGATTACTGCTTGGGTAGATGGTTCATTCGCAATTAATGCAAATTCAAAACATAAAGAGGAGGCAAAGAAATTCCTTGAATTCTTAACAACGAAGGAATTTGGCGAACTATTTACAAAAGAATTTAAGATGATTAGTGCGATACAAGGAGTGCAATCCAATGATGAATTGGTAAATGCATTAGGTACAGCAGTTTCCGAGATTTCTACTCCTTATATGTTTGTAGTTTATTTTGCAGGCGGTAATCCAACTTCAAAAGCGACACTAGAACAGGAGCTACAAGGCATGTACTTAGGTCAGCAAACTCCAGAAGGTGTTGCGGAAAAAGTACAAGAAAATGCAGAGACTTGGTTTGAGCCTTTTAAATAAGAAAAGTTTAAATTTATGAGCAGGATGGTTAAGCACCTTTTTATGGTGCTTAACCATAGATAAAGAAGGAGGCGGTGATAAAAATGGCAGGTGAGTTACAGCTAAATGCCGTAAAACAAGTAAATAATAGGAAGTATAGAAATTGGAAAGTACATCTATTCCCTATTCCCGCCCTTTTAATTTACGGATTATTTATCGTATATCCATTATTAGCAGCTCTTTCTTATAGCTTTTTTGACTGGAATGGAATAAGAAGAGGAGAATTTATTGGTCTAGCTAACTATAAAGATCTTTTTACACTTGAGCCATTTAGTGGAATGTTTTGGAATGCTTTTCAACATAACATTCTCTATTTTGTTGTCCAAATGGTTGTTCAAAACGGAATAGCGTTTCTTCTAGCTTTTATTATTTATCAGAAAATCCGCGGAGCAGAGTTCTTCAAAATTGCTTATTTTCTACCTAGGCTATTGTCTGTAATTGTTGTTGGGTTTTTGTGGAAACTGATCTTGAATCCTAATTTCGGTGCACTGAATGTCCTGCTTGGAAAATTCGGACTTGAATCACTTCAAAAAGCATGGCTAGGTGATCCAAAAACAGCACTTATGGCTATTATTTTAGTAAACTGCTGGTTTGGTATTGGGTTTGCAGTACTCATCTTCCTAGCAGGCTTACAATCTATTCCTAAAGAGCTTATCGAAGCAGCAAGATTAGATGGTGCAAGAGGAATGATCATCTTAAGACGCATTATGCTTCCGTTGATGGTACCATCGATTATGATTATGACAGTACTGACATTTATCCAATCGTTTGAGGCTTTTGAGCTTGTTTATGCAATGCAAGGTTCACAAGGAGAACCATACCGTTCTACTGACACATTAGCAGTATATTTTTACCGTTTGGCATTCGGAGGGTCATCAGGTGATTCAACTGCAATCGGATTGGGCTCGGCATTAGCAGTTGTATTGTTTATCTTTATTTGTACATTTACAGCACTATTATTAAAATATATGCGCAAAAAAGAAGTAGAGATGTAGGGGGGAGTAAGGTGAAACAAACGATTTGGACTAGACCATTGTATTACGTAATTGCCTTTGTATTTGCCTCTATTAGTCTATATCCTATTATTTTAATGATGCTTTCATCTTTTAAACCGAGCGCAGAGATATTTATGAATCCACTATCGTTGCCAAATAGCTTTAGTTTGGAGACGTATCGAAACTTGTTAGAACAGATTCCTTTTATGACTTATTTTTATAATAGTGTCGTAGTAAGTGTTGTTTCAGTCATACTTATTTTAGTAACAACTTCTTTAGCAGCTTTTTATATTGCCCGTTATACGTTCTGGTGGAATCATTTTATTTTCTTCTTCTTCTTAATGGGTATGATGATTCCGATTAAGCTGGGAATTGTACCACTTTTTATCTTAATGAAAGACCTGGGTTTAACAAATTCTTTATGGTCCCTAATCTTTATGTATACAGCACAGGGTATCCCATTATCAATCTTAATCTTAACAGGTTTTTTCCGTACAATCCCAGGAGAATTAGAGGAAGCGGCTAGAATGGATGGGGCTTCTGATTTACGTATTTTATGGAATGTCATTCTCCCTTTAATGAGACCAGCATTAGGAACCGTAATGATTATTAACTTTATTCAAGCTTGGAACGACTTTTTCTTCCCGTTAATTTTTATCACTGATGAAATGAAGAAAACGATTCCAGTTGGAATGATGAAATTATTTGGAGAATATTCTGCTGATTGGGGATCCCTTTTTGCAGGGTTAACATTATCCTCACTTCCGATGATTATTTTATTCTTTATTGCATCTAAGCAATTTATGGAGGGATTGACAGCCGGTGCAGTTAAATAAAGACTCCTATAGTCGGATTGATTGTGGAGGAACTAAAGACGGGGTTTATTTATTAATAAAATAGTTTGTAGAAGCAAAGTGAGCTGAATTGGACGTCATTTATAACTAGGGGACTTGTGATGCTATATGTAATGTATTACATAACCTAATTAAAAAGAAATAACAAAGATAAGACCAGAAATGGTCTTTTTTTGCTTTTTCTAAACGAACCCTGAAACAAAGGAGTGAAATTTTATTTTGAAAAATAGTAAAAAAGTATGAAGGTAAATTTCGCTGACTTAAAGAAATAAAGAATATAAGTAAACTAGTAATATTTTTCTGAATTCGCACCAAGGGAAAGCTTGCCGGTTAAAAATAGTAGGGAAGTGGGGAGTTATAATGGTGAAAAAGTGTTTTAGCATTGCGGTAATGGTTGTACTAGCTATTGGTCTTTTTTCTCAAACGGGCCAAGCTTCTGCGGCTGAGGAAAACAGATCATGGGTTGAATACACAGAAAAAGTGATGGCGAAGGACCAAGACAATGGAACGTTAGAACTTGAACTTCAAGGTACAAAAAAGCTAGCAAAGAACTATGATGTAACTTTAAGAGGGGAAAATCGAGTGTACCAAAAATCACTTTCTGATGTAAGAGTTGGTGCGGAAAATGTAACGGTTCGAGTAAACCACAAAGATGAAATTACAAAAATTTTTATTGATGGACCTACTCCGATTGAAACGATGCGTGTGGGAATAATGACATCAGGTTTTGCAACGGTTGACCACGATACAATTGTATTAAGCTCTCAAGCGGGGCTTGAAATCGTTGATAAAGTTGCAGAAGAAACATTCACAGTCCCAGCAAACGAGAAAATTACGTTCACACCTTCTGAAAATGAAATCACTGTCACTAGTGCTACGGGTGATGTTTTATATACAACACCAAACAGACTTTATGCTTTTACCGAAGAGGAAAGCAAAATTAAGGTTGAAAATATCACACGGGCAAGTGGTGACCCATCATATCGTGGGTTCTTTGAAATTACGACTTCCTCTACAGGAGACAAACTAAACCTAATCAATGAAGTTGATTTTGAGCAGTATCTATATCAAGTGGTTCCAAGTGAAATGCCTGCATACTTTGGTATAAAGGCTCTAAAAGCCCAGGCTGTGGCGGCTAGGACCTATGCTTTAGGTGACTATTTAAGCGATCGTTTTGCGAAGGATGGATTCTTTGTATTAGATAGTGTGATGAGTCAGGTTTATAACAATACACCTGAAAACACCGCTACAACTCAAGCTGTGAATGAAACAGCGGGAGTTATTATGTTAGGTGAAGATGGTAGTTTAGTAGATGCACGATATTATTCAACGTCAGGTGGCTATGGTGCATCAAAGCATCAGGTATGGGCTGAAGCTGACGGGACATTTCCAAGCAAGGTATTACCATACTTAATTGCTCAAAGCCACACATTTGATCCAAATGATCCTAGTAAAATGTTAGAAATTGATACACAAAACGAGGCGGAAATTCTCGAATTTTATAAAACCTTATCTCATACAGGATACGACGGAAATTCTCCATGGTTTAGATGGAAGGTAAGCCTTTCTAAGGAAGAGTTGGAGAATACAATTAATGCGAACATTATAAGTAGACAAGCAGCTGATCCTAAGTTTGTATTAACAAAAAATGAAGCAGGAGAATTTGTAAGTCAACCAATCCCAGCAGAAGGAATTGGGGAGTTTGTTGATATGTACGTAGCAAAACGAGGTGACGGCGGAAACATCATGGAGCTTGTCATCGAAGGTACAACAGGGACGTACAAAATCATTAAAGAATACAATATTCGTTTCACGATTAGACCATCTAATGCCTTTACACAGGGAGAAACTATTGTCCTGCATCGTGCTACTGCAGGAAGCTCAGATTACACAGGCACACTAGATAACTATACCATCCTCCCATCAGCCTTCTTCGGTTTTGAACTTGATGAAGAGAATGGCGTTACGTTCTTCGGGGGCGGAAATGGCCATGGTGTTGGTATGAGTCAATATGGGGCCTATTATCTTGGCACAACTTTAGGATACGAGTTTGATAGAATTTTAACTTCCTATTATCCAAATATGTCGTTAGAGAATATTTCAGTTTTGAGTACTGAAGGAAAATAAGAAGATGGCACGAAAAACTGCTGTTCGAAAAAAGGGCAGCGGTTTTTGTGCTACAAGAATATACAAAATACTAATTTATAAACCATATGAAGTATTTAAAATGATATTTCTCCTACACATACATAATAATATAGTGATACGGTGCTGTAGCTTTAGAAATAAGTAGGAATTGTGTGAAATATTAATACAAATAATTAGTTATTAATTTGAATATTAATTTTAAAAATAAGAAATATTTGTTATAATAATTTTACATTTTATCCCTAAAAAGGAATAATAGTCAGCTCGACAAAACAAAAATGAAAGCGTTTTAATTATAGAGATTTTTGAGAACAATCTAGTCAGTAAAAAAGGGGAGAGGTTGAAATGAGTCAGAAAATAGTTGTGGGATTAATGTCAGGAACCTCGCTGGATGGCATTGATGCAGCTTTAGTCAATATTTCTGAAAGTGACAATCAAAAAATCCAAGTAAAACTCATTCATTTTTCAACACTTTCCTTTTCGGAATTAATGAGAGAACGAATATTAGAGCTGTGTGACCCAAATAGAGCCAGGCTCGAGGAGATCTCTTTAACTAATATGCTTCTGGGTGAACTGTTTGCGAAAGCGACGAAAAAGGTTGTTGCTGAAGCGGGTCTTGAGATGAAAGACGTGGATTTAATCAGCTCACATGGTCAGACAATTTTTCACCAGCCGGAAGGTAAACCCGTAGAAGGTTATAATCTTACATCAACCTTACAAATCGGAGATATCGCAGTAATTGCAGAGCGTACTGGTGTCATGACGGTAGGAGACTTCCGCACGCGTGATATGGCAGTTGGTGGTCAAGGCGCACCATTAGTTCCATATGCCGATAATCTTCTATTTAGGACAAAATCAAATGGTAGAATCCTAGCCAATATTGGTGGAATTGCCAACATAACCGTTTTACCACCTTCAGACAGTGATGAACAAGTACTCGCGTTTGATACTGGTCCAGGGAATATGCTCATTGATGCATTTACAAATAGGGCGACACATGGAAAGCAAACTTATGATAAAAGTGGGGAGCTGGCAGCAAAGGGAAAAGTGGATGAACAGTGGCTTGAAGAGCTGTTAACTCATGATTATTACGGTTTGCCAGCACCCAAAAGTACAGGTCGCGAGCTGTTTGGACTTCAATATGCTAACGATCTTTGGAATACAAAAACTGATTTGGCACCGGAGGATAAGATAGCGACGATTACGGAGTTAACCGCTCGTACAATCGCAGATGAATGTAAGAGATATGTAGATTCCTATAAAATTAGTGAGATTTTTATAAGCGGTGGTGGCTGGTACAATCAAACACTGCGAAGAAGATTGCAAAAACATCTGCCTCCATTAATCAGACTAGGTAGCACAGATGAATTAGGGCTCCCGGCTGATGCTAAGGAAGCGATTGTATTTGCATTACTGGGATACCAATGCATCAACAAACGGCCGAATAATCTTCCATCAGCAACAGGAGCAAGCATGCCTGTCATTATGGGGAAAATTGCTCTGGTATAAAAACAAAAAACATATTGAAGGGAGGCGAGGGCAAGAGCTACTAAATAAAGTTTGTGTTGGCACTGCAATGAAAACAATGATGAAAGATACGTAAGGGGGAAAAGTAATATGAAAAAATGGCTTAGTCTTTTTCTTATAAGTATTTTAGTAATTGGATTGTTAGCGGCATGCAGCAAGAAAGAGAATACAACAAAAGGCGACGACGGAGATAGTGAGAAGGCTTGGACAGGAACGATCACAGTGTGGGATGGACCGCGTTGGCCAGATGACAAAGATAATAAATTCCACTGGATGGAAAGCAAAATTAAAGAATTCGAAGCAGCTCATGAAGGTGTAAAGGTTGATTTAGTTCAGGTTCCATGGGCAGAACTTCCTGATAAATTAGGTGTTTCGATTGCAGGGCAATCATGGCCAGATGTTGCGCCAGTTGATATTAGCGGAAGTGCGGTAAGTATTGATCATATTGAACAAGGTGTCATTGAGCCGGTTGATGATTTATTTACTGAAGATGAGCTAAAGGATTTTTATGAGAATGCACTTGATGCTTATACATTTGATGGAAAATTATATGGTGTTCCTAACTCTTTAACCGTACATGCAATGCTTTTAAACTTAGATTTATTTGAAGAGCGTGGAGTTGAACCTCCTGCCAACGGTGATTGGACATGGGATGAATTCTTTGCAGCAGCAGAGAAGCTAACATTTGACCGTGATAACGATGGGAAAACAGATGTATACGGATTCTCAACTTATATCCTTCCTGGATATTATGAGGCTTGGCCATTCTTCTACATCAATGGTGGAAGTCCGTTGAGTGAGGATATGTCAAAATTCACATTTACAGAGCCGGAAGCAGTAGAAGCGATTCAACAACTAGCCGATTTAAAATTAAAGCATAATGTAGCCCCTGAAACGTTAGGGGGTCAAGATGTGGGTGGTACATTCCAAGCGTGGGCAAACGAAGAGCAACGTACTGTTGCAATGCAACCTTGGGCTACTTGGGCAATCAGCTCAGCACAAACAAAATATCCTACAAACTTTGCAGTTGCAAACTACCCGACAGGTAAATCAGGTGAGCCTGTCACAATCGGTGGTGTAGGTGGTTGGACAATGTTCCACCAAGAGGATGCAGGTAAGAAGGAAATGGTTGGCGAATTTATTAAGTTCATCTCAACAACAGATGAGCAATTTACGATGGCAACTGAGTATGGAATTTTCCCTGCACGTAAGAGTGCTGCAGACATGGATCCATATAAGGACAATCCAGAAATGAAGCGCGCACAAGAAATGTCTTCACAAGTCGTGATGCTACCACGTCATCCTGAGTGGAAGAAAATTGACGAAGCGATTCAAACAGAGCTTCAGTTAGTATTCAATGGTGAAAAGACGGCTGAAGAAGCGATGAAAGCGGCTGAGAAGAAGGTCAATGAATTATTAGGTGAGTAGTAATTGGCAAGGTGGGCAGTCCACGTTGGGCTGCCTGCTGCCAAATGAAAGATTGGGGGAATCGCGGTGAAACCCGTTCATCAAGCTGCCAATGCAGTAGTACTGACAAAAAAGTCGAAGATATGGAAAGAAATGAAAAAGAACTATTCCGCATATTTATTTTTACTTCCAAAACTTATCCTGTTTATTGCATTTATTGCGATCCCGGTGGTGTGGGCGTTTATCATCTCCTTCCAGGAATACAAAATTTTTGGGAGTGAATGGGCAGGTCTCGACAACTATATAAAGGTGTTTAAAAGTGAAGCCTTTTTTGATGCGCTAGGTAATACATTCCTTTTTACAGTTGTAACGGTACCTTTTAACGTAATAAGTGCACTTATCATTGCTTCTCTCATCCACCCTCTTGGAAAATTATCTCAAAGCTTCTTCCGGGGAGCCTTTTATTTACCAACCGTTACATCGATGGTTATTGTAGCGATGGTATGGCGCTGGATGTATAACTATGATTTTGGATTATTTAACTATGTGTTAGGGTGGTTTGGTATGGAGCCACTTAACTGGTTAGGTCAATCCTCATCCGCACTTTGGGCTCTAATCATTATGCAATGTTTAATTCCATTCGGAGTCGGGATTATTCTTTACCTTGCTTCAATGGGTTCGATTTCAAATACCTTATATGAGGCAGCTACCATTGACGGGGCAAATAGCTTTCAAAAATGGTTTCACATTACATTGCCATTATTAAAACCTTCAACATTATATTTAGTTTTACTGAGTACCATTGGTTCGTTTCAGGTGTTTACGCAAATCATTATGATGACGGGTGGAGGACCAGGAACGGCGACAGAAACCCTTGTTCACTTAATCTATAAAACTGGTTTTAGGGATTTTGAATTTGGTTTTGCTGCGGCACAATCCGTTATTTTATTCTTTATTATTCTACTATTTTCTGTTATTCAATTCCGTTTACTTCGGTACGATGACTAGGAGGGAAACATAATGACATCAGGTATTCAAAAAGTAAACAAGCTTATAATTTATGTGCTCTTGTCCATCTTCGCAATTGTTTCCCTTTTACCATTGTATTGGGTTTTCAGTACATCCTTGCAGCTGAGCAGCTACCAGGATGAAGAACTAGAACGTCAAGTATCATATGTTGATTCAAACCCACCGAAAATGTACCCAATGGGGATTACAGAGTACTTTGAGCATTGGGGAAAAGCCAGAGATGCGCAAAAATCTGGTGATGCAAAAGCTGTAACCTATCACCGAGAAGTGATGGATAACATCATGGAAGATACATTTTCAGGATTTACGACATTGTTTAGTAAAAATAACGTAGGCATCTGGTTTTTTAATAGTTTTTATATTGCAGTCGTCGTAACAATTGGAATTCTCCTCTTTGACTCGATGGCAGGGTACGTCCTCGCTAAAAAACGGTTCCCGGGACGGAATCTCATTTTCTGGTCAATTATTGCGACAATGATGATACCAGGACAGGTTACCCTAGTGCCGTTATTTATTATGGTTCGGAATTTTGGGATTATGGATACTCACTGGGCGCTTATATTCCCGGACCTTGCAATGGTGTTTGGGGTATTTTTAATGAGACAATTTATGCACTCAATTCCGGATGAGCTTATAGATGCAGCGAAAATTGATGGTGCAAGCGAATGGAAAACATATTGGAAAATCATCCTGCCACTTGCGAAACCAGGTCTTGCTGCACTAGGAATCTTTACATTTATGAACGTCTGGAACTCCTTTTTGTGGCCGATTATCGTGTTAAATGATGCAAATTTATATACATTGCCCGTCGGATTAAAAACATTGCAGGACGCAAACTTGGCAAGCTTCAAGCTTCTAATGAGTGGAGCAGCAATCGCATCCGTCCCAATGATTATCGTGTTTATGCTATTCCAACGTCATTTTGTAAAAGGATTAACACTTGGTGGAGTGAAGGAATAAAAAAATCGATGCCCCTACTCTCTTAAAGAACTGGGGTATTTTTTTGTTGTTTTGAAATATTTATACAAACATTTAATAAAATATATAAAATTATATTTCAAAACATTTTCTTTTATGATATCTTTATTAGTAGTAACAGTGGTTGGGAAACTTCAGTTTGTAAACGTTACCAATAACTGAACAAGGAGGATATTTTCAAAATGAAAATTAGATTTACGGGTGAGATCGAAAATATCAAAGACGGCATACATATCCTTTCCCCAGAATTATCATTTCATGAGGGGAATGAAGGCTACCAGGTTCACGTCGTTCAGAGAAAAGGTCCAATATTTGTTAAAAATGAAGCAAATAAAGCAGAAATTCATTTTGAGGAAAAGATCCATTTTTTTAGAGGATTAGGGATATGGCTTGAACATTTCAAAAAAGGCGGAGCGTTTGAAATAACAGAAGAACCACAGTTTGAAATGACAGGGGCGATGTTAGATGCTTCTAGAAATGGTGTTTTGACAGTTAGTGAGATTAAGAGTCTGTTGCGGAAAATGGCAGTAATGGGATTGAACGTTCTAATGGTCTATACAGAAGATACATATGAAGTAAAGGAGTTACCATATTTCGGCTACATGAGAGGGCGTTATACGGAAGAAGAGCTTAGAACATGTGATGAATATGCTCAGGCTTTAGGTATTGAAATGATCCCATGTATCCAAACACTTGCACATTTAACCGAAGCTCTTAAATGGAATTACGCATCGAATATAAGAGATACAGCAGACATTCTATTAGTAGGCGAACCTGAAACCTATCAATTCTTGGAAAACATCATTACTGCTGCCACAAAGCCTTTTAAATCAAAAAGGATACATATCGGAATGGACGAAGCACATCAGTTAGGGTTGGGACGTTATTTAGATAAAAATGGCTACGAAGAGCGTTTTGCGATTATGAACAACCACCTTGAAAAAGTAGTGAAAATCACTGAAGAGCTCGGATTACAGTCAATGATTTGGAGTGATATGTACTTCCGATTAGGCTCAAAATACGGGGGTTATTATGATTTGGACGCGGAAATGCCTCAGGATGTTATTGCATCTATTCCAAATACTCAGCTTGTATATTGGGATTACTACCATTCAGACGAGGAATTTTATCGGACTTTTATTCAAAAGCATAAAGAACTTGGCTCTGATCCCATTTTTGCAGGAGGGGTTTGGACGTGGAATGGGATATCGCCCAATTATGGAAAGGCGATTGCTACAACCGAAGCGGCTTTAAATGCATGTAAAAAAGAAGGGGTAAGAGAAGTGTTTGCAACGATGTGGGGAGACAATGGTGCTGAAACTCCACTAGCAACATCCTTGCCAATCCTTCAGCTTTTTGCAGAGCATTCCTATCATAAAACCGTAACAGAAGAAGAGGTTGCGGAACGTTTTCACTTTTGTACAGGTGGCACTTACAACGATTTCATGGTTTTAAATCTTCTTGATGAAACACCTGGTGTATCCGAGAATAATTTACATGAATCAAACCCATCGAAGTTTTTACTTTGGCAGGATGTCTTAATTGGTCTATATGATCAGAATATCCAAGGTCTACCAATGAATCAGCATTACGAAAGGTTGATTCCAAGATTAGAAGAGGTAAGTCAAAATAATCCTGAATGGAAAGATATGTTTGGATTTTATGAGCAACTGGCACGAGTCCTAAGTGTGAAGGCAGAGATTGGAATCCACCTTAAAGAAGCATATGATGCGGTGGATAAAAAGAAAATAGAATCGATTAAAACTCAATTAGGTAGATTAATAGAAAGCACACAAGAGCTACGCCTGAAACACAGGAATCTCTGGTTTTCGATGAATAAACCGTTTGGGTGGGAAGTCATTGAAATTCGATATGGTGGATTGCTTGCCCGTCTAGAAACAGCAAAGTTTAGAATCGATGAATGGCTGAAGGGTAATATCAGCCGAATTGAAGAACTTGAGGAAGAACGTCTTTATTTTGAAGGACCATATAAAATGCCAGAAGGCTCGATAGGTCGGAATATTTACCGAAGGATTGTGACAGCAGGTAATCTAACCTAATTTTTAAAAAGGAAGGTGTAAGCATGGATCATGAAAAATTGGCAAAAAAGGCCGGACAATTACTTGTCATTGGGTTTAATGGAATAAAAGTCCCGCAGGAAATTCGAGATTTAATTCATACCTACCATATTGGAGCAATTATTTTATTTGGTAGAAACATAGGAACACCTAAAGAAGTACTGGCACTTACTACAGATCTCCAGCGAGAGGCAAAAAAGGCAGGGTATACACACCCACTTTTGATATGTGTGGATCAGGAAAATGGAGTGGTTCGTCGTTTAGGTGAAGGAGCTACTATCTTTCCAGGTGCTATGACACTTGGTGCTACAGGTAATCCGAACCATGCCTACAATGTGGGGGTTGCTACAGGTAATGAATTAAAGGCTTTAGGGATTAACTGGAACCTTGCTCCAGTTCTTGATGTCAATAATAATCCGGATAATCCTGTGATCGGAGTTCGCTCATTTGGAGAATCGGCTGAAAGTGTTTCAAAATTTGGTCGGGCTTCCATGCAAGGGATGCAGGAAGCTGGAATTGCTACAACCTTAAAACACTTCCCAGGCCATGGGGACACCAATGTTGATTCACACTTGGATTTGCCGACTATTCCACATGGGTTGGATCGCCTTGAAAAAATTGAATTAAAACCATTTAGAGAATGTATTGCAGAGGGTGCAGATACGATCATGACTGCACACGTATATTTTCCATCGATTGAGACAGAACCAGGTGTACCAGCAACCATTTCCAGAAAGGTAATCACAGGTTTATTGCGTGAAAAACTAAAATTTAGTGGTGTGGTCACTACAGATTGTATGGAAATGAACGCCATTTTACATGGCGTCGGAACGGAAAAGGGCGCTGTTGCGGCGCTCAAAGCTGGAGTAGATTATGTGATGATTTCCCATACCCTTGAAAGACAGGTTGGAGCAATTCAGGAAATCTTGAAAGCAGTTGAAAATGGCGAGTTAACGGAAGAAGAAATTGATCAAGCACTTCAAAGAATCCATGCACTTAAAGAAAAATACTTGAGTTGGGAAGATATTCCCTTAGATGATGAACAGGAAGTACCTGAAACAGTAGGAAGTAAGCAACATGAGAAGATTGCGTTTGAAGCCTATAAGGATAGTGTGACGATTGTGAGGAATAAAGGGATTTTTCCACTCACAACTAATAATGGTTTGCGAATTCTTGTGGTGCATCCTGACAATGGCACCACAATGCAGGTGGAGGATAAGCGGTATGCGAACCTTTCGTTAGGTGAGGCGATCAAAGGATATCAGCAGGATGCGGATATCTTTCAGTTTTCAAGTGCGCTAGATGAACAAGAGATTGCAGCTATTGTTGAAAAGGCAAGCGGGTATGACACGGTAATTGTTGGTACACTCACAATTACACCAAGTAGTAACCAAATCACTTTAGTTGAAAAGCTAATAAAGGAAAAGGACTCTGTCATTGTGATTGCGATGAGAAGTCCATATGATTATGGATATTTACCAGATGTTCCAGCTTATATAAATACCTATGAGTTTACCTACCCAGCCTTGAAGGTGGCTGCTGGCGCTATTTTTGGAAAAGAAGAGGTAAAAGGGAGCCTTCCTGTAACGGTTATAAAGAGAGTAGTAGGTGGGAAATAAAAGATTCTATTTAGCTCTACGAAAGGGAGGTGGTAATGAAGAGAAAATTTGTTTGTTTTGAATCTAAATAAAGGAAAAGGGAACAAATGAAGGGGGAATTCAGAATATGAAACTGACCAAGCAATTATTTGTAGTAGTTATAGCGTTAGTCATGCTCCTCGCTGCATGTAGCAATAATACATCTTCAAAAAAGGAAGATAATCCAAAAGTAGATGAAGAAGCGTTAGCAAATGTAAATGAAACAGGATTTCCGATTGTCAAAGATCCTTTAACATTGAAAGTCTTTACAGGGAAATCAGCTCAAAATGTTAATTCCGATTGGAACGACATTTTGATTTGGAATACGTATGCGGAAATGACTAATGTAAATCTTGAATGGGAACAAATCCAAACAGACTCCTTAGAGGAAAAAAGAAACCTTGCTTTAGCAGGTGGAAATCTTCCTGATGTGTTTTTCTTATCTGCAATGCCAACCTTAGACCTTTTTAAATATGGGAAGCAAGGGACCTTTATTAAGTTAAATGATCTAATTGATCAATATGCACCAAATCTAAAGAAACTAATGGAAGAGAATCCAGAGATTCGAAAAGGAATTACTTTCCCAGATGGAAATATTTATTCCTTACCATCTATTGTTTCACCTGAATTTATGTCAGTTCGTATTGCAAGTAGACCTTGGTTTAGTCAAGAAGTACTTGATGCAACGGGAATGGAAGTACCAGAAACAACCGAGGAATTCTACCAATTCTTAAAAGCAACAAAAGAAAAAACGGGGAAAATTCCATACGGTGGGACAAGCATGGCTGAACTTGTATCCTGGTTACAGGGCTCATTCGGAGTCAGTAATAAGGGTGTCAGAAATGCGAATATTGATGTAAACCCAGAAAATGAAGAAGAGGTTCGCTTTTATGCAACATCAGATGATTTTAAAGCATTACTAGAATATGTGCATAAGCTTTATTCTGAAGGATTAGTAGAACAAAATATTTTCTCTATTGATTGGGGTCAATACTTAGCGAATGCTTCAGAAGGAAAGTATGCAAGTACCGTATTCTATGATCCAATTGAACTCTTTGGAGATGAAATTGGTAGTGATTATGTAAGTGCATCAGCATTAAAAGGTCCTAATGGACATCAAGAATTTTCTAAGGTTGCCCCTACAGTATCATCCATTGGGAACTTTGTTATTACGAGTGAAAATCCAAATCCAGCGGCTACAGTCAGATGGATGGACTACTTCTATAGTGATGAAGGTGCGAGACTTTATTACATGGGTGTAGAGGGGGAAACGTACGAGAAAACTGCGGATGGAAAATACGTATATACTGACAAAATTGTTAATAGTGCAGAAGGGTTAACGATGGAACAGGAAATAGCGAAGTATCTAACTTGGTTAGGCGGGATTCAAGGTATTATCAAACAAGAATATTTCCAAGGCTCTGAAAATGCTCCAACTTCATTAGAAGCGGCGGAAAAAATCACGCCATATGTTCCTGAAGAAATTTGGCCAGCATTCTTGTATACAGAAGAGGAAAATAGATTTCTATCGTCTACAGGAGCAGATATTAATAAATATGTGGCAGAACAAAGAGATAAATTTATTTCTGGTGACCTTCCATTCTCAGAATGGGACAAGTATGTAGAAACGATTGAAAAGATGGGACTTGAAGAATTAATGGAAATTCATCAAGCTGCATACGACCGTTATAAAGGAGAATAACAACAAAAACGGGTAAACAATTGACGTGTTGGGGGGAGAACCTCTTCTCCCCTGTTTTTAATTAGGAAAGGGGGCTATAAGATGGATGCAAAACCAGAAACAACCATTCAAGCACAAGTATTTGCAGGGAGTAGATTAAAACGTGCTAAAAAGAATTTTTTACTAAACTGGCAATTATATGTTTTCTTACTTCCAGCATTCACATATTTCATCATCTTTCATTACATCCCTATGTACGGGGTCCAAATTGCTTTTAAAGACTTCTATGCGAATCTAGGTATCGTAGGAAGTCCTTGGATAGGCTTTGAGCACTTTGAACGTTTTTTTAACTCCTATTATTTTTGGAGACTTTTAAAAAATACAATCATATTAAGTGCATATGGTTTAATACTATTTCCGTTACCAATCATTTTTGCCCTCGCTTTAAATGAACTTAAGAATGGACCATTTAAAAAATGGTCACAGACACTCACATATGCCCCACATTTCATATCTGTGGTTGTTGTCGTTGGTATGTTAGTTGCCTTTCTAGATCCTGTAACTGGTTTAGTTAATCATATTGTTGTTTCCCTTGGCGGTGAGCCGATTCGCTTTCTAACAGACCCTGATTGGTTTCGACATATATATGTTTGGTCCGGTCAATGGCAGTCACTTGGTTGGGGGACGATAATTTACCTAGCTGCATTAGCAGGAGTAAATCCAGAATTACATGAGGCGGCAAGGGTGGATGGTGCGACAAGATTACAACGAATTATTCATATTAATATTCCATCTATATTTCCTACAATTGTGGTGTTATTTATTTTAAATATCGGAAGTTTTATGTCTATCGGTTTTGAGAAGGTTTTATTGATGCAAAATTCTTTAAATGCCGAGACATCGGACATCATTCAAACATTCGTTTATCAAACAGGTTTGATTGAAGGACAATATAGTTTTGCTGCTGCTATTGGATTGTTCGATTCTGTTATAAACATTATATTACTCGTACTTGTTAACTATTTAGCAAGACGTGTTAGTAACAATAGCTTGTGGTAAGAGGTGATAACATGAAAACATTTAGTTTATCAGATAGAGCGTTCGATGTGATGAATACAATATTTGTAGCAGTCATTACATTAATCATTGTATATCCATTAATTTTTGTTATTAGTGCTTCCATTAGTGACCCAGATGCGGTAAATAGCGGTAGGATGTGGCTTTGGCCGGTAGACGTCTCATTCGCTGGTTTTCAACGGGTCTTTCAAAATGACGCCATATGGGTTGGCTATAAAAACACAATTATTTACACCATCGTGGGGACCTTACTTCACCTAATCGTTCTTCTTCCTTGTTCATATGCTTTATCTCGAAAAGAACTTAAAGGGAAAAAGATCTTGTTATGGGTAATTTTAATTACCATGCTATTTAGTGGCGGTTTAATTCCAACCTACCTTGTTGTTCAGTCCTTAGGGATGTTGAATACTATTTGGGCAATTGTGATTCCTGGTGTCGTCGGGGCGTGGTCCATTCTTGTCGCTAAAACCTTTTTTGAGCAGACGATTCCGGATCAATTGGTGGAGGCTTCTAAAATAGACGGTGCTTCTGACTTTATTATCTTTCGCAAGGTGGTTTTACCCTTATCGTTACCCATTATAGCTGTAATGGCACTTTTCCATGCTGTTGGATTATGGAATCAGTATTTTAATGCATTAATTTATCTGTCTGATGAGAGTCTATATCCATTGCAACTTATTTTAAGACAAATTTTAATCTTAAATGAAGTAAGTGCTGAAGGTATTGCAGGGGGAGCGGGGACAGCTCAGTCCTTTGTTGACCAGGTAAAAACGGCTTCACTCGTAAAATATGCAGTGATCATTGTATCGGCCTTACCGTTACTCATTGTCTATCCGTTTTTACAGAGGTTTTTTGTTAAAGGTGTGTTAATTGGTTCTGTTAAAGAATAAGGCTACACAAAAACTATCAATCTTTAGGAGGTTGTCAACTTGAATGGCATAGTAAGTGGTTATTATCGTTTATGTGTATCAATTACTAAGTTCGCATATCTCAATTTGCTATGGATTGTTTTTACCTTACTAGGATTGATTGTTCTTGGGTTTATGCCAGCTACGGTAGCGATGTTTGCGGTTGTCCGAAAATGGATATTAGGAGAAAAAGATATAAATATTTTTCAAACCTTTTGGAAGTCATATAGAAAAGAATTTATAAAATCAAATATTGTTGGAATGAGTATGTTATTGATTGGTTATTTATTGTCTATTGAATTCCAAATTTTAAGAAGCCAAGAGAGTCTATCTTATTTTATAGCAAGCTATGGGGTTTTAGCGCTTTTTCTCATATACATTATTATTCTTTTGTATATCTTTCCTTTATTTGTTCATTTCAAGTTAAAGATTGGACAATATGTAAAATGGTCATTCGTGATTGGGATGGTTCACCCTATTCTAACGGTCTTTTTACTGGTGGTAATTTGTTTAAGCACCTATTTATCATTGAAATTTTTCCCGGCGTTCCTTTTCTTTTTCGGAGGAAGTGTAATAGCTTACGTCGTTATGTGGGGGGCAGCAAAAACGTTTCCTAAATATGAGAAGGCATCAGAAATATGAATACAGGATGGATGATACATGATAAAAATTGAAGCTTTAACGACAGAAATGAGAAATGATAACAGTGTGAGTATTGACCAAATGTCGACCCGTGAGATATTAAAGACCATTAATGATGAGGATAAGACGGTTGCAAGTCGTGTAGAAGCTGTATTACCTGAAATTGCAGCAAGTGTTGAAATCGTCTATGAATCTCTTCTTAATGGAGGGAGATTATTTTATGTAGGAGCGGGTACTAGTGGACGTCTTGGAATCCTTGATGCCGTGGAATGCCCGCCAACCTTTCGTACCCCGCCTGAATTGGTTCAAGGAATCATGGCTGGGGGAAGTCGGGCTTTAGTCGAGGCGGTTGAAGGTGCAGAGGATGACCCTCATTTAGCGGCAAGGGATTTAAGTGCAAAAAAACTTGACCACGATGATGTTGTAGTAGGAATTGCGGCTAGTGGAAGAACACCCTATGTAGTTGGTGCTCTTCAGTACGCTAAACAGATTGGTGCGAAAACAATCTGTTTATCAAGTAATCAGGATTCGATCATTAGTAGGTACTCCGATATAGCCATTGAAGTGATGACAGGACCAGAAGTCATAACAGGTTCAACACGTATGAAAGCAGCAACCGCTCATAAACTTATATTGAATATGATCACTACCTCCTCCATGATAAAACTAGGTAAGGTCTATGAAAACTTAATGGTGGACGTAAATGCTAGTAATGTGAAATTAAAGGAACGTGCAAAGAACATTGTATCTACTATAACAAATGAACCATATCCCAAGGTGGAAGAAATACTAGAAATGACAAATTATGAAGTAAAACCAGCCATTGTGATGATTAAGGCAGGCGTTAATTTGGAAACCGCTAAAAGGTGTATTAAACTCTCTAATGGGTTTGTTCGAGAGGCAATTCAAGTAGCACAGCAAGAAGTTTATTTGAATAGTAAAAACAAACAGGGCTGACTCTAACATGAGTCGGCCTGAATTTTTGCTTAAGAGGAATATGATTAAAATTAATGAAATATAAATACAATAAATTATATTTTATAATAAAATTTGATTTCATTTATTTTTATTCCGTGATATACTGATGGTAGTTCAAAAGTTTAGTATAGAAGAGTTAATATTTTTTTGATTAATATTGAAAGCGTTATCTTTGTAACGTATGGTAATTAATCCCTATAGCCTTTGGTGCAATAACAGGAGTATTCTAGAAAAGAATTACATATTAACAAAAAATAGGAGAGGTGTAAACGAAATGGAAAAAAAGAAGCATTTAGTTCTAGTAGGTGCACATTGTGGAGATGTTGAGATTCAAGGTGGAGCAATCGCACATAAATATGCAAAAGCCGGGTGGGATGTAACTTTTGTTCATTTAACTGCAGGTGAAAAGGGTAATCCACCACATCTTTCAGTAGAGGAATACCGTGAACAGAAGATTAAAGAAGCTGAAAAAGTAGCAGAGATCTTAGGTGGGAAAAGTATAACACTAGATTATAAGGATGCAGAATTAAAACTAGATGATGAGATTGTTACTCGTGTAGCAACATTAATGCGTAAGCTTCGCCCAACTGTTGTCATCACTCACTGGGTGAACAGTATCCATTCGGACCATTCAACTTGTGCAAGAATTGTCGAAGCAGCTCAATTAAAAACTGGTCTACCAGGATTTGACTTAGATGGTCTACCTGCACATTTCTACCCATTCTATCATAGTGAAAACTGGGAGGACATGGAGGGATACGTTCCTGATATTTTCGTAGATGTGTCTGAAGAATTTGACACATATCTGGAAGCGTTGTCAAACTATTGGTTCATCATGAATTCAACATCATTCCGTTACTATGACTATTACAAAGCACTAGGGACAGTTCGAGGCTGTGTGAGTCGCGCAAAATATGCTCAAACGCTAAAATTCCCAACTGGTGGTAACGTGAGAAGAGGGTTTATTCCAGGACATGAAATTTAAGGTCTGAGAAGAACAATCCCCCTATTTCTTAAGATTAACTACTTAAAGAGGCGCTATGCAAAAGCGTAGCGCAAAGATTTTTCCCTTATATATGAATGAAAGGGGTTGTCTCAACTCTTATGAATAGTCCAATGAAGATTGAAACCGATGATCTTAAAACAACCATTTCAAAAGGGGCACCAAAAAAACGTAAAGTAAGAACACAGAGAATGGGGAAGATCATTAAGCATTGGCAGTTATATATCTTACTTGCACCAGCTATTATCTATTTTCTAGTATTTAAATACTACCCCATGTATGGTGTCCAAATTGCATTTAAGAATTTTAGGGCTGTAGACGGAATTCTTGGTAGTGAATGGGTTGGGTTTGAACATTTTACTCGTTTTTTTGAATCATATTATTTCTGGGATTTAATGTGGAATACACTATCGATTAATTTGTATCAATTATTGCTTTTCCCCGTTTCTATAATTGTTGCATTATCACTAAATGAATTAAGGGATGGGAAATTCAAAAAGACCGCTCAAACAATTACCTATGCACCACATTTTATTTCTGTCGTTGTTTTTGTTGGGATGCTCATTGCATTTTTGGATCCCGCGACAGGTATTATCAATCATTTTATTCAATTATTAGGCTTTGAACCTATTGATTTTATGACAAGCCCTGCCTGGTTTAAAACAATCTTCGTGTTCTCTGGGGAATGGCAAAACCTTGGATGGGGAGCCATTATTTATCTAGCAGCATTAGCAGGTATTGATCCACAGTTGCATGAAGCCGCAAAAGTAGATGGAGCAACGAGATTGCAGCGGATATGGCATATTAACCTACCAGGAATCATGCCGACGATTATTATTCTCCTTATCTTAAATATGGGGAATTTTATGTCAGTTGGTTTTGAAAAAATTCTATTAATGCAAAATCCATTAAACTTAGAAGCTTCACAAGTCATTCAAACCTATGTATATGACATTGGTTTATTGAATGGTCAGTTTAGCTACTCGACTGCAGTAGGATTATTCAACTCCGTTATAAACTTTATCATTTTAATCGTATTTAACAGACTGGCAAGAAGAACGGGTACAAGTCTATGGTAAAGGAGTATCCAGCATGAAAATAAAACCGAAAAAGTCTAGCAAAATAGTGGAAACAAAATCAGACCGAATATTTGATATAACGAATAAAATTCTTGTTTGGTTTTTTATCATTATTATCATGTACCCACTGATTTATATCGTAAGTGCCTCCATTAGTAACCCTAGTTTCGTAAATTCCGGTGAAATGTGGTTGTTCCCGAAGGATATTACATTTGAAGGGTTCCAAAGGGTCTTTGAAAGTAAAGACATTTGGATTGGATATCGAAACACGATCTTTTACACATTACTGGGTACTTTTATTAATCTAGCTGTTACTTTACCATGTGCGTACGCTCTATCCCGAACAGAATTAGTCGGAAAAGGTGTCATCATGGGAATGTTGATTTTTACTATGTTCTTTGATGGTGGACTTGTACCTACTTACCTCCTCGTTAGGGACCTAGGAATGGTCAATACCATTTGGGCAATGGTTATACCAAGTGCAGCATCTGTGTGGAATATCATTGTAACGATGACGTTCTTTAAGGTAACCATTCCAAGGGGATTAGAGGAAGCAGCGGAGGTTGATGGTGCTTCTGTGTTCAGAACATTCTTTCAAATCGTGCTACCATTATCAGCACCCATTATTGCAGTAATGGCTCTATTCTATGGAGTAGGCCACTGGAATCAGTATTTTGGAGCTTTGATTTATTTAACTGATCGAGAACTTTTCCCACTTCAACTTATCTTAAGGGAAATTTTAATACAGCAAGAAATCGCAACTGAAATTATGATGCAGGGTGGAAACATAGAGGCGATTGGGGAACAAGCACGTATCGCAAGTATTGTGAAGTATGCAGTCATGATTGTATCTGCGGCTCCACTTTTAATCGCCTATCCTTTCTTACAGCGCTTCTTCTTAAAAGGTGTCATGATTGGCTCTGTAAAAGGATAAAAGTTTCCATTTCACAAGGAGGTGAGAATGAAGGGAAAAATTTTACGGTAAGAGGCATTTATAAGATAAAAAATAACAACATTTAAGGGGGATTCTTTGTGAAATTCAAAAAGCAAATGAAAATAGCTGGAACAGTGTTGCTAGCATCAAGTTTACTTCTTGGAGCATGTTCGAATAAGGAAGAAGTATCGAAAGAAAAAGAAGCACCAAAGAACTTAAATGAAACAGGTTATCCAATTGTAAATGAAGCACTTACTTTAGAAATGATGGGACAGAGCTCTCCGCTTCAGCCAAATTGGGGAGATATGAACTTCTTCAAGAAAATGAATGAGTTAACAAATATTGATTTCACCTACCGAACTTCAACATCAGACCAATATGCGCAACAAAAACAATTAGCATTTACAAGTATGGAGCTTCCAGACCTCTTTTTCGGGGCTAATTTCACGGCTGCAGAAGAAGTTGATTATGGGGCACAAGGATTGCTAGCACCACTTGAGGGTCTAATCGACCAATACGCACCAAATCTACAAAAGGTTATGGAAAAATATCCAGATCTAAAGTCTTCGATTACAGCGCCAGACGGACATATTTATGCACTACCTGGGATTGATACATCTACAACTTCTCAAGTACCAATTATGTGGATGAATGGGTACTGGTTAGAAAATTTAGGCATTGACAAAAGACCAGAGACAACAGAAGAACTTTACCAGTTATTAAAGGATTATAAAGAAAAAGATCCGAATAAAAATGGAAAAGCGGATGAAATTCCTTTAACTGCCTCAAGTGTTGCTGAACTTAGATATCACTTTATGCCGGCTTTCGGAATTAACCAACAAGGCGGAATTTTTGAAAAGGACGGCAAGGTTGGATATGCATTCGTTCAGGATGGATATAAGGAATACTTAAAATACTTAAACCGATTATACTCTGAAAAGCTTTTAGACCAACAGGTATTCTCTCATACATGGGAACAATATGTAGCAAAAGGAGCAGAAGATCTTGTAGGTGTTTTCCCAACTTGGCCAATTGTAATGGTGGGCTACGCTGATCCAGCATTAGGGGCAAATTATCCACTATTACCACCATTAACAAGTGAGTTTAATGATCAAAAGCTTATGACAAAACTCTCTGAAATTAAAAGAGGACGCGCTGCGATCACTTCAGATAACGAGCATCCTGAGGCAACAATGCGTTGGTTAGATCATATGTATTCCGAAGAAGGAACTTACCTAGCACGTTTAGGTGTTGAAGGCGAGAACTGGGAGTGGGATGATAAAGGAAACTGGAAGCTGTTAGCTCCAGAAGGAATGAATACAACACAAGCAAATGCACAGCATGCTCCAGGTGCTGGATCTCCTGTACCAATGGTATTAGAACAGGAATTCTTTGCGAAAGAAGATAACCCAACTATCCACTTAATTTCAGGTTGGATTGAAGATGAATATTTACCATATGCAAAATTACCATTCCCACAAGTATACTTTACAGAAGAAGAACAAGCGAAACTCAATACAATTAAACCAGACTTAGATTCTTATCTAGAACAAATGGAAGCAAAATTTGTTTCGGGTCAAGCATCCATTGATGGTGAGTGGGATAACTTCGTTAAAACTTTAAACAAATTAGGTGCTGAAGAAATGGCAAAAATCAACCAAGCAGCATACGATCGTTGGGCAGAAGCAAAATAATAACACAAAGGATGAGCTGTCCCTGGACCACATATGGGTCACAGGGACAGGTTCCTTGTCCCAAATAGGGCGCAAGTTTTGAGGTGAAATGTAATGGGTATAGGTTTTGAAGGATTGATTTGGAAAATATATCGAATAGCGGAGGCTATAACTAGAATATTGTATATCAATCTTCTTTGGGTAGCTTTTTCATTATTGGGTGTCATTGTTTTAGGCTTTTTTCCTGCTACAGCTGCGATGTTTTCAGTTGTTCGAAAATGGATGCTAGGTGAGAAAGACATTCCAATCTTTAAGACATTCTGGCAATACTACAAATCCGAATTTATTCAATCGAACATACTCGGTTATGCATTGGCGTTAATAGGCGCATTGCTTTACGTTGACCTTCGATTTTTCCAATCATCTGATGGAATCATTACACTTGCTCTCTCTTATTTATTTATATTTTTATTATTGGTGTATTTTACAGTTGTGCTCTATATTTTTCCGGTATTCGTTCATTACCAGTTTAAAACGTTAGAATATATCAAATATGCATTAATTATGGCGATTGGTCGTCCTTTTCAAACTCTATTCATGATCCTAGGTTGTCTTTTGGTTCTCACTCTATTACGAATGGTACCTATGTTAATTATTTATTTCGGTGGTTCTTTACTGTGTTATGTACTTATGTGGATATCAATTAAATCATTTCCAAAAGAAGAAATCCAAGAATGATGAATATTAACATGAACAGTTCTATTTAGAAACGGATGGTTAGGAGTGGTTTAATGAAGATTGGTTTAGATGTTTTTTTAGAGAGCCAATATAAAGGCTATCTAGGTAAACGAATTGGGCTCGTAACAAATATTACGGGTGTAAATCAGAACCTTGTTCCTTCAATTGATCTATTTTATGAACACCCAGACATTCAATTAACTGCCTTATACGCACCTGAGCATGGCATTCGTGGAGATGCGAAAGAAGGGGAAAAGGTTGTAACGACAGTAGATCCAGATACAGGGTTACCTGTTTTTAGTTTATATGGCGAAAGCCGAAAACCTTCTAAGGAAATGTTAGAGCCCGTTGATGTGGTAGTTTTTGATCTTCAGGATATTGGCTCAAGATATTATACATTCATTTACACGATGGCCTATGTGATGGAAGCTTGCGCGGAATACGGAAAGGAATTCGTTGTTTTGGATCGACCTAATCCTGTTTCAGGAGAAAAATTAGAAGGGAACTTAGTTGAGGAGGATGTTAGGTCATTTGTAGGTTTATTACCAATTCCGAACAGACATGGTATGACTGTCGGGGAACTAGCTATATTATTTAAGCATGAATTTGGATATGATTGCGAGTTGACCATTGTTCCAATGCAAGGATGGAAAAGAGATATGTATTATGATGAAACAGGTCTTTTTTGGGTACCGCCTTCTCCGAACACAACAAACATTGATATGAACATCTTATATCCAGGTACATGTCTTGTGGAAGGAACAAATTTATCAGAAGGAAGAGGAACGACGAGACCCTTCGAATACATTGGTGCTCCATTTATAGATGGGCAAAGGTTAGCGAAGACATTTAACCAAAAAAAGATTTCAGGTGTGTTAGCACGCCCTACATCGTTTATTCCTACCTATCAAAAACATAAAGACGAAATATGTCGAGGAATACAACTACATGTAGTTGATAGACGAAAATTAAATTCTTTGGAAGCGGGAATTTTACTTATAGAGACGATAGCTGACATGTATCCTCATGATTTCAGCTTCATCAGTAGTAATAATGGAAAATACTTTTTTGATTTATTAGCAGGAACGAAAAAGCTTAGGGACTCCATTTTACATGGAACTTCAGTAGACTTCTTGGAGGCATGTGAGGGGCAAGTGGCTTCATTCAAAAAACAAAGAGAACCATATCTTTTGTATAAATAGGATGGTAAACATATGACAAACATATCAGCTTTAACAACCGAACTGCGAAATAAAAGTTCTGCAAATATTGATAACATGTCCACTATGGAAATTTTAAAGACAATTAATAATGAGGATAAAACAGTCGCTTATCGTGTAGAAGATGTTCTGCCCGAGATAGAAAAGACTGTAGAAATCGCCTATCAATCTTTAAGTCAAGGTGGCAGATTGTTTTATATTGGCGCAGGCACGAGTGGGAGAATTGGCATTTTGGATGCTGTTGAATGCCCACCAACATATAGTACTCCTCCTAACCTTGTGCAAGCGATTATTGCTGGTGGAAGTAATGCTTTTATTCAAGCAGTGGAAGGTGCGGAAGACAATATCCATTTAGGTGCTATCGACTTGGAGGAAAGAAACCTCACAGAAATTGATGTTGTTATCGGGATTGCTGCAAGCGGAAGAACACCATATGTGATTGGAGCGCTTCAATATGCTCAGCAAATTGGTGCGAAGACAGTTAGCCTATCTAGTAATAAAAACTCAAAGATTAGTCAGCATGCGGACATTGCTATTGAAGTTGAAACTGGACCTGAAGTAGTGACCGGTTCAACCCGGATGAAGGCTGCGACTGCCCATAAATTAATTTTAAATATGATCACAACCTCAACAATGATAAAGGTTGGAAAAGTATATGAAAATCTAATGGTTGATTTAAAAGTAAGCAATATCAAGCTACAGGAACGTGCCAAAAATATTGTCTCCACTATTACAAATGTTTCTTATGAAAAAGCAACAGAGATACTGGAGAAAACAAACTACGAGGTTAAGCCAGCAATTGTCATGATAAAAGCAGGTGTTTCCTTCGAAGACGCAAAAAAACACATTAATTCAGCTAATGGATTTGTACGAAAGGCAATTAATTTGGCTAGTAAGGGAGTGAATTAATATGGTGGAATATAGACATTATCAATCAGGTGATGAAAAACAAATTGTAGAGCTTTGGAATCAAAACTTATGGAAGGATCCGATCACTTCCAAGCGTTTTCGGAATCTAGTTTTATTAGATGCGAACTTTGATCCAGCGGGAATGAGGCTAGCTTTTGAGAATCATAAATTAATAGGCTGTGTGTATGCAGTAAGAAGACTTTTACCGATGTTTGGAACAGATTTAGAACCAGAAAATGGATGGATACCTTTCTTTTTCGTTGATAAAGGTTACCAACGTACAGGTGTTGGTGCACAATTGATGAAAGAGGCTGTTGACTTTTTAAGAGAGAATAATCGAAAGCATGTATTTTTCTCTTCTTATGCACCAAATTACATCATGCCAGGGATTGATGAGGCTGCTTATCCAGATGCCTACCAGTTTTTACAGGCACAAGGTTTTACTAAGCTATATTCTCCAATAGCAATGGATCGTAATTTAGTTGATTACAAGCTTTCCGATGAGATAAAAGAGCTTGTGAAACAAAGAGAAGAAGAGGGCTATACCTTTAGGAAAGCAGAGGATAAAGACCTTTACGAGGTTATCCAATTTGCTAATTTGAAGTTTAACCCAGATTGGGGAAGAGCCATCCGTGAAGGCGTTTTACAGGGATTGCCGATGGAGCGAATTCTTGTTGCAAGGCAGGGTGATAAAGTTGTAGGATTCTGTATTTATGGAGGCTATGAGCAGGTTCCGGATCGGTTCGGTCCATTTGGGGTTGACCCAGAGCAACAAGGAAAAGGCTTGGGCAAAATCTTATTACATTTATGTTTACAAAACATGAAAGCAGAAAGCTTACATGGAGCTTGGTTCCTTTGGACAGGTGAAAAGACTTCAGCGGGGTATCTTTATAAGAAAACAGGATTCACAATCACTCGTACCTTCCATGTGATGAAGAAGGATTTATAATCTTATAGGAGGAATTTGTCCTCTATCAGTTGAAATTAAAGATTAGAATAGTCTATTGTTATAATTGGGATTCATTTCTTTGAAATCCCGTTAACACTCGTATTTAGATAAAAAGAAATGAGCTGATACATGTATGTCTACAAATGGAGGACTTGTCATTCTTACCGAGATGCTACCAAGCTTACCACCCTCTGAGAAGAAAATTGCTTCTTATATTATTGAAAATCCCCAGGAGTCTATTTCATTAACTGCGAATGAATTAGGAAAAAGAAGCTCAACGAGTGGGGCGGCCGTCATCAGGCTTTGTAAATCACTAAATCTAAAAGGCTTTCAGGATTTAAAGCTTCGTATAGCGGGAGACCTTCAGAAAACGAATGATTTAGGATTTAGTGATATCGAGCCGAATGAATCGATTGTGTCAGTTATTGAAAAGATGACCAATAATAGTATTCAAACGATTCGCGAAACGGCAGAATTATTAAGTGTTGATGAACTGGAAAAAGCGATTGAGGTAGTCAGAAATGCAAGGAGAATCCATTTTATTGGAGTAGGCGCCTCAAGTATTATCGCTCAGGATGCGCAGCAAAAATTTCTTCGAATCAATAAAACAGCCTATGCATTTGCAGATATGCATATGGCAGCTACACAGGTCGCAAATGCAGAAGCGGGTGACGTGGTTGTAGGAATTTCTTTTTCAGGAGAAACAAAAGAGGTTGCTAAGGTTTTACAGTTAGCAAAAGAGAAGAAGGCTACGACGATTAGTTTAACAAAATACGGTAGTTCAATTGTAACCGATGCCGCGGATATCAAATTGTACACTTCTGTAACAAAGGAAACGACGTTTAGGAGTGGTGCTACTTCCTCTCGGATTGCGCAACTGCAAGTTATTGACATTCTTTTTATGTGTGTAGCCTCATTACAATACGATGATACGTTGATGCATTTAAATGCCACTCGAGAAGCCGTAGAGTTTCTAATGGGTAAGAATAAGTAGACCAACTAAAATCAAAGGCTAACTCGAAAATGGGTTAGTCTTTTTTATCACAAATAACGGGGGAATCCTTTCATGTATATTATAGGCATTGATGGTGGTGGAACGAAAACTAAAGGGGTTATTGCCACAGAAGCAGGAATTATTATAGCCCAAGCTACAGTAGGTGCATCGAACCCTAATAATGTAAAAAAGGAAGATTTGCAAAAAGAGCTTGCTAAGTTAATAGATATGTTGAAGACCGAGAGCAAGGAAGCCTTTAAAGAGGTGAAAAGAGTTTATGCAGGGATGTCTGGTGTCGATCATCCGTCAGCACGTAAAGAGATGAAGGTGCTGCTGGAATCCGTATTACCTAAAGCCATTCCAGTGACAGTTAATAATGATGCAATCACGGCTCTGTATTCAGGTACTTTGGGAAGGCCAGGAGTTGTTCAAATTGCAGGTACTGGTTCGATTACCTTTGGTCTAAACGGTGAAGGGGTTCTTGACCGAGTTGGTGGCTGGGGCTACTTACTAGGTGAGGGCGGAAGTGGTTTTGCCGTAGGTAGTGAAGGATTACAAGAAGCTTTTCGCTCTCATGACGGTCTAGCAGATGGGACAGAATTAATCACATTGCTATGTGAGCATTTTCAAGTTCAAAACCTACCAGATATCATTCATTCCATTTATAATGCTGTAAATCCAAAAGAGCTGATTGCTTCTTTAAGTAGGCATGTCTTTACAGCAGCAGATCATGGAGATATGGTTGCTCAAGCAATCATTCAAAAAAATGCCAATCATATTGGAGAAGCGGTTAGCTGTTTAATAAACAAGCAATTCAGCGAAAAAGAAAGAGCGCATGAATTACCGGTTGTACTTGCAGGAGGTCTTTTTAATCGGCTTGATTTATTTAAGGGACCAATGGAAGAGATTTTTGAAAAGTATTCAATCAAAGCTAAGTTAATTCGACCCGGGATTGAGCCTGTTGGTGGGGCTGTTATTGCGGGGCTACTTGAAGAAAATATTGAAGTGGATGAGGGGTTTATTGAGCGATTTAGTAAGCATTAATTGTAATGCAAGTTTCCGGAAATGAACGAACTTTCGGTGAGGTAGAATGGATTCGGATTGGGGTGGAAAATGAAGGGAAATGAGTTTCATGTTTATCACGTTGTTACCAAGAAAAAAATGATCTGTGGGCAGAAAATTAATTTTGATAAAAATCAGCACAATACCTTATATCGCTTCTTTTTTGAAAGAGAACATTTAAATACCAAAGGTGAAGATTTCATTCATATTTTAAACAGTCAAATTTCAACTGAAGGATTGACTTTGAATAAAGAGGATTCAGATGTAGCCTTTAGGTATATGGACCAAACCAACAGGGCGATTAGAGAAGTGATAGTAGAAATGGTTAGACTACAGAATTACCCTGAATGCCCTTCAAGACTGTCATGTCTGTACGCTGCGAAAAATTATGAAGGCGCTATCAAATGGAAAGAGTTATTTGACTCCTACAACCGTAAAGTATTGCAGATTGTTAAGTTACGAGTCATTGGAAATTATTTTGAGAGTGATGGAAATCTTTTGCCTAAGGAAGATAGGGTTCCTTTTTCTAAAAAAATTGAGCAAGCGAGAGAATATTGGAAGGGTAATATCAGTAGTGAACTTCCCGAGATTTTGATTAACGGAGATATTGAAGTTGTCGAAATTATTGATGATTTTTCACCGATATCTTTCTAGAGGTGGATAACCTTTTTTGATATTGACAATCATTGAGAAATAGTTCGATTAAGGAGGCAATAAATGGCTCAACCCAAAAAACATTCTTTCTATCTATTAATGCCTTATATTAAAAGATATTCCTCAAGTTATATTTTATTATTTGCGTTACTAGTAATGGGTGTTTTTCTGGACTTATTTTTCGCTTGGTTTTTAAAAAATATTACTGATTCAGCGGTCGCGGGCGACTTTGAGAAGGTGAAATGGTATTTCCTGTTGGGGGCACTATTAATAATTACCAATGTCATCATTAGCTTTTTTAACGCATATCTCCAATCTGTTTCCGTAAATAAAATAAAAAAAGATATAAAATCCGATGTTTTTAATCATCTTCTATGTGTTTCCAATTACTATTTTACTAGAGTCCATTCAGGAGATATCGTATCAAGATTAAATAACGATGCAAATAATATTGGTGGTGCGATTGGTAGTAATATTATAAATTTATTCCGTCACCCTTTAGCTGCCCTTGTTTCCTTTATTTATTTGTTAACGATAAATTGGCAATTATCTTTATTAACCTTGTTATTAGGTCCTTCGGCTTTATTATTAGGAAAACTTTTTGGTAAAGCTTTAAGGTCAAATAGTAAAAAAATTCATATTGAAACAGGCAGGGTTAATAGCTTTCTGCAGGATACCTTTTCTGGAAGAATTATTGTGAAAGTATTTGGATTAGAACAACAAATTTCAAATCAATTTCAAAATGATAGTGAGCGCATTTTATTGCTAGAATTGAAGGATGGGAAACTTCGAGGAGGATTGCAGGGTAGTGTAACAGGTGTTGGTTCAATGTCATTTATGATTTCATTAGGTCTAGGAGCTTTCTTCGTCGTAAATGGTACACTTTCAATTGGATCACTGTTGGCGTTTGTAAGTTTGCTACAAAATATAACTTCACCATTTACAGGGATGGCTAATATCTGGGCTGATTTCCAACGTTCCTTGTCAGCCGTCGAAAGATTGTTTTCTCTTTTAGAAAGTCCAAAGGAAATGGAACTATTAGAACTGTCAAAAAGGCATGAGGAAAATGATTTAAAAAAGGGCATCAAACTAGAGGAAATCTCCTTTTCATATGAAGAAAAAAATATAATTAAGAACCTTAGTCTAACAATTTCAAAAGGTGATGTTGTAGCAATAGTTGGGCCAAGTGGTTCTGGTAAGAGTACATTATTTCAATTGTTGTTGGGTTTAAGTAAGCCTGATAAAGGAAGAATTTTTATTGATGGTAAATCGATAGGAGAAATGACTATTTCTGAATTAAGAAGTTATTTTTCAATTGTTCCTCAAGATACATATTTATTCAATGGTTCAATAAGAGAAAATATTTCTTTTGGAAAATATGGTGCTAGTGAGAAAGAAATAATAGAGGCAGCAAATATAGCTAACGCCCATAAGTTTATAATGGAGTTAAATGATGACTATAATACCCAAGTTGGTGAACGAGGAACAAGGCTTTCAGGTGGACAAAAGCAGCGTATTTCTATCGCAAGAGCAGTTCTTAAAGATGCTCCTATATTATTGCTTGATGAGGCTACTTCTGCACTTGATTCCGAGTCTGAACAAGTGTTACAGGAATCATTAGATCAAATAATGAAAGATAAAACAACTATTATCATTGCACACAGGTTATCAACCATAAAAAATGCAAATATCATCTTGGTAATGGATGACGGAAAAGTCACCGAAATGGGATCCCATGAGGAGCTATTGAGGAAAAGTGGGACATATGCAAGGCTGTATCATTTGCAAAGGGCCAATGATACAGAAGGCAATATTCAAAACCAAGCGGTCCATTAATTGCGCCATTTTTCGTTGTAAAATGAAAAGAAGGTTTTCTAACGTTCAAGAAAACCTTCTTTTTTGCTACAACTTATTCCTTATTTAGATACGATTTTTCAATCGATTTCACGTTGCTTTCCAACATCGCTTTAACTTCTTGGGAGGCATCACTCTTATATAGGTGCTTTACAAAATCGACCAAATGCTTAATTGCTTGTTCACTATCTCCTTTTTGATAATGATGTTCTGCCTGGTTTAGTCGATTTGTTAACTGTTTAAATAAAGAATGCTCGATCACACCATTTTCCTCTAAGCTAGTGATCTGTTCAGTTAAAGATACGGTTGTTGCCTCAACGGTGATGGTAATGATGTTCGATTTAACCTCTTTTCCTTTATAGGAAACAATTGCGTATATTTCTGTGGTTCCCGCATTATTTGCAGTCAGTTTTCCGTTTTCAATTGAAGCAACATTGGAATTAGAACTAAACCAATCAATTTCTGAATTTGTCAGGTCAGCTTTTTGGTTGTTAGCTAATATTCCTTCAAGGCTGAATTCTGCTTGAAGATTTTGTTGTGTTGTTTCATTTTCAACAGATATATTGACCGAATCTAAATTTACCTGAATTGGATCCTTTAAAACCTGATATAAAGAGTCTAATAGATCGATACCATGGTCTTGGCTTACTTCCCAAATCATTGCTCCACCAAGGCCTCTTTCGCGGATATAGTTTGCTTTGATCTGCATTGATTCTGGGTCATCATAGGTGATAAAAATCGAATTTTCCGCGTTAAATAAATAAGGTGTTTGTGTTCCTTCATCCCAGAAACGCTCATACCCATTATTTAAATAATCATCACGCATTATTCGATTGTATGTTGCTGAACCACTGCCTTCATACGGTTGACGAAGACCATTGTTTTCACTTGAAGTTACATTGTAACGGTATCCGTAGAATGGAACACCCATTACGATTTTTTCAGCAGGTACACCTGCATCTAAGTAGGCAGTTACTGCCTTGTCTACACTCCATGTTTTCCCGTTATCATCATAAAGCGGGGCGTTATGATCCGCAAGTGGTTCCCAAGTGCCATGAATGTCATATGTCATGATTTGTACATAGTCTAGATATTGTTGGGATTTCCCGAGTGTTGCATTTTTTACAAAGCCTGTATTCGCAGCTCCAGCAATAGAAAGCGAATAATGCTTACCATCCTTTTCCCCTTGTTCATCAAGTTTTTCACGAATCTTTTCTAAAAGGAGAGGGTAGTTATCTTTGTCAGCAGGGTTCGGGTATGTGCCAGGACCTCCTCCACTAACTGGGTATTCCCAATCTAAATCAACACCATCAAAGCCATGTTCAGTAATAAATTCTACTAAACTATCGGCAAAGATTGTTCTTGCTTCATCAGTTGCCGCAGCTTCTGAGAAACCTGCAGAACCACCCCATCCACCAACAGCAATTGTTGTTTTTAAATGTGGATACTTTTCCTTTAATTTGCGGAGTTCTGCAAAATTAATTGGATCATTTGTAGGATCACTCATTTTGATCTTATGGTCTTGGCCAACAAGTCCAAATGCATAGTTGATATGTGTAAGGCGACTAGCATCTAAATCATGCATGATACTAAATCCACTTAAGGTTGCCCAACCAGCTAAATAGGCAATCATGTAATTGGCAGGTGGCGTGTCAGCAGGATCCCATTGAGGTGGAATATATCCCTCAACCACATTATCTACAAGAAATACTCTTGTAACAGTTGTTTTCTGCCCATGTGAATCTGTAGCAACTGCTTTTATAATTGCAGTACCCTCAGGTGCAGATGTTGTATCCCAACCAACGCTGTATACATCACCGTCTTTTTTTGTACCAGGAAACTTCCAGTAGTCACTTTCAGGTGCAGCCGTTGTTTTAACAAAAATCTCAACATTTTCTACACTTGGGTCTTCCACAGAGACTGAAACGTTAATCTTGCCGGAATACCCCTCGCTTCTAGGGGACACACCATTTGGCTCAGGAGCTTGGATTTCACTGATAAACGGTTGAGATGTGACTGTTTCATTGGTTAAGACAGTAATCGAATTATCATCAATAGAAACATTATTATAGATGTCCTTTGCCTTTACTCTGAATTGGTATAAAGCGTCAGCATTTAGACCTTCTATCACATAAGACATATCTTTTGTCTCAGCAATTTTTGCCCCATCTTGGTAGATTTCATAGTTATATAGTTTTGTAGAAGTAGATTTAGTCCATGCTAAAGCAACACTTGAAGCTGTTCGAGATGTTACCCGTAAATCCTTAGGCGACTCAGGAGACGTCGGCTCCGCATAGTTTTGTACAAGGATGTTTCTTGTAACTGTTTCAACTTCACCTGATGTATAGGTGATATCTACTCGTAAGCTATATTCTCCATCTGGTACCCACGGATCTCCTGTTGGCCAACTCCAAGAGAAAGGTGCCTTTGTTAATGGAGCATACGGATAATAGATTGAATCTGGCTCATTAATAGCCTTTGCAAAGAATTGTACTTTCTCTACTGGTTTTGAAGGGTCTGGAAAAGCTGTAACTAACGGACTGCCTTTTACAGTATTTCCACCTTCTTCCGTTGTGGTAACATCGATGTGGGAGGCTGAGTTGGAATTACCGTCTTGTGCAAAAGCACTAGTGATAACGCTTCCAAAAATAATAATTATTAGACAAAATATTCGGAAAAATCTCGACAAATTTCTTCATCCCCTTATCAATTAGACCAATTTTTGAAAATGCACTTGTGTTTATTCTTGAGGAAACTATCAGGAACATGTCGTGGTTGTAAAAGCTTGGTGAAGGTTATCTTAAAAATCACCTCCCACTGATTCTATCAACCTAGGAAAAAAGGATTGATATTTTAAATCTAGTTTATCACCGTTGAATTTTTATTTCAATATTGTTAATATAGGTATAAATTATTATTTTAAACGACGGATTAATAGAAACTAATTTTGATGAAAGTCAGGGGTAGCCATTTGAAAACCTATAATAAGGAGATGAATGTATGGAATACAGGGGTTGGAGTATTGATAGGTTAGAAGAGCTGTTGGGTCTTTGGAATCAGGAGATAGGTCATGATTTTCCGATGAGTGCTGAATTATTTAAACAAAATAGTTTTGACGATTGTAACGTGTTTACAGAGGGTTCTCATATTGCGATTAATCAAGAAAATCAAGTAGTTGGATTTGTTGTAGCCAAAAGATGGCAGGATGAAATAGATGTTGGGATAAGTAAAGAAATGGGATGGATCCAAGTGTTGCTTGTGGACCGACATTACCGCAACCAAGGGATTGGTAAAAAATTACTTCAGCATGCAGAAAGTAGTTTAAAAGAAAGCGGTGTCAATCATATTTGGCTTGGAAAGGATACGTGGCACTATTTTCCGGGAGTTCCGTTTCAATATGAGGATGTTGCAAACTGGTTTGAAAAACGAGGCTATGAAAAAGGTACACAGGAATATGATTTAGATTGTCATTTTGAAGAGGATGAAATAGGGAGTCCTTCACTAGATGGAGTTGAGCATTCCCTTCTTAAACTGGAGGAAAAGGATGAGTTTTTATCCTTTATGCATCGTTGTTTCCCTGGTAGATGGGAGTATGAAGCGATTCAATACTTTCAAAAAGGGGGTCAAGGAAGAGAGTTCGTCGTCCTTAAAAGGAATAATCAGATCATTGGGTTTTGCCGAATAAATGATTCGAAATCACCTGTTATTGCTCAAAATGTCTATTGGTCAGCATTATATCAACAGGAACTAGGAGGTATAGGTCCCTTAGGTATTGATTTGAATGAACGAAAACATGGATATGGACTATTTATTGTTGAAGCTGCCGTCTCGTATTTACATAAGCGCCATATTCGCTCAATGCTAATCGATTGGACAGGATTAGTAACGTTTTATAACAAGCTTGGTTTTGAAGTTTGTAAAAGCTATAATTCTTATTTTAAAAAGATATAAAGGGGGAGATTGTGATGGAGGATAAGATTCTGGCGTTTCTTCACAAGGAAATTGAAATGCAACATATTCCGGGTGCCGTTATCAGTGTTTCTCACAATGGAAAAGTCCTTTTGGAGAAGGCGATTGGTAATCGTGCGGTGTATCCGAAAGAATTGCCAATGAAACAAAATACCGTATTTGACCTTGCTTCTTTAACAAAGGTAGTTGCAACCTTACCAGTTATTTTAAAACTAATCGATGATGGGGAAATCCGTCTAGATGATACAGTTGCTTTTTTTCTTCCTGAATTTGCACAAAACGGTAAGGAACGTATTACCTTGAGACATTTGCTAACGCATACATCGGGATTGCCAGCCCATAAGCAATTTTATATTGAGAATTTATCAACAGAACAAATCATGGAGCGGATTTATGCAGAGTCACTTGAAGTTCCTTCCGGAAGTAAGGTGATTTATAGTGATTTGGGATTAATTACACTTTACAAAATTATCGAGCTTGTGACTGACCAACCATTTGAAAGGTTTGTTGAAAAAGAGGTCTTTGCCCCACTTGAAATGGTTGAAACAGGCTTTAACCCCACTTTTCAAAAAGATCGATATGCAGCTACAGAGTATAGCGAGAAACTAAAAGACTATAAATATGGAATCGTCCACGATGATAATACAGAATCAATGGGTGGAGTTAGCGGTCATGCTGGATTGTTTTCAACCATTAAAGACCTCCAAAAATTCGCAGAGATGATTGAGAATAATGGGGTATATAAAGGGAAACAAATCCTCTCAGAAACGGTCCTACATTTGTCGAGAACGAACTTTACCTCTTTTGATCAAGAGTACAGAGGGTTAGGCTGGATTTTAAAAAGCCCAGTTCTGTCATCATGTGGTGATTTGTTTTCAGCGGGGGCATTTGGACATACAGGATTCACGGGGACAAGTATTTGGTTCGATCCAGAAGTAAACCTTAATGTCATTCTATTAACAAACCGCGTTCATTTCGGGAGACACCCACATATCTTACGTCTTAGACCAAGATTGCATAATATGATTCGATCGTATTTTTAGATTACACGAGACCAGAGATGGTCTTTTTTTGTTGGTTGAAAGTGTGGGGGGAGGGATCTCGATTTCCTAGAAATATGCAATTGAGTCACTCGAATGGACTTGGGATGTCACTGGTCTCCTAGAAAAAGGAAAATGGTGGCACTCCAGAGGGTTTGGAGGGTAGTTATTCTCCTAGAAAAAGGAAATCGGTGGCACTCCAGTATGCTTTATGTTATGAGTTATTACTTTTTATTCCAAAACTCATAGCATACCATGCATTTATGTGAAGGGTTTTTTCGAAAATACCCAAAAGTCTATGCGAAACTATCTTTTATATTACAGGTAATTCCAGAAACATCCAAAACTCATAGCTTATCCCACTTTTATGTTATCGGTTTTTCACAAATACCCAAAATCCCTCCCGTAACACAATTTTTTACAAATGACTATTCCTTAAAATTCCCAAAACTCCATCTATAATACACTTTTATTCCTCAACATTTCCCTAAATTCTCCAAAAGTACACTCAAATAAACCTGTCTCTGAACCACAAAAAATGACCTTTTGTATCACAATTTTAAAACTGACAAATAATATAATAATAATTAGAAAAAGTGTCCACTGGGTATAAACATTTGATGAATAATGTGGTAAAGTATAAAGTATAAATGTTGATATAAAAGGGTTTGTAAAAACAATAGTGTATTCCCGGAAAGTACACATGTGTTTTACAAACATACAAAAGGAGGATATTCCATGTCGAAGGTGCTGGACTCATTTTTGCATGAAAATCTGGAAGATTTAAAGAAGAAAGGTCTCTATAATGTGATTGATCCTATTCAAGGTGCAAACGGACCTGTCATCAAAATCAATGGGAAGGAACTGATTAACCTTTCCTCTAACAACTACTTAGGTTTAGCTACAGATGAGCGCTTAAAAGAGGTAGCGAAGGAAGCAATTGATACGTATGGGGTTGGTGCAGGTGCCGTTCGGACCATCAACGGAACTCTTGACCTTCATTTAAAACTAGAAGAAAAGCTTGCGGAGTTTAAGCACACAGAAGCGGCTATTTCCTATCAATCTGGATTTAATTGCAATATGGCTGCCATTTCAGCTGTTATGGATAAAAACGATGCGATCCTTTCTGATGAACTCAATCATGCGTCAATCATCGATGGATGCCGTCTATCAAAAGCAAAAATCATCCGTGTTAACCACTCTGATATGGATGATTTGCGTAAGAAAGCAAAAGAGGCAACTGAATCTGGTTTATATAACAAAGTGATGGTCATCACAGATGGTGTTTTCTCCATGGATGGTGATATTGCAAAACTACCTGAAATCGTACAAATCGCTGAGGAATTTGACCTTATTACATATGTAGACGATGCCCACGGTTCAGGCGTATTAGGAAAAGGGGCGGGTACGGTTAAGCATTTTGGTCTTTCCGACAAAGTTGATTTCCAAATTGGAACTCTCTCAAAAGCCATTGGTGTTGTTGGTGGGTATGTAGCAGGTAAAAAGGAACTAATTGACTGGTTAAAGGTTCGTAGCAGACCATTCCTATTTTCTACTGCTGTGACACCTGCTGATGTTACTGCTGCAACAAAAGCGATCGAAATTTTAATGAACAGTACAGAACTCCACGACAAGCTATGGGATAATGCTAACTACTTCAAACAGCAGTTAAAGGAACGCGGCTTTGATATTGGTCACAGTGAAACTCCTATCACACCAGTTATTGTTGGGGAAGAAGTGAAAACACAGGAATTCAGTAAGAGATTAATTGAAGAAGGCGTCTATGCAAAATCAATCGTATTCCCAACTGTCCCACAAGGAACAGGAAGGGTACGTAATATGCCGACTGCAGCACATACAAAGGAAATGCTCGACCAAGCAGTAGCCATCTACGAAAAAGTAGGTAAGGAAATGAACATTATCTAACTTTACCAACTTGGGGGAATGAATAATGGAGAAAATTATTGTAACTGGAGCACTGGGCCAAATTGGCTCAGAGCTTGTCACAAAGCTTCGCAAGGTTTATGGTGCTGATCATGTTGTTGCGACAGATATTCGAAAAACGGATTGTGAGGTTGTCCAATCTGGGCCGTTTGAACTTTTAGATGTAACCGATGGAAAAGCCATGTATGACATTACGAGAAAATACGATGCTGATACGTTCATTCACTTAGCTGCATTGCTGTCTGCAACAGCAGAAGCAAAGCCTCTGTTAGCCTGGAATTTAAACATGGGTGGACTTGTTAATGCATTGGAGGTTGCTCGTGAGTTGCGCTGCAAGTTCTTCACGCCAAGTTCAATTGGAGCTTTTGGTCCATCTACACCAAAGGATGGAACCCCGCAGGACACCATCCAGCGTCCGACAACCATGTACGGTGTAAACAAGGTTTCAGGTGAATTGCTTTGTGATTATTACAATCATAAATTTGGTGTAGATACGAGAGGTTTGCGTTTTCCAGGACTCATTTCGTATGTGACCCCACCTGGTGGCGGTACAACGGACTATGCAGTCGAAATATTTTATGAAGCTCTAAAAAATAAAAGCTATACTTCATATATTGCAGAAGGAACATACATGGATATGATGTATATGCCAGATGCGCTTCAAGCTATTATTGATTTGATGGAAGCGGATGAGTGCAAGTTAAAACATCGAAATGCCTTTAATGTAACGGCAATGAGCTTTGCGCCAGAGGAAATTGCTGCAGAAATTAAAAAGCATATTCCAAATTTCGCAATGAAATATGAGGTAGACCCAGTCCGCCAAGCCATCGCAGAAAGCTGGCCAAATTCAATTGATGCCACTGCGGCAAAAGAAGAATGGGGCTTTAAGGCTAGATACAATCTTGAAACAATGACAAAGGATATGCTCGATCAATTAACTATGAAGATCGTAAAGAGCGCAGGATGAATAAATGAGGAGTATGGAGAAATTCATACTCCTTTTTTAATGGGGAAAGAAGGGTATTCAATGGCTTCTACTGAATAATTACGGTTAGAGGAGGTCATATCATGGAATTTTATAAATTTGATATAGGTAGTGGTAAACAAATATCACAGTTTAATTCCAATTTCATTATGTCCCGTATTATCCAAACCAGTAAACCAGCCCACATTGGTTGTATGCATCTTGGGGAAAATGGGATTGTTGGGTACCACCAAGCTACTGTACCGCAACTATTTTTAGTGGTCAACGGTGAAGGATCTGTCCGAAATGAAAAAGATGAGTATGTGAAAGTTTTGCCTGGTGATGCCGTATTTTGGGAACAGGATGAATGGCACGAAACGAGAACAGATACTGGATTAACTGCGATTGTCATTGAAAGTGAAGAACTGAGTCCGTCATTGTTCATGCCGGAAAAGAAGCTTTGACAATACGGATAAGAGATAAGGGAGAAATTTATGGGAGAGCAAGAAAG
The DNA here is from genome assembly GCF_004799755.1 of Bacillus timonensis. Lineage (GTDB taxonomy): Bacteria > Bacillota > Bacilli > Bacillales > Bacillaceae_L > Ferdinandcohnia > Ferdinandcohnia timonensis_A. The sequence continues at coordinate 41,970 of NZ_SLUB01000007.1, read as the reverse complement.
AATAAAGATTTTTGATGATCATAAGAACCCAATTGGTGTTGCTTCTCGGAGCGATGTACACAGGATTGGATACTGGCATGAAGTGTTTCACTGTTGGTTTATTGATAATGAAGAGGGAATCGATTATATCTATCTACAGCTGCGTAGTAAAAATAAAAAGGACTATCCTAATCTATTCGATGTTACTGCTGCTGGACATTTGCTAGCTGATGAAACAGTCGAAGATGGAGTAAGAGAAATTAAAGAAGAACTTGGGATAGATGTTGCTTTTGAGGAGCTAATAAAATTAGGTGTTCTTGATTATTCTGTTGTGCAAGAAGATTTTATGAATGGTTCCAGAACACTTTTGACTTTAGTCATAAGATGAATGGAACCGATTTTCTCTTTACAAATAAGTACATACGTTCTATAATAGGGGAGTCATTCTAGGGGAGGTGTACCGTTTGAAACAGCATAAAGCCTATAAATTTCGCATCTATCCAACGAAAGAACAAGCGACATTAATCAATAAGACCATCGGCTGTACTCGTTTTGTCTTTAACCATTTCTTAGGGAAACAAAAACAAATCGATGCGTATTGGCGTACTGTGGAAGAAATGGTTCAAAATGGTCAACTACCTCAAAACAACTGGAAAGGCGATTTCTTTAACAAATATGAAGCGATTAAAGAAGTAAAAGAACTAAAGCAACATTATACATTCCTCAAAGAAGTAGACAGTATTTCTCTACAAAAATCGGTTGAAATTCTCCATGATGCCTACACCCGCTATTACAAAAAGCAAAATAACGTACCACGATTTAAAAGCAAAAAGAACCCTGTGCAATCCTATACTACAAAATTCATAAACGGAAATATTGCGATTGATGGCAATAAAGTAAAATTACCAAAACTTGGATGGATTCGTTTTGCCAAAAGCAGAGAAGTGGAAGGTCGCATCCTAAATGCCACCATTAGACGAAATGCCTCTGGCAAATACTTTGTGTCAATTTTGGGAGAGGTAGACATTCAATCTCTTCCGAAAACTCAACAAGAAGTTGGCATCGATCTTGGATTAAAGGATTTCGCTATTTGTTCCAATGGAGTAGTGTATCAAAACCTTCATTTCTTGCGAAACATGGAGCAAAAACTACTAAAAGAACAACGTATCTTATCAAGAAGAACCATCGGTTCATCGAATTGGCAGAAGCAACGCATTAAAGTAGCTTGTATCCACGAGCGAATCACTAATTCTAGAAAAGACTATTTACATAAAATCTCCACAGTTATCATCAAAAACCACGATGTTATCTGTATCGAGGATTTACAAGTAGCCAATATGCTTAAAAACCACAAAGTAGCTAAAGCGATTAGTGACGTTTCTTGGGCAGAATTCCGCACAATGTTGACATATAAATCTAATTGGTACGGAAAGAAACTGCAAATTGTTGCAAAAACCTTTCCAAGCAGTCAACTATGTTCCTGCTGTGGCTATCAGCATAAAGAAGTCAAAAATCTCAACTTGCGAGAGTGGACATGTCCTTCGTGTCAAACATTGCATGATCGTGACATCAACGCAAGTCGCAATATCCTTCAAGAAGGAAAAAGACTCTTAAGTGCATAGAAGTCTTAAACCGTAGGAACTACGGGGTTAGCCTGCTTAATAACTGGTGGTTACACTGGTGTTCGCAGGAATCTCGTTACTTTAGTGACGAGTAGTTCAAATAAGTGCAAAAACACCCTTGATGACTTCACTCTTCAAGTGGAAGAGGTTTCTGGAATAGTGAAAGCTAAATTTATTGATTTTTATCAACTTTGGTCTGGTTTAGAAGATGAAATTGAAATCAGTGGATTTGAAATAGAGGATGATGGAAAAAAGAAAAGAATTAAAGAAAAAGTAAATAGGGATAAATTCGTTCCACATCAAGTTTCTTTTTATAAAGAAGTCATTCAAAAAATACACGAACATGTTTAAGAAGGATTGGGAATGTGACTGGGAAAAAGCGGAGGATAGGCGTTTCATCCGTTTATTTTTATCAAGTAAAACCAAAGCAAAAAGAGATAATCACCCAAAATGGCAGTTACCTCTTACTTGTTAAAAATATTATGTTTCATTTCGATAGCCTAAAATTAATTCTTTATAGATATCGAAGAATGCAAAGTAGTAATCTTTATAGACATATTCATCTGTTTTGTGTGCCATTTTTGTTTCGCCTGGACCAAACATCATGAAAGGGAAGTTTTCATCTTTATCTCGTAATAAGTTTGATGCATCTGTCACCCCAGGCGAACCTTTAACAGAAATTTCTAAGCCTAAATGCTTTTTACCGAGTTCTTTAGCAAGATCAACCATTTTAGATTGTCCAGAAGTGAAGACGCTTGGTAGTGACATTGTGACTTCAACACCAATCTCAGAGCCCTTTTTATTGTATTTTTCAGCTGTTGTGTTGAAGATGTCAATCACTTCATCGTTATCAAATTCTGGAATAATCCTCACGTTTATTTCAGCAACTGCTTTTGCAGGAACTGAGTTTACTTGGTTCCCTGCATTAAAAATAGTTGTACTCATAACTAACTTATCTAGAACCTCATTTTTCCGATCATCGCCATTCAATTTTTTGTCTACCTCTAAAAGGTATTCCATCAATGGATTAATTGCGTTATACCCTTGGTCAGGCATTGAACTGTGTGCAGCTTCACCAATAGACATTACACGCAAGTTAAGTGATCCTTTGTGGGAGTAAATGATCGTGTCATGAGAAGGTTCAGCTACCCATAGATAATCTACATCATCCATATAGCCTTCGTCATATAATTTTTTTGAACCTACGCCACCGACTTCTTCACCAGTGGTTGCCATAAAACGGACAGTACCCCTTTTTAGTTCATTATTCTCTTTGAGTTCAATCATCACTAAAGCAAGGTTTACTAAACCTGCCTTCATGTCATTTGTTCCTCGCCCGTATAATTTTCCATCTCTTTCTGTCAATGTGAATGGATCTGAAGTCCACTCGCTCTCATCACCAGGAGAAACGACATCCATATGACCAGAAACACCGATGACTGGACTCCCACTTCCAACCTCTGCCACTAAGTTAACACGAGTGTCTGTAACTGGAACAATCTTAGAATCAATGCCGTATTCTGCAAATAAATCTTTCAAGTAATTTGCCACTTCGATTTCGTTTTCATTAATGGATTTGATCGCTATGATATCAGCTAAAATCTGTATCTTTTCTTCTTCTGTAAAATGTTTAATACGAATCCCTCCATCATTTTATCTAATCTAAAATAAGAATACTATTTTATTTTACCCGAAGGCTGCATTGGAAATATCTAAAATGCTTTCTGACAGTGGTAGCGGTATGTCAGTTAAACAAAGACTTTTAGCCTGTATCATTGATTACTAAGTAATCCGATACAGGCTTTGTCTAGAGGTAGAAGATGGTGTTAGTCACGCATTGCCCCGGCTTCACGGGAAGTTATGTCACCTTGTCCTTGACTGACATCCTTTTGGATTTCTTGTTTTACTTTCTCTGGATTGGTTCCGGCAACATCTGTCTTCATATTATTATTTCTTGGTTGTTTTTGTGGCATTCGAATCCTCCTCAATTTGATTTACAAGGCTTAGTATTTACATAAAGCGATAATACATGAAAATAGTTCAAAGTTTAAAAGCATTCCTTTGCACGAGGAATGATTTTTTCATAAATATCAATAATGTTTTATTGTAAATCAATAAAATTTATATTAGAATCAATATAAAACAAAGTGGTGAGGCATCTTATTGGGACAATGTACCTGTCCCTTTGTCCCATTTACAAAAAAGGAGGCATAATTGATGAGAGCTTTAAGACAGCTTGTACGTTTTGGATGGGAGCAAGCCTTATCCTGTTTGTTCCCTGTTGTTATTTTTGCTTCATTGGCGATTACTCAAGTGATTCCACTACCATTTCTCCCAAGGTATGACTGGCTGCTCATCATCTGTCTTCTGATGCAATGGGTAATGGTGCGCTCCGGGCTTGAAACGCGTGATGAACTTAAGGTTATTACTTTATTCCATCTTATTGGGTTAGCACTTGAAATCTTCAAGACACATATGGGGTCATGGTCATATCCAGAGGAAGGGTTTTTCAAAATTTTTGGAGTGCCTTTGTATAGTGGATTCATGTACGCAAGTGTAGCAAGCTATCTTTGTCAGGCATGGAGGAGGCTCAAGGTGGATCTAGTTAAGTGGCCCCCGTTTTTGATAGTGGTACCTCTCGCAGCAGCGATTTATTTAAACTTCTTTACCCATCACTTTTGGATAGACGTCCGTTGGTGGTTATCGGCTCTGGTAATTATTGTTTTTTGGAAATCATGGGTTACATACGAGGTTGGTGGAACTCGCTACCGAATGCCACTCGCACTATCGTTTGTCCTCATTGGATTTTTTATTTGGGTCGCTGAAAATATCGCAACATTTTTTGGAGCGTGGCAGTATCCGAACCAAACTAAAGCATGGAGTCTCGTTCATCTCGGAAAGGTAAGTTCCTGGCTTTTATTAGTGATTGTTAGCTTTTTAATCGTCGCGACGTTAAAACTTGTTAAGGGGAAAAACTCTACAAGGGTTGATACGGGTCAAACCGTTGGTCAAGGATGAATATGAAAATTAAAAGAATCGTGTTGTTTCTGTTACTAGTAGCCCTGATGGCAGTAAAGTTTATATTTTATCCAAGTCTAGGTAGTCTTTCGTTAGAAGAAGTGCAGAAAATTGGTGAGATATCATCTCCAGATAATCATTATAAGCTCAATTTATATCTATACGGAGGAGTTCTCCTGAAATCAGATTATAGTTACGTATATGAATTGGAGGATTTATTTAACTCTGGCAAGAAAAAGAATATTCTATGGCTTGGACCTGACAGTCAGGGTGTAACTTGGATTGATAATCGTACTTTGTTAGTGGGAGAAAAGAAAGTAAATATTTACAAAGATACTTATGATTACAGATGGGGTCTCAATGGAGATTAAGAAAAAGTATGAGGAGCTAGGTGTTCTAAATGAAATTTGTCTCTTTACTACTAATAGTATTTCAATCCGTAATTTTAATACTATGGGTTAGGAATTCGAGTTATTTATTTTCGAGTATGGGAATGTTGGTTTGGCTTATTTCAATTATTATTGGATTTATCTTGATTAAAAATTTGAATAACAAGAGCAGCATAATAAGAAATATCATGATGCTATCCAATTGGTTTATGGTGTTTTTAGTTTTCGTTACAATATGTATTCATTTTATTACGAGTTCAATGCTATAAATTATTATTAAAATATCTCTCACTTTTCATATATATCAATAATTGCCTCACTTGTTCCGACGGAGATGGGACAATGTACCTGTCCCTCTGTCCCACAAGTACTAGTCCAATCGCGGATGTTATGTGAAAATAAGGTGAAACTAATTTTCAAGCACATTAGAGGGAGCGATACTATGATTGAGGGTTTAAAACGGATCAATGAGTTAGCGAAAAAAGCGCGTGAAGAAGGACTAACACCAGCGGAAAAAGTGGAACAACAAGTATTACGTGAAGATTACCTGCGTGAAATTCGCGGTCAAGTAACTCATACTTTCTCATCATTAAAGGTGCTTGATCCACTTGGAAATGACGTGACACCTGAAAAAGTGAAAAAATTAAAATCTGACGAATAGCGACTTTTATACGTAATAAAAAAGCTAGGGAACGAGCATCCCTAGCTTTCTTCATATACCTTAATTCATTTCAACCTGTACGTTTTCCTTCTTCATCTTAATGGCAAAATACCCAATTGTAATCGCCATGAAAGCAACCATATAGGTTAGGAGAATCAAGTTATTATGCCACATATAGGCAAAGTCACCACTTGATATAACCGCTTTAAACGACTGAACCGAATAAGTCATTGGTAACAAGGCATTAATTGGTTGTAGTGCATTAGGTATTAACTCAAGTGGGAAGGTTCCAGCACTTGTTGTTAATTGTAAAATTAAGACCACAATCGCAATGAAGCGACCAGGGTCACCCAACATCGTAACAAGCATTTGAATTAATGTTAAAAAGACAAAGCTTGTGATCAATGATGTAATAAAGAATAATGGAATGCTAGCGACCTCAATTTTTAATCCTTCTAGTAAAATGACATCGACTAGAATTGCCTGGATGACGCCGACAATTGCTAACACACCAAATTTGCTAAAGAACCAACGGAATGCATTTTTCGGTTGAATAACTGGTTCTTTAAGTTTAAACACGATGGACATAAGCAATGCACCAACAAATAAACCAAGTGAAATAAAATAAGGTGCAAAGCCGGTTCCGTAGTTAGGCACTTTGTTAATTTCTTGTTTTTTGACAGTAACTGGCTCACCCATCATGTCATAGGTTTCGTCATTTGCCTCAACAGAGTTTGCTTGTTCAGCACCTTCTGCTAGTTTCCCTGCAAGTTCAGATGAACCATCAGCAAGTTGCACGGTACCTTCTTCTAATTCCTTCGAACCTTCTGCAAGCTGTCCTGCACCACTTTGTAATTGACCAGCACCGTTTGTTAATTGACCCATACCAGCTGTTAAGTCTTGGGCACCATTTTGAAGTGCGACCGATCCATTATATAATTTGTCAATTCCTTGTTGCAAGCTGACTTGACCATCCTTAACCTGTTGGAGCCCTGCTAGTAATCGGTTAAAGGAAGGAGCAGTTTGAGAGGCTAATTGGTCCTCTAAGCCTGCTGTTGCTGCGCCGAATTGTTGGTGTAAACCGGTTTTGAATTGTGTGAAGCCCTGATTAAGTCCATTAGCCACTCCTGCTGTTATGCTAGGTTCAAGCTGTTGAGTTAATTGTTGTTCAAGTTGTTGTTGCAACTGTTCTTTTGTAGGCTGTCCATGTGCCATTTGGTCGATAAAAGCAGAGGCGTGTGCCTCATCCATAATTTGATTATCAATTAATGCTGCCTTTAGTTGACCCATTTGTTGCGTTTGAGATGCAATCATTTGATCTGCCAACTTTTCAGACAGATTAGCGGCAATCCCATTTGTAAGCTGTGTGGATAGGCCGGTGCTAAGCTTGGTTTCTAACTCATCAAGACCAGCATCTACTTGATTAACACTTTCGTTAAGTTGGGCGGTTATGCCTTCAGCGATTTGCTTTGGAAGTTTGTCCTTCATAAGGGCAACCCCGTCTTGGACTTGGTTTGTTCCCTCTATTAAAGAAGGAAGTTTTTCATTCACTTCGCCAAGACCAGCTTTTACTTGGTTAGTTCCAGCTGCAAGATCGCTTGCACCTGACGACGCTTTTTTGACCCCATCTGTGAATTCAATTGATTTTGAGGCTAATACGGCTAAATTTTCTTCTAGTGTTTTTGAACCGTCATTAACCTTCGCAACGCCTTCAGCAAGTTGTTCAGATCCGTCACTTGCTTGAGTTAACCCGTCTGCTAAGTCTTGAACCTTATCAAACATCGTTTCAGCGTAAGTGGCTGTTACGTTCTTTGAGATTTCGGCCTTTATTTTTTCGATCGCTGTTTCCCCAATCTGTGAAGATAAAAAGTTTGTGCTTTCATTTGGCACATATTTTAGCTCTAATTTTTGTGGATGACTATCTAACAATGTCGTTGCATTTGATGAAAAATCCTCAGGAATCTCAACTAGTAAATAATAGTCCCTGTTTTCAAGTCCTTTATAGCCATCTTCCTTTGACACCATATGAAAAGTAAAATTGTTGTTATCCGAAAGCTTATCGGTTAGCTCTTTTCCAAGTTGTAAATCGTTCCCTTCGAAATTAGCTCCGGCATCCTCATTTACAATCGCGACCGGTAAATCCTCCATATGGTCATATGGATCCCAAAATGCCCAAAGGAACATTCCAGCATATAGGACCGGTACAAAAGCGACTGCTAAAATAGGAATAAGGACTTTTCGATTGGAAAGGATGCTTTTTAATTCAGCAAAAAAGGATGATCCCTTCATATAAAATTCCTCCTAAATAAATAATTGACTATTTCGTTCAAATGGTCATTTTTAACCAAATAAGATGGGTACTCAATGTGAGGACCCTTGATATGGCTATTTTTCTAATCCATTGAAGAAATACAGTTTAAATAAATGTGAGATTTCTTCTTTTTCAAGTGGATTGTGATTTCGTTCCCAATCAAAAATTAACGAAACATACAGCTTTAACATGACAAAAGCGGTAATTTCAGGGTTGCAAGGCTTGATCTCATCACGGTCAATGGCCTCTTGAATGATGCCTTTCATATAGTTGATGATGGCCTGCTCGACGCGTTGAACGACTTCAACAACAGCTTGCGTTCCGATATCTCTTTCTTCCTGAAAGAGCTTGATTGTTAATTGGTGAGACTTACGAAATTCTAGCAATCGAAAGAGCACACGGTGTGCATTTTCATAAAAAGTACTATTTTTGTCCATCGCTTCTTCGGCTACAACCTTCATGTCCCGTATTAAAGTAGTAATGATTTCATCGAATAATTCCTCTTTGTTTTTAAAAAAGGTATAAATCGTGCCTTTTCCGACGTTGGCAAGCTTGGCAACTTGATCCATTGTCGTCGCTTTGTATCCGAATAAAGAGAATGACTTTGTAGCAGCTTCTATGATGAGTTGTCTTCTATCAATTGCCACCTTCGACCACCCCGTTTTTAGTAGCGTTGACCAAATGAGAAATCTGGTCATTCAATTCACAACGAACAATATATCACATTAAAAATGACATTGCAAGTATCCATTCATTCCTAACGTTAATAATAATTTTAATAGAAAAAATGAAAACGATTAAACTTTTTTATTGAAATTCTATTTTGTACATGCTAATATAAATCTTGTAAAGGGAATGCAACCGTTTGCGCAAAGTTGCGCAAATATAATATAACATAATAAACCTATTAATACCAAGGTTTTATAAGTATAAAGTTTGATTTTGTCATTTTGTGTACGATTAATAAATCCGACAAATCATCAAAATTAATGCAAACGATTTCCTTAATTTGTGCAACGGTTCCTTCCTTTCAAAAATGAACATATGGGGGTTTTACCATGAAGGCAAAGAAAATGATCCCTACATTAATGGCACTATTAATTTTAATAAGTGTTGCACTTGTAGGATGTTCTTCAAAAGAAGAAGGCTCAAGTAAAAGTGAAAGCGGTTCAACAACTACAGTTGATATCTTTCAATTCAAAGTAGAATTTAAAGATCAATTTGAAGCTGTTGCAAAACAATACGAGGAATCACATGATGGAGTTAAAATCAACATCACAACTGTTGGTGGTGGAGAAGATTACGGTGCAGCACTTCGTTCAAAATTTGCTTCAGGAGAAGAGCCAACAATCTATAATATTGGTGGACCTCAAGACGTTGCAGACTGGGCGGACAGCCTAGCAGACCTTTCTGACACAGCAGCTGCTGATGCTGCATTAGAAGGAACTCTTGAAGGTGTTTCTCAAGACGGTAAAGTTTTAGGACTTCCATTTAACCAAGAAGGATATGGATTGATTTACAATACTGCAGTATTCGAAAAAGCGGGAATCAATCCAGATGAAATTACAACATTCGCTGCTTTAGAAGAAGCAGTTAAAACATTAGATAGCAAGAAAGACGAATTAGGTTTAGATGCAGTGTTTGCCCTACCAGGTAAAGAAAAATGGGTAACAGGCTTACATTTATCAAACGCATTCTTATCTCCTGAATTTGAAGGAAATGTATTAGGAACTTTCGATTCTAAATCTGTAGAATTTGAATATGGTGATGCATTTAAGAAAGTGTTAGATTTACAAAATGAATATTCTGTTCAACCAACAGTTAGCTTAGACTATGCAATGCAAGTAGAAGAGCTATTCTCTACAGGTCGTGTAGCAATGATTCAACAAGGTAACTGGGTATATGGTTCAATTGCTGGTATTGATGAAGACCTTGCTAACAACGGTGTGAGTATTCTACCAATTCCTGTTGAAGGCTACAAAGAAGATTCAATCCCAGTTGGTATCCCAATGTACTGGGCTGTAAACAGCAACAAAGAAGATGCAGAAGTTAAGGCAGCAAAAGACTTCTTAGATTGGTTATACACGTCTGAAGAAGGAAAAACATCTGTATTAGAAGACTTTAAATTCATCCCTGCATATGAAGGATTTGACGCTTCAAAAGTTTCTGATCCACTAGGAAAAGCAGTATATGAGTATTCAACAGAAGGAAAAACAATTCCTTGGGTATTCATGGGCTACCCAACTGGTTGGGGAGAGCAACAGCTTGGTGTAAATATTCAAAAATACATCAGTGGCGAAATGAGTTGGGATGACCTTGTGAAGGAATCTCAAAAAGCTTGGGAAGACTCAAGAAAATAAGAAATTACAATCGAAAACAGAGCAGCACAACGTTGCTTTGTTTTCTTTTTAACAAAACGTTGACTCACTTGAATGTTTCGGGATTTCGAGCAAATGGAGGAATTATATTATGCGAAACCGGAATCTATGGTATTGGTTATTTTTAGCACCAACCTTATTGGCACTTGCGGTTGTTGTAGTTGTACCATTAATTTTTGGAACTTATTACTCTTTTACAAACTGGAATGGAATCAAGATTACCGAGTTTGTCGGACTTGAACACTATCAAAAGCTCGCTAAGGACAAAGATTTCATGAAATCCCTATGGTTTACCGTGAAATTCTCAGTCGTGTCCATTTTCCTAATTAACTTTTTCGGGCTTTCATTAGCCTTACTTGTTACACAAAAGCTAAAATCAAGTAATATTTTACGTACCATCTTTTTCATGCCCAACTTAATTGGAGGACTGATCCTCGGGTTTATTTGGCAATTTATTTTCATGAAGGTATTTACGAGTATTGGAGATTTAACGGGTATTGCGGCTTTTAAAGGCTGGTTATCAACGGAAACAACTGGTTTCTGGGCATTGGTGATTCTCATGAGTTGGCAAATGTCAGGTTATATCATGATTATCTACATTTCTTACCTAGAAAGTGTTCCACAGGAATTACTAGAAGCAGCAGAAATCGATGGAGCAAGCAGCTTCCAACGTTTTAGAAATATCACGTTCCCTCTTGTAGCACCAGCGTTTACGGTTAGTTTATTCTTAACGTTATCTAATACGTTTAAGCTTTATGACCAAAACCTAAGTTTAACAGGCGGTGGTCCATTTAACTCAACACAAATGGTGGCAATGGATATTTTTAAAACAGCGTTCTCAGTCAACCAGTATGCATACGGACAGGCAAAAGCGATTATTTTCTTCCTGATCGTAGCAGCGATTTCATTAACACAGGTATACATTAATAAGAAACGGGAGGTCGAAATGTAATGAAAAGTAAAAAAAGAAAATTATACTTGATTGAAATACTAGGCATTGTTCTTGGCCTCATTTGGCTCTCCCCTTTCTATTTAATGATTGTAAACTCATTTAAAACAAAACGTGAAATTTTTACAGATACATTAAAACTACCGGATGTTTTTACATTTGATAACTATGTTCAAGCATTTGAAGAGCTTGATTTTATTCGCACCTTCTTTAACTCTGTGCTGATCACAGTTTTAGGTGTTGCGGTGATTGTTCTTTTTTCATCAATGGCAGCATATGCGTTAAACCGTCGGAAAGGAAAAATTAGCGGTCTGATTTTCTTCCTGTTCATCGCGGCCATGCTGATTCCATTCCAATCGGTCATGATTCCATTAGTATCACTGTTTGGTAAATTTGATTTATTAAATCGATTTGGCATTATTTTCATGTATCTTGGTTTTGGTAGTAGTTTATCAATTTTCTTATATCATGGTTCCCTTCAAGGAATTTCAAAATCTTTGGATGAAGCCGCTACGATTGACGGCGCAAACAGATGGCAAATATTCTGGCACATCATTTTCCCGATGTTAAAGCCAATTTCAGTCACTGTAGCCATTTTAAATATTATTTGGATTTGGAATGACTATCTATTACCATCCCTTGTCATTAACCAAGAAGGAATGCATACCATACCGTTGAAGATGTTCTTCTTCTTTGGTCAATATACGAAACAATGGCATTTAGCTCTTGCAGGTTTAACAATAGCGATTATTCCGGTGATTCTTGTGTATTTCTTCATGCAAAAGCACATTATCAAGGGAATTGCGGAAGGCTCTGTAAAATAAAATTGGATAATCAAGGGGACTCCCCCTTTTTTTATATAAATGGAGGGTATGTATGGCTATTACGATTAAAGATGTCGCAAAAGAGGCAAATGTATCGCCTTCCACGGTTTCAAGGGTTATTGCGGATAATCCTCGAATAAGTGAAGAAACGAAAATACGGGTACGAGAAGCGATGGAAAAGCTCGGGTATCACCCCAATTTTACAGCGCGTAGCTTAGCGGTGAAGAGCACGGCAACAATCGGGATTGTTATGCCATTCTCAGCTTCCCATGTGCTCCAGGATCCCTTCTTCCCGGAAGTCATTAGAGGAATCAGTGTTCAAGCCCGTGAGCATAAGTACGGAATGTATCTTTCAACAGCTGGAACTGAAGAAGAAATCTTTGAGGAAGTCGTTGGAATGGTTCAAGGTCGCCGTGTGGATGGCTTGATTCTTCTTTATTCTCGGACGGATGACCGTGTCATTAAGTATCTACAGAAAATTGATTTTCCTTTTGCAGTCATTGGTCGTCCAGTGCTTGGTGCAGAACGTGTTATCCATGTAGACAATGACAATATTTATATTACTAAAGTCGTAACAGAATATCTGATTGGATTGGGACATACGAATATCGCGTTTATTGGTTTTGATGGTGACTTCGTGTTTATGCTGGACCGCCTTGAGGGGTATAAACAAGCTCTAAGTGAGTCTGGGATTCCGTTTAATGAGGACTATATCGTTCATAAAAGTACACTAAGTAAAGGGAAAGAGGCAATCAAGTCCTTTTTAAGGTCTGTTGAGTCCCCTACTGCATTAGTTTGTACGGATGATTTTATCGCAATCGAGCTAATGAGTCATTTTGAGGAAATGAATATTCGAGTGCCAGAGGATGTTTCAATCGCAAGCTTCAACAATGTGTTACTTGCACAATATTCAAAGCCTGCCCTCACTTCAGTGGATATTGATATTTTTCAGCTTGGAATGCAAGGTGCAAGTTGTTTACTTGAAAAAATAAAAGATCCGAATGTCCTACCGAAACGGATTACTATACCGGCGAAGTTAATTGAACGAAAGTCGTGTGCGCAGATTAAGTAGAAAGTAGGGAATGGGAAATGGAAAATAAAACGTGGTGGAAAGAAAGCGTTGTTTATCAAATCTACCCAAGAAGCTTTAAGGATACAAATGGTGACGGAATTGGGGATTTAAAGGGAATAACGGAAAAGCTTGATTACTTAAAGGATCTCGGCGTTGATGTCATCTGGCTCTCTCCTGTCTACGAATCTCCAAATGATGACAACGGGTATGACATCAGCAACTATCGTGAAATTATGAAAGAATTTGGTACAATGGCAGATTGGGATGAGTTGCTTTCCCATATGCATGATCGCGGGATGAAGTTGATGATGGACTTAGTTGTCAATCATTCCTCCGATGAACATGAATGGTTCCAACAGTCACGAAAGTCCAAGGATAATCCGTACCGTGATTACTATATTTGGCGTCCTGGTAAAGACGGAAAGGAACCGAATAATTGGGAGTCTGTCTTTAGTGGCTCAGCATGGAAATATGATGAACAAACAGACGAATACTTTTTACATCTATTTAGTAAAAAACAGCCTGATTTGAATTGGGAAAATCCACAAGTTCGTCAGGAAGTCTATGATCTGATGACGTTCTGGCTCAAAAAAGGAATTGATGGCTTCCGTATGGATGTAATCAATTTTATTTCAAAAGTACCTGGGTTACCAGATGGTGAGCTTCAGGAAGGCAAAAAATATGCGTCTGGTGCACCGTATTATATGAACGGACCTCGAATTCATGAATTTTTACAGGAAATGAATCAACAGGTTTTATCGAAATATGACATTATGACTGTTGGCGAAATGCCGGGTGTAACAGTCGATGAGGCGAAAGCTTACACAGGAGCAGACCGGAATGAACTTAATATGGTATTCCAATTCGAGCATATGGATTTAGACTCAGGCCCGACTGAAAAATGGGATGTACGTCCATTGAATTTGCTAGATTTAAAGCAAAATATTACGAAATGGCAAAAGGGGCTTGAAGGCTCTGGCTGGAACAGCTTGTATTTAAACAACCATGATCAGCCTAGAATGGTGTCCAGGTTCGCAGATGATGGTGAATATTGGGCTGAGTCCGCGAAAATGCTCGGAACGTTTTTGCATATGTTGCAAGGAACCCCATATATATATCAAGGTGAAGAAATTGGGATGACCAATGTTCAGTTTGATTCGATTGACGATTACAAGGATATCGAAACCCTTAATATGTATAAGGAAAAAGTAGAGGCTGGTGTAGAACCGGAACAGATTATGCAGTCAATCTACGCTAAAGGAAGAGACAATGCACGTACACCAATGCAGTGGGATGACAGTGAAAATGCTGGGTTTACAACAGGAACACCTTGGCTATCCGTAAATCCAAATTATCATGAAATTAATGCAGCAAAACAAGTTGGCGATCCGAATTCTATTTTTACCTATTATCAACAATTAATTAAGCTACGAAAACAGCATGAAATTATGGTGTATGGGACCTATGATTTGCTGTTACCGGAGCATCCAACGATCTATGCGTATACTAGAATACTAGACAATGAAAAGTTACTTGTAGTAACGAATTTTTCAAAAGAGACTTCATTATTTGAGTTGCCAAAAGATTTTAGCTACAAAACACAAGAATTATTGATTAGCAATTATCAAGTAGACGGAAATGAATCAATTGAAAAAATAGAATTAAAGCCTTATGAGGCAAGAGTGTATCGGTTAACTATCTGAGTAGAAATGCAAAAAGAAGAGGGATAAAAAATGAAGCAGGTATGGTGGAAGGAAGCTGTCGCCTATCAAATCTATCCAAGAAGCTTTATGGATTCGAATGGTGATGGAATCGGTGACTTACAAGGGATTATTTCAAAACTGGATTATGTAAAAGACCTTGGCATTGATGTTATTTGGATTTGTCCTGTCTATAAATCGCCAAATGACGATAATGGATATGATATTAGTGATTATCAGGACATAATGGCTGACTTTGGAAAGATGGCCGATTTTGATGAGCTTCTCGAGGAAACGCATAAGCGTGGAATGAAGTTAATTATTGACTTGGTGATTAACCATACAAGTGATGAGCATCCTTGGTTTATTGAATCTCGTTCTTCAAAGGATAATCCAAAGCGTGATTGGTATATTTGGAGTGACGGAAAAGACGGGAAGGAACCAAATAACTGGGAAAGCATTTTTAGTGGTCCAGCTTGGGAATTTGACGAGGAAACGAGTCAATATTACATGCATATTTTCTCAACAAAGCAACCTGATTTAAACTGGGAAAATAAAAAGGTTCGTCATGAGTTATACAGCATGATCAATTGGTGGCTCGATAAGGGGATTGACGGCTTCCGAGTGGATGCCATCAGCCATATTAAAAAGGTTCCAGGTTTTCCAGACATGCCAAATCCAAACGGTTTAAAATATGTTCCGTCCTATGATGGTCATATGAATCGGCCGGGAATTCAAGAGTTTTTACAGGAATTAAAAGAAGAAACGTTTGCGAAATATGACATTATGACCGTTGGGGAAGCAAATGGTGTCAGTGCAGATGACGCGGACGAATGGGTCGATGAGAAGCAAGGTAAATTCAATATGGTCTTTCAGTTTGAACACCTAGGTCTTTGGGATGTAGAAAAAAGAGAGCTGGATGTCGTTAGTCTAAAAAAGGTTCTTACAAGATGGCAAAAAGGACTTGAAAACAAAGGCTGGAATGCACTATTTATCGAGAATCACGATCAACCTCGTGTCGTTTCAACATGGGGAAATGACCAGGAATTTTGGAAGCAAAGCGCAACAGCCCTTGGTACAATGTACTTCTTTATGCAAGGAACTCCGTTTATCTATCAAGGTCAAGAAATTGGGATGACCAATGTTCAATTCCAGACAATTGACGAGTATAACGATGTTGCAACGAAAAACCTGTATCGGGAAAAGCGCAGTGAAGGCATTTCACACGAAGAAATTATGAAGGGAATCTGGGCGACAAGTCGTGATAACTCACGGACGCCAATGCAATGGTCGAGTGATGTAAATGCAGGTTTTACTACAGGTAGACCGTGGATGGGGGTAAACCCAAATTTTGTTGAAATAAATGTGGAAAAGCAGTTGGCTGATAACGATTCAGTCTTGCATTTTTATAAAAAAATGATTGCACTCAAAAAGAGTAACAAGGTGTTCACTTACGGTGTGTATGATTTATTGTTAGAGGATGATCCACAACTGTATGTATACACACGAACACTTGGTGACGAGAAAGTGATTGTGGTAACGAATCTGTCTTCTGAAAGTGCGGTTTGTCGAGTGCCTGAGGGTGTGTTTACGTACGATGGACTAATGTTAGCTAATTATCCGGTTGTGGCCCATGAGGCAACTGATCTGGTTGAATTAAGACCGTATGAGGCACGAGTGTATCGATTAGCGTAATTTTAAGTACCCCTATGTTTGAGTGACATAGGGGTTTTGTTATGGACTAATTTACCCCTTCACAGAACCTGCAAGAAGCCCGCGGACAAAGTATTTGCCGAGGAAGATGTAGACGAGTAACGTTGGAAGAGCTGCAAGTAAGGCCCCTGCCATTTGCACGTTCCATTGGACAATCTGACTGCCTGATAAATTTTGTAAGGCAACCATGATGGGTTGCTGGTCTGATGTTGTAATCGTAACCGCAAATAAGAACTCATTCCAAATATTTGTAAATTGCCAGATGGCAACAACAACAAAGCCAGAAATAGAAAGAGGTACCATAATATATCTAAAAATTCGCAGGAAGCCGGCTCCATCTATTTTTGCTGATTCAATCATTTCATCAGGAATATTGGCATAAAAGTTCCTAAACATAAGTGTCGTAATCGGAATCCCATACACCACATGGACAAAAATAAGTCCGGTAATAGAGTTATAAAGGCCAACTTCTCGTAAAAATTGAATCATGGGAATTAAAATGCTTTGATACGGAATAAACATTCCGAATAAAATCAATGTAAATAACGTATTAGCGCCTTTAAAACGCCATTTCGATAAGACATATCCGTTCAATGCACCTAATAAGGCAGACAACAAAGTTGCGGGTATTACTAAATAAATGGAATTAAGAAAATTTGGGACAAGCTTTTCGAATGCGAGTTGATAGCTGCTAAAATCAAGTGTAGCAGGTAATTTCCACATCTCACTTAAGGATATTTGATCAAGTGGCTTAAGGCTTGTCACGATAATCACGTAAATGGGCATTAAATAAAAAAGGCTGAGGCCAATTAGCACAAGGTAAAGCAATGGCCGAGTAATTGTTTTAATGGTCATGATGCTTCACCCTTTCTACTTGAAATCAGATACGGAACAATAAAAATAGCAACAGAGATGAGCATGATGATCGCAATAGCGGCCCCGTTTGCATAATAATTACCACGGAATGTTGTTTCAAACATGTATACTCCCGGTACGTCAGTTACAAAGTTTGCCCCTGGACCAGTCATCGCATAAATTAAATCAAATATTTTAAGAGAGATATGTGCCATGATAATAACGACACTCACCGTAATTGGACGAAGGATGGGGAGGATGATCTTTATGTAGATTTGAAACTCCTTTGCTCCGTCCATGCGAGCAGCTTCTCTTATTTCTTCCGGTATTCCACGAAGCCCTGCAAGATACATCGCAAGTGAGAATCCCGTCATTTGCCAGACGGCGGCAATGATGACAGCGATGATCGCGAATGGAATACCAAACTCAATTTTTCCCCAATTAAATCCAAACAAGATTTCGGTATTGGTGTACCATTTTGAATCAAGTCCGATTTTTTCCAAAAATAAGTTGACCCCAGTGGAGGGATTTAACAGCCATTGCCATACGACACCTGTTACAACAAAAGATAAGGCCATTGGGAAAAAGAAAATATTTCGGAAGATGGACTCCCCTTTTAAAAGACTTTGGTCTAACAATATGGCTAAAAGCTGGCCGATCAGAATTACGACCCCAATAAATAATACAGTGAAGACCAGTGTGTTTCGTAAATCCGCTTGGAAACGGAAGTCGCCGAAAAGATAAAGATAGTTTTTCAAGCCTGCAAACGACATATCTGGAACAAGTGAATTCCAATTACTAAGAGAAACGTATCCGGTCCATCCGATAAACCCGTACACAAAAATGGTAATTAACAGAATAGAGGGCAAAAGGAAGGCAATCGCCAGTAATTGATCTGTATTGAATACACGTTTCTTTTTAGGAAGGATTTCTGCTTGTTTTTGAGTGGATTTATTCGACTGTTTTGCTAGTTCCATAGATAATCCTCCTCTGGTTATATAGTGAAAGAAGGGGGTGAGAGCTCTCATCCCCTTCATGGAATTATTTCAACTCGGCAGCAGCTGAAGTAAGTGAATCTGTAAATTGCTCGACATCCAGTTGTGTAACGAAGATGTTAACAGCTTGGTTTACCTTTGTTAGGAAACCTTCTGCAGCAGCAGAGCCGTGTGCTAGACTAGGTGCTAGCTTCGCAGATTTGAAATCTTCCATTGTGTCTTTTCCGTATTGGTCATATTTAGAAACGTCAGCATCTACACGTGCAGGGATAGATCCCTTTAGCGGGTTAAATGCATCCTGACCTTCTGTTGAACCTAATACAGATAAGAATTTCTTCACATCATCAGCATTTGAAAGTCCCTTTGGTAATCCAAATGTATCCGTAATAACCATGAACATACCATCTGTTTCAGGAGTTGGAGTATATCCAAAGTCCTCATTGACTGCTAGCTTTAGGTCGTTTACGAAGTAACCCTTTGCCCAGTCACCCATGACGTTCATAGCCGCTTCCCCATTTGCTACTAACTGAGACGCATCCTGCCAGTTACGAGACGCATGGTCTTCATTAATATATCCAAGCATTTTCTTGAAAATTTCGGTACCCTCAACAACCTTTGCATCATCAAAGGCTATTTCCCCTGTCCAGAGCTTCCCATAACCTTCTGTACCAAGAACCCCTAACAGAACTGTTTCATAGAGGTGAGTAGCCGTCCAAGGCTCTTTATCACCTAATGCTAGTGGTGTAATTCCTTTTGCTTTTAAGGCATCTGCTACCTCGAAGAATTCGTCAAAGGTAGTCGGTGCCTCAAGACCATTTTCTTCAAACACATGCTTGTTGTACCAAAGTACGTTTCCACGATGAATATTCACTGGGACTGAATAGATATTGCCGTCTTTACTGACCATATCGATTAAGTCCTGTGGGAATTTGTCATTCCATCCTTCCGCTTCATACAGGTCGTTTAATGGTTCCATTTTTCCAGCGGCAACCCAACCTTCGTTAAGCTCAGCACCACCATGAACTTGGAATGTGGCCGGTGGATCATCTCCTTGCATCCGACTTGCTAGAACAGCCTTTGCGTTTGTTCCAGCCCCACCTGCAACAGCGGCATTTTCAATCGGTACATCTGGATATTCTTCTTCAAATAAGGCGATTAAAGCCTTTAACCCGTCTTCCTCACCAGCACCTGTCCACCAGCTGAAGATATCTAACTTTGCTTTGTCTCCATCTTTTTCCTTTGAGCCGGTCTCAGAGCTACATGCAGTCATTACGAAAACAAACACAAGCAATAATGACATAAGAAATCCTTTTTTCATGTAATAATCCCCCTTGTTTATTAATGAAAACGTTAACAATCTAAATGTAGCATGGATAAGAGGGAGGGAGAGAAACTACAATCTGTACTTTCTTGCGAATGCCTTCACTTTTTTGTGATAGTAGGAAAAGCGCAAGGCGCCCTTTTAGCGGAACATCGACTAACTACAGCCACGTCCTGTGGCAAACGTCGATGTCAGCACTTCCTCGAAAATGCGATGCATTTTCTTCGTGCGATGATTATGCTGTCGGAGCCTTCCTTGTCCTGTGCAAGTCCAAGCATAAGACAAGCGCTGACAGAAGGTGCATTTTACCTTCCGAAGCGATTGGCTAGACCAGAGAGCCGATGGCGCCTGGAGCTAGACAACTATAAACTCTTTGCACAAAAAAATCAGCCTAGCTTCAGCTGATTTTTGGGGTTATTTCAATGTGATGCTTCGATATTCGGATGGTGACATACCGGTATATTTTTTAAAAACCCTGCTAAAATAATTGGGGTCCTTGTAGCCAACGGAGTAACAGATTTCTTTTAAGCTTTTACTAGGATCATCCATTTCCTTTTTTGCATGATCCACTCTTACGGTTGTGAGATAATCAATAAATGTGACGCCCATTTTTTCCTTAAAAAGCTTACTAAAATGATATGGACTTAGTTCCACATATTCCGCTACTTCCTCGAGTGTTAAAGATTCATAGTAACGCAAATCTATATACTTTTTTGCTTTTGATAATATCCCATGGAGTTGATTACTTTTCCATAGTTCCGTTGAATGTGGATGATCCTCACTGATCGATGTGATGCCTTCCTTTTGCGCGAGTACCAGCAATTCTTTCATTCTATTTTTAAGCTCGGCTTGTTCTTCGATCTGTCGTCTTTCTTCCGTAATCTCCGTTTTCACTCTATCAATGGCAGCTATAACATCGGCTTTACGGCTCGGCTTTAAAATGTATTCCTTCACACCCTGCTGCATCACTTCTTTTGCATATTCAAACGTGTTAAATGCAGATACCATAATAAATTTTATATCAGGATGTAATTGTTTAATTCTCTTCACCGCTTCAACTCCATCAATCCCAGGCATTTTAATATCCATAAGTATCAAGTCTGGCTTGAGGTGTGTAGCTTTCTCAATGGCTACTCTTCCGTTTGGAGCCTCACCGATGACTTCAACATCCCTACATTCGGTCTGAATGATTTTTGTAATGGCCTTGCGTTCAAATAATTCGTCATCGACAATCATCACTTTAATCATGATCCATCCCCCTTTTTTGATCATAAGGAAGCAAAAGTCGAAATGTGGTTCCACTATCTTTTATTGATTCTATTTCTACAACATCCATCCGCTTATAAAATAGCTGAAGTCTTTGGATGACATTTTTTATCCCAATCCCTGTTGAATGCCCGGTTGATTTTTCGAGAGAGACACCATCCTCTTGTGAAGTTCCATCTGCCAATTGCCTAAGTTTAGTTAGTGTGTTTTCATCCATCCCTGCTCCATTGTCTGTAATCTCCACACATATTCGATTAGACATTCGAAACACATTTAGCTTGATGATACCACCATCCTCCATCGATTCAATTCCATGAATAAAAGCATTTTCAACGATGGGCTGGAGAGATAGAGATGGTATTTCGATGTTTAAGCAATCCGGGTCAACGTCCATTTTAAAATCAATCCGTTCGCCAAAGCGGGTACGTTGGATATAGAAATACTCTTTAACAATTTTGACTTCGTTTTGGAGAGTCGAAGATTTATGTAAATCTCCCAAATTATAGCGTAGCAGTGCAGCAATCGCTTCAATCAACCGAGACGTGTTTTGAGCCTCTTCCAGGTAAGCCATCTTAGAAACCGTATTTAGTGTGTTGAACAGGAAGTGAGGGTTGATTTGGTTTTGCAAGCTTTTTAATTCCATTTCCTTTAGTAGCTTATCAAGCTCTGATTGTTCCTTGATCTCACTTACCAATTGCCGGATATTAAGCCTCATTTGATTAAATGTATTCGTTAACAATTTTAATTCATCATTGGTTGTCACCTTGATTTCATCACCAGAAAAGTTACCTTCTGAAATTTCGGTGGCGGCCTTGGATAATTGGCGAATTGGTTTTGTAATTCCACCAGATAACCACAAGGCTAGAAGCAAACTTAATAAAAATGTTGAACTAAACAGGGACATCCCCATTAAATTAAAATAGCGGTTTTGCTTTTCGATTTCTTGATAAAACAATTGATAATCAGTTAGTTCGTTATTGACTAATGACAGCGTTGTCTCTTGAATAAACCCAGCAAATTTCGTTGCTTCATTCAGGTGTGTGGAGTACCGATTAATTTCTTTGTTCTGGAACATGCCAATCGTTAGATCAGTGGCTTCAATATAACTACTAATGATATTTTTATAATTCGATAGAGTAATGGCGTTATTTTCATTGGATAGCTCATTGGTCAACTGCCCCTGATAGGTTAAAAGCTGCTTTCTGGCGCGAAAATAGTCTTTGAGGAAAGTATCTTCCTCTTCAACGATATAGGATTGCATTTTTTCATGGACGAGGTTAACCTGCTGTGAAATATCATTTAATAAAAGAAATTTTTCAAAGCTATCATCATATTCAGAAACGATTTTTTCACTGCTTTTATAAAACAAAAAGGCAACCGCATTTAAAATCATAAAGACAATCATAAAATAAAGAAGTAATTTCGTACGGATTCGAATCATCATGATGGATCCATCCTTATGATTCGCTTTGAATCAAGTGGCAGGTCTTGAGATCGTATGACTCTAGTCTCTGTATGTACTGTATCCGGAACGTTTCGTCCCTCGATTAAGTCAATCATCATTTGTACGGAACGATATCCCATTTGATAAGGCTCTTGCATGACGGTAGCATCGATTGTGCCTTTTTTCATATAGTGAAGGGTATCTTCGATGGTATCAAATCCGATAATGTAGATTTGATCTTGTTTCTGATAATGCTCAACAACCTGTGCAATTCCGATGCCATCTAAGGCGCTTGTTCCATAAAAGGCAGTAACCTCTGGATGTTCTTTAAGGATTTTGTTAGCGGCCTCCGCGGCTCGAACCCTTGTGATATTTGATTCTTCAATGGCAATAATATGAATCCCTTTCTCTTGCTGAATCGCATCCTTAAAGCCTTGAACACGCAGTTGTTGATGAGAGGCGTAGAAATGTCCAGTGACAATCGCTACATTTGCTTTCCCGCCTGTATCTTGAATAAGCGCCTGACCGGCAATAAAGCCTGAATAGTAATTATCCGTACCCACATACGCGAATCGCTTACTTGTTGCTGCATCGGTATCAACGGTAATCACAGGGATCCCCTTTTCCACGATTTGGTTTATCAGCGGAGTAAATTGATCTTCTTGAAGACCTTGTGTTAAAATGCCGTCCACCCTAGAAGCTGTGGCCATCTCTAGAGTCTTAAGATGCTCCTCTGTATTAGCTTGTTTAGGCCCGGTATATTCAAGGACAACATTGAAATGCTTAGCAGCTGCTTTTGCTCCATTTTCCACAAGTCGCCAATAATCATTATCTAGCTCTTGTGGAACAAGCACGAAATGATAGCGAGGCGCTTCGTTTGTTGCTTTTGCAGCAGTGTTCCCAAAATGGAAAATTTGATAGGCATAATAGCAGGTAAGCGAAAAGGTGATGAGAAATAACAACACCCCAATGCCGTATAAGGATTTTGAAAGGGCAGACAAAGCGAATTCACCTCCCGTTTGAAAGCGTTTGTATATCCATTTTAGCGATAATTGGGTGGGGTGTAAAAGAAAAACTGCCCACGTAGTTTTGGGCAGTTTACGTTATTGATCTTTCTTTCCTATCTCATTTCCTGTTGTGTACTCATAGCTTGCCTCATATCCTGATTCGCTGGCTTTTGGCCCTTTTGCGACCTTGTATTGACTGTGATTAGATTGACCGACACGGTTTTTCTTTTTTGCCATATAGAGGAATGCCTCCTTACCCGCGTTTATTTAAGTTTTCCTGCGCCATGCGGATCATTTCTTTGACCATATTACCACCAATGTTTCCGCCTACTTTTCCGGCTTGTTTGGAGGTAAGGTTGCCGTTGTAATCATCATTTAGCGGGATGCCTAATTCCCTTGCGACCTCGTATTTTACGCTGTCGGGATTAGATGGGTCTGTTTTATACCCTTGCTTTTTCATAACGTTCGCTTTTAATTGGTCAAGTTCTTCTCGTGCTTCTGGAACAAGTGGTCGACGTTTTCTTCGAGCCATTTTGAGTCCTCCTTTCATGCTTTATTTTTTAATAGTATCTCCAAGTATAAAAACGAGAATTTCGGTAAAACTTGGTAGTAACAAGAAATTTTTAAAATATTTATCGAAATTTAGTTTGAAACCCTTGTTTTTTGGCTAAACTAGTGATGTAATAGCTTATACCAACAGTTTAATAGGGAAAATTCGCTTAATATCTTGCGAACCTATGAAAAAAGTGGTAAAAAGAATATGTGCTTATTTGGAGAGGAGATTGAACAATGAACAAAACAGAACTAGTCAGTGCAGTTGCTGAAAGTGCAGAACTATCTAAAAAGGATGCAACAAAAGCTGTAGATGCAGTATTTGAAGCTGTTCAAAATGCATTAAGCAACGGAGATAAAGTACAATTAATCGGATTCGGTAACTTCGAAGTTCGTGAGCGTGCTGCTCGTAAAGGCCGCAACCCACAAACTGGTGAAGAAATCGAAATCGCAGCTAGCAAAGTACCTGCATTCAAACCAGGTAAAGCTCTTAAAGACGCAGTTGCTGGTAAGTAATTTTACATAATGATCTGCGTAAATGCCCCTCAGAGATGACCTGAGGGGTTTTTTCATATGGTTCGACTTCAAATTGCTAGATTGACAAAATGTGAGTTTGACGCGCATCCTCCTACGTGGGAAAATGAGGGTATCGATTTTTACAAAAAGGTAGTGAAGGAATGCAAAAGAGAGTCAATTGCTTAAAATGCAAACACTTTTACACGACATGGGACCCGAAATTTCCTCGTGGGTGTCGTGCCTTCAACTTTAAAACGCAAGCAATGCCTTCTATCACGGTGTATCGTTCCTCTGGGGCACATTGTATGAAGTTTGAAGAAAAGCAGCTACAAACGAAGCAGAAGCCTTCCTACAACGTAGATATTCGGGCATAGGAGTTGAAATTTGTGAATATATCTGTCGGTAAGATTTTAGATAAAATGCAACAAGAATTACAGGTGGCAAAGAGTGAAGCAAGCGAACAAAAGGTAAGAGAGCGGTTAATGGCCATTCGAACATTATGTGACCTTGTCTTGGATGAGGCGCCTGCTGAGGCGAGACGCGTTGCAGCTGTGCCAGTGCAGCCTATGCAGAAAGTTGTACAACCCATTCAGACGATGCAACCAACGACGATTCAAAACTCTACGAAATTAGAAGAAGACGATGCAAACGGAGACTCTCTATTTGATTTTTAAGTAGAGAGTTTCCTTTTTTGAGTTAGTTTTGGGATTAGTCCGATATTCTAAAACGCGAAATGATAAAAAACCTTCAGGATAATGTTATTTCTGAAGGTTTTTAAGAAATAGTTCTCTATTTTTGTAGAGTTCATGCGCGGTTTCGATCCTGCAGCGCTCAAAGCGAATTGTTCCACCGGGTGCCAGTTGCGCAATTTTATAAATATCAACAGTAATGACGGTTGCAATTCGTGGATAGCCTCCTGTCGTTTGGCGATCGGCTAATAAGATGATCGGTACACCACTGCTTGGGACCTGGATGCCGCCAAGCGGGATGGCGTCAGATGCGATTTCAGCTTTATCTTTATGCTGTAACGGCGTTGTCCCCTGTAATCGATAGCCCATTCGATCGCCTTGAACAACTCGATACTGGTCTGTGAAGAATTTTTCGATCGTTTCTTTTGTAAAGTAATCCTCGTGTGGTCCCGGAATGGCACGGACTGTAACCTCTTTTTCAAACGTTGGAATAAAATGACGTGAGAGCCCGATATTTTTTCGGAAACGGGTGCAAGTTCCGTAAAGAATGTCCCCATCTTTGATCTCTGTTCCAAGCTTTGCCTTCGGGTAATACGATTTACTTCCGAGCACTTCCTCAGCATGAAAGCCACCAGTAACCGCTAAGTATGTACGAGTACCTGAGACTGGTTTCCCAAACCGAATCATGTCCCCGTTTTTCACGACAAAGGATTTCCATAACGGTGCTTTATTTCCGTTAACGGTCATGCTTAAATCAGCACCGCATACTGCGATTGAAATGGTGTCGCTCTCAACTCGTAATGTTGGTCCAAGCATGGTTATTTCAAGGACAGCTTCACCCCTCGGATTGCCGACAAGAATATTTGCAAGTTGGCTTGAATATGAATCCATTGCGCCACTTGTGACGACTCCAAATTGTTGATACCCATAGCGACCTAAGTCTTGAAAAGTGGTATAAAGCCCTTTTTTAAGGACGGTAAAAAGTGGTTGTCCCATATTAATCACCTGATTGCCTTAATTGTGATGCATTCATTGGTTAATGCATGCCGTAATTGTTGTACAAATTGGAGGGCGTGGGAGTTGTCACCGTGAACACAAATCGAGTCTGCTTTGATGGAAATGACTTCGCCAGTGATCGTTTGGACGGTTTGTTCTTTCACCATTTGCAGAACCTGTCTGATGGCTTCATTACTATCATGAAGAACGGCGTTTGTCTCGGTTCTTGGTGTTAAGGTGCCATCAAGTTGATAAGTTCGGTCCGCAAATACTTCGGAAACGGCATTTAATCCGTATTTTTCCCCAGCTTCAATTAGTTTGCTGCCGGCAAGGCCATATAAAGCTAGTGTAGGGTCAAGATTGGCGATGGCTTGTGCGATGGCCTCAGCAAGGTTAATATCGACCGCAGCCATGTTGTAAAGGGCTCCATGTGGCTTTACATGTGTGAGTTTCACATCATGAACCTGGCAAAAAGCAGAAAGAGCCCCGATTTGATAGAGCATGAGATCATAGACGTCAGACGGTGAAACAGCCATGGCTCTCCTGCCGAATCCTGCAAGATCCTGAAACCCAGGGTGGGCACCAATGGCAACGTCATGTTTTTTTGCGAGCTGGACGGTTTGATTCATCACATGCGGGTCGCCAGCGTGAAATCCACAAGCGATATTGGCGCTTGAGATATGTGGTAATACCTGCTCGTCGTTGCCGATTTTATAAGCCCCAAAGCTTTCTCCTAAATCACAATTCAAATCAATCGTTTTCAATTTTTTTCACCTCAACCTATCAAATGCGCCTTGGCGTATTTGCGCCCGATTTTTTTCGGGCTTGCTCGAAAAATTTCCTTTGAAAAATCGTGGCATCCGCCGGAGGCTTTACTTTATTTAGCAGAAGTGTGGGACTTCTGCTGAATAAAGTTGTATCGATTTTCGTTTACGCGATTTTCAATTTCCTGATATTCCTCAGCCGATATCGGTGTGAAACGCAGAAAGTCTCCTGCTTTCAGTAAAAAAGGTTCGCTCTTTTTAGGGTCAAATAGTGGTACCGGCGTTCTGCCAATAAGATTCCACCCTCCTGGTGATTCGAGAGGGTAAATGCCAGTTTGGTCACCACCGATGCCAACTGCTCCTTTAGGAACGTTAAGTCTAGGGTGTGATAGACGCGGTGTTGCAAGCCTATTTGGAAGCCCCTTTAAATAAGGGAAGCCAGGTAAAAAGCCAATCATATAAACGAGATAGTCGACGCCGCTATGTATGGATATGACTTCTTCGGTCGATAGCCCTGAGCTAAGAGCCACATTCTCAAGGTCCTCACCATCATAGCAGGTTGGAATCACGATTACCTCTTCTAAAGAGGCATTCTCGATTGGAGAAATTCCTCTGCAAATCTCTGAAACCTGCTCAGAAAGATTTTTATAGGAAGTGAGAATGGGATTATAGTAAATCGTGATAGACTGAAAAGCTGGGACAAGCTCGACGACTCCTTGTACCCTCATTTTTTCAATTTGTTTAGTTGTTTGCTGAATTTGTCTCTGCAAGTTTTTGGAAGCCGGGCTGTTGTAAAAAATCTGTAAGGCCATGTCTCCGACGGGTAAAATGTCTAGGTCCATAACAAAACACCTCTTACTACTATCTTATAATGAATATGTTAAAATGAAATAGGAATTTTCAAAAAAGGATGGAGAACGAAAATGAAACTATTTTTAATATTGGGAGCTATTCATGCATTTTTAGCGGTTGCGCTTGGTGCATTTGGTGCGCATGGATTAGAAGGTAAGATCACAGAAAAATATTTAAAAACATGGAACACAGCGGTTCAATATCAAATGTTTCATGCCCTAGGCTTATTTGTTGTAGCGTTTTTAGCGGACAAGTTTTCACAGGTAAGCCTGATTACAACTGCAGGTTGGAGTTTGTTCGTCGGAATTATTTTATTCTCAGGAAGCTTGTATGTATTGAGTGTATCTGGAATTAAAATACTAGGTGCCATCACTCCACTAGGTGGCGTAGCCTTTTTACTAGGCTGGGTTTTGTTGATGGTGGCTGCCGTAAAACATTTATAATGAGAAAAGCGCAAAGCGCCTGAAGCTAGACAATAATACGAAAAGGAGCGTCCGCGGACACTCCTTTCTTTTTTAGCGTGGTGGGTAAGAGACAAGACCTTGGCCTCCACCGCCAAATGGATATTGATACTCGATTTCTTCGTCAAATGTTATATATTGTAAGAAGACCATTAACAATAGATAGCGCATGCCTGTTTGTGGATCACTTAAAATCAAGTGGTCGCGTCCTGCCGCTTCAATAAGCCCTTTGAATACCTTTTGTTGGTTCGTGTTATCAAAGCCCATGTAAACAGTCGCAAGCTTTCCTTTGTTTAGGCGCAGAATATTCTCGATATAGGATTCTTCAAGTGGAAGCATACCCGGTACATTTTCTGCTACACCACCAGTAGGGAATTGTGATGGCATTTGCGGTACCTGAAAGCCCCCTTGTTGCTGTTGGGTTGGATACGTATATCCGAATTGGCGTGGATCCATGTAGAATCCATACTGCCCATAGCTTTGAGGGATATACCCGTAAGCTTCATATGGATTTTGCGATTGTTGATTGTCTTTACTCAATGTAAGCCCTCCTCAGATTATGTTTTCTTTTCTTTCTAAAAGGGGAATTGCCTTAAAACACGTCAGGACAATCCTCCTGAGTAGGTTGGTAGAAGCAATGTGCTTTATACCGTCCTACGTTCCACTGGTTATACCATTGTGCCGGACAGTTTCCTGATGGTTGAAAAAACCATAATGAAAACCTGGCAGGGTGAAATCTTTCCCCCTTTAGTACCCTTCGAGCAAGTGCGATCTCGGTTGGTCGAGCAGCCTGATAAAAATAGCCCTTTTGCGTTGCTTCAAAGCCTCCGGGACTTTGAAAGACCATTTCTCGAATGGTGGTAATGTCTTTAAAATCCAGACAACGAGATCTCGTACGGTTTACCCCAACATTCCCTACTAAGAGCATGCCTTGCCTGCCATCGCCTTCAGCCTCAGCACGCAACAGCCTTGCTAATAGCTTTACATCTTCCTCCGTGTGCGCAACGACTGCCATTTTTTCACCTCACTTAAAAAAGAAGACATGTCGAAAGTCTCTTTATTAACGTATTGATAAGGTGAAAAATGGGTTCCTACTTTTTGATTCGTTTTTGGGATATTTTATTAGATTTCTGGTGGATATGTTTTGTGGATTCATCAATGAATTGTATGAGAGAGGAAAAAGGATTATGAATATGGATGAAAAAAAAAGAGAGGAAGCCCTCTCTTTTTTTATTGTCTAGTTCCATGCGCCAACGGCTCGAGGTCATAAGCCAATCGCTTCTGAAGGTAGAATGCACCTTCTGTCAGCGCTCGGCTTATGCTTGTCGCCGTTAAACGGCGCCTTGAACTTTTCTTAGTTAATGTGTAAAAACTGTGGAACTTTTTCTTCGGTTAAAATGTTTCCTACAAAGAATGCGCCGAATTCACCATAGCGTGCACTTACTTCGTCAAAACGCATTTCATAAACGAGCTTTTTGAATTGAAGTACATCGTCGGAGAATAGGGTTACGCCCCATTCGTAATCATCAAAGCCAACAGAGCCAGTGATGATTTGTTTTACGATTCCAGCATACTGACGGCCAATCATACCGTGGCTACGCATAAGCTCCTTGCGCTCTTCCATTGAAAGCATGTACCAGTTGTCATTGCCCTCACGGCGCTTGTCCATTGGATAGAAGCACACATATTTGTTTTTTGGTAGAATTGGGTATAAGCGTCCGCGTACATAAGGATTTTGGTATGGATCCTCTTTGCTTTCGCCTGCCACATAGTTACTTAATTCAACAACGGATACGTAAGAATAAGTAGGAATTGTGTATTCAGCAAGCTTTGTTTTGTTGAATTCGTTTTCGATTTCATTCAACTCTTCCATCGTTGGACGAAGGATCATCATCATGAAATCAGCTTTTTGACCAACAATTGTGTATAATGCATGACTTCCTTGGCTTTCGCTTTGTGTCTTATTCCACTTCTCCACTAAACCAAGAAATTCGTGAATTGCTGCTTGGCGCTCGTCACTTGAAAGAGTCTTCCAAGATGTCCAATCAATCGAACGGAAATCATGAAGGCAATACCAGCCATCAAGCGTTTGTGCTGCTTCCGCCATTACTATCACTCCTCGTATTACATTGATTATGTATTCAACACTACTATATCATAGTTTCCCCTATAGCCAACTTAGTAAACTCGGAACAATTTTGTGAACATAAGCATGAGTGAGTAAATTGTAAGGTAGTTGGGAAAATTGAAGATAATGTCATAATACTGTCACAGGATTTATAAAGCTTTTTAGTTTTCATTTTGAGAAAAAAGCCGTATCCTTATGGTTGGCAGTTTTGCAGGGGTACAATTCCCATTTACATAAAATGCATGAGAATGCACTAATTTAGGAGGAATAAAAGTGAGCGATTTATTTACTCAATTAAAAGAAAAGGTATCAGGAAAGGACATGAAAATTGTGTTTCCTGAAGGACTAGATGAGCGTATTTTAACAGCAGTAAGCCGTTTAGCAAGTGAAAAGGTACTTGTACCAGTTGTTGTAGGTGAAAAATCTGCAGTTGAAAGCAAAGCAAAAGAAATAGGCGTTTCACTTGATGGAGTGGAAATCTATGATGCGCAATCTTACCCAGAGTTCGATCAACTTGTTGCTTCATTTGTGGAAAGACGTAAAGGAAAAGCAACAGAAGAGGATGCACGTAAAATTCTTAAGGATGAGAACTACTTTGGAACGATGCTTGTGTACACTGGTAAGGCACACGGACTTGTAAGTGGAGCGGCCCATTCTACTGCAGATACAGTTCGTCCTGCACTTCAAATCATTAAAACAAAACAAGGTGTGAAAAAGACTTCTGGTGTGTTCATCATGGTACGTGAAGATGAAAAATATGTTTTTGCGGATTGTGCGATCAATATTGCACCAGACAGCCAAGATTTAGCGGAAATCGCAATCGAGAGTGCCAATACAGCAGATATGTTCGATATTGAGCCAAGAGTGGCAATGTTAAGTTTCTCAACAAAGGGATCTGCGAAATCTCCTGAAACGGAAAAGGTAGCAGACGCAGTTAAGATTGCAAAAGAAATGAATCCAACATTGGTATTGGATGGAGAATTCCAGTTTGATGCGGCATTTGTTCCATCTGTTGCGAAGAAAAAAGCACCAGATTCTGTGATTAAGGGTGACGCAAATGTATTTGTCTTCCCAAGTCTTGAAGCGGGGAATATCGGGTACAAAATTGCCCAACGCCTTGGAAACTTTGAAGCAGTAGGTCCTATTTTACAGGGCTTAAATCAGCCGGTAAACGACCTTTCCCGTGGATGTAATGATGAAGATGTGTATAAGCTTGCGTTAATTACAGCAGCACAAGCTTTATAGGAATAAGAAATGGCCATGTCGGGAACATGGCCATTTTTTGCGGTTGTATTTAGTGAGTGGCAGTAAATTAGGATTAGTGGCAGTATTTTTTGAATTAGTGGCAGTATTTCAGAAACAGTGGCAGTAAACCCTCATCCCGGGCTCTTAAAATAATATATTAGAGTCCCCAGTCCATTTTTAATACATTTTTAAGAAGTTCAATTTGATCTTCGCCGATTTTTTCTGCTAGTTGCTTTTCAATCTTCGCTTTAAGAGACTCATTTTTCTCGTAGCATTCCTCACCAAATGGTGTGAGTTCGATTGATTTTTCCTTCCGGTTGTGTTCGACATCCATCACGTTAACAAGCCCTTTCGCCTTCATGTTTTTTATAAACTTATGGGTAGCCTGTCTTGTGATGTCTACATTTTTTGATACATATGCAATCGTTGGTTGCTTTTTATATATTCTCGACATGATGTACCATTCGGAATTTGAAATCGCGAAGTCGCTAGTCTCGTTCCATAATTTTTCTGCAATGCCTCGAAGTTGACCATGTCTCTCACTTATAAGGTCAATGAGATCTAATTGTTGAAGTACAGGATCCATACATTCCACTCCCGTTTTTATAATCGTCATTACTATACATAAAACGATTGAGGTTGTCAACTAAGTTGACAAAGTGCAGAATAAGAAGAGTGAGCGAATTTAGTCTTAATGAAATCCTCAAATGTCAACCAAGTTGACATTTTGTGCAAAATAGGGTATGATGAGTATAGTCAACTAAGTTGACAATCCATTGGATAGGAGCATGGTACATGTTTAACATTGGGGATCTGGTGATTTATTCAAATATGGGAATTTGCCGAATAGATGATATATGTGAAAAAACATATTCTGGGGTTACTCGAAACTATTATATTATGAGCCCAATTGAGGATAGCACTTTAACGATCCAAAACCCAGTAGATAACGACCGCATTTTAATGCGTGGAATCATTGGGAAAAGTGAGTCGGAAGAGATTTTGGACTCATTTAAGCTACCGGGAATTCAGTGGATTGACAATGGATCGGAACGCCATAGAACATATTCTGAAATAGTTTCATCTGGTGACAGAAAAGAAATTTCGAGTATTTTAAATACATTAATGAGTAAAAAATATGAATTTGAAATGATTGATAAGAAGTTATCTGAACATGACCGCCGACTTCTTCTTCATATCCAAAAAATACTCTTTAAAGAATTAGCCATTACATTGGATACGACGGTTAAGGCCGTAGAGAAAGATATTAATCGGATGATCGCCCATAAAATGAGCAAGACCTCCCATCACGAGGTAGCAAATTTCATCAATTAACGGTAAAATAGGGAATGTTAAAACCAGGCAATGCCTGGTTTTTTAGGGTTCATCTACGATTATAAAAAGTACTTTTTATGTAATAGGAGTATGACGTATGACTGAAAGTCTTTTACACCAGCCAAGCTGGCGGATTATAGATCAATCTAGCCTAGGCTATCAATTTGATGCATTACAATCTTTTGCGATAGATGATACGCTTTGTTCATTTGTAGGAAAAGGAGATTCACCAGCTACTGCACGTGCATGGGTTCACCATAAGACCATTGTGCTCGGGATTCAGGATACGAAACTCCCCTTTCTAGAGGAGGGGATTGAACTTCTTGAGTCATTGGGTTATCGTGCGATCGTACGAAATTCCGGTGGGCTAGCCGTGGTTCTTGATGAGGGAGTCCTGAACATTTCGCTTATCTTTCCTGAAACAGAAAAAGGCATTGATATCAACCGTGGCTACGATACGATGCTTGAGTTGATTCGAAAAATGCTCGAAGGATATGAAGTCGACATTGTAGCACGTGAGGTTGTCGGTTCATATTGTCCCGGAAGCTATGATTTAAGTATCGATGGGAAAAAGTTTGCAGGGATTTCCCAGCGCCGCCTTCGTAATGGGGTGGCTGTGCAAATTTATTTAGGAGTAACCGGTAGTGGAGCAGAGCGCGCGGAAATCATTCGCCAATTTTACGAGGCGGGGCTTCAAGGGGCAGAGACGAAATTTGTTTATCCGGATGTGGAGCCGGAAACGATGGCGTCCTTAGCAGAACTGATTGACCCAAACCTAACAGTACAAAATGTTATGCTGCTGCTACTTCAAACCCTAAAAAACGAAAGTGAAAAGATCTACGCATCAAAGCTTACCGAAGAAGAAATGCCACTATTCGAGCACAACCTTTTGCGAGTGCTCGAACGGAATAACAAGGTATTATAAGGGTCCAGGGGGACGGTTCTCCTGGTCCCTTTTTGTGTGTTGAAAAAGGGTCGCGTGAGTGGGTAATTGCGCTTTAGTAGGCATGAAATGCGCTTTAATTTTGATAATTGCGCTTTAGTAGGCATGAAATGCGCTTTAATTTTGGTAATTGCGCTTTAGTAGGCATGAAATGCGCTTTAATTTTGATAATTGCGCTTTAGTAGGCATGAAATGCGCTTTAATTTTGATAATTGCGCTTTAGTAGGACAGAAATGCGCATTAAAAATGATAAATGCGCCATAGTCGTGCACATATGCGTCATAAAATACCAAAAACCAGGTTACTGACATTTTCACTATTAAAATATAAAAATCTGAAGGTACCACCAGATGCTTTCAGCTTTTCATTTTATATGCTTTCACTTTTCAAAAATGGTAAAATATATAATGTAATAGTACTTGTTCTATATTAGTTTACCAATTTTAGAAGACGGGATTGAAGTGTGAAGATGAACATTAAAATACACATCGTGGCACCCTATGAATCGATGATTCCAGTTATTCAAGAATGCATTGGTCTTTTTCCTGGATTTGACATTCAATATTCATTAGGTGACTTAAACGAAGGAGTAAAGCAGGCGGTTCAAGCCGTGAGTAATGGGGCAGAGATCATTATTAGTAGAGGTGGGACGGCTCAATTAATTAAAAAAAATGTCCGTGTCCCTGTGTTGGATATGCAGCTTTCCGGGTATGACATGATCCGGTCGCTATCTTTAGCTACGAATTTGGAGAGTAAGACGGCGATTGTTGGATTTTCGAATATTACCACAGGCGCTCAGTCGATCATAGATTTATTGGATCTCCCTTTAAAGGTTTTCACGGTAGCTGATTCTGATGAGGTAGCACCCTTAATCTTAGAACTTAAAAACTCCGGATATCAGCAAATTGTGGGGGATGTAATTACTGTTAAAACATCAAACGCATATGGTCTTAAGGGGTTTTTAATACAATCTGGTAAAGAGTCTGTAATGAATGCATTAGAAGATGCGAAATTGGTTTATGGTTATTTAAATGCCAAAAAGAATCTAATGAAAGTCATGGAGCAATTTATCTTAAAAGACCATCAAAATATAATGATATTGGACGATAAAAATGAGATTATCTATGAGCGTTGGAGTGATTTTCAAATTAACCCAATAACAGAAGATGATTTATATATATTAAGTACGGACCTTGAAATAAATAAACAGAAGGTTACAAGGAGCTTTATGGTTCAGGACAACTTGTTGGATGTAACTGGCTATTGTATTCAAGTCGGTCAACATTCTTTTAAGGTCATTGTTACTGAAAAAACAGCTTCTATTCTAGAACAAAAGGGTCTTTTTCTTGATACCGATACGACAAGTGAACCAATTGCAGCAGCATCGGATGAAATTAGGAATATACTCAATCATATTGAAAACCTCTATAACAATAATCAAATTATCCTTTTGCAAGGTAGAAAAGGGACTAGTAAGGACTTTATTACTCGTTATATTCACCAACGATATTCGGATGAAGGTTTGCTCCTTACAATCAATTTTAAAGAGCTCGATCATGACTACTTGGATAAATTGCCGCTAAGGAATATTCGTACGATTAGACTTGTACATCCTGAATATATAGATAACTACCAAAAGCTATCACATTTTATAAAAAAGTGTCTGACACATCATGTACGGATTTTTATCCTTACAGAAAGTATGTTACCTACTGAGTTCATTCAAGAGGTAAAGATGAATAAGATCATCATGCCGGATTTATCTGAAAGAAAAGAGGATATTCGCATTCTTGCTCAATACTTTATCGCATATTACAATCAAAAATACGGAACGATACCAGTTAAAATCAACAGTGAGGCCATACAGTTTTTAGAGAATTTTACCTATCCTAATAATATTGATAATCTAAAAAATCTTATTAAACAGGTTGCTTTGAATGAAAAGGACTATGTGATTCAAAAAGAAACAATTGAGAGAGTAGCTACAAATGAGCATCTTCCGACTGATGTCATTTTTCAACAAGGGACATTAAAGGAAATCGAAAAAGAAATCATTAAATTAGTTTTGAAAGCAGAAAATAATAATCAAACAAGAGCTGCTGAACGACTTGGAATTAATCGAGCAACCTTATGGCGTAAGCTTAAAGAGTAATCTTTAGGTTTACGCTTTTTAAATGGGCTAATTGTTGCATTTTTTAACTATTTTATTCTCTTTATTAATTTATATCGAAAAATCGTTGCTTTTATAAACAATTTATTCTATATTACTAGTGTAAACACTCTGCAAAAATAAAGGACAGTAATCTTCACACTAGTGGTGAGGTTACCTAGTATTTAATGGATTGGCTAAGAACCCACTTGTTGGTGCATCAAAAGGTACAACAGCGGGAAATGCTGTTGCAACGCCGGAGCTAATGTGTGCTTTGCAGAATTTGCAGAACTAGCAACCGTTCAAATCACAGCAAGTGTTGTAACAACAGCTATTTTACTACCAATTGTAAGGGGATTCTTAGAAAAGCCCTTTGAAGAAATGGCCGGTTAGCAAAATATAATTAAGACAATTAGAATATTTTTCCAAATCACAAAAATACCTGAGGAAAGTTCTATATTCAAAGTTTTATAGCTTTAAAATTAAGAAGAGGGATAAAATGCTCTCTTCTTTTTAGGAGGATTACACAATGAAATTAGCAATCATAGCAGACGATTTAACGGGTGCTAATGATAGCGGGGTTCAATTAGCAAAGCATGGTCTTAAAACCTCTGTATTGTTTGACATAGATAGAGAATCTATTCATGCGTATGAAGCAATTGTTTTTGATACAGATAGCCGATCTATTGATTGTGAAGAGGCCTATCAAAAGGTAAAAGAGGCGATCCAATTTATAAAAAATGCAGGCTTTTCTTGTATATTTAAGAAAATTGACTCAACGATGAGAGGAAATATTGGTGCTGAAATTGATGCAGTATTTGATGTATTGCAACCGGACTTTATGATGATTGCACCAGGGTATCCCAAAAACAATCGCACTATTTTACAATCAACCCACTATTTAAATGGAATTCCGCTTGCTGAGACTGAAATTGCAAGGGATCCAAAGACACCTGTTACTCAATCCTATTTGCCTGCTCTTTTAAAGGAGCAAACAAAGCAAAAAATAGGTACGATTACGATTGATGACCTAGATAAGGGCTATAGGTGGATTCAAGAAAAAGTAGATGCGTATTTCCGACAAAAAACCGCATATATAATTGTGGATTCAACGGAGGAGTATCATATTGAACAAATTTTAGCCTATACTAAAAAGCTACGTTATCAGTTCTCTTGGGTAGGTTCGGCAGGAATTGCAAATTATCTTCCTGCTTATTATGAAATGCCCAAAAGGCAGAAAAAATTTATTATTCCCCAAAATGACGGTCCAATACTTACTGTTGTCGGAAGTGTAAATAAAAACTCAAGGGCACAGCTTCAGCTTTTAATAGACAAAACAAATGTGTACCCAATTGCGTTTGAGTCATTTAAGTCCGTTTCAGATGAAAATGAACGTGAAAAAGAGATTAGAAGAGTA
Organism: Bacillus timonensis; assembly: GCF_004799755.1. Taxonomy (GTDB): domain Bacteria; phylum Bacillota; class Bacilli; order Bacillales; family Bacillaceae_L; genus Ferdinandcohnia; species Ferdinandcohnia timonensis_A. The sequence goes on along the minus strand of NZ_SLUB01000007.1, from coordinate 4,419 downwards.
TTTAATCTAGCAATGGAAAAAGCAAAGCAAGGATTAGATGTCGTTATCTACTCCACAGGTGAAGCGAATGATATCGAAAAAGCGTGGCAAGTTGGTGAAACTAAGGGTTTAACACATAAAGAGGTAAGCAATGAAATTGTAAAGGCAATTGGTTCTGTATGTTCAGTCCTCCTGGAACAGGGATATTTTAAAGGGGTATCGATGACCGGTGGGGACACGGCTAAACAAATCTGTTATCTATGGGATGTAAAAGGCTTTGAATTATTGGATGAATTGGAAATGGGTGTTCCGCTGTCGAAGTTTTTTGGACATGAGAATTTATATGTTATTACAAAGGCTGGAGGGTTCGGAACACAAGAAGTATTTATTAATGCCATCAAAAAATTAAAGGGGGATCTATAATTATGAAACCAGTGATTGGAATTACAATGGGAGATGCCGCAGGAATTGGACCAGAAATAATTGTAAAGGCCCTAACTCATGAAGAAATTTATCAAAATTGCCGCCCAATCGTGATTGGTGATGCAAAAATTTTAGAGCGAGTACAGCCAATTGTTCATTCAAATGCAAAAATAAATCTTATTAACGACCCTGATGAAGCTAAATTTGAATTAGGTACAATAGATGTAATTGATTTAAACATTATTCCTGAGGATTTACCATTTGGACAAGTGTCTCCAGTTGCCGGAGATGCAGCGTTTCAATTTATTGCAAAAGCTGTTGAACTTGCAAAAAGTAAAAAAATTGATTCTATTTGTACAGCACCATTGAATAAGGAGGCGTTACACAAGGGCGGTCATATGTACCCAGGACATACAGAAATTTTGGCGGATTTAACAGGTACAGAGGATTTTTCGATGATGTTAACAACACCAAATCTAAAAGTAATTCATTTAACTACACATATAGGATTAATTGATGCGATTAATAGTATTAATCCAGAGAGAACTTATAAAGTAGTGAAATTAGCACATGAGACTCTATCAAGAGCAGGATTTGACGATCCAAAGATCGCTGTTTGTGGAATTAACCCACATGCTGGGGAGAATGGTTTATTTGGATATGGTGAAGAAGAGGAAAAACTACAACCGGGTATTGAGCGTGCGCAAGCAGAAGGAATAAATGTAACTGGACCGCTACCTGCTGATACTCTTTTCTTCAGAGCAGGCAGAGGGGATTTTGATATCGTGGTTGCATGTTATCATGACCAAGGACATGCACCAATTAAAGTAATGGGAATTGAAAGTGGCGTAAACATTACTGTTGGGCTTAAGGGTGGAATAATCCGAACTTCAGTGGACCACGGTACCGCTTTTGATATTGCAGGCAAAAACATTGCCGATGAGCAAAGTATGATTGCAGCAATTAATTCAGCAATTGAGTTAGCTCCAAAAAGAAAATTAAGGAGAAAACATGATTGAAGCTAGGAGATTCATTTCCTAGCTTTTTTTGTTTGTAATCCTTGCGACATGAAACTTCTTATAGTTTTCTTTCGTCTCATTAAATGGATATTCTCTGGAAATAACATATATGGTAGTCTATAGGTATATGTTCCTGTTTTTTACAGTTGGTAATCTGGTAAGGGGGGATTTGGTTGCTTAAAAGAGTAAGAGTGTTTAGTGGGCGAGATGTGATTTCAATTCTCTACTTTGGACTGGTCGTCCTAGGGATTGCTTACTTTTTAGGGGATAGGGATGTTGCAAATTTTTTCACAACAATAAAAACAATGCTACCTGCCTCGGATAGCTTTGGCGCGATCAAGCAATTTATAAGCAATATCCAAACTGATGGAAGTCTTGGGGCAACAAAAAATGGGGAGGTTTTTGAAGAAATCGTCCTTGAATATTTTCCTAGAAGTTTATCAGTGATAGCGACTGCTTTTTTGTTAGCGGTTACGTTCGGGGTTACGAAAGGAATCTTTGATTATCGAAATCGTTATACATACTTAAATTTTCTTGGAACAGGGGTCACCTCAATCCTCAATTCATTACCAGATTTTTTTATGATTATTGTCCTTCAATGGGTCATTTTGATCCACTTTAACTTTATTGACTTTTTTGGTCATGACCAGTGGTTTAACTTTATTTTACCTGGAATCCTTGTGTCTCTATACCCAATGATGTATTTTGCTAGAATCACGTTTACATCCCTTGCAAATGAAGATGGCGAGATGTATATCCAGTATGCTCGCGCGAAGGGTTTGAACGAGAGACTTGTCATACATAAGCATATCCTGAAAAAATGTTTCCGCTCGATTTTACAACATCTTGGTGTTGTCATGACCTATGTGGTTTCGAACCTCTTAATTGTTGAGTGGTTGATGGAGTATAAGGGAGCAGCATGGCGAATGATGGTAGCGATCAAACGGTTAGATGTCTATAAACCGGAGAACAAGCCGTTTGCCCAATTTCCAGAAGTGGGGTTAGTCGCAGAAATCTCATTTTGTTTTGTTGTGCTTCTATTAATCACGCAAATCGTGTCAGTGATCTGGCAAAACAAGTACGAGGTTGAGAAGCGAAACATTTGGTTGCAACTCACAAAAGTGTTTTTTCAATACATATTTATTTGGTTCTTTGTCCTTTTTATTATTTCGTACTTAAATCCAGAAAACTAGGGAGGTGGGGTGCTTATGAAAAATTGGTCGCTTTGGACAGGATTAGTTCTTTTCGGATTGATGTTATTTATAAGTTTTATTGGACCACAGCTTTCATTTATAGAGCATACTCCTCCCGAGCATCGAATGCGATTTTACGATGGAGGCGAAATTGGAAGAGCTCCATTCCCGCCTTCTAAGGAAGATCCTCTCGGGACAGATCGTGAAGCCAGGGATATTTTAAGTTTGATTATTCTTGGAGCAAAGGACACGCTGAAAATTATTGTGTTAATCACGTTGGTTCGGTACGTTATTGCGATACCGATGGCCTTTTTGGCTTCAACCAAAAAAGGAATTGCCTATATGGTGTCAAATGGTTGGTATTCCTTGTTCGGTAGTATCCCTACGATTTTTGCAGCCATTTTACTATTAGAAATAGTCCCTGTAGGAGGTCTTGAAAACGGGGTGGATTGGAAGGTCGTCTTAATTGCGCTCATTGAAGTTGGTCGGGTTAGCTATATTTTTGCCCACGAAATATATGAGGTGTCTCAAAAAGAGTTTGTCCAAGCGAGTGTAACGGTTGGGAGCACTCCATTCCAATTATCGGTGATGCATTACCTGCCATCCGTTTCCCAAAGCTTAGTTGTTAACTTTTTTAATGACTTAGCACGCGTGACGTTGTTGCTGGGACAGCTTGCATTGTTTCAATACTTTATTGAGCATGCGATTGACTATATACCCGGCGGTGGAGTATTCCAGGATGAATCTGGTTATAATTCTGTGACTGGATTGTTTGATTGGCCAGGTTTATTGTCGGCAGCCCGTTATGAGGTTATAAAAGCCGTGTGGATCCCATTATTCCCTGCGATTGCCCTTACATTGCTGTTGCTAACATTCCAATTGTTAAGCGAAGGTTTCAGGAGGTTGTTTGAAAGACGAGCAGCGAGTGACAAACATGGGGTCGTGCGTCGTGCAGTTGAACGGATAGGTGAAGCATTTGTGGCGAGTAAAATGGCTGGTGTTGTGACACTGGTTGTGTTTGTGGTGGCAGTTGGAGCTTTCGTTGTTTCCGGTGTTAAGAACGGTTCGAAAACCAGTACGGTCAACGTGGGAGAACAAGCCGTGCTGAATGCTAAAGATCTGTATGGCGATGGGAAATATATGCTTGTTAATAATAAAGTAATAGCGACAACGGTTGCTACCACAGCAAAAGGTGGTTTTTATGATAAGTTACATTACATCGATTTTCACATGGAAAAGAAATCCGATCGGGATTACGAGACCGATAATTTAGTTCTTAAATGTAGAACAATTGGAGCGGGTCGGTGTGAGCTTCCGGTTTTCACTTTTAAAGAGCCTGTTGCCACTGTGGAGGAAGCTTATCGGTTATTGGCAGATCATTTGCCAACAGATGCAGTGATTGAAAAAGAGTTTCAAGATAATGAAAGCAAATATATATACAGTTTACAAAGTTCCCTATTGGAACAAAGCTATACATATGTTAGTATTCGTGGTATGACATTAATCTTTCATCTTACACCAGAGAAAACGATTGAAAAAGTAGAAATGGAAGGCTTGTAACTATAAGTTATAGAAAAACCCCGCGCCAATGTAAAACAAAATAAAGGGCAGGGTTTTTTTGAAAAGATAAGAAAGTATAAAAATTTGGGTCTACCACAGTTATTTAAGCTGTGGTATTTTCATTTTATGGAGACCAATATATTGAGAAGAATATTTTTTGATAAACACCAACATTGGGAAGCTTTCAAGAGAAAACACGGTGCTAAAATCCGCCCTATCGTAATTAAGGAGGTTGAGAAATTTCG
>NZ_SLUB01000065.1 GCF_004799755.1 Bacillus timonensis | reverse complement strand
ACTTGGAGCACCACCAACTCACTAATATCTGGAAATCGATGTCCCTCCAGACTACTTGGAGCACCACCAACTCACTAATATCTGGAAATCGGTGTCCCTCCAGACTGCTTAGAGCACCACCAACTCACTAATATCTGGAAATCGATGTCCCTCCAGACTACTTGGAGCACCACCAACTCACTAATATCTGGAAACCTATACCTTTCCATCCAGATAGGAATATCGTCATTTTCTATAACCAGCAATAATTAGTAAGTATATTTTCAGCCACTTGTTTTGTCCCGTAAAAAAGAGACAAGACACTTTGCCTTATCTCTCATGCAGTATATATTTTTCGAGATTATTAATTGCCTTGCTTACATCCGCTGCTGTAATCGTACCAATTGGCATCGCGTGGATTGATTCACCAGGGATTGTTGATTTTTCGGCTACTTGGTTTATGCTTTCATCCAAAACATTGGATACCCCAAGATCCCGAATCGACACTGGTAATCCGAGTTTCTTATAAAGCGGAAGAAGTTCATTAATCTCATCTAGCTTATTTTCTAAAACAAGTTGAACCAAAACACCATAAGCCACCTTCTCACCATGTAGAGCGGAATGAGTCTCTTCTAAAACCGTCAACCCGTTATGGATTGAATGTGCTCCGGCTACTCTACCGTAATGGTCACCAAAGCCGCCAACCATCCCGCCAAGCACGATGATTGTTTCAACCACCTTAATAAAATCATCAGTAAGAACTCCACTTTTCGCGGCTTCAATTGCTGCTTCGGCATGCTTCATTAAAAGATCCTTGCACTGTCTAGCCGAATAATGTGAGATTAACAATGGTACCGATTTGTTTTCGATTCTAGCCATTTGCACATCGGCTTCATACCATTTCGCCAATGTATCGCCAATTCCTGCGATGAGCATCTCAATCGGTGCGTGCAATAATATCTTTGGTTCAACCAAGACCAAGCTTGCGTTATTTGGAAACATATCATAACGAATATATGAACCATGGTCATCATAAATGACACTTAATGGAGTCCACGGTGCACAATTAGACGCTAGCGTTGGGATTAGCACGTAAGGCTTTTGTGAGAGATGGCTTGTAGCCTTCACTAAATCAAGAACCTTCCCGCCACCAATCCCAATTACAGCATCAAAGGATTTCCTTTTTATAAATGATGAAAGGGATTCTATCTCAGTTATTGAGCATTCACCACTATACGTATACTGTTCTGATTGAATTTTATAAAACTCTGGTATATACTCCTTTGCAGCTTCCCAAGATTTTATCCCATGAACGAATAAAACGTTTTGATAAGAGCGCTCTGCAAGCTTTTCTTCCAGTATGCATAATACACCTTCGGAAACACTATATTCGCTAGGGGCTCCATGAACTGAAAAGATATCCACTTTCATCACTCCTTACTACTATAGCTTAGTTTTCCATCCATGCTGGCTTACCAAAGCCTTGGAATTCCTCATCGATTACTTTTTCGAAGCCTTCTGATTCAACTACAGCTTTTAAATCTTTCGCAAACTGCGAATCATTGTTTTTGGCGCTAATGGCAACTACATTTCGATATGAATCAGACATATCTTCAAGTGTAAGTGCATCTAATAAATTCATTTTTGCAGCTAATGCAAAGTTACCAGGAACGGCAGCTAAATCTGCACTATCAACGGAACGTGGTAATTGACCTGCTTCAATTGGTTGGAATTTTAAATTCTTTTTATTTTCTTCAATGTCTTTTTCCGAAACGGTTAAAGGATCGGCATCCTTAGCAATTGTAATAAGCCCAGTATCACGTAATGTGTTTAATGCACGTGCTGCATTTGTTGGGTCATTTGGAAGAGTTACCGTTGAACCCTCTTTTACTTCATCGATTGATTTATAGACGTTTGAGTAAATTCCCATTGGTGCTGTTGGGACATTAATTAAAGCGGTTAAGTCCATGTTGTTCTCTTTTTCAAAGTTTTCTAGATAAATTGTGTGTTGGAATAGGTTTGCTTGGATATCTCCATTATCTAATGCTTTATTTGGTTGGATATAGTCACTAAATTCAACGATTTCAACGGTGTATCCTAGTTCTTCAAGACCTGGCTTAAGAGCTTTTTTCGCCATGTCACTGTATGGTCCAGCTGTTGCTCCAATTTTAATTTCTTTTGATTCCGCAGCAGAGTCGCTACCTTCATCTCCGTTGCTTGCACTGCTTCCACATGCTGTAACTACAAATGCGACTAAAAGTAAAATAATACCTGTTACCCATTTTTTCATTTTTTCTTCCTTCTTTCTCATTTTTGTTTGTTATCTTTTATCTACTACCTTCGCGATGTAGTCGCCAAGGAGTTGGATGACTTGAACCAAAATAATTAAGATTAAAACAGTTGCAAACATGATCGTATTGTCATAGCGGTAATAACCGAATCGGATTGCTAAATCCCCGATCCCTCCACCACCGACAGTACCGGCCATGGCTGAAAATCCAATTAAACTAATGAGTGTTAATGTGACTCCGGAAATAATTCCTGATCTTGCTTCAAGGAGCAATACATCTTTTATAATCATCCAAGGTGTTGCACCGGCTGCAATTGCTGCTTCGATTACACCTCGGTCAATTTCCCGTAAAGCTGTTTCCACAATTCTCGCAAAAAATGGAATCGCTGCAACTGAAAGTGAAACGGATGCTGCGGTTGGACCGATCGTCGTACCCACGATGAAATTCGTGATAGGAATCAATGCTACAAGTAAGATAATAAATGGAATTGAACGGATTAAGTTCACGACAAATCCTAGAACATTTTGCACGACTTTGTTTTCTAGAAATAACCCTTTATCGGTTACATATAGAAGAATTCCAACCGGAAGTCCGATTACAACAGCAATAAGTAATGATATGGCAATCATATAGATTGTTTGAAAAAACGCTGTATTGATATCTGGGAGTAGTTCCAGAAGATGATTAAAATCAATTCCCATCACGTAGCACCTCCACCTGGGCAGCACGTTCTTCAATGTAGTTTAGTGCTGATTTGATTTCTTCTAGATTACCTCTTATCTCCATGATAAAAATGCCAAGTGGTGAATCTTGAATATATTCAATGGAGCCGTGAAGGAAATTCCCCTTAACATTGAAAGTTTGGAGCATATCCGAAATAACCCCTTCACCTGCTACATTTCCTTTGAATGTAACCTTCACGATTGGTCCTTCACATGCCTCAAGAATAACTTCCGGGATTTCGAATGAAACAACACTTTCAATAAACTCCTTCGTTAATTCCGTGTTCGGACTTGCAAAAACATCGTAAACCGAGCCTTCCTCAATGACCCTTCCATCTTGCATAATCGCCATACGGTTACAAATTTCTTTCACAACATCCATCTCATGGGTAATGAGGACAATCGTAATCCCTAGTTCTTTATTAATCTTTTTTAATAGCTTTAAGATTGATTTTGTTGTCGTTGGGTCCAGTGCGGAAGTTGCTTCATCACAAAGCAACACCTTTGGGTCATTTGCTAGTGCCCTGGCTATCCCGACCCTTTGCTTTTGACCACCACTTAGCTGTGACGGGTAGACATCCTTCTTATCCAAAAGACCCACCATCTCAAGTAAATCTTCAACTCGTTTTTTGATTCGATCTTTTGGTAAATTGGCAGCCTTCAAGGAAAACGCAATGTTTTCGAATACTGTTTTTTGACTAATTAAGTAGAAATGTTGAAAAATCATTCCGATTTTCAACCGCGCAATCCTTAACTCACTGCTTTTCAGAGAAGTGAGATCCACATTATCGACTAGGATGCTTCCAGAGGTTGGTCGTTCGAGCAGGTTGATACAACGCAGCAGGGAACTCTTTCCCGCTCCCGAGTATCCTACAATACCGAAGATTTCCCCAGTTTCTATGTGGAGTGAGACATTGTCCACACCTGTGACAGTCCCGTTTTTTGTTGTATATATCTTTGAAAGATTCCGAATTTCAATCATATAAATACCTCATTTGTTACTCTATTTTTTAACGATAAAAATGCCTCTTTCACACTGAAAGAGGCATCGAAATACAAGAATTATCTCGACTTATCTTTCAGAATGAAAGTCATTCTGCAGGAATTGGCACCTTCCCAATAGTGGGGGTTGCCGGACGTCGTAGGGCCTAGTCCCTCGGTCGCTCTCGATAAGTTTGAAAATTTATTTTAGTTAGTATAGTAAGATACTACTAGTCTATTCATATTTTGTCAATAACAATTGTAACACTAGCCACCTAGTGTTTACGCTTCCATTTCAATGATAATAATGATTGAATTTTTTTAAAAAAAGTTTCCATTAAATCATAAATAGCCCGTTCCCGCGAATGGGAAGGGCTACTGCTAGCTGCTTAAGGCTAAATGGTGATACGCGATATCCATATTATTTTTAAGTTCTTCTGGATTGTCGTGAAAGACGACTTTTCCCTTACTTAAAATATACACATCATCCGCGATTCGTAATGCCGTTGAGATATTCTGTTCAACTAAAAGCATCGACATGCCACTCTCTTTCAATTTCAAAAGAACATCCATTACTTCACTTACCATTAATGGGGATAGTCCCTCTGTGGGCTCATCGAGGAGAAGGATTTTCGGATTTCTCATCAAGGCTCGCCCGATTGACAGCATCGACTGTTCGCCACCACTAAGAGTACCTGCATGCGATTTTTCACGTTCCTTTAATCGAGGAAAATAGTGAAAAATTTTCTCTAGATTCCAATCGCCTTTTTTGGAATCAGCGAACACGGTTAGATTTTCTGTCACTGTTAGGTTTGGGAAAATTCTTCGGCCCTGTGGAACAATTCCGATTCCCTTTTTCGCAATTTGGTGACTTTGAAGTGAGGCCATATTTTGACCTTCGAATAGGATTTCCCCCTGTACTTTACTAACAAACCCAATGATGGAATGCATCGTTGTTGTTTTCCCCATGCCATTTCTTCCAAGCAGAGTAACAACCTGCCCTTCCTTCACCTCGAGATTTACGCCATGAAGAATGTGACTGGAACCATAGAAGCTATTAACATTGTTTAGTTTAAGCATGTGAAGCCTCCTCCCGACCTAAGTAAATTTCCTTAACCTCTTCGTTTTCACGAACAGCCTCTGGAGTGCCATCGGCAATTAGTTTTCCTGTATGAAGGACAATCACACGGTCCATATTTCCGAACAACACATCGATATCATGTTCAATCATACAGATGGTTACTTCTTTCGGAAGCTTATTGATCAGTTCAATAATTTGGTCGGTTTCAACCTGTGACATACCTGCAGTTGGTTCATCTAACAGCAACAGCTTCGGTTTTCCGGCAATCGCCATAACAATCTCAATTTGTCTTTGAACCCCATAAGAGAGTTCTTGGACCTTCATCTCACTATATGGTTCAAGGTTCCATTCTTGTAACAGCGCATCTGTTTCTTCATGAAGTGCACGATAGTTTTTAAAACTGACACTCTTCCACCATTGAGTATGTTCCTTTCTCATTTTTTGCAAGACAAGTAGGACATTCTCCTTTACGGTTAACCCAAACATGAGATTATTTTTCTGAAACGTACGTACGATTCCATTTACTGTTCGTTTATAATTAGGAACCTTCGTAATATCTTGGCCAAAATAAGTAATCGTGCCCCCGCTAGGATTCAAGTCTCCTGCAATCATATTAAAAAAGGTTGTCTTTCCGGCACCATTGGGTCCAATTAATCCAACACGTTCGCCAACAGAAATCTCTAATGTAATATCTTCAATCACCTTCAAACCACCAAAATGTTTTGATAGATGTTGAATTGAAAGAATCGTCGTCATCCCTGTCCCCCCTATCCATTCATTTTTGATTGCTGTTTAATAGGTTCAATCGAATGCTCAATATATTCTTCCTTTACCGGTTGGGGCTTTGCTTTAAATAGATTTTGCACAATTCTTAAGAACAACCCCGCAATGCCGGATGGAGCAAAGATTGTAAATAGAATGAATGCAGCACCGATAATCATCATCCAACTTTCTGTGTATGAGCTAATAATTGTCTCCAATATAACGATAAACGCCGCTCCAATAACTGGTCCCCAAAGCGTACCTGAACCACCGACTAGTACCATGATTAATACAGATCCTGAAACAGTCCAGTACACATCTGTCGGAGCAACGAAGCCATTGAAGAATACATAGAGTCCGCCGGCTAATCCACCTAAAGTACCCGCAATCAAAAAGCTGATGTTTTTATAGAAGGTTGTGTTATACCCAATCGACTTCATTCGATCTTCATTTTCTTTAATTCCGATGAATACATACCCTAACGGGGAGTGAAGAAGTCTGTTAATGATGAGAATAACGATCGTAAACACGACTAAAGTAAAATAATAGATGAACACTTGATTGGAAAGGATAAACTCTCCAAACAGACTTGGAGCTGGAATTCCTGATAAACCATTTGATCCGCCTGTTACATCCGTCCATTGGTAGATGACAGAATAGACCATTTGAGAGCATGCAAGTGTTAGCATCAAAAAGTAAAATCCATGAGCCTTTGTTGATACAAAGCCAATCAAAATGGCTAATAGAAATGCAATCACCATTCCGGTTACAAGGGTTAGAAACACATTTGTCGATAGATGACTAGCAGCAAGACCTGTTGCATAGGCACCAGCACCGAAAAACGCAGCATGCCCTAATGAGACCAATCCGGTTTGTCCGACGAGGATATTTAAGCTAATGGCGAAAATCCCAAAAATCAAAATTTCTGTAAAAATGTTTACGTAATACAAAGAAACGAAAAATGGAGCAGCAACCATTAAGAAAAATAATAAACTACCTTTGACCCACTGTTTGCCCATTTATGCCCTCCTTCCTATCAATCCTTGCGGACGGATAATTAATACTGCAGCCATTAATGCAAATGTAATGATTAAACTTAATTCAGGAACAAAGAAGCGACTAAAGGTTTCCACCATTCCGACTAAGAGACTGGCGATAATCGTCCCCGAGACAGACCCGAGCCCTCCAACAACAAGGACAACAAGTGATAAAATCAGGATGTTAAACTCCATTCCTGGAGCTACCCCTAGAATCGGCGAACCAAGTACTCCACCAACCCCAGCTAGAAAGCTTCCAAAGAAAAAGACGAGTGTAAAAACAAGGTGGATATTAACGCCTAGCCCACCAACCATCTCTTTATCAGATAATCCCGCTCGGATGACAGCGCCCCATTTTGTTTTTTCCTGTGTATACCAAAGCACCAACGCAATGATGATTCCGACCACAATTAAGGCAAGGCGATAGGAAGGAATCATATTCCCCATCACTTCAACAGATTGGCTTAGGAAAGCAGGTGGTGTTACGGTCATAATGTTTTTACCCCAAATTATGGAGAAGAGATCATGGAAGATATACGCAAGACCAAAGGTTAACAACACTTGTGAGAGGTGACCAAGCTTATAAGTAGGACGAAGTAGGACCACTTCTAAAATCAACCCAATGATGGCAATCATAAATGGCACAACTAATAGAGCAACCCAAAATGGTAGCCCTGATTTTACCACGATTGAATAGCCAATATATGACCCTAATAAATATAAGGAGCCATGAGCTAAATTTAATACCCCTAAAATACCGAAAACGAGACTTATCCCACATGTAATAATGAAAAGGAGAAACCCGTAGCTAAGTGCATTCATCAATTGCAAAACCAATGTATCCATTACTTTCCCCCTATCAAATGTAAAGAAAGAGGCAACACATGTTACCTTTGCCTCCTTCTTTTATATTTTCTTATTTTCCTGGGTCTACAACTTCTGGTACTGTATCGATTACTTTATTTTCTGTCTTATCGCCATCTAGATAAGTCTCAACGATATATAAGTTTTGAATAATTTGATGTGTTTCCTGATCAAACTTGATTGGACCTCTTGGGCTATTAAGCTCAACCTTTGAGATTTCCTCTACTAGTTTATCCGGGTCTGAAACATCTCCATTTAACGCTTCAATTGCTTTTGCCATAATCGCAGCTGCATCATATCCTTCTGCAGATTCGATACTTGGTCGAGCATTAAACTTCGCTTCATATGCTTCAACAAACTTTTTATTTTCAGGAGTGTCAAGGCTATAATCCCAGAAAATTGAAGCAATGATTCCTTCAGGAGCCGTTCCTTGCTGTGGACGAGTATCTTCAGCCGTGAGCCATCCAGAACCAATTAAAGGAATCTTACCTTTTAATCCATATTGCTCATATTGTTGAACAAAGCGGATTGCATCAGTACCAGCAAAGAATGCGTAGATTCCATCAATGTCATCACGATTCATTTTTGCTAGATAAGAGGAGTAGTCATTATTTCCTAGTGGCGCAAATACTTCCTCGACGATTTCCCCACCTGCTGCGGTATACGCATCTTTAAACGCTGCGGTCGCTTCATGACCAAAGGCATAGTCAGCAGCTGTTAAATAGATTTTTTCGCCAATATTGTCATATGCCCATTGACCCATTGAATGGCCAATTTGGTAGGAAGAGAATGATGAACGCCAGATATAATCACTACGCTTTGATCTTGTTAGGTCATTACCACCCGCATGTGATACAAGGAATGGTAATTTATTCTTTTCTACTTCATCGCGGATCGCATATGCAACCGCCGTACTGATTGGACCAGTTAAAATATCAATTTTATCCTGCTCTATTAACTTACGAAGTTTTCGTAAAGAAACTTGCGGGTCTGCCTCTGTGTCTTCATGCACGATTTCTATCTTCTTTCCTGCAACTTCCCAGCCGATCTCTTCAAAATAGAGTTCCATTCCATTCTTCACATTTTCACCAAGTGATGCGTATACACCTGTTGATGGTAATAACGCACCAATTTTAATAGGCTCGTCACTTGCAGAATCAGAAGTTGTCGGTTCTTCCTTTTCCTCTTTTTTATTTTTATCTGTAGTCGTACTGATTGCTCCTGAGCTACATGCTGAAAGTAATAGAACAAACGCCAACATAATCAACCAATTTCTCTTTACTAGCTTCATAGTAAACCTCCCTTTTTTTAAAAGCTTAATCATCTGACCCTCTTTGGTGGTTATACTCATAAACTTGTATTATGTATGGAACTCCCCCTTTTTAATATTCTGAATATTATTATAGTTATTACTATTCAAATATTCAATACTTATTTGTATCTTTCATTAAAAAAACGTAATAAATTTTTCTGCTGCTAGACACAAAAAAATGGAGGAGGGATGGAACAAAGGCTCGACAAAAGTTGAGTATCTATTCCATCACGACCTCTATTTTATACGCATATATGGTAAATAACACCACTTATTGAAGTCGGTTTCATTGACTAATCATGTAAGATCAAGGCGAAAATATATATTATGTTAATTTTACTTTCGCATATGAAACATCTAATTATTGTCTTAATTTAAACCGCTGCATTTTACCAGAAGCCGTTTTTGGAATTTCATCCATAAACTCGATGATTCTTGGATATTTATAGGGTGCTAGGTTTGCTTTTACATATGCTTTTAAGTCGGCTTTTAAGTCTTCAGACGGGGCTACTCCCTCTTTCAGAACAATACAAGCCTTTGGAAGATCCAAGTTATCCTCTGTCTTCACACCAATGACCGCAACCTCAAGGACAGAGTCATGCTTAAGTAGTGTTGCTTCTACCTCCACAGGTGATACCCAAATTCCACTGACCTTCAGCATGTCATCAGATCGTCCTGAATACCAAAAATAACCCTGTTCATCTTTATAATATTTATCCCCTGTGTACATCCATTCACCGTGAAACTTACTCTGATTTTCAGCGATATTGGTCCAGTATCCACCCGTTAGACTCTCACCTTTAATGACTAAGTCACCCACTTCATTTGGCCCAACCTCTTTGGCTTCGTCATTGACAATTTTCGCCTCATAGCCAGGAACTGGCTTCCCTGTACTACCAGGGCGAATGTCTCCAACTCGATTTGAAATAAAGATATGTAGGGCCTCTGTTAACCCAATTCCATCTAAAATATCAAGATTAAAAAGTTCTTTCCATTTGTTCACAAATGTATCAGGGAGTGCTTCACCTGCAGATACACAAACTCTTACAGAAGATAGGTCAGGAATGTTGCCTGTTCGTTCTGCATAGTTAATCAAACTACCATAAAGCGTTGGGACGCCAAAAAAGATTGTCGGTTTGGTCTTTTCAAGTGTTTCAAACACTCTATCTGGTGTAGGCCGATCCTTTAAAAGAACCGTTGTACCTCCTGCTCCCAATGGGAAATACATGCCATTTCCAAGCCCATAAGCAAAGAAGAGCTTAGATGCAGAAAAGGTAATATCATTTTCATTTATCCCTAAAACTTGTTTCGCATACGTGTTATATGCTGCTTCCATACTTCGTTGATGGTGAATGACGCCTTTTGGATTTCCTGTACTACCAGAACTATATAACCAAAATGCGGGATCATCCTTTACGGACATGAATGACTCAAGTTCTGTTGAAGCATGATTCATAAGTTCATGGAAATCTATTTCATTTGCATCTACAGATGTGTTTTCTGTGACGACAATAACATGCTGAAGAAAAACAAATCGATCTCTGTTTTCCTTAATTTTGCTCCAGAGGTCCTCGTGTATAACAAGTACCTTTGATCGACTGTGGTTTAATAGATATTCATAATCATGAGGCTGTAGCATGGTGTTAGTTGGAATAGGAAGAGCACCAATCTTTACTGCACCGAAAAAGGATACGATATTCTCAGCCGTATCATGCAGTACCAATAGCACGCGGTTTTCATTTTGAACACCTAATCCTTTGAGAGCGTTTCCAAATCGATTAACACGATTAAGAAGCTCTTGATAAGTAACTTGTTCGTCTCCACTCACTATCGCTACCTTTTTCCCTCGTCCATTCCGTACATTTTCTTCAATAAATCGATCGGCAGCATTGTACTTCGTTGCAATTCCTTTTAAATCCGAAGCTACTTTTATCACATTCTTCCTCCTTACCTATCTTGTGGATAGTAAAAATTTCAGATAGTGGAGGTAATTGTTTACCTCCACTTTTTTTCGGAGTCATTCGTAGATGATTATGATATTAGCACGGTAGTAATAGTGTAAATTAGCCATAAAGATTGATGAAAATGATTGATTTACTTACCAGACCAGTTTGGTTCACGTTTTTCGATGAATGCACTTAAGCCTTCTTGGGCATCTTGTGAACGGAATAATAGATTTTGAAGCTCCCCTTCGTATCGGATTGCTACGTTAAGTGGCATTTCTTTACCGTTCATGATTGATAATTTAATGTTAGACGTTGCGTAAGTAGCGCTGCTCGCGATTTTTTGTGCATATTCTAATGTCTTTGCTCGTGTTTCTTCTTGAGGGAAGATACGATCAACTAGTTTAATAGCTAATGCCTCTTGTGGAGTTAATGTTTCACCCGTGATGTTCAAATCAAGGGCTTTAGAATGCCCCACTTGACGAGCAAGGCGCTGAGTTCCGCCAGTTCCTGCTAATACACCTAGAGATACTTCTGGAAGTCCGATTTTTCCTGCTTGGTCTCCCATAAAACGTAAGTCACATGCAAGAGCCATTTCTAATCCGCCACCAACCGTATGACCTTCTAAGCAAGCGATCCAGATTTGTGGAGAACGAGCAATTTTATCTAACGTTTCATTACAGAACAAGCAGAATTGTGTTTTAAAACGAGGCTCTGATGACTTTAAGAAGTTAATATTAGCACCTGCAGAGAAAAACTTCGGCATATCACTCATTAACACAACCACTTTAATATCATTGTCAAAACGGATGTCATCAATTGCCGCATTTAGCTCTTTGTAATACTCAAGATCATAAGCATTTGTTTTGTTTACATGCATGTGGACTTCTGCAATACCATCCGCTTTTTTCACCGTAAGTGTTTTCGTTTCTAAATTAACAGTCATTTTACATTCCTCCAATATTTTAATTTGAAAATTAATTAAATAAACTATATTCTGAAAATATTTAGTAGACGTTCTCCGTTATAAGAGACAACACTCTTTGTTTCACTGTATAGATCAAGGGTTTCAACACTTAACTCTCTGCCAAATCCTGATTGCTTATATCCACCAAATGGTGTTCCAGGGAAGGCTGAAATTGGACAGTTCACCATGACGATACCTGCACGAATTCCTTCAGCTATTCGGTGTGCCCTTCCGTGATCTTTCGTCCATACAGCCGAACCAAGTCCAAAAATGGAATCATTGGATAATTTGAGCACTTCGTCTTCATCTTTAAATTTCATGATCACAACGACTGGACCGAAGACCTCTTCTTGCGCAATTCTCATATCATTTGTGACATTACCAATCACGGTTGGCATATACCAATATCCTTTATCAAATTCGCTGCCCTCAGGTCTTTTTCCTCCATAAAGAATTTCTCCACCTTCTTCAATAGCAAGCTTTACATAGCCGTCGACAACGCCTTCATGTTCCTTAGAAATCAGGGCTCCCATATGAGTTTCCTTATCGAATGGATCGCCGACCTTTAGTTTTTTAGCTTTTTCAATAAATTTCTCGACAAATTCATCATAAATAGATTCGTGCACGAATAGCCGTGAACGAGCTTCACAGGACTGACCTGTGTTATAGAAAATCCCATAAATAGAACCGACAACTGCACCTTCAATGTCCGCGTCATCAAAAACGATATTCGGAGATTTCCCACCTAGCTCTAAAGTAACACGCTTTAAGGTGGTTGAAGCTTTCGCCATAATATCTTTTCCGGTTTCCGTTTCACCAGTAAAGGCAACCTTATCGACGCCAGGATGAGTCGTTAAGTATGGACCAATAACTGAGCCACTTCCTGTAATAACATTCACTACACCCGCTGGAACACCAGCCTCATGACAAATATCGGCAAGCATATAAGCGGTAATCGGTGTATGGGATGCAGGCTTCAGAATAACCGGACATCCCGCTGCGATGGCAGGTGCGATTTTCCACGCAGCCATCATTAATGGGTAGTTCCACGGAATAATTTGTGCACAAACTCCTACTGGTTCTTTTACGGTATAGTTAAAAAATCCATTCGGAACTGGGTTTGTACGTCCGCCAAAGGTTGTAATGGCTCCCGCATAAAATTCAAAGTCTTCAATTGCCTGACCAATTTGTCCTTTTGCAGCCGCTACCGTTTTTCCGCTATTTAATACTTCTGCTTCAACCAAATCATTGAAACGTTCCCGCATGATGTCCGCAATTTTGTTTAAAACTCTTGCTCTTCTCGCTTGAGGCATCTTCGGCCATTTACCATTTTCAAATGCGTTTCTGGCTGCGTCAACAGCGCGATCCACATCCTCCTTCGTTGCCTTTGCGACTGTTGCTAACACCTCACCAGTTGCTGGGTTATAGGTTTCAAAAAATTCATTGTTGCTACTATTTGAGTATTCTCCATTAATCAATAGTTGGTACGTTTCTTTTAATTGCACCATAGATGTTGTTTCACTCCCTACATTTTCTCGATAATCGTTGCAATTCCTTGGCCAACGCCGATGCACATGGTTGCTAACCCATAACGCACATCACGTTTTTGCATCTCATGAACAAGTGTTGTTACAATTCGTGAACCGCTACATCCAAGTGGATGCCCTAATGCAATCGCACCACCATTGACATTCACTTTATCCATATCAAGCTCTAGTTCTTTTATACATGCAACAGATTGTGCTGCAAATGCTTCATTTATTTCGATTAAATCCAGATCCTGAACGGTTAGACCCGCTCTTTGCAATGCTTTTCTTGTTGCTGGAACTGGGCCAATTCCCATATAGTCTGGGTGTACTCCACTAACGGCAGAAGTGACCACTCTCGCAATTGGATTTAATCCAAGCTTTTTGGCGAGTTCCTCTTCCATGACGAGAATAGCACTTGAACCATCATTGATCCCCGATGAATTCCCTGCGGTTACAGTCCCATCCTTTCGAAAAACAGGTCTTAGCTTCGCTAGTGTTTCCAATGTGGTTTCAGGTCGTGCATGCTCATCCTCTTTGAATAGATGCGGTTCTCCTTTTCGCTGTGGTATTTCAATTGGCACAAGCTCATCATCGAATCTTCCACTTTGAATCGCCACTGCTGCCCTTTGTTGACTTAATAGGGCAAGCTCATCCTGCTCTGCTCGTGAAATCCCATATTTCTCTGCAACATTTTCGGCGGTTTCTCCTAGACTAATAGGAGGATACATGTCATTCATCACAGGATTGACCAGTCGCCAGCCTAACATCGTGTCATGTAAGGTTTGATTGCCTTTCGCATTTGTCACATGAGGCTTCATCATAACGTAAGGTGCACGGGTCATACTTTCAGTTCCACCTGCAATAAAGACGTCCCCTAATCCTGATTTAATTGCAGCTGCGGCCTGATTCACTGCCTCTAGCCCAGAGCCACAAAGGCGATTGACCGTTACCCCGGGAATGGAAACTGGGAGTCCGGCAAGAAGTAAGCCCATTCTCGCCACATTTCGATTATCTTCCCCCGCTTGATTCGCACACCCGAAAAATACATCTTCGATTAATGACGGATCAAGGTCCACGCGAGCCATTAGCTGTTTAATCACATGTCCTGCAAGGTCATCTGGTCGAACACTAGTAAGTGAACCGTTAAGTTTCCCAATCGGTGTTCGAACAGCATCAATAATGACTGCTTCTCTCATAGTGAAAGCTCCTTGTTTCGGTTTTGATAATGGTAAAAGCATCTATCGGTTTCTCCGCCAATCCATCCTGCATACACAAGCTTTCGAATAAGCGGAGCCGGGCGATAACGCTCTTCCCCTAATTCTTGATATAATCCACTTAAAACGGCATATACGTCATCAAGCCCAATTTTCTCTGCCCACTCAAGCGGACCCATTGGATAATTCGTGCCTTTTTTCATCGCGACATCGATGGCTTCCGCCTCAGCCGTTTGCTCCGTTAATGCATACGCCGCTTCATTAACAATCATGGATAAAACTCGTGGGAACACGAAACCCACTTCATCCTCCACAAGTTCAATGTCTTGATGAATCAATGAAAAAATCTCGGCAGCTGCATGCACATATCTTGGGTCAGCCTGTAAGGGCAGTGCCACTTCGATTAAGTTACCTTCTTTAAAATTCGCAAATGTCCCAAACCCTACTACTCTATCAGGGTAGTTCAGCCATGAAGCAACCTCTGTAGCTGTCACACCGAGAGTTGTGGATAAAAGTAACGTGGAAGGACGAACACTTGCTTCAATTTCTTGCATTCGACGTTTCTTTTCACTCTTATCAAGGTTGGTCGTTTCAATCACAACATCGACTTCTTGATCCATTCGGTTTGGCTCAACTAAACGGACCTGCTCGATTTCTTGAAAAGAATTGGAGAGTTCTTTTGCGAGTAAATTATCCCCTGCAATGACGATTGTTTTAGTTGTCATATTCGAAGAACCCTCCTTTTGTTTTTCTTCCTAAGCTACCTGATTGAACCATTCGCTCCTGATAGTAATGAGGACGGAATCTGCTTTCTCCGTGAAATCCTTCGTATACGGACTTGGTTGTTGCGAAATTGATATCAATCCCGATTAGGTCCTGTAATTCGAAAGGTCCCATTTTAAAATTCCCAGCGCGTTTCATAATTCGGTCGATTTGTTCAACGGATGCGATTTTATCATTCATAATTCGTAAAGCTTCATTGTAAAATGGTCTTGCTACTCGGTTCACAATAAAACCTGGTGTATCCTTGCACATTACTGGATTTTTGTGAATCGTTTTGGCAAATTCTACTAGGGTTTCAACAGTTGAGGAAGCTGTTTTTAATCCCTTTACGACTTCTACAAGTGGCATAATTGGTGCCGGGTTAAAAAAGTGCAAGCCAGCGATTCGTTCTGGATGTGCGCTTTGTCCAGAGATTTCTGTAATCGAAAGTGAGGAAGTATTCGACGCCAAAATCGAATCTTTCGTACAGATTTCTTCCAGTTGTGAAAAGATAGAACGTTTGATTTCTAGCCTTTCCGGTGCTGCCTCAATCACCAATTGGCAGTCGGCAAATGAGTTCATATCCGTTGTGGTAGCCAAATTCTTTTTTGCTAGTTCTGAGGTGGTAAGGCTTATTTTCTCTTTAACAACTAATCTATCAAGCTTTGATTCTATTGATTCTTTTGCTCGGGTCACCGTTTTTTCGTCAATATCAAAGAGCATGACAGGGTATCCATTTTGAACGAGTAACTGAGCGATCCCTGCTCCCATGGTGCCAGAACCAATAACACCTATCTTATTAATTTGCATGTTTTCGACCCCTTTTAGAGGATGTTCAAAAAGTCCGGTGAATTTGACGCATCGAATTTCTGTGTTGGCTTGCTTTTCCGTTCCTCACGTATTAACTGCATACGCTCCGGTACTCAAAGCTGCACCGCCTTGAAATTTCGACGCACAGGAAGTGCTAGTGTCGACAATGCCACAGGACGTGGCGTTCTTGTCGACGCGGTCCTCTTCATCCTCCTTTTTGAACAATTATTTTACTTTGCCGCGTCTTCCCTCTGCCATCGAATGTATTCGAATACGCTTTTACATTCGTTACAGTAGTATTGGCGAACTAATTGGGCTGTTCCAAAGGATGAAATCTTCTTTACATCATTAGATGAGCAAAATGAACATTGGACGTTCTCTTTACTAGCCGACATTTTGCTTCGCCGCTTCCCTTGATACTTCTTGAATGGTTGCATTGAATTGTTCTACTAATCTCGCATCCTTTGGAATAATGCTTTCTGTAACGAGATACATGTCATCTTCTACTTTAATTAACCATTCCTTTGCTTCCTGAGCCGTTTTCTCAATTGCTTCTCGACATCTTCTCGGAATCGAACCCTTATCAAGCAACAACTGTTCACACCAGCTCTCTGAATAGATGAGATGCTCCTGCTGCTCCTTTAGCATTTTTGTAAAAGGCGGGTTCACATTCGGGTTATTTGCTTCAATCATTGCCTTCATCACTAAATCTACCGCAACATTTGTGACGTAAAGCCCGGCAATGAGTTCAATCCAGTTCCCAATTTTGACATTCTGTTGAAATGCCTTTCCTGTTTGGTCCTTCACTTCCGCCTTCACACCTGTTAGGTCAGAAACCCATCGATATAAAAGTCTAGAATGACCTAGTTCCTGCTGAGCCATGGCGATTGATGAAAGTGTTCCTTCTAATGTAGGACCACTGATCCCGATTTCGACTAAGCGGTCACCTAAAACAAATTTATTATCTGCAATGGTTTCCCCTAGTTCTATTAACGAGTTATGTTCATTAGTCAACCTTCTCACTCCTTTGCAAATAATGGTTCTGGGCTTCGAACACAAACAAGGTTTTCTTTTTTCACCACGTACATTTCAACCCAGTCTTCTTCATCGTAAATATGCTGCGCATAAATTTTGGCGAGATTATCATTAACTGCTTTGAATGTCCCCACATGAATAAGTTCATCTCCACGATTGATTCGAGTGAGAAGAAGGTAATCATGCTTCGTTGCTGCTTCTACTGTCATGAACTTACCCCCCAATGTTTTAACTTTTTCTTTCCTTCTTCACTTAGGTTTGCCGTTGTCCAAGGTGGATCCCATACAACCTGAATCTTTACATCTTCTACCTCAGCTTCCTTTAGCAAACGCTCTTTGATATCGTTTTCAATCCACTGCATACAAGCACATCCAGTGGAAGTATACGTCATTTCAACCTCTAAGTCGCTTCCATGTCGGGTGATGTTATAGATCAAACCCATATCTACAACACTGATTGGAAACTCTGGATCCATCACTTCTTTTAGAGCATCCCAGTATTTCGTAGTCGTTTGTTCGCTTTGGATAACTCCACTCATGTTTATGCCTCCTCTGCTCTCATTTGTTCGAACTCCCAAACTCCCTTTTGGATTCTGGCAACAAACTCTTTATTTTGAGGACCTCTTTGCTTAAAACGTTCAATTGCCCCTTCCCATGTGTCAGGCTGGTCCGTTAACCATTTTTTATTTTCAGCATCGAATTTACATGGAAATGGAACATCAATGACATACTTGCTTTGGTCTTCATCGTAATGAGCTGGAACCCTGATTCCAATCGATTCACAGAATGGAACAGCCGTTGATAACCACTTTTGTCTTAATTCGTCATTGGTGCGCCCTTTTAGTCGATAATCCAATTGTGCCGAACGACTTTTAAGATTATCGGCAACACCGAAGAATTCAAGTGCCATCAAGAACATCCAATCCACAGCATCTTGTACTTGCTTTGCTGTTTCCGGCTTCTTCATCGCATTTCTCATAATGATTTCCCCGTTTCGGAGGTGGAACAATTCTTCCTTATCAACCTTTACGAGTGCACGCTTCCAAGGTCCATAGGACGTATGTTCATACGCATCACCCAAAAGCGTATATCCAGAACGGTCAAACAATCCATTAAAGACTCCTAATTCAACCCAGTTATCTAATTTAAAATCAAACGCATATGGATTTTTCCATCGGTTTGCCGGTCGGCGATAAAGCATTTCGTCCACATCTTCCCCAAGGTCTTCCAGCAAGCGGTACGCGATATGAGCGTGACCGATTTCATCTTGCATCACTGCTAGAGCTGTAATTTTATAGTTTAAGTTTGGGGCTTGATCGTAGACTGTTAATAGTGGTGGGACGCTAAGAAGTTCTGTATCTCCAACAATCGCAAGCGTTTGTTTTAGTGCTTTCAAATATTCGTCATTCATATCCTCCATGCGTTCTACTATAAATCCATTTCGAACCTTTTCTAGTAATACCTCAGCTTCCTTTATACTCATCAATGAACACCTCTTTGTATTACGTTTTTTAAACTATCGTTTATAATATGTAATATAGAATATTTTAAATTGTTTGTCAACATGTTTATGTTGTTTTTTAGACGTTAATTTTAAAATCGTAATGGATGGGGTGGGGACTGTCTCTTATACACATCT
>NZ_SLUB01000064.1 GCF_004799755.1 Bacillus timonensis | reverse complement strand
CCTCTCTTTCATCCTTACGGCTCCTTGGCCGTGCCAGTGTGAATCAGGATTGCAAAAATCAAGTGACTATTTTTTCGTTTTATAAAGAAATTCAAATAATAAAATGGATTAGATAGTAGAAACAACAAATGAGGTTAATGCTCTAAAGGTGAGTTGAAGAAGTTGATTGTCTTTGAAATGAATTCCAATTAATAATAAACATATTCCCCAAAAATATGGTTATTTTCGGGAGATGTATACATTAATTTAGATTTACCTTAACAGAAACTTTTTATTTGATTTTCGGTAATTCCCTTGATCAATTCCAGTTCTCTAATCAAAAATTTATGTGCGTTATCTAACATTTTCTTTTCGCTTGTATTAAGAGTTTTCTCTTTATTCAAACGCATTAAATCACGAACAACTTCAGCACATTCTTGTATTTTACCCGTTTTTATTTTGTTAGTGTTCACTTTATACCTTTGTTTCCACATCAGTAATCGATCTGATTCTCCATGTTGAAAAATGTGGATAATGTCCTTTAATGCATTTATGTCAGTAACAGGGCGTATATTTGAACTCAATATTTTACCCGTAGGAATCATGACTTGCATATTATCCATTAACATTTTAATGACGTAATACTGTTGTTTTTCTCCTGAGATTTCCTTTTCTTCTATGGCTTTAATGATACCTGTGCCGTGCATAGGATAAACAATGTTATCACCAATCTGAAACAAATAATCCACCTCCATATGTGGTAACCTTTCTTAACCTTAACACACATATTATTTTTAATCAAATTTTTAATAATATCATAAATTTATTTTTATTGTCAATATTTTTTTATAAAAAAATAAATATAATAGAATCGTGTCGGATTTCTACTAAAGTGAAGAGTGTATATTCTTAATCCAAATAGTGCTTAAACACAAAAAGCGACTGCCTATTTCAGCAATCGCAACTTACTTACGTACATTTGTTCATGAAGATGCTTTCGATATTTTATAATTTTTATGATTGACTATCGTTGTAATAGGTTCATCTTTTGCCTCATTGTATCCGTACTCAACAATAACAGAATTTTCTCTTACAACCGTAACAGTTCCTTCATAGCTTTCCCCATCACGCTTAAATACAATATTGTCCCCGATTTTAGCAGTTGCCATTTTTTCACCTCCGAACTTATTATTTTCAGCAAAGATAAAAAAATGCAGGAACAATTAAATACAAAGACTTAATTATTGCTTAAAGGAAAGCATCCGTTCCTTTAGGTAAAGTTTCATACTTAGTCATATTATAATGGGCAGTAGCGATTTATAATCTCCATTAGTCTTTTCGAATTCTCCGATGAGACACTTTCAGATAATCTTGCTGCAGCAATGATGGGAGCCCATTGAAATACTTCAGACCTTACAATTCCACTCTTTTCACAATAAAGTCGCAAGTACATCTCAGCTAATTCAGACGAAAATTGTGTGTATAAAAGATAGGTCCTATATATATCAGCACGAATATCTCCAGCACTCGAATCAACCCAATCGATAATTACCACTTGTTTTTCTGTCATAATCAAATTAAATAAATGAAAGTCACCATGACAAAGCCTTTCTTCGTAAGTAAACGATTCTAATTCCTTTAATAAATAACTTTTTTGCCGTTTATCTAATTCAATTACGCTCTCAATTTGACGGTATAATTTAACATACATTGGTTCGATAGCATCTGTAACAATACTATGAATATCAAGCTGCATATCGACTGAAATATTCAAGTAATGTTCCGCTTGTTCTTTATGTTTGATAAGTAAATCTCCCAATGTTTCTCCCTTAATATATTGCATTATGATTGCTTGTTTTCCGTTTATCTTAGTAACATCTAAAATCTCAGGTACAGGAAGTCCACATGAATAGGCATATTTTTGTTTATTTGCTTCATTTATAGATTCCGTATCTGGCAAAATGTCGTTAAAAACTTTTACTATTTTGTTGTCAGAAAGATAAATGTTTGCAGTATTACCTTTTGCAATTGGATTACCTAAAATCATTTGGTTATCTCCCTACATTATTAAATTTCCTGATTTGTTACTTAAATAAAAAAGTACATTAATCCTTCTCGATCAATAAAATAGTTGGGTATATACCAAAGTGGGAAAGTTTAAATAAAGCATTTATCAACTGCACCTATTACAAGGTGATTTTCCGTATAAAAAGAACAAGAATAAACGCTAGGTGGCAAGCATTTTTTTTGGGACAGCACTTGTTTTAAGATTTATTGAATCCTGTATTAAAGACTACTTGAGCAATTTGTTTTTCACCATTTTTCTCAAATATCTTATATTCCTGCATCCCCATTTTCTCAGCTACCTTTTGTGACGGAATATTTTTTACCGTAGTATACGAAAATATCTTGGGATACTTTAAAACACGGAACGCATAATCCTTACAGGCAATGGCTGCTTCTGTTGCATATCCTTTATTCCAATAGTTTTTTATAATGTGAAATCCAATCTCTGGTACTGTTTCATTTTCAATTATTTGCATGGTGATTCCACAATCTCCAATAAATTTATCGCCATCTTTTAAAATAACAGCCCATAACCCGTGATTATACCTTTTATAATTTTCAATATTCCATTTAATCCACTTCTTCACTTTGTCTTTGCTAAATGGCTCAGGATAGTATTGCATAGATTCTGGGTCAGAAAGAACCTTGGATAACTCTTCCGCATCTTCTAAGACCAATTCCTTTAAGTACAGCCTTTTCGTTTCAATTATTTTCAAGATTATCATCCCTTATTTCAATTTTTCTTATGAAAAAAGGCTGCTTCTCCTTCTTAAAGGCAAGCACCCTGTTGTCTCTGTTATCATTTTTTTGAATAGATTTTCATTTTTAATCTTTTTTGATTGCTCTTCTAACCATTTCGCTCTAGCTACTAATCCCCAAAGTCCCAATGGAATCATAACAATTACTATAACAAGGTAGATCCAATTCATTTTAGAACTCCTTTCCTTGCCTTTTAGCAACATAATTATTTGTGAATATCCCATGAAGATTTGAATTGACCATAAACAACTTAACTAAACATTCCACAAATAACGTAAAAGCCCTTTATTTAAATCCTCCTTTCCATGGATTTAAGGTATGTGTGCATCAGACTTGCTTTATATTCATCGCTTTCATTATAATGGTAATATACAAAATTATTATAATTTTTTATCTTACATCCGAATCAAGTATACTTCTAAGTCCCTTACATCATTTTTGCCTCTATGATTTACTTCTTTTGTTAGGATCTATATATCTATCATAATGGGCTACACGTCAAAATATAATAGTCCTGATGCTCTAGAATTTTCAAAGTCTACATTTCTTTCAACTCTGCCCTTCTTCTATTGTCATAATCACACGAAAATTATGATCATCCTAGTTTCTTAAAACTAGATGTATAAATTACTAAATTATCACAGAAGGAGAGATTTAAAAATGGATACTAAAGGCAATGAAAACATTGGAGGATGCCCGTTTCATGGGGGTGTTACTAGTAACAAAGCAAGTGGGAATACAAATCGAGACTGGTGGCCAAATGCGCTAAACTTGAATATTCTCCATCAACATGACCGAAAATCCAACCCTATGGATGAAGACTTTGATTACGCTGAAGAATTTAAGAAATTAGATTACGATGCTTTAAAGCAAGATCTCCGTAATCTCATGACAGACAGTCAAGACTGGTACCCTGCCGACTACGGACATTATGGTCCTATGTTTATTCGGATGTCTTGGCATGCTGCTGGTACATACCGTATTGGTGATGGTCGAGGTGGCGGTGGAACAGGTAACCAACGTTTCGCACCACTTAACAGTTGGCCTGACAATGTTCTCCTTGACAGAGCACGACGAATCCTATGGCCGATTAAGCAAAAGTATGGGAATAAGATCTCCTGGGCTGATTTACTTGTTTTAGCAGGTAATGTTGCGATCGAAGATATGGGTGGACCAACAATTGGATTTGGAGCAGGACGCCCAGACATTTGGCATCCAGAAGAGGACGTCTATTGGGGAGCTGAAACCGAATGGCTCGGTGATAACCGTTATACTGGTGATCGTGACCTAGAAAATCCGCTTGCTGCCGTACAAATGGGGCTAATTTATGTCAATCCAGAAGGTCCAAATGGAAAACCTGATCCGCTTGCAAGTGCAAAGGATATTCGTGAAACCTTTGCAAGGATGGGAATGAACGATGAAGAGACAGTTGCGCTAATCGCTGGTGGTCATACTTTCGGTAAAGCACATGGTGCTGGAGATGCATCTCAAGTAGGTCCAGAGCCAGAGGCTGCTCCTATTGAAGCACAGGGCTTAGGTTGGCAAAGTTCTTACGGTAAAGGGTATGGCCGCGACACTATCGGTAGTGGTATTGAAGGTGCTTGGACTGCTAACCCAACCCAGTGGGACAATGGCTACTTTGATCTTTTATTTGGATATGAGTGGTGGCTGACAAAGAGTCCTGCAGGTGCATGGCAATGGCTTGTGGTAGATCCAGCCGAAGAGCATCTTGCTCCAGATGTAGAAGATCCATCCATTAAAGTTCCAACGATGATGACGACTGCGGATATGGCTCTACGTCATGATCCAGAATACGAAAAAATTTCTCGTCGCTTCCACCAGAATCCAGAAGAATTTGCAGACGTATTTGCTCGTGCTTGGTTCAAGCTGCTCCACCGAGACATGGGTCCTAAGGCAAGATATCTTGGTCCAGAAGTTCCTGAAGAAGATTTCATCTGGCAAGACCCTGTCCCAGCTGGTAATTATGATTTAACGGATGCTGAAATCGCTGAGATTAAGGCTAAAATCCTAGACTCTGGTCTCACAGTCAGTACGCTTGTTACAACCGCTTGGGCATCTGCAAGTACGTACCGTGGCTCCGACCATCGTGGTGGTGCAAATGGGGCACGTATCCGTCTAGCTCCACAGAAGGATTGGGAAGTGAATCAACCAGAACAACTTGCACAGGTGCTTCAAGTATTAGAAGGTATACAAAAGGATTTGGATATTAAAATCAGTTTGGCTGACTTGATTGTATTGGGAGGAAGTGCTGCAATTGAAAAAGCTGCACAAGATGCAGGCTTTGATGTTACGGTTCCATTTGCACCAGGACGTGGCGATGCGACACTTGAACAAACAGATGTAGAAAGCTTTGATGTATTAGAGCCGGTTGCTGATGGCTTCCGCAACTATCAAAAGGAACAGTATAGTGTGAGTCCAGAAGAACTTCTCATTGATAAGGCTCAACTTCTAGGTTTAACTGCTCCTGAAATGACTGTCCTGATTGGTGGTATGCGTGTTCTAGGTACAAATTATGGTGACACACAGCACGGCGTATTCACGGATCGTGTTGGTCAACTTACAAATGATTTCTTTGTGAACCTGCTCGATATGGGAATTCAGTGGAAGCCTGCAGGAGCAAACGTTTACGAAGGTCGTGATCGCAAAACAGGTGAAGTGGTACGTACAGCCACTAGAGTAGACCTTGTTTTCGGTTCAAACTCTATCCTCCGTTCCCTCGCAGAAGTTTACGCTCAAGAGGATAACAAGGAGAAGTTTGTGCGTGACTTCATTGCAGCCTGGGTAAAGGTCATGAATGCAGATCGCTTTGACCTTAAATCGGTTGAAAACAAGAAGGCTCAACTAGCAAGTAACTAATTGGTGAGTATATAATACATCAGCAATTCAAAATAAAACATCTTCCGACTTGGAAGATGTTTTATTTTTGTTCTATTTCACTTTTTTCCTTCTCATCCATTGAGTGGCAGCCCACTTGTCGCCTACTATAACGGGTGCACCACCATGTAAGGTAAGGTCATTTAACGTTTGGTCATTATAAAAGTATTCAAAATACACGGCCATGCCCTTTTGGGGAGATACTGAAAAATGAAGCTTTGGAAAATACGTTTCCCCACCCTGCTCTACATCGCTTAAATACATGACAAGTGTACTAATTCTAGGGTTGTTGTTTGCCTTATTGGAAGAATTGAAAAAGTCAAAATGAGCCTTATATTCTTGCCCAATCTTATAATTTAGAATTTGAAGACCTTCTCCATACTCTGTTGGTATACTCATAATCTGTGAGATTCTCTTTTCAATTCTCGTAACAATGACATTTTCACTTTCGTCTAAAAATGTACTACTGCTCGTTCTCATGTTATCTTCATGGGCATTCGCAATTTTTGAACGATGCATTCGATCCTTAGACAATCTAATTAACTCATCACATTCCTCATCACTTAACACATTTCCTAAAATGACGATTAGTGGCTCTTCCAATCTAGCAATAATGTTTATTTCTCGATCATCTGTTATGATTTTATTGCCAACATGACTAAAAATAGTTGGCTCTTTAATTGGTAAATCTGTAGCATCCATTGTCAACTTTCATCAACCTCTTTAATCGTTATAATTTTAAAAACAAATGGATTGATATAAAACAGAAAGCAGTGATTTATTTGTTTTCTATGGTCCCTCCTGTTTTTCAAAATGGATGTAAACTCTTACAGAATTCTACTGAATGAATTTGCTTTTTTATTTTATACCCTAAAAGACTATTTTTCTATTATTTTTTTGAAAAAAATTACAAATAAATGAAAGACAAATAGGAGAAAGCCTAGATACAAGTAAGAACTTGAATCTAGGCTTTCTCATCTGGGACAGTGAACCTGTCCCTCTGTCCCAGTTAATTCGTAACATTCATGCTAGAGGGTAAAATGATATCGTGCAATTTTTCAATTAGGTCTAGCTGGAGGAATCCATTTCCCTCAGCACTTTTCCTATTACCCAGTGGTACTGTTCGTCTTACGAGTTGGGCATAGACCTCTGCTTCACTAAGCGTTCGTTCAAACTCTTTTTCACTTACATTGATCAGTAAAGCGATAGCACCCGCTACATGTGGAGCTGCCATCGAAGTTCCTGTTAGTTGTGCATATTTATTATCTGGGTATGTTGAAACTACATCAACACCAGGAGCAACAAGATCGATTTCTGTATTGGTGTTGGAAAATGGTGCAAGTTCTAAATCAATGTTCACCGCTCCAACCGAAATCACTTCGTTATATGCGCCAGGGTAGGCATACTCAAATGTTTCCTCCTTGGAATCCCCTTCATTCCCCGCCGCAACGACTACGGATACATTTTGATTAACCGCCTGTTGAATCGCCTTATGCAACTCAGGTACATCTTCGGGACCCCCTAGTGACATGGAAATCACACGAACTCTTTCGTTGTTCGGACCTTGCCATTGCACTGCATAGTGAATGGCGTCAATGATCCAGTCATAATTTCCGGCCCCCTGCCCCGTTAACGCTTTTAAACTTAATAGTTGAGCCTTCGGTGCAATACCGACAACTCCTTCATTATTTAGACTAGCCGCGATTGTACCAGATACGTGGGTACCATGTCCGTTATTGTCTTCAAATATGTCTGGGTCTCCCTGATAATCCGTCGTAAAATTCCGACCCGCTATAATTCGATCTTTTAAATCCGGATGAGACGAGTCAATCCCGGTGTCAATGACTGCAATGACAATGCCTTCACCTTGACTGCTTTCATCCCATATTGAAGGTGCCTTTACCAACTGGATTCCCTCTGGTGTTTCATTTGTTTGATCCACAACTGACTGAATGGTAAACGGTAATAATTTGACTTGATTTTTCACGATGGTTTTCCTCCTTCAAATCAATTTTCAAAACTAATTACCTTCATTCCCCTCTGTCCAATCTAGGTGTGGTTGGCAACCTTCATCTGTTCAGGAAGGTTTGTTTCATTTTATCAAGGCTCCATATTTTTAACAAGCGAATAAACTGAAAATTTTAAAAATGAACACTTTGTCCCAATTATGAAAAGCAGACTATTTTCTTATTAATTGGTTTGCATTTTGGGGATAGTAAAAAAATGGAGGGTGAATGACATGGAGACTTTTACTCATTATAAAATTAATGAAACAGAACAAGGATTAGAAGTAGTCTTATATCTAAATGAAAACAGAACAGAATTCTCTGCAGAATTAGGGACGATCCCCAACATACAGGAGTCAAGTATAAAAAATGAAGCAGTTAGCTTTATCAAAAAAAAGCTTCCCTCATTAAAAATTAATACCGTGAAGGTGATGGCTGGAGGAATCTTGTTATCCATTCTAGGCATTGGTGCACTACCTGCAGATAAAGCTGCTGCAGCAAAAAAGACAAGTACACCTTCACATTCTGCCTCTTTATCCTATACGGTTACAGCTGGTGATACATTATACAGCATTGCACAACTGTATGGCACAACAGTGAATGCTATTAAGGAGGCCAATCATTTAACTTCGGATCTTTTACAGGTTGGACAGACGTTAACGATTCCTTCTGACGGTACGTCTATAACAATCCCAACTGACAATACTTATCAAGTTGTTTCGGGAGATACGTTATATAGTATTGCGCAGCGTCATGGCACTTCAGTGGATGGTATAAAGAAGGCCAATCAACTGTCTTCCGATGTATTAAGTATTGGACAGACTTTGACGATTCCTTCTGGTAATACATCATCTCCTGCTCAAACGACAACAACCTATCAAGTTGTTTCGGGGGATACATTATACAGTATCGCGCAGCGTCATGGCACAACAGTTGATATCATCAAAAAAACTAATAACCTAACATCAAATCTATTAGGTATTGGACAGACATTGACGCTCCCTTCTGGCGGTACGGCCACCCCAGCTCCAACTGCTGAGGCTACTTATCAAGTTGTTCCTGGAGATACGTTATACAGTATCGCGACTCGAAATGGAACGTCAGTTGATGCAATTAAGAGAGCAAATAATTTATCAACAAATTTATTAGAGGTCGGTCAGGAGTTAGCGATTCCTTCTGGCAGTTCGAAAGCACCCGCTAAAAAACCGATTACGACAGAACAACGCTCAGCATATAACCAAGAAGAGGTCGAGTGGTTGGCAAAAATGATCTATAGTGAAGCAAGAGGTGAATCACTTGAAGGACAAATTGCCGTTGGTGCAGTTATCATGAATCGGGTAAAAAGCCCTTTATTCCCCAATACTGTAAAAGATGTCTTGTTTGAAAAAAGCAATGGATATTATCAATTTACACCAGCAGAAACCGGTGTGATAAATACCGCAACTCCTAATTCACAACATATGGAAGCAGCGAAACGGGCTATTAGTGGAGAAGACCCAACAAATGGAGCCTTATTTTTTTACAATCCTGATAAAACAACCAGCTCCTATCTTAGAAGCCGTACTGTTTCAAAAACGATTGGAAACCATGTGTTTGCTTTTTAAATTTTATGGGAGGATAAGGAATATGTCTAAAAACAAGAATGACTCTCAAAATAAGATTACGTATAGTATCTGGGACACAAATACCGAAAAAAATCATACAATACTTACTTCTAAGTCTTCTGAAACAGCAAAGAAAAAAAGAAAAATGGAAGAGTAGACATGATACAAAGAACAATTTAAAGAAGGGATGAATGACATTGAACTTTAAAAGCAAATTACAGGAAGCCCAAGATATTATTCATAATGCACACCATCATTTAAAACAAGTTAATTCGAATAGTATTGAATCTGAGGCATGTCATTTTGCTCAAAGTGAACTAGAAAAAGCGCAACAAATTATACAACAGGTTCAACAACAAATACATAATTAGTTTTTTACTATCAAAATGGCTGATACATCCAGCCATTTTTTTAGTTTTGTGAATATGTATCACTTTTCCACAACTATCTCTAGGAGTTTTTTAACAGAAATACCTTTCTTATAACAAAAAGGTATATTTTACATGAATCAAATGCATTTTACGAATGACGAAAATTGCGTTATAGTTAAAATGTCATATTAATGTCATATATATCGTTTAATGGACAAACATTAAAATACCCGTTACCACTACAAACTCTGGAAATTGGGATACACTTTAATGCCTTTCCTTTAAATGTGAATATGTGAACATTTTTCAAGATCTAACAGCATTTATATATCAAAATAATGCTTAGTAGAAATTCAACGATGAAGGAGAATTGAAAATGTCAGAAGTATTGACTCAAGAAAAAGAGGCTACAGGCACAGAGAAAGCAGAATTACTCGATCAATTATTAAAACCTGAAGTTCAAGAATCGCTCACCGCTTTAGTCGAGCAACTACCAAAATTAACAGAGGCTGTAAATCTCTTAACAAAAACGTATGATTTAGCTCAATTAGTGGCGACGGACGATGTCCTAAAAAATGATACAGTTAGTGCTATCAAGGAAATTTCTCAACCTGTTATCGGATCAGTTAAAAACATTGCAGCAACAGCTATCGAAGCTAAAGACCGTGCAGAAGCTTCAAATGAAGTGATCGGTCTATTTGGTGTTTTAAAATTATTGAAAGATCCAGAAGCACAAAAAATGTTACGCTTTGTTAGCGCATTTTTAGAAGTACAAGCTGAACGTAAAGCTTAATCATAAGGACCCTTTTATTACTTAGTAAGGACGGAGGATAAATCATGTCAAAAAAAATCGTCATTTTAGGTGCAGGTTATGGTGGATTATTAACTGCTCTAACATTACGTAAATATGCAACTAAAGAAGAAGCGCAAATTACAGTGGTGAATAAATACCCTACTCACCAACTCATTACAGAATTACACCGCCTTGCGGGAGGAACAACAACCGAACAAGCAATCTCTTTCCCGTTAACAAAACTGTTCAAAAATAAAGATGTAAACGTGGTAATAAGCGAAGTGACCTCTTTCTCAGTAGACAATAAAGAAGTTCACCTAGCGGATGGTTCTGTGTTGGATTACGACAACCTAGTCGTTGCACTTGGTAGCCAAACTGGTTACTTTGGAATCCCAGGTCTTGAGGAAAACAGTTTTGTATTAAAATCAGTTGAAGATGCAAACCGCATTTACCAGCACATCGAAAGTAAAATTGCTGCATATGCACAATCTAAGAATCTAGCAGATGCAACAATTGTTATTGGTGGTGGTGGTTTAACAGGTGTTGAACTAGTTGGTGAAATCGTAGACCACTTCCCTGAAGTAGCTAGAAAATATGGTGTTGACTTTAACGACCTAGACATCAAATTAGTTGAAGCAGGTCCTAAAATCTTACCAGTACTTCCTGATAACTTGATTGAGCGTGCGACTGAAAGTTTAGCCAAACGTGGCGTTGATTTCTTAACTGGTCTACCTGTTACAGGCGTTGAAGGAAATAAAATTTCTCTTAAAGACGGTTCTACCATCGAAGCGAACACTTTTGTCTGGACTGGTGGAGTTGCAGCTCTTCCAATCGTTCAAGAATCTGGTCTAGAATGTGATCGTGGTAAAGCTGTCATTGACGAATATTTACGTTCTAAATCACATCCAGAAGTATTTGTGGTTGGTGACGCGTCTGTATCCCTTCCTGCAGATGGAGGTCGCCCATTATATGCGCCTACTGCTCAAAATGCATGGCAAATGGGTGAAACTTGTGGCTATAACCTATTTGCTATTCTTAAAGGTCAAAAGCTTGAAGAATTTAACCCAATCAACTCTGGTACGCTTGCTAGTCTTGGTCGTAAAGACGGTGTAGCATCTGTTGGTGGAAACAATATTCCTTTAAAAGGTCTTCCAGCAACATTAATGAAAGAAGCAAGTCATGTTCGTTACTTATCTCATATCAAAGCCCTTTACGGCTTAGCATATTAAGATTAAGTGAATAACCTTAGAAAGCCAATTTTCCTATTTGTGAAAATTGGCTTTTTTTAATGGTTTTTTATTCTATTTCCTCTTGTCAGACTAATAAGTTTCTCTATCAACCTTTTTGAAAACTTCCGTAAAAAAAAGTACATTATTTCACATTTTGTAAAACCATATGTAGAATGAAGGTAGTCTTGATCAAAGACAAATCAAATTTATTTTAGGCGGCAAAAAAACGGTACTAAATATAAACCAGAACAATTGCTTCCTACTCACCTTACTTAAATATGAATTGTTTTTAGTTTAATACCCTTTGTTTCGTCTAAAATAAAACCATCTCAACTAAAGGAGCGAAAAACATGCAAACCATCGCAGGAAAAGTAGCATTAATTACAGGAGCAGGCCGTGGTATTGGACGAGCAACAGCAATCGCTTTTGCACAAGAAGGTATTCACGTAGGCCTTGTAGGTCGTACGCTTGAAAACGTACAAAAAGTAGCAGAAGAACTTAAACAATATGATGTGAAGGTAGCATTCGCTGCTGCAAATGTAGCGGATTTAGATTCTATTAGCCAAGCAGTTGAATCCATTCGTAGAGAACTTGGTGCTATCGATATTTTAGTAAACAATGCCGGCATTTCAAAATTTGGTAACTTCATGGACTTAACCCCTGAAGAATGGACCAATATCATCGATGTCAATGTAAAAGGTGTGTACTACACAACCCGTGCGGTTTTACCAGAAATGGTAGAACGCAACACAGGAGACATCATTAATATTTCATCAACAGCTGGTCAAAAAGGGGCACCTGTTACAAGTGCTTACTCGGCTTCAAAGGCTGCTGTTATCGGCCTAAGTGAGTCCTTAATGCTTGAGGTTCGCAAGAAAAATATTCGTGTAACGACGTTAACACCAAGTACGGTTGCTACCGATATGGCGGTTGAGCTGAACTTAACAGACGGCAATCCAGAAAAAGTGATGCAGCCTGAAGATTTGGCAGAATTAATGGTTGCCCAGCTGAAACTTCATTCACGTGTTGTATTAAAACACGCAGGACTTTGGTCGACAAATCCTTAATCATTCCATCAAAAAACCTAAACGCAAAATTGCGTTTAGGTTTTGTCATTCTGGGACAGTGAACCTGTCCCTCTGTCCCATATTTTATATGTGTCTCTTCCCGCTTCTTTTGCTTCATATAGAGCAAGGTCAGCCGTTTTCAATATGGAGGAAATGGAAGTTTCATCTTTAGATACGATTCCAATCCCGATGCTTGTTGTTAAATGGCATGTTTTATCACCAATGGACCAAGGTTCGTGTATAGCCTTCTGTATATTTTCAACAATATCCCCTATATCTTCTCCTTGGATATCAGGTAAGACAATGACAAATTCATCTCCACCTAATCGTGCGATAAAATCGATATTCCGGAGATTTTTTCTGATTCTATTCCCGAATTCAATGATGACAGCATCTCCGGCATCATGTCCCATTTCATCATTTATTGATTTAAAATGATCGAGGTCCATCATTCCAACGACAAGACCATTTATTTTGTCATTCACGTAATCATCTACGGATTTTTTCAAGAATTCTTTTAAATACCTTCGATTCGGTAAATTCGTCATTGAATCATGGAATGCAAGGTGCTGCAGTTCAGATTCATAATCCATTTGTGATTGGATATCACTTGATACGCAAACCATATAAACGAATTCATTCTCTTCATTAAAGACAGGCGTTGCTTTCAAATCAAACCACATCCACCCGTTAACCGCATGTTTTTTTCTTATATGAATTCTTCCAAAGTTGTCCTTTTGAATCGCATGTAAAATCGTTTCCTCTAAAAGTGATTTATCATCAGGATGAATGTTATAAGTAAAATGCTTACCAATTAATTCCTCTTGCTCATAGCCTAATAGATGTTTATGAGATGGTGAAGCATCTACGATGAAACCGTGTATATTCAGGATTGTGATCAAGTCCTGTGATTTTTCAGTAATAATTTTAAGACGTTGTTTTGTATCCATATATTTTCGTGTGATGTGGATGAGGTTTGTGATATCCTTCATCATCGAAAAAATCCCAACCACTTGATTATTTACTATAATCGGGGTGAATTTTACAACAAGCTCGATTTGTTCTCCCGTTTTCTTGTTCATTATTAATGAAAAATCTAATGGTTCTCCTTCTATAGCTTTCTTAAAGTTCTCTTCTAATAACTCAACATTTTTCCGATCGAATAAAGCAGATAAATCAGAATATGCAATCTCGTCCATGCTATAGCCTGTTAAAGCTTCAACCTTATCATTACCTTCAATAATTTCACCATCTATATTAAATGTGATGATTGCATCCGAATTATTCTTGTAAAGCGAACTGTACTTCTGATTGCTCTCATTTACCTTTTTCCAATATTCCCGCAGTTCGAATTCTCCCCATTTTTTCTCTGTAATATCATGAACAAGTGCAATGACATGTGTACATTGATGAGTATCCTTATCTAATAATGGTGTTAACGTCGTTTCGGAAAAATACTTTTCTCCAAGCAGCGAGTTATATGAATCTTCATATTTGATACTTTCTGTTTGAGAAATAGCGAGCCTATATTGTTCATTTAGGAAATCTGCTCTTTCTTTCGGATAAACTTCATTGATGGATTTACCGATTATTTCTTCAGAAAATCCTGTTCTCTCCATCGCTGTCTGGTTTAGAAATTCATAATAAAACTCTGAATTATCCCCGACTTTTACAATAAATACTTGTTCTTTAATGCCTTCCATTAGTACTCGATTGAAAAGTTGATTTAGTAGTTCCTGCATTCGTCATCTCCATTTTGTTGGTATCGTTTTTTCATTTTGGTTACTTCGCTATAGTTAGCGCCTTTGTATTTTTGATAGATAGCTACTAGGATTTTCGTCAATAAAATCGCCATCATTAAAGAGTGGATTTTGCTTCATTTGTAAAGTGATTTTATTTAATACAGAAGCCAATTCATCACGATCAGATTCTTCCATATGAAACTCTACACCATATTCAAATATGTCTTGTTCTTTCTCTTCATACCGAACGATCGTCCCATTTAAAATAATGTCCTTACCCAAAAGGGTGGTCTTAAAGTTATACAAAATATCGGTATGTGGCTTAAGCTTCAAATGGCTTACAAAACGTAACCCTCCCAATCCAATATCTAAAACCATCACATCCGTTGCACCAAGCGTAACAGCTTTTCCGTTAAAAGATACGATTGTCATTTCGGTATGCAACGGAAAAAATGGAAAACTTACTCGATAATATTTACGACGATTCATTGGAGCTTTGGACTTACAGATTGCTGGCTTAATCTGATTCATTTTAAAAAGTTCCGTCATCCTTCTCGCGGAAACAGCTTTGCTAAAATAGTAGCCCTGGATCAAGTCACATCCCAATGATTGCAGGACACTAAATTGTTCCTCGTTTTCTACCCCTTCTGCAACGACCGTTTTATTTAGCCCCTTTGTAAGCTCAATAATCGATTTTACAATGATTTTATCCTCTACATTTTTATGAATATGTTGAATAAAGGAGCGATCGATTTTAATGATATCAGAAGGCAGTTTCTTCAAATAATGGATGGATGAATATCCCGTGCCAAAGTCGTCTAATGATAAGGTAATACCCAGCGCTTTTATTTGCTCAATTTGATCCTGAACGACACTTGTTTCTTGTAACAACGTACCTTCTGTGAGCTCAATTTCAAGATGCTTTGGATTGATTTGATACCTATTAATTGTCGTTTTTAACGTACGAATTAATGAGCTTTTTAAAAAGTCCTTAGCTGATAAATTAAAGGAAACCGTGTTAAATTGAATGCCTCGCTCTTCCCATTGACCAACTTGCTTACATACCGAATCGATGACAAACTCTGAGATTTCACGGTGAAAATTACTTTCTTCGGCAATCGTGATAAATTCCATTGGTGAAACTTCTCCCCATAGTGGGTGTTTCCAGCGGATAAGTGCCTCTGCACTCGTTGCTTTTTGCGACTTAACATCCACTTTTGGTTGGTATTCAATATACAATTCATCATTTTTAATCGCACTCTGTAAATCTGTCTCTAATTGAAAGGTTTTAAAAGATTCAATATTCATATTCGCAGCATATAATTGATAGTTTGCTGCACCGTGCTTTTTTGCTCGTTTTAATGCGGTGTTTGCATTTTTTATGAGTTCAACCTTATTTTCTCCGTCCTCCGGATAAATACTAATTCCAATACTAGCCGTGATTCGAATCGAATAATCTTGAATTTGGAGAGGGGCTTGAATAATATCAATAATCTCTTTCGCATGACTCATATACTCTTCATTCTTCATTGAGCATTCTACAACCGCGTACCATTCATCCCCTTGTGAACGGAAAAGGAAAACTCCTTTATTTAAGTATTTTTCTAGTTTAATAGATAATTGCTTAAAAGCTTCATCCGCTATTTTAAATCCTAAGGTATTATTAATCCGGCTAAACCCATCTAAATTCACACAAAACAAGGCAAATCTTTCTGTTTTAGTTTTGTATCTGTCAATGACCTCTTGTATATGCTGCCTTCCATTTAAAAAGTTTGGCAGATTCGTCAGTTCATCGTGAGTGGTGATAAAATGTATTTTCTGTTCAAGCTGCAATGCGTTGGTGCAATCTTCTATTACTCCAACAACTTTTCCGATATTCCCTATCTCATCTTCAACGGCAACTGTGGTTTCATTAATCCATTTCACGGAACCATTTGGGGTTACAATGCGATACGTATGCGAATTTTTGCCTTCATTGGTTAATCTCGCGTAAATTGCAGAAAAATCGATGGTTTCCCCTTTATACCACAGTGATTTCCAATAGTCGATTGTTAATTTTTCTTTGGAAATTTCCAAAATTTCTTCTACTTTCCTAGAAACATAGGTTATTTCTTTATTTTTAAGATTAATCGTAAATAGAGCCAAACCTAAGTGGTTTGAAATTACTTGATAATAATCGAGCTTATCATTTTCTTTAAATGTCGTTGCGATGTTTTCTACAAATGTTTCCATACTGCTTGCTGAAAGACTTTCAATATAAGCATCAATACCCTTTTTTTCTTTTAAATCAACATCCTGTTGTTTTTTTCGCAGTCGATCTAATAATTTCATTCTTTCCACCCCCAGGAATCTAGATTTTTTTTCATATTAGGTTTCATTTAAAATTCAATTAAAATAAAAAAGAAACTCCACCGAAAAACGGGAGTTTCCTTTTCTCTCCAACATTTCGGTAACCCGACTACCATAGCGTGATTGATTGCTTTAGGCTCGTGGCTTTGCGTCCCTATCTTTTGATAAGTTTGCCTTTATCGATGTAATACTTATTCACTATATGTATTACTTTAGCACTACATTATAATAGTAGAAAAAGCATATTCATTCAACAGCTTTTGACAAAATACCATTAAAATGCAAAATCACTCTCTATCCTCCTTAGAATATCCCAAATAATTCCCAGTATCTGTGTCTTTTCTCACAGTTTTTCGATAATTTATGAAAAAGTCTTGAATGTAAATATTGGTTAAATCAACACGCCCGTTACTTCAAGTGGCGTTAATGCTTTTGTGTGATTTACAAATATAAACGCATCATAACGTTCGGAGATGACCGACGGAACATAGTTCCCATAATGTTCATATTGTGGATGATAGACAACACCAATCGCGCGATGACCAATTGAGTTCGCAAATAAATGTCTGTTTTTATCCGTAAAAAGTAGGAGTTTATCGTAATTTCCCGCTTTATATAGTAGATCTTCCCAACTTCCTGTAGTTGCGGGAGGTGTATTCATTTTTTCAAAGTTTTCACCCCACTCAGCAGCCGCAATCACCGTACCATGATGTGTGCCAAAACCTACAATATACACGTTTTCAGAACCGACCTGCTCCCTTAAGAGTTGTCCGACATTTACAAGTCCTTCATTCGCCATATCGGTTGCACGTGCATCCCCGACATGTGTGTTGTGTTCCCAGATGATTCCTTTGGAGTGATGGTGATAAAAGGAATCTATTTTGTGGATGACCTCAACCATGTGACGGTCTCTGATATTCCATGATTCA
The DNA here is from genome assembly GCF_004799755.1 of Bacillus timonensis. Taxonomy (GTDB): domain Bacteria; phylum Bacillota; class Bacilli; order Bacillales; family Bacillaceae_L; genus Ferdinandcohnia; species Ferdinandcohnia timonensis_A. Next base: position 1,625 of record NZ_SLUB01000064.1, on the reverse strand, counting down.
TTATCATTCGTTATCATTGTTGTATAATAGTTTTCAGCATTAGCTGTGATCAGTGCGTTTACCTCTACGTTTAAACTACTTTCTTCTGAATCATGATAAGTATGTTTGTTTGCACTTACTTCCGTTAGAAGTTTGGTGACTTCTTCATGACAGCCTTCTGAATAAAACGCAGATGATAATGCATACTTTTCTGCTTCACGATTAAAGGGTTCAAAACATGCGAACGCCTTTCTCGCGACTTCAAGATCCGGGGAGTTTCGTTTTTCTAAATACTTTAGAATTTCATCCATGGATTCCCACAAACTATAGATGTCGATTCCATAAAAGCCAACCTTTTTTTCACTTGGTTTTCCTTGATTATATTCTTTTAACCATTCAATTAAATCAATGATTTCCTCATTTGCCCACATCCACGTTGGCCAACGTTTGAATGTCATGAGGACATCGCGAGCATTATTGTATTTAGTTGAATACCCTTTTATATAGCGATTGACCTCTTGGCATGCTGGCCAATCACCCTCCACAGCGATAAAAGTAAAATCTTTTTCAACGATTAATTTTTTTGTAAGTTCCTTACGAATTTGGTAGAACTCAGACGTACCATGTGAGGATTCCCCCAACAAAATATATTTCTCATTTTTTATAGAAGTAACAAGTTGTTCAAGATCGTCTTTAGCATTTCTAATTGGAATCGAATGTTGTTGTATCGCTTGTATCATTTTTTCAACCATATGAACCCCTCAGTTTTTGTATTCTGCATTATACGAATTCTCTCCCGAATGAACAGAAAGAAGAGTATCCGCATATCCAACCAATCGGTTTACAAGCTCATCAGCAATGGCATAAACAAGGTGATGACGTGATGAATGATGTAAAGCAGGGTCATCAAATATGATGGTGGTATTTATGAAGATTTCCTTTGTATCAAATAAATTATAGTGAACAATCACCTTACCAGCCGCACCACCGGTAATCGGATCTTGATAGCTCGGCAAAAAAACATACCATTCCTCTGCAGAAGGAGATCGAAAATTTTTGGTAAAGGTCAAACCTTTCAATTCTTCCTCTATTTGTTTCCTCATGTGAGGATCCATAACGTCAACAATCTTTTTTTCCATAATGAATTTTACTCCGCTGGATTAGCATCAACAGCTATCTCATACGCATCTAGTACCATGTCACGTTCGGATGAATCGTTAATTCCTGTTAAAAACTGACCATCCTCCGTATTCTCCACTTGCATGACAAATGTGTTGCTTTGATCCTGTTCAGAGCGTAACAATGCATATGTTTTGTCCTTCATATCAAACAAGGCTTCAATAGAAAATTCTTTTTCCTCCCCATTCTCATCCAAAACAACAATTTTATCCCGATATACATCCTTATTCATGAACACACCTCCTGAAATTTGCATTCATATCTTTTCCTAAACGATAGAAATTAGTTGAAAAACTTAATTTTATGGTTGATGACAATGTATTTTGATTAGTGGTAAAGAATTAAACAATAAGAAATGAATTGAAAGAGGCTCTTCTTTAATGCAATAACTGAAAGTCAAGATAGAGTATTAAAACAAAAATAATTAATATTACACCAAAAAATGATATGATATGAATATAATATTC
>NZ_SLUB01000063.1 GCF_004799755.1 Bacillus timonensis | reverse complement strand
AATCAATTACACTTTTACAATGAAGCTGAAAAATACAAAGATCCAAAACAGTTTCAGAATTTGATCGACCAGTGTTATTCGGTAAATTGGTATAGTTACACGAAACGAACATTTTCAGGTCCATTAGCGGTGATAGAATACCTCGGTCGCTATACACATCGTATCGCCATAACAAATCAAAGGATTCAGTCGGTCACAAATCATACAGTAACCTTTGGTGTGAAGGATTATAAAAATAATAACCAGAAAAAGCAGGTAACCTTAAATTCGGAAGAATTTATTCGCCGGTTTTTAATGCACGTTCTTCCCGTTGGATTTGTGAAAATGAGGTACTACGGATTACTAGCTAATCGAGTCAAGAAAGGTAAGCTATCTCGTTGTAGAAAACTTACCAAAAGCCCTTTATATAAATCAATATTCGAAGGATTAAATTTCACAGAGATTCTTTCTATTATTCTTGGTAAAGATGTCACTCTTTGTCCAGGTTGTAAAAAAGCCAATTTAAAATCAGTTCTACCAGGAGATTCTTCGTGAGCGTATCAAACAGAATATTTTCAAAAAAGCCTCTTAGTTGGGGAGGGGGAAGTTGTGCCCAAAAGTAATATAGAGAAGACAAATGGACAATGATCGCTGTAAAAATGAATTAAAAAGAGTTCAAACACCCAAGGAGGCAAAGATTGAATTCCCATAGGCCAGGGGCCGCGACTTCATTCTTCTTGGGCAATCAAAAATTTTGCGTATAAGAACTAGGCATGAATATAAAAGAAGGCACAACGAGCGTAAATAACCGCTAGTTGTGCCTTCTTTCGCGCAAAACTTCCGATTGTCCCCTTAGAGAACCGTCCCTTTGGTCACCCCCCTCGACCCGCGAGTGAACAAGCACACCTCATCAAAAAAAATCTTTCGTTTGTCCTTATGTCTAAACTTTCCCCATTTGCGAATAGACTATTAGAAAACCACAAACTTCTTTAGAAATGGGGTGGCAGTATGTTTTCTGCCGAAGGAATGCAGACGTTTGAGTTGTTTTCCGCCTCGCATATCGCGACGCTTGTCCTTTTTCTGCTTCTTACCAGTTTGCTTGTCGTCTTTAGAAGAAAACTCAGACCTTATCGCTCCATTATGAAGTGGACCTTTTTTGCCATCCTGGTCGCAAGTGAAGTGTCCCACCAGATTTGGCTGCTAGCTACCCATCAATGGGAAGTCGGTGAACTCCCGCTGCATCTTTGCTCCATCAGTACTTTTATCTGTATTTTTTTATTCTTACAACCTAGTAAGAAAGCATTCTACCTTGTCTTCTTTACAGGACTCCTCCCACCCTTTTTAAGCATAGTGACTCCCGAATTATTCCATGAGTTTCCACACTATCGATTTCTAAAATACTTTCTTCATCACGCTACAATCACCTGGTCTGTACTCTATTTCATTATTTTTGAAGGCTATCGTGTCCCACGAAAAGCTGTTGGAACAGCCTTTTTGCTCCTCAACTTTATCGCTGTACCTATCTTTTTCATCAATCTTCTTCTCGAAACAAATTACTTCTATCTAGCTAACCCAACCGAATCGACCACCATCCTGTCCTTCTTCGGCTCAGGAATCCAGTACTATGTAACCCTTGAAATTGCCGGCATTATCGTCTTTCTCATCACCTACCTCCCCATGGCCCTCCTAATGAAAAGAGAAAAAAGCCATTAAGTCGATTTGACTTAATGGCAGTACGTGGGACGAGGGGACAGGTTCCCTGTCCCACAACTATGATGGAGCCACAAGAACCGTCCCTCTGGTCTCTCTGTTCCCTCCACTACTTGATTTCGATTGCCTTCTTCACTGCTGCGAATGCGTCGACATATCCCGCACCAACTTCCCACTCCTCGTAGTCAGGCATTGGTATCGCCGTGTCTTGAATAATTTGCTTAATGGCGTCCGGTGTCAGCTGTGGGTTTGCTTCCAATAAGAGCGCTACAATTCCAGCGACATGTGGTGTTGCCATTGATGTCCCGCTCATAATCGTGTAGAACGGTACATGCAACGGATTCAAGGTTTGCAAGTCCTGTAAAGCCGCTAATGATGAAATCGGTGCGATCGCTCGTGTAGATACGATATCCACGCCTGGTGCCGTAATGGTTGGAGCGTCCTTCAAAGTCCACTCTTTACCATCTAACGTGAAAGTACCCCCCACACCTTTTGTTCCTCGTGAAGAAAAGTCTGCTAATTTTATACTACTGTCACCTGCTGCCACTGAAATCACCCATGGCGCCTTTGCGTACGGATTATGAGTGTTCTCACTCGGTCCCTCATTTCCAGCGGCAAACAGGACCGTTATCCCGGCATCATACGCCTTTTTACTAGCAATATTAATGGGATCGTTGGGGTCAAAATCACCTGATGAACCCCAGGAATTTGTAATCACCCGAATATTGTATTTATCCTTATTTTTAATCGCATAATCAAAACCACTAATCCCATCAAGAACAAACAGCGCTGCACCTGAACCATATCCGATCAAGTCTGCACCTGGTGCTACACCTTCATATTTGCCATCTGACATCGCACCCGTTCCACCAACCGTGCCTTCCACATGTGTACCGTGACCGGAATTTGAATCGGTATTCGGCACATTTTCGAGGTAAGTAATCGGAAGTATTCCTGGTGCCAAATTTGCCAAATTCACAGATCCAAGCACGTTTTGCACAAGATTTTCCCCAAAAAGATGGTCGCCATGTGTCCCATCAACTCCACTGTCATTAATGACAACCCCGACTCCCTTACCGGTTACAGGCTGGTCACCATTTGCCAATCGGATTTCCTCATCTGTCCTCACACGGTCGACGCCTGTTATTTCCGTCGACGTTTCATTGTAGTACTCTAGTTTTCTATTAAAATAAATCGAGCGAACTTCATTACTTTGTGAGAGTTTTTCAATTTGGCTCTTCGTCGCGACAATTCCTGCAATTGGGAGATTTTTCATTGAAACGCCAACCTTGATTCCGAGCACGTTTAACAGATCCAATTGATGCTCTTTTGGCGCACCATCCCCATTAAATGTGACAATCACCTGCAAGGAACTAACCTTGTCCCACACCGCTTCTAGAGCAGGGTCAATAATCGCTGAGCCTGTCTCAACTGCAGCAACAGTCTTCTTTTCTTGTAAAAATGTCGGGACCACCAGTAAAAGCGCAAATAATACAACAGCAAGTTTTCTCATCTCTTTCCCCTTTCAGACCGCATATGTAACTTTCTTAATTCCATTATCGCGCCCCTGCTGAAGGTTTCCTATTCCGCAAAAGACGTAAAACTCCGCTAAAAAAGCAGTATTTCTTGTCATACAAAAGACATACTGCTGTAATCTCGCAAAAAGACTTTTAAAAATGTTACGGTTCGCCCATCAGAAAAACATACGATCAATAGCACTCGATTTGACTAATAAGGTCGTAGAGAAAATGCACCCAAGCCTCCATTTTGGGCATAAAAAAACTGCCTCCACAAACGGAAAGCAGCTGTTAACCTTCATATTTAAAAAGCGTAAATTGCTGGGGGACAGGAACTCCAAAGCCCAGACAACTGGGACAATGAACCTGTCCCCATGTCCCAGGGACCACAAGAACCGTCCCTCTGGCAACCCCTCTGGCAACCGTGGCAATCATGGCTCCCTGGCTCCCTGGCAACCCCGTTGCTCCTACATCGGCACGAGCTTGTTTTGCACGGCGTAGATGACGACTTGGGAGCGGCTTTTGACGTCGAATTTTTTGAAGATTTTACTGACGTGAATTTTTACAGTTTTGTCGCTGATGAAAAGGCGCTCTGCGATTTCTTTGTTGCTAAGGCCTTCCACCAGGCATTGAAGGACTTCTGTTTCCCGCTCGGTTAGGGCGTTGTCCTTCGGCTGCTCCTGCTGTTGTTGATGGAAGTTAAGAAGCTTTTTCGTCATCGACGGATGAATCACAGACTCCCCGCGCGCGACTGTTCGAATCGCTTCCACCACCTGTTCAGACGGTGCATCCTTTAACAAATAGCCATCGGCCCCCTCGCGAATGGCAGCCATAAAATACTCATCATGGTTGTGCATCGTCAGCACCAAAATTTTAATCGATGGATACTTTTTCTTCAAAATACCTGTTGTTTCCACCCCATTTTTCTGGGGCATGTTGATATCCATTAAAATAACATCTGGCTCACACATTGGCACCTTTTCAAGCGCATCATCCCCTGAAACCGCCTCACCCACAACGCGAATATCATCCTCAAGTTCTAAAATATTCCTCAGTCCGTCACGTAACACAGCATGATCATCCACCAACATAAGCTTGATCAACAGTACTACCTCCTTCAAGTCCCATTTTCGGAACAGTTAATGTAATATCAGTACCTTGGCCTTCTTTTGTATCAATTTGAAGAGTTGCATTAATCTTTTCTGCTGCGTCATTCATGTTTAAGATTCCAAAATGAGGATTGTTTTGTGCCTTAACCATCGCCTGGAACAATGAAAACCCTACACCATTATCCTTTATTTTTAAAATAATGTGCTCCTTTTGATAGCTTAACAGTATTTCTATTTTGGTGGCCTGTGCATGCTTAATGGTGTTTTGCAGGCTCTCTTGAAAAATATCAAATAATTCCTTTTCAACCATTGGGCTAAGTGGAACCTCTTTGCCTCTAATATCAAACGAAAAATGAATATTGTATTCGCTCTGTATCATGTCAATTCGCTTTTTAATGGCGACTGACAACCCAACACGCTCCGTTGGATATGGGCGCAGCTCATAAATCGATTCGCGCACTTCTCGTAAGCTAAGCCTCAATTTATCCATACTTTCACGAATGAGCTTTCTCGTTTCATCAGGATGACTCGTAAATTTTCGCTCAGCTGTCTCTAGCTTCATGACGGCACCAGCTAATGTTTGAGCCACACCATCATGGATGCCTCTAGCGATTCGGTTACGCTCCTCGAGGATGATTCGCTTTTCCTGTTCTTCGATTAAAAACCTTGTCTTCACCGCCACCGCAAGCTGATTCGAAAGCGTCGCGATCGAATGGATTTCATCTTCCTCAAAGCTTCGCGCTCGACTTTTGGCAACAACGAGCATCCCAATTGTTTCGTTCTCAACGACCATCGGTGAGTACACAAAGGCCTTCATATCCTTTTTAAAATACTCATCAATGGGGCCAAGCTTTTTCACTCTATCTTGATAAACAATCGGTTGTTTTTTTCCATCAAAACGAGCTAGCGCCTCACCTGTCAATTCATCTTTTGGAGTCACACGCCCGTCATAGTATAATATCTTCCATACATCGTTTTCCTTGACCCATAGCATGAGTGCCTGCACATCCACGATTTGCGAAAACGAATTTTTAAACGTATCAATCCACTCAGGCGAATGGATTTTCTTATTAACCCCGGTTGTAATTGCAAAAAGAGCATTCAACCTTCTTTTTTCGTTTCTAAGGGTTGAAATGACTGAGTATAACAACGACACTGCAACCAATGGAGAGAAGAAGAAGAAGAGTGAGAACTCGTCAACTGTACGACCCCCAAGGTAAAACATCATCGCTCCATACAATAAGGAAACTCCTACATTGCTTAATTCAGTTAGTGATTTATTTTTAAATAAATAAAGCGTATAGGGTTGCGGACGAACGAGCAACACGATATCCACGATAAAATTATTTATGATAAAAAAGAAGACAAGAAAAAGTACATATGTACTAAACCCTGAAAAAAAGTTACTACTTGATGTAAGAATTTGATCCACATCTGTATGTGATAATATGTACTCCGCTAAAAAGACACTTAAAGTCAACTGTGCGGGATTAAACAGAACAAGTCTAAACGGACGTTGGTGAAGGATATTAATCGCTAATGCAATTACCGCATAGATGATAATGGGATATGATACCCCAAACAGCTCATACATCACAAAAATAAATGGGAATGAGATCGATGTTGAACCTCTCAAAAGCGGAATTGGGTAATACTCTGTAATTGCTAAAAACACTGTGAGCAATAGTAGGACAGTGATATCGTTTGTTGGTTCAAGATGAAACAACGCGTTAACCACAGCACCCCAGCCTAGCACAGCAATGATAATCATATACCATTTCGCATAATTTTCCCGTCTATGCGAGGACACCACTGGAAGCTTCATATCGCTCCCCCCTTATCATAACTTTCAGTTAATTGGGCTTGTTATTATCATAATATATGTATTAACTAAAAATCACAAACCAAGCCATTGAAAACGAATTCATTTTTAAAAAATTTCTTCAAACCCAATAAAAACCCAGACTAGTCGAATGGCGTGAAAACCACTGACCAATGCTGGGTAACCACAAACACCGCTAAATGTTTGTGGTGATAATTATGTCAAAAAAACGGGAGGATATCTATTGCCCAAATTAATTATTTTCATACGCCAAAAGTAGTAAAACTTGTCCTCGAAACTGCGTTCCAAAGAGATTCCTTCAAAAACAGGGACTTATGCGATAGCAAGCCTGTACGACCTAAATTGTGTCGAATTCTGTAGTTTTGAGGAGGTCATTATGTGATCGGAGAGCCTTTAATATCATTTGCTAAGTCTTGTATAAATTGTTTCATATCAATATCTGTGCTTCTTTCGCCCTTCATATAAGCACGAATTAATGCTCGTCTTACCATTTTCTCATCAATCGAAATAACCTCTTCTGAAGATTTATTATCCAATTTGTTCACTCCTAGCTGAAAAAGTGCCTTACTTTAAAGATAGCCTGGTGAAGAATGGAGACGACTTCACCAGGCACAAGACATTTAACAAGTACCATCACGGCACTTTGGGAGAAAATGATTACTCAACAAAGCTGGATGGAGAAACCAGCTCCGCCGAGTATTTACTATACATGTACGCCAGAGACTTCTTTTTTGCGACTGTCTCACTCAAAATATTTCTAAATTTAGGTAAAAGCAACACCGTTTCATAGCCAGGAATCCAAATTTGTACAATTTTGCGGTATAATAAAAAGATATGATTTTAGTGGATGTTCAATTAATTCTTGCATGTGGGGAGTGAGACCACTTTGCTTCAAAACGATATACCAAAGGATGCGGTCATGCATTTTTCCGAAAAGCTTCGGAGTTTGATTACGTTCGAAAACGAAGAGGACCGCAATTTAATCAAAAAAGGACTAAACCTCTACCGTCAGGGGAGCGTTTACAATGTGCAATACAACGGAAACACACTTGAGGGCCGTGTACAAGACGTCACCCCGGTTGATGTCTCACTTGATCTTGATTTTCTGGAAATGTCGAGTTGTACCTGCCCAGATCCATCCTTTTGTCGTCACCGGATGGCACTGTTTTTCTATATGTACGCAAGCGTCGACCGTGTCGGGTCTTTGCTTGAACAATGGAAGGATGGCAGCAAACCGAAGCCTAAGCTAGCCTCGATTCCTGTTATAAAAGGTAACGTCCTACAGCGTGTCGAATACAAGGAGAATTCCCTTGAAAGCTGGCTCACCCTTTTTAATAATGAATACAAGCGGTTTGAATCAGGACAGCGCGAAAAAAATGTGTACTCATTCGCAACCTTGTACCATTCCCTTTTTCAAACCATAAAAAGAAAAGCACCACGCTCTGAGGAGCTCAAACGCTTGTATCACATCCATGCTGCTCTTTTTTGCATTCGAAAAACAATCGAGCTGCTCGGACAAATTGAAGTCCGAAATTATCAGGTGGATACGTATATTCGACCTTACTTTCATAATTTCACAGATGTCGTGCTCGACAACTCGCTTGAGATGCGGAAGGTATCTCTTTCCTTTTCACTTGATGAAATGCTTGAGGAAAGCCTCGACATCGTTCGTGAGACGCTCCTTACCGAGACCATGTTCCAGTATGAGCGCATGCAAATGTACCGTTTGCTTTGGGCCACCTTTTTTAATCGTGACAAATGGCTAGAAATCGAGAAAAACGCATTGAACACCGAACAACCAGCACACCTGATTGCCTATGCTCATATTCGCTTTTTACAAAAGGACGACGACACGGCAATCGACACGATGAAAAAGCTCGGGAACTCAGGGATTCCCTATAGCTTTTGGTGGATTTCCTATCTGTCTGAATCAAAAAACTGGGACCGGGCTCGCGCTTGGATTGACCATGCAATAGAAGGAATTCGCGGCTATATTTTTGGGATCCAAAGCTATGAAGGACGCCGCCACATGACAAGGCTATTTTTACAAAACATTATGGCATACACTGATGAGCGTGATTCTGCCGTTTATCTTAACGCGTTGAAACAGCTCCTTCCGTATAGCTATGTGGAATACAACGACTTTTTGCTTGAGACCGACCAATACCGGAAATGGGTCGAACTGCAAATCATGGTCGGCTATGACATCGATGAAATGGACCGTTATATTATAAAAGAAATTGAAACCCTCGATCGAGCGGCTTTGCTACCGCTGTACCATCAGGCCGTTGCAAAAGCCATTGAGGGCAAAAACCGGCCAAGCTATAAAAAGGCCGTTAAATATTTGCGCAAAATCCGGACTCATTACAAAAAGCTAAAACAAGAAGACCGTTGGGATGACTATATTACGAAGCTTTCTACTGTGAATAAACGATTACGCGCGTTCCAACAGGAGCTTCTTCGGGCTTCAATGATTTCAGAGTAAAGGGGTGAGACGATGTTGTTTTTAGTCCATACAGAATGGATTGCGGAAAAAGGATGCCACGTCTGGTGCACAACCGAAGATGGCTACGAGCTTGAAGTGCAACAATGGAAAAATAATCTCTTCGCCTGGCATGAAGCCAGCTTTTACGGGACTTTCCTTGAAGAGGACGGCAATGCTATCCGTCTTTCACCCTGGCAGGCATTGACCTTTTTCGCCAAATTGCCCGTCAATTCACATATAGAAATCGAGCTTAGTGAAGATGCGGACCATTACCATAGAATCGCTGAAAACATGCTACCAAACATCGAGAATGGCGAATTTATGCCTGACTTCAACTATTGGCGCAGCACAGAACGTTTTGGCTGGAAGCCGATTGCTACTGAGCTAACCGGATTTTCAGCAGAGTGGTTTTCTGAAGCCATCACCGACTGGATTCAGTCTGACTCCTCTTTATCTGACGCCTGGGAAGAGATCGCTCAAACCTTCCCTCTTGTAAAAAGTAGTGCCGGCGCTGATTCCGTCGTCGATGAAAACAATTGGCTCGAACGTATTGGGTGGAGGGAAGATCACACACCCTTTGACGTTATGCTGCAAATCGAAGAACCCGAGGTGGATAACGGAGACTGGAAGCTCCACACAGTGCTTCGCAAGAAAGCAAAACCTCATACCATGTATACCGTTCTGCCAAAAGAATGGACCAAGTTTGCTGGCAAAATTGAAAACGACCAAAACATGTGGTGTAAACTCGTCCCATGGCTTCGTGATGAAGACGGCATTGTTCACGAGTTAACCGAACGACAAGCCTGGGACTTTTTAACGGAGGCGAGTACAAGGCTGATTGAAGCAGGAGTCGGAATTCTCTTACCAGCTTGGTGGCAAGCCATTAAGGACGCCCAGCTTGCGATCAAGGCCAAGGTCAAAACGTCTTCTGGAAGTGGTCGCCAATCCTTTGTAGGCTTGCAGTCGATCATTAATTTTGACTGGCGCTTTTCAACAAATGGTGTCGAGCTTTCCGAAGATGAATTCTTGTCGCTTGTCAATGAGCAAAGACGCTTAATCAACATCCGCGGCAAATGGATTAAGCTCGATCCAGCGTTTATCAAACAGGTTCAATCAATCCTAGAACGGGCAAACAAAGAAGGACTCCATGTCAGGGATGTCCTTGAACAAGAGTTACTCTCGCTATCGGAACAAGCAGAACGTGAGGAACAAGAAGCGGCAAGCGCATTTGCAGGCGTTCAAATTGAACTAAACCGCCACCTGTCGCAAATGATTACCCAGCTAACGGATATCCAAGAGATACCTCATGCCAGCATACCGGACACATTCAAAGGTGAACTCCGCCCATACCAGCAGCAGGGTGTTGATTGGCTCTTATTTTTACGAAAGTTTGGATTTGGCGCCTGCCTTGCTGACGATATGGGACTTGGAAAAACGATTCAAATGATTGCCTACTTTTTAGCGGTCAAAGAAAATGGCGCCAAGCCTGCACTCATCATCTGCCCAACCTCCGTCCTTGGAAACTGGCAAAAGGAGCTTGAGAAATTTGGACCGGACTTACGCGTTCATCTTCATTATGGCCCAAACCGCTTGAAGGGCGAGGAGTTTGCGGAAGGAGTCAACTCGGCCGACATCGTCCTCACCTCCTACGGGTTGTCCCATATGGATGAGGAGGAAATTTCCGCTTTTGACTGGGGGACCATTTGCCTAGATGAGGCACAAAATATTAAAAATGCGCAAACAAAACAGTCGCGCGCGATTCGCAAGCTAAGAAGCGACCATAACATCGCCTTAACCGGAACGCCGATGGAAAACCGCTTAACGGAGCTCTGGTCGATTTTTGATTTTATCAATCGTGGCTACTTAGGCAGCCTTGGTGGCTTCCAAAAACGATTTGTGTCACCGATTGAAAAGGACCATGATGAGGAAACAATTGCCCAGCTGCAGCGCTTAATTAAGCCATTTTTACTAAGACGTACGAAAAATGACGAAGCCGTCGCCTTGAACTTACCGGACAAGCTCGAACAGAAGGAATATTGTCCGTTGACGGTCGAGCAGGCTTCGATTTACGAGCAGCTTGTGAAGGATACGCTGGAGCAAGTCGAACAGCTGGCAGGTATGCAGCGTAAGGGTCTTATTTTAAAAATGCTCGGGCAGTTGAAGCAGGTTTGTGACCATCCGGCGCTTTATTTAAAGGAGCAGAATCCTGTAAATGTAGATGAACGTTCCATGAAAATGGAGAAGCTGCTTGAACTTGTCGATCACATTCGAGACCAAGACGAGAGCTGTTTGATTTTTACCCAGTATATTCAAATGGGAGAGATGATTCAGGATGTGCTTCAAAAACGCTATGATGAATCCGTAAAATTCTTGAACGGAAGCGTTGCGAAAGTGCAACGCGACAAGATGATTGAAGGCTTCCAAAATCGCGAGTTCAATATTTTAATCCTGTCACTAAAGGCAGGCGGAACCGGATTGAACTTGACGGAGGCGAACCACGTCATCCACTATGATCGTTGGTGGAACCCAGCCGTCGAAAACCAAGCAACCGACCGTGCCTACCGCATCGGTCAAAAGCGCTTCGTCCACGTGCACAAGCTAATCGCTACCGGCACACTCGAAGAAAAAATCGACGAAATGCTCGAAAAGAAGCAATCACTAAACGACGAAATCATCACCAGCGAAAACTGGATCACCGAACTCTCCACCAACGAACTAAAAGAACTGCTTGGCGCGTTTTAGTGGGACACGGGGACAGGTTCACTGTCCCAGCACTCTCGTTTTGATGTGGGACACAGGGACAGGTTCACTGTCCCAGCACTCACGTGATATATCTGAGGGGTTAGCTGTATACCAGATACTAAAATCTCATGGGTTGATATACCGGTAATCGGTCTAGTGGTATACCGAGAACTCAATTCCCGCTGCGTGATATACCGCAAACCCACTAATCGGTATATCATACTTACGGAAACCACACTATGATATACCGGAAATCCAAAGGAGCTGATTCGATTTGGCAGAAAAAACAACCAAACCCAAAAAAAGAGCGAAAAAATTTGTGCCAAGCGAAAAGCACAAAGACAAAACCGAACCTTGGCAAAAATTCTACCAGCTAGTCGAAGAAAAACTGAAAAAATGAGTAAAGGGTGGTGACTGCTGTCATCACCCTATTTTGTATAAAAACCTTTTAGGACGCAAATATCTCCACATAGACGCATATACCCGTGGATTTGAAGCATATCTTCATTTTCAGACGCATTTCCTCGTTCTTTGACACACATTTTCCTATTCAGACGGATTTCCTCGTGCATTGACGCACATTTTCCTATTCAGACGCATTTCCTCGTGCATTGACGCATATTTTCCTATTCAGACGCTTATCCTCGTGCATTGACGCATATTTTCCTATTCAGACGCATATCCCCGTCCCCGCACTCATACACCATTTAAAAAATACCCCATTACCCAATCAAACTCAAAATCCCATCTCTCACACTATCAAACAGCCTCCAAATCTCTCTCAAACTGCTTATACAGCACATACCTCTGCATTCCTCGTGTCTTCTCAAACGCTTTTTGGATTTCAGCGACATACACCTCGTGATTTCCCGCTTTCTTCGCAATTCCAGCAGCCAAAGCATGCTTCATCCACTCCGACTTCACCTGTTCCCCTAGCGCAGCTGCCTGCTCCAGTTTGCCTTCCTCTACCGCGACTATGGCTTGATAATATGCTTTATACTGTGGGGGATGGATTTCCTCAATGTCCTTCTTTACTCGTAAAATATCATCCTCGTATAACGCATGCAAAGTCTTGAATAATGCCTGACGTGCAGGCTGTTTATACTTTTGAACCAATTCCTCTGTTGCTTCCTTCACATCCTGATCAATCCGATTGCCCATCCCGTAATAGAGCTTATACAATGGATTTTTTCTGCGTTTTTCAAGATAAGACTCTATCTTTCTTACATTTTTCTCCCAAAAAATCGGATAAATAAATAAGTAAGTAGAAAAACCAACAATCACAATCATACTTATAATTAAACCAAGCGGCTCACTTACATCAAGAAAAGCCATAATTATTCCTAGAACAAACGCTACCCCAAACAAAACTACAAATCTCATCCTACTCATCCTCAACAATTTGTTATTTTTGGATAATTATACCCTATTAGAATCACATAAAAAAAGACCAATCATGCTAATTTACACATGATTGGCCATCCTTTACACAATTAATTCTTTTTCATATACTTCCTTCAACAACCGCCGACCTCTAAACAACTTATTTTTCACAAACGAGATATCTTTCCGCAAAAATTGGCTTATCTCGTTATAGGAATAATCATGCAAATAATAAAGAGATAATGTCTGTTTGTAATCCTTCGGCAAAGCCTCGATATGTTCGTATAGCCTTTCTCGATCAAACTTCTCCACTATAGCTTTTTCAACAGTTTCAGTGGTCGTATATCGCAGTCCTTCAAAATCGTCCATTAAGACTGTCGCTTTCACAACCTTGCTGCGAAGATAATCAATGCATTGGTTTCGGGTAATTTTGTATAACCAGGCCTTGATTTTAGAAGGATCCCTGAAAGAATGGAATTTCAAAAAGATTTTCAAAAATACTTCTTGCATAATATCGTCCACAACCACCCAATTTCGTACATAGCGAAAGGCTGCGTACCGCAACTCAGGTTCATATTCACTTATAATTTGTTCGATTTGATGTTCCTTCATTTTTCTCACCCTATTTATTTTGGGACAAGGAACCTGTCCCCGTGACCCGCACCTGTGACCGATTACCCGACATCCTTTATTTCGAAGATGTATAATTTGTAATCTTCAAGGTCTGTTTTTAAATTTTTCACTTTTAGGTGTCCTTCATATAAGGTTTCCCCTGTATTTAAGTCTCCGATGGCAAGTGTATGTCCATCATTAACAGAACGAACAATATAGATTTTTCCATCTTGTAATTTTATAAAAGGTTCACCCTCAGAGTTCCCAGATGGTTCAACTCCAAATATTTGTTTCTTGTCCCATTTTTCCGTTTCAATCTCATACTGAATGACCTTTATTTCATTTGGGGTCTGAACGGGAATATACACGACAGAATCGACTACAGATGAATTTTCAATGTTTCCAACAAAATCTTCAGGTAATTCCATCTTAACGATTTTGTTATTTTCGACATCGTACACTATAAAGTCATCCACAATGGCAGTTGGACCTTCACTAGATTCATGTTCAAAAGCCTCTGCTTTAAAAAGCAGATATTTTTCTGGCCCATTCGAATGATAGTCATTCAAAAATCTAAAATCTGACCATCCATTCTCAACTGTTGGAGTGGAAAAAACAACTTCTTCATTTGTGATTTTCTTCCCATTTAGGTCGATCGTGTAAGCAACCAAGTCCTCACCACCATTAATACGAGAACCTCTTGCTATTACTAATAACTTCCCCTCCTTTATTTGAATATCCACAATATCAACCCAACCGTAACTTCCAGTTTTAGGCAGGTCCAATTTCATCGAAGTAGATTTTTCTGATTTTTTATCTAAAACGTCAATATCAAAAAAGGAATTTAGGGAAGAAGCATTTATACTCTTGCCCTCAATACTGGCATAAACAACTACTTGTTCATCCTCATAAAAGTTAGAAGAGAGTAAATTTTTCCCTCTCATAAATGATTTGTATTTCGAAATTAATTGTTCTGCAGAAGCCTCCCCATAAAGACCAGTCAATTGTTGAACAACGGATCGATTGCTTAAATTAGATGTTTCCTCATTAGAAATCAGTAGAGTTTGATGGTTGTCTCCGACTACATAATCTGCGTTTATTTCCAGATTTTCCACTAGACTCTCATCGCCACTCACTTTTTCAAATTCAAATCGTATGTTCTCCAAAGCTAAACTAGATTGTATATAAAACGTTCCAAGCACGATAACTGTAATGAGACAGAGCGTGAGTATTTTCCAATATCGTTTCATTATGTTACCTCCCATCAAACCCTTATTTTCTTATTTAAAAGATAATTGCCAATCCAGATGGCTGCAGCCCAAGCAACTAAACCTGCCCCAACCACCAGATAAAACAGTTCATTTGGATAAAAATAATTCCCTAACACATATTCATCTACTAGTAGTGGTGACAAAAGGAAAAGAAACGTGATTCCACAATAAAGAATCCCTAAGAAAATTCCTTTTAATCGGTAGGAACGTTCAAATAAAATAGCCGTAAAAACAACACAAACTCCCGCCAATCCTGTACCATAGTAGAGGATAAAATCCAAAAAGGATTTAGGGTATAATAACTGTAAATAATTGATATTCAGGATTTCACCTAGTGTAAAATCATTACGAAACTCCCCTGGAACCATCCACTGCAGCACTCGACTTTCAACAGGCAATAACACTAATTGCACAGCAATAAGACCTAAAACAAAAAGGAAAACAGTCGTAGCCTTCGCCAAATACACGTTCAATCGAGCTGTTGGCAATACAAGCAGACGATAACTGAAAGTGTTTTTCCCGAGCCAATCACGATACCAAATAAAAAACACATAAATCAGTAAAGTAGCTCCACTTAGCATAATCGGGCCCATAAACCAAAGGGTCTGAACAAAATCCATCATCGAGATTTTCCCATATTGTGAAATAAAATCACTCTTTGAGAGCATATCTTCAACCATCGCTTTTTCCGCTCTACCTAAATATCTTTTTGACGTAAAAATAACGCCAATCACTTGAAAAAATACCGTAATCCCAACCAACACAAGATAGAGTTTTAAAAATCGAGAGAACTCGAAATTCACTAGTTTCAAATAACGCTTCATCCCTTATACACCTCTCTCATCACGTCGATAACCGATTTCCCTTCATTCTCTCTAACCTCTTCGGTATCGAATTCTTTTAACACAACACCCTCATCAAGCAATACGACTTTATCAATTAAGTGTTCAATATCATTAATTTCATGGGTTGTGATAATCACACCACGGTCTTCAATTAAATGACTAGTAAACACTTCAGCAATTTGTTCGCGGCTAAAAATATCGATTCCTGAAAACGGCTCATCCATGAGGACATAATCAACATCCAAGGCAAGTCCAAGGATAAGGTTGACCTTTGCCGTATTTCCCTTTGATAACTCAGAGATTCGATCGGTTTCTTTAAGCCTAAAAAAATCAAGCAGCTCATTCGCACGTTTTGGATTCCAGCTGTCATAGAAATCCTCCATAAATGTAAATGCTTCTTTGATTTTCATTTGCGGCAGCATCGTGATCGTGTCTGGGATAAATGTGATTTTTTAATAGCTACCTTTATGGATTTTTTCGCCATTGATAAGAATTTCTCCACTATTAATTGGCGTTAACGCCATTATCGCCTTCATGACCGTTGTTTTTCCAACACCGTTAATCCCAATCAAACACGTTATCTTCCCTTTTTCAGCAGTAAAATTAACACCTTTCAACACGGTCTTCCTGCCGAACTTCTTTATTACATTCTTTACTTCAATCACTTAAAGTCCCCCCTATTCCTTGTCATACTCTTTTTCAACTAGACTTAAGACTTCTGGTAAAGGTACATTTATGGAGCGAACGGATTGAATAAAAGTAGATACTGCATCCAAAATCAATTCCTCGCGAACCATTTTCAGCACCTGTTCATCTTTCGTAATGCGACTTGGTAAATTTCCTTCTGTAAAAATCAACCCTTGTTCCTCCATTTCTTTATACGCACGCTGCGCCGTATTCGGATTAATCTTCAACCGATTCGCCAATTCCCTTCTTGAAGGAATCTCTTGCCCTGGCTCAAAAAAACCTTTCGCAATTTGCTCTTTAAAATACTGAATCACTTGCACGTATACGGGATCTCGATTGTTAAACTTGATATCCATAGACCCAACTCCTAAAAATTTCATCTCCCTGTATCAAGGGGTTCATACACCACTTATAAAAAAACTGTATTAAACGCATCATACAGCTATGATAAAAAAATACATCGTGTATCAATAGGTTAATACACAATGTATTATATGATTAATACACTATCCCTGTCAAGATGATTTTTTTGAAAATACTGTTGACGAATCAGAACGAATGTTCTATATTAAAAATAAGAAAAAGCCAACCATGTTGTGACCATGATTGGCAAAAAAATGAGGAATGACCGTAGTATCCATCTATCTCTTGAGGAATCATTTTTGAAAAGGCGACTGAGGCTTCTTGTTGCGAGGTACATGGATAGAGGGTTTACATACATTTTTCATATTCTGAATTTCTTTTTGACAGTTTTCATATTATAGCTGCTTCCCTTCTAACATTTGATTAATTTGTAAAAGTCGTTCATTATAAGCTTGATCCATTTGATCCATCCGGTCGCCGATTTGGCCTTGTAACGTTTCTAGATGTAGCGCAATTCCCATTGCAAGCTTATTTAGCTTTTCATTGATTGACTTGAGTTCATCCTGTTTCATCATCGTTTCCTCCCGGGTTCTAAGCAATAAAAATTTTAATTTTCAACGAGTTCTCTTGGTTTTCCACCCAGAAACTTCACAGAGTCTGCTAACACTTCTGTCACATACACCCTTTTTCCATCATTGTTTTGATAATTACGCGTTTGAATTCGCCCTGTTACACCTAGGATAGATCCCTTTTTACAATAATTTGCCGTATTTTCTGCTGTCTTACGCCAAAGTGTACAGTTCACAAAATCGGTATCAATTTCGCCACCTGCATTCTTAAAATTCCGGCTAACCGCAAGCGTCACATGAGCAATTGCTTTCCCTTCTTGGGTGTAACGCAAGTCCGGATCCCGGGTCAACCTTCCTACCAAAATCACCTGATTAATCATGTGTTTTTCCTCCTTCGTTAAATCTAACAAGGCTATCATACTCCATGGTTCGACATAGGTAAAATTAGGAAAATCGAATTATCACAAGGATTTTTTCTATAAAACTGGAAATTCATCATAAGTTTTTCGAATTTTTTAACAATGTTTTTTTGAAACGAACTATTATCTAAATTTCTACATATTTTTTCCCCTTAGAACTTCTGGTTCATTTCCACGTCTACTCCACATAATAAACAGGTAAATATGCTATAATTTAACTATTCGGTATAGTACGAACGAAATATAAGGAGGTCAGGATTTTGAAAACGTTTAGATTGGTTTCACTTATGGTTCTTCACCAGGATGAACAACCTAGTCGTATTGAGGAAATACCGTTGATGGATGGATTGATCATCAATCAAGAAGATGGGGAAAATAGTTGGATTGTGGAAGCTTTTATTGAAAAATCGTATAAACCGATTTTCGAAAAGGCAAAACAAGCGAATACAAAACTGAATCTCCAAGTCACCATTTCCAAAAAATCAAATGATCCTGCCTCATTATTGGGTGAAGTTAAAATCATCAAAGAAATGGACAATAGCGTAAGTGTTCTTCTGGAGGGAAATTTAGTTCCAAGTCGTCTAAACATGGCCGAGATTGTTCTGACCGACCTTATTCAACAAGGCTTACAGGGTGAAGGCCTTCTTGCTGAATTCAAAAATCGTCTTCAAGAAAAGAAAAAACCTATTCAAAATTAAAAAGGCAGGAGACTATCCCGCCTTTTTACAATCATAGTAAATTATTTACCGTTACCAGCTCCGCCTGTTCCACCAGGATTTACTTCGTCGTCTGTAAGATCGTTGTTGTCATTGTCATCATCGTCATTGTTGATATCAAGATCTCCGTCGTTATTCTCATCTTCAACGACGTCTTGATCCCCGTTATTCAACCCATTGTTGTCAGGCACAACGTCTTCCTCTGGAGTCACATTGTTATCGAGGTCGTCATTATTATTATCCATATTGTCATTATTATTGAAATCCTCGCCCGGTGTTTCAAGTCCATCATCCTCTGGTGGAGGATTTTGGTCATCATTGTTACAGCCTGTTATTAAAAACACGGCAAGGAGCGACCCGATAAGCTTTAAGAACCATTTGTTGTTCATTGCACATTCTCCTTTCTGCTTTTTTTCTAAGTATTGTGTGACCATCTTGGTCTTTGCTTAGCTTTCCCAGAAGATAAAAAATGTATCAAAGAAATTACAAATTCACAAAAAGAGAATAAAAAAACCAGATGGGTTCCCATCTGATTTTCTAAACTGAACTTATTCTGATTTTTCGCCTAACGCAAACATGATTTCCGTTTCACATACGAGCTCACCGTCAACAGTTGCAATGCCTTTTCCTTTACCAATTGACCCGCGAAGACGGGTGATTTCCACTTCTAGACGAAGTTGGTCTCCAGGAACTACTTGTCTTTTAAAACGGCAGTTGTCAATTCCCGCAAAGAAAGCAAGTCTGCCTTTGTTTTCTTCCTTTTTTAGCATGGCCACTGCGCCAACCTGTGCCAAAGCTTCTACGATTAATACGCCTGGCATAACTGGATAGTCAGGAAAATGCCCATTAAAAAACTCCTCATTTGCCGTTACATTTTTAAGGCCAAGTGCGCGTTTTCCTTCTTCCAATTCAAGTATCCGGTCAACCAGTAGGAACGGATAACGATGTGGAATAATTTCCTTTATTTCATTGATATCGTACATATTTACCAATTTCCTCCCTTATGTATAAGTCAAGGTTACAATGCCTATTATAATACAAGTATTGTATGAAGTTGTAAACCTAACCGTCATCGCCTTTTAAAAGCTCCATTTTTATTCATAAGAAAAACCGGGCATAGCCCGGTCCTTTTCATGGTTAGAGAATATCCGATAATTTGTACTCTATGCCATGTATCCCTTTATAATACTCTGGATACATTTTACCCCCACATTTTTCACATGCAAACATAGGAGGAATTGTCGGATCTCCATCATCCATTAAATCGAAATCCCTTACCACGTTAATAGGAATCTCTTCTTTCTCATGACACGTCAAACAAACATAGCTGACGCTCTGTTGCTTGGACTGGTTTAGGCTTATATTTTTCTTCTTTT
>NZ_SLUB01000062.1 GCF_004799755.1 Bacillus timonensis | reverse complement strand
GCATTATCCAGTAGTGACCGCGTAGCGTACCCATGTATTGGAATAGTTTCACATATTTTAAAAATACTGTTAGGAATTGTGTCGAAAAATATTTTTTTGACACCCCACTAACGGATCAAACCGTTGGTAAATCAACATTTATAGAGGGAGGTGATATGAAGTGTAGGAAAAAATAGTTATTCCAGTCATTGTTACGGTTGCAACTGAAATAATAAAGGGAGTTACCAAAAATGATTAATAAAATGGATTTAAAATGCCTTGGTTTAGTCGTGTTGGACCCTTAGAACATTTTAATTTTTAATGATGGGTAGAAAAAAGCACCTTCCTTATAGTTAAGTGAAGGTACTTCTTTTCTAATAGGTTTTGTAAAGCAACATTTTAAATGTAAGCTAATGCTTAATTGTTAAATTCCGAAATATCCATTTCTTTTATGATTTCTGCTATCCGATTTTTTCCCCATTCATACATCATTTCAACGATAGGAAGTAAAGTCATCCCCAATTCAGTCATGGAATATTCCACTTTCGGTGGAACTTCTGGATAAACCTCGCGATGAACTATTCCATCTTCCATCAGTTCTCTTAATTGATTCGTTAATATTTTATGAGATACTTTTGGAAAAAGCCTTTGGAGATCACTGAATCGATGTGGTCCTTCTACCCCCCCAAATGCCATAAAATAACAATTTTTCATTTACCACTTATAATTGATAAGGTAAGTTCTTTTTCACAATTATAATCACCATTTATGATCTTTTCTTTAACTTCATTTCTAAATGTATCTGGCATAAATTCTTACCTCCTTATTTGTATCAATTGTAACCCGTCGGTAACCACCTTACAAAAAAGTGCATTCTTCACAGTGAGAAAACAAAAAACAGTAGAATGAAATGGTCGTCTTACCGGCAAATCTTTTTCATTAATGAGGAGGAACTACAAATGAGTAAAAAAGCACTTTTAATTATACCACCAGAACGTTTCAATGAAGACGAATTATTTCAACCAAAAGCGGAATTGGAAAGCAACGGAATTGATGTGACAATTGCAAGTACAAAAACAGGTGAAATCATAGGGGATTATGAAAGTAAAGCAACTGCTGAGGTCATTTTCTCAGACGTTTTTGCTTCTGACTATGATGTTGTATCTGTTATTGGTAGATCTGGTACGAACGATCATCTATGGGAAAATAAAGAATTACAAGACTACTTGAAACAAGCGTACACTAATAAAGTTCTTGTAACAGGAATTTGTGCAGGTGCGGTTACTGTAGCTAAAACGGGTTTACTTACTGGAAGAGAAGCAACTTCTATCCAGTAGATATACAAAAAGACCAATTAAAAGCGAATAAAGTAACATATGTTGAAAAAAATGTTGTTGCTCATGATGATATTATCACTGGTGATGGTCCAGATGGAGCTAAAGAATTTGGAGAAGCTTTAGTAAAAGCATTGGTGCTGTCCTATGGAATTTGCTGGTGTTACAGTTGGAGGTTGCTGCCAACAAGAAGTCAGAGCTTGTACCTTGTTCAGACAGAGTAAGGAAAGAAAATGAGAACCGTGTGGATTCAAGCACCAATGAATCCATACCAGTTAATTTTTACCTGCAGGGTTTGGTGAACCTAGGGATTGGTCTTTTGAAAGATGGGGAGCTTGTTAAGCCCATTAGCTTTGTATGAAGTCGTGGGCAGGTGAAAATACAGAGTAATGAAATATGATAAAAGGTCAGAGGGGTTATCGTCTCTTTTTTCGTGCGCAATTTTACAGTAAAGGAGGTGAGCGCATGTCACCGATTAATTTTTTTAAAGCGGGAGTTATGTTTGGATTAACTATTTATGGATTAGCTAAAAAAGGGTTTAATATAGAAGGAAGAGAATCATTATTAGATTCAAGTTCTAGAGAGATTAATAATGCTATTCATTCCATAAATCGATTTATTAGGTCAAAAATTGCCTCAACCAATGATAGGATATTAAATAAAACATTTGGAAAAGCTCTAAAAGAGCTGGATTAATTGAGGATTTTGAACCAGAGGTTAATTTCGGGTTAGGATTAAAACGAAGAACAGATTTAGTATGTGAAACAGAGTCAGGTGAAATTAGAATGGAGTTCATGTGAAGCGGTCGCGAAGATTGTTCTTACCTAAATATGAGAGCCTTATCCTTTGGTGGATATGGCTAATTTTGGTAGTTATAATTTCACTAATTGATATGCTATTTCGATTCTTAAGTGATAAACAGGAACAGTCCACATGTCTCTATGGTCCAGATACTTTTCTATATAATAAGTGTAGCATAATGAATATTTTAAATTTATATGAACGTTTCCATGGTGAGATTGTTATATTAATATTCTGATGTTAATATTTAAATGTTCATACTTACTTAGATTTACTTCACGAAAATAGGTTTCAAAGTAGCTAGATCAAGGAGGAATCTCAATATGGAAAAAGTATTTGCAAGCCCATCACATTATGTACAAGGTAAAGGTGTTCTCAAAACTGGTTTATCTTACATTGCAAAATTAGGTAAAAAACCTCTGTTGCTTTGTGATGAACTTGTATGGAATATCGTAGGGCAGGAATTGAATTCAGATTTAGAGAAGTCTGGTTTTGCTGTTACGTATGTTCCTTTTAACGGGGAAGCGTCTGTGCAAGAAATTAGTCGAGTGTCTGAAATTGGTAGGGACAATGAGTGTGATGTTGTACTCGGGCTCGGTGGAGGTAAGACGATTGATGCTGCTAAAGCAATTAGTGATAAGCTGGGTATTCCTGTTGGTGTCTTACCGACTATAGCTTCAACAGATGCACCTACTTCTGCATTATCTGTTATTTATACAGAAGAAGGGGTATTCGAGCAATATTTATTTTACACAAAAAATCCAGATCTAGTGCTAGTAGATACAAATGTGATAAGTAAAGCACCAATTAGACTCCTGGCATCAGGGATTGCTGATGCTCTTGCTACATGGGTAGAGGGAAGAGCAGTTATACAGAAGAATGGTATGACAATGGCTGGCGGGAAACCATCACTTGCTGCGATAGCAATTGCCGAAAAATGTGAAAAGACATTATTTGAATACGGTCTGCAAGCGATAGAAGCTAATAGAGCAAAAGTTGTGACAGAAGCTTTGGAGGCTGTAGTTGAAGCAAATACTTTATTAAGTGGTATTGGATTCGAGAGCTGTGGGTTAGCTGCAGCCCATGCGATTCACAACGGCTTTACAGCTCTTCATGGACCCATTCATGAACTAACGCATGGTGAGAAGGTTGCCTATGGCACTTTAACTCAACTATTTTTAGAAAATAGACCGAAGGAAGAGCTTGATAAATATATTGATTTCTATCAAGCATTAAATTTACCAACGACTTTGGCAGATTTAAAGCTGGAAAACGTTACGTACGAGGAACTTCTTCTAGTAGGTAGGCAGGCTACGGTGGAGGGTGAAACCATTCATCAAATGCCATTTACAATAACAGCGGAGGATGTAACAAATGCATTATTTGCTGTTGATGCATACGTAACTTCAAGGAAATAATTTAGGATTCCAGATCAACACATATAATTACGGGTCTGGCTCCATAAGAACAACACTACAAATTTATTGTAGTGTTGTTTATTTTATATACTATGTTTATGGGTGCCTGGCCCTAGTGCTGTAAAGGTGACCATAACTGAGGAGCAGCCATTTCTTATAGCTTTTTTGTAAAAATGCTTCTGGAAAGTAAGTAAAAGGTAACAATACTATTTTATAAATCAGTGGGTTTTGGGGAGTAACTTATACAGCATTAATTACAAAAGTGAGGGTTTTATATGATCGTTATAGGAATTGATTTATCAGGACCAAGAAATCATAAGGATACAGTTCTCACTATTTTTAAACAAAATTGAATCCCTTGGAGCCAAAACGAAATATATAAATGAGTTACCTCAAACATCTTTTAAACAATTCTTCTATAGAATTAGCTTAATTTATATACTCGCACCGAGCCGCCATCTACCCGAAGGTTTACATCATTAATAAAGGAAGCCTGTTCAGAAGCAAGAAGAAGGTATTAAGTGGGTTCAATTATTTAGTGCAAAAGGAAAACAAGATTTTTATAAGAAATGAGGTTTTGAAGCCCGAGAATCTGAAGCCCTCGTATGTCCTTATTTTTATATTTTATTAAGGCACAGATTGTGTCGCCGCATATGAGGTTTTATCAATGTGTATCAAGTCCTTTACTAAATTTAAGCCTAACTAAAAAAGTTAAGAGTAAACAGTTAAAAGCTTACATAATTGAAGCCGATAAGAGATTTAAAAGGGTATATTTTTTACACGATGCTGGGAGGGACATAAACTCCACTGCCAACTTAAAAACTTTATGAAAGAAAGACAAACTACTCATTATTAAGGGGGATGAAAATGGAGCATATTGTAATTACTGCTGAATTAAAACCAAAAGAAGGCCTGCAGGGGCAACTATTATCAGAACTCAAAAAGGTACAAGCGGCATCAAGGGAAGAGGCAGGTTGTATAAAGTATGACTTGCACCAATCTGAAGACCATACTTTCGTTTTATATGAAGTGTGGAAGGATGAGGAAGCGCTGGAATACCATATTCAGTCGGCTCATTATCAGGAATACAGGAACAATATTGTAGACCTTATATCAAATAGAGAAGTGTATAAGCTGAAAATAATGGAATAAGTTCAAAGATGGAGTGGCGGAACCGTCGAAAAAACCTGTTATTTACAGGTTTTTTAGTGGACTTTTTTTAGATGGAAGCTTTTCGCCGTACCTCCTTCGAAACAAATCATTTGATTTGGAAGGACCAGATGGCTAATATATTAATATCGGGAATTACCGATTTGGCATGATGCTTTCAGATCATCTATCCAGCTTCCATTGGGATAGTGATAATCGATATAGAAAGAGGCAAATGACATTGAAGCAGGAATTGGAACGCTTAAATGATGAACAAGCAGTTGAAATTTTTAAGGCATTGTCGAACCAGACGAGGGTGAGCATTCTTCAAATGTTAAAAGATCCCGACAGTCATTTTTCACCGCAAGCCCATATTATTGCTGATGAAGGATTTGAAGGCGGGGTTTGCGTAGGGGATATCCGAAGCAAGGCGGGGATTTCGCAATCCACTACTTCACAGTATTTATCGATTCTGCTGCAAAGCGGACTTGTTGAAATAAAGCGAATCGGACAATGGACGTATTATCGCCGTAATGAGGAGACGATTAAAAAGTTCGAAAAATACATTGGTACAAAAATTTAAGGAGAATTGAAGTGAGTTTATTACAGCATCGAGCATATAACAGGTTGTACCAAAAGGATAAAATGACACTTGGTTTCGCGATTCCGACGGCAAGGATGTCCAAATATCCGATTATGGAAAATCAGCTGTCGCTTGCCCGCAAAATTGAATACCATGGTTTCGCGGCATTGTGGCTTCGGGACGTTACGATTCAGAATTTAAATATTGATGATAATGGTCAAATGTATGATGTATGGATTTATTTGACTTATCTTGCGGCCCATACCAAGGATATTGCACTTGGGACGGCTAGTGTGGTCCTCCCTCTGCGCCATCCTGTCAGAGTTGCAAAGGAAGCATCATCTATTGACCGGTTGTTTCCCGAACGGCTGATCATGGGAGTGGCTTCAGGAGACCGGGATAAAGATTTCAAAGCTTTGGGAGTATCCAAGCTCGAAAGTGGAGGGCTGTTTAAGAAAAATTATGCATTCCTTGAACGGCTGTTAAAGGAGGACAGTCCGACAATCAATAGCGATTTAGGCGTCATCGATGGAACGGATATGAGAATGATCCCCAAGCCTTTTTCTTCGATTCCGACCATGGTGACAGGATTCAGCAATCAATCGATTGAATGGATCGCCCAGAATGGGGACGGCTGGATCCATTACCCTAGGATTATCCCACAACAAACTCAATTGATTAACGAGTATCGCGAGTTGTCGGAAATTCACGCCCCAGGAGTGTTTAAACCTTTCACTCAGACTTTGTTTATCGATTTATCGGAAAATCCCGATGCGTCTCCTGTTCCGATTCCGTTAGGATTTCGTGTAGGGCGCAAACAGTTATTAGAAATTCTATATCAATTTCAATCCATTGGTGTCAATCACCTGGCATTTGTATTGTATTTTTCAAAGCGCCCTCCCGAGGAAGTCATACAGGAGCTTGGAGAGTTTGTACGGCCTTACTTTCCAACTCATGAAATTCCAGTATGAGATTAGTTTTAAAAAAATTAGATAAGGGAAGAAGATGAACTTATGTCTAAACATGCAATTAAACTAAACGAAATTCCATTCTCGGTGCTGGATCTTTCACCGATAACAGCCGGAAGTACTCCAGCCGACTCTTTCCGCCATACATTGGAACTCGCACAGCTTGCTGAAAAACTTGGTTACAACCGTTTTTGGCTCGCTGAACATCATAATATGCCGTTTATCGCCAGTTCCGCCACTTCTGTGGTGATGTCCCATGTGGCAGCCGGTACATCACAAATCCGGATTGGTTCAGGAGGAATCATGCTGCCGAATCACGCTCCGCTCGTCATCGCAGAGCAGTTTGGCACTCTTGAATCCTTATATCCTGGGCGAATTGACCTTGGTCTGGGGCGGGCACCCGGTACAGATCAGGGGACTGCTCGTGCATTGAGACGCGACTTGGGAAGTACCGGAGATGACTTTCCTGAGCAACTAGCAGAACTCCGCGGTTACTTTGATCCATCCCTGGCACAGGGGAACCCTATAAAAGCAATTCCAGGTGAAGGTTTGAATATTCCAATCTGGCTGCTGGGTTCAAGCGGCTTCAGTGCGCAGCTGGCCGGAGAACTGGGTTTGCCATTCGCGTTTGCCGCCCATTTCTCGCCACTTAACACGATGGGTGCTCTGCAGATCTATCGCAAGGCGTTTAAGCCTTCGAATGTTCTCGATAAGCCGTATGCGATGGTGGCATTGAATATCATTGCAGCAGAAACGGATAAAGAGGCAAAACTCATTTTCACAACCCTGCAGCAGCAATTTTTGAATCTGATGAGCGGCAACCTTACACAGCTTCAACCACCGGTAGATGACATATCCGAAGTGGCAAGCAGCTACCAATTAAAGGCACTCGAGCAGCAATTAGGCACATCGATTGTTGGCAGCCAGCAGACGATAAAGGACAAGCTGCATACATTTTTGAACGAGAGCCAGGCTGATGAAATCATGGCCATTGCCCAAGTTTACGACCACAAAGCTCGCCTGCATTCATACGAGCTTCTGGCAGAAATTATAAAAAGCGAAAGGTAAAAAGGAGGACATCAGCAAGGAAACCTTCTTGATGATTTTTCTAAGGCATTGAAAATGGATGAAACCGTGAGCTCAGGTTATGAGGTTGTTTACAGGATTCCTTAATTAAAAAGATAATAATTGTTAGAATAGGAGACAATGATATGAACTGCAAAATTAACCGAAATGCTGCTAAAGTGCTTAAACAAATGTTGGAAAGTGAAGAGGCTGAAGGGAAAATGGTTCGTGTCTACGTTACATTGGACCATGGGGACCATGCCCATTATGATGTAAAACTTGATACTCCCACGGACCATGATGAAATTGTGAAAACAGACAAAGGCATTGATGTTTTACTTGATAAAAGGGAACCGTTTTTAGATTGGGTTTGGATCAAGTATTTCTATGTGCCGCAAGCAGGATTTGACATCACGAATTCTTCCAAAATACATCACCATCATTAACACGTGACAGAGCGATACTAATAGTTTTTATATTCCCATTTATCTAGCAGTAACATATACTATATTACTGTGTATTTATAGAGTAGAAACAACACCATATCTAACAAAAATAGTATTAATAGCCTTGATCAGTGATTTTTACATGATTACTGCTCAAGGCATTTTTACTTTTATATTTATAGTATTATTTTTTACACTATATATTCTGAATGAAAATATATGCAAATAAAGTGCATACTTTCAAGGATGAAATATACATAATATACTGTTTTGCAAAGCAATTTACAGCCGGTCCTTTTTATTCAACTAAAAGGGTAGGTTATTGAAGAAGAAAGAGAAAAGACATTCCTTTGGAATGTCTTTTCTAACAGATATTTTCTTTAGAAGCAATGTCCCTCACTACATCTTCTAAAGTAACATTTCTTAAAATCCTCTCCATTGCCAATTGTGCTGTTGTGAATAATGGTTCAATTGTATTCTGGATGTTCCTACCTACGGGACAATCAGGATGTGGACTTTCATGTATGCTAAACAATTCTTTCTCTTTTACAACATTTACTGCCTTATAAACGTCGAACAGTGTGATACAAGATAATTCCTTTGCGAGTTTAGCACCTGCAATTCCTGGGTGTACCTCTATCAAACCAGCTTTTTTAAGCATTCCCATTAGTTTTCTTATAACGGCTGGGTTCGTGTTAACACTTGTAGCTAAAAATTCAGAAGATGTTACTCCTTCCTTATTTAATTCAATTAGAGCCAATATATGAATTCCGACTGCAAATCTGCTGCTGATGGACATGTAATTCACCACCCCTATCAACTAATCCTAATATAATTTTTTTCTTCACCATGTAATTAATTTGATTACAAGTTTATTATACCAAAATACGAACAAAATAATATAGATTGTTTTACATGTTGACAGATTGGTTACATGTAATTAAAATAAATACATGTAACCAATATTGTTACAGATAAAACTCGACTGGAGGGAATATTAATGAAAATTTTAGTTACAGGAGCAACAGGGAAATTAGGTTCTAAGGTTGTAGAATCATTATTGAAATCAGTACCTGCAAGTGATCTGGTGATAAGTGTCCGAAATCCAGAGAAGGCAGAAGGACTTCGTACTCGTGGAGTGGAAGTTCGTCAAGGAAATTTTGACCGTCCAGAAACATTAGATAATGCTTTTGAAGGGATTGATCGATTATTAATTATTTCGGCCGATGGTGACAATGAAACAAGAATCCAACAACATGCTAATGCTGTCCAAGCAGCTGACCGTGCAGGGATAAAATTTATTGCTTACACAAGTTTAGCCAATGCAACAGAAAGCAAAAATTTAATGGCTCCACCTCATGTTGCGACAGAAGCAGCCATCATTAAGACGGGTATCCCATATTCTTTCTTGCGTAACAATTGGTATTTGGAAAACGAAATCGGAAGCATTCAAGGTGCTATTGCAGGAGCTCCATGGGTAACTTCTGCTGGAAAAGGTAAAGTAGGCTGGGCACTGCAACAAGATTACGCAGATGCAGCGGCAGCAGTTCTTCTTGGAAAAGGTCACGAAAATACGGTATATGAACTTTCTGGTCCTCTTTTAAATCAAGAGGAATTGGCATCTGCTCTTGGAAATGTATTGGGTAAAGAAATACCTGTCCAACAAGTTAGTGACGAAAAATATGCAGAGATCATGAAAGGCTTAGGTTTACCTGATTTTGTTCTTCCGATTGTAGTAGGAATTCAAGAAAGCATTAGGAACGGTTCATTAGAAGTTAAAAGCAATGATTTTGAGAAAGTTCTTGGTCGTCCAGTTACTCCGATTAACGAAGCACTGAGCCAACTTGTTAATGCAATTTCATAAATAAAATAAAATGAACTAAAAGAAACAACTAGATAAAGTTAAAATTACAATTATTTCTACTTGAGGGGTTTATATTAAAGGGGAAACCCCTTTTACCGATCATTATGGTTTGGGTGATCCTTCTTATCGTGAAATTTCTTCTAATACGCCTATATATAGGCTAGGTCATTTTTGTATGAATGGGGTAAAAACTATATGGAGAAGCCAAGAGTCGGCATTAAGAAAAAATATTACAACGAGTCTTGAACCGAGGGATACTCTTATCACGAGTTGATTAAACTATTATTTAAATCATAACTCCAAGGCGATTTTGAAAGATCCTCGTATATTAACAGGGATTTTTCTGTTTTAAATCCCCTAAAGGAAAATCACATCACTCTCAATAGTGTATAAAAGTATACTAAGTATTTTTTTGTTCACTATATAACTTAAAAGTGCGTACTTTTAATTGTCTGTTGTAGATATTATACTAACATTCATACCGCAGCCAATTCTTCTTTAAGCGGCGATTGTTCAGATGAAAAGACACATATACTAATGAGATATTTTAAAAGGGGGAATGAAGAATTCTCCTTTGTATTTTGTAAATAAGATCGAATTTAAGATAAATCTAATTTTTTATTTTTACTGTAATAATATAAAATACAGTTTTTAAGTGAAAGTTATAGATCCTTATTCGGAAAATGTTTTGAGGAATGGAGGAATGAATAGTGGATTCTATGACCTTTGTTTTGTTTGGAGCAACGGGCGATTTAGCCAAAAGAAAAATCTAATTGATCACAACTACGAAGTAGCCGCCTTCCATTTAAATGTCAATGCTGTAGAAGAAATCAGCAGATCATGAGACCTTAACCTCGAAATTGGCCGATGCTCTTCGGAACGAATTTGTTGGCCATTTTTACTTCTGTTTTGTCATTGAAAGGAGGTGAATGAGTATGAGTAAAAAAATCGCTACAATTATAACAAACCTATTTGAAGATGTGGAGTACACTGAACCGGCACAAGCCTTTAAAGAAGCTGGTCATGAAGTTATCACGATTGACAAACAATCAGGTAACCAAGTAACTGGTAAAAAAGGCACAACCGTAAAAATTGATAAATCCATTGATGAAGTTCATCCTGCAGACTTTGATGCATTGCTTATCCCTGGTGGATTCTCTCCGGATTTATTGCGTGAAGACGATCGTTTTGGTGAATTTGCAAAAGCATTTATCCAAGATGGAAAACCTGTTTTCGCCATTTGTCATGGACCACAAGTGTTAATCGATACAGACCTTTTAAAAGGTGTCGACATCACTGGCTATAAATCCATTCGCAACGATTTGAAAAATGCTGGTGCAAATTATAAAGACGAAGAAGTTGTCATCAGCAAAAATATTGTAACAAGTCGAGAACCAAAAGATATTCCAGCATTTAATCGTGAATCACTAAAACTTTTAGCTAAATGATAATGCTGTTGTAAAAACGTAACTATTTCTAACTTGCGGATTCTTTTATCAGAATCCGCAAGTTGGTTAAACAAATATATGAATAAAGGGGGCTATGACTTTGTCATTAAAAGGAAAAAGAGTGGTTGTTTTAGGAGGTACTTCTGGTATTGGTTTAGCTGCTGCTAAGGCGTTTCTCGATGTATCCGCTCAAGTCATTATTGCTAGCCGTTCTGCTTCAAAATTATCTGACGCAAAAGTGAAGCTCGGCGGTAACGTAGAGGGCTATGAAATCGACTTTCGCAGCGAGGAAAAGGCTGCAGACTTTTTCAAGAAGGTTGGGAAATTTGATCACCTGGTGGTTACGGCAGGTGAAGGCGCAATGGGTCACTTTAGCGAACTGCCTGTTGCAGCCGTAAGAGAGGCTTTTGATAGCAAGTTCTGGGGGCAGTATATTTCGGTTCGTGCTGCTCTTCCATACTTAAATAATGAAAGTTCTATTACATTAACTTCTGGTGTTTATGGTGTGCGACCTCCTCAAGGTGCAACGACTCTAGCTTCCATTAATTCAGCAATCGATGGATTAGTACGAGGACTTTCAGTAGACCTGGCACCTATCAGAGTAAACGTGGTATCACCTGGTATCGTTGACACTCCTCTTTACGGCGGAATGCCAGAAGATCAAAGACAAGATATGTACCAAGGGATTGCTAAGCAATTACCTGTCGGACGTGTTGCTCAGCCTAAAGATATAGCTGAAACCTATGTTTACCTAGCGAAAAATGGGTTTACAACTGGCACATCGGTTCTTATCGATGGAGGAGCTCATCTGATTTAATCCATTGATGTCAAAGTCGATTGATAAATTGATTTAGAATAGAAGTGATGAGGATGCCCTATAAGTGTCAGACACTTATAGGGCATCCTCACTTCTTTGTTTTTTTGCACAGATGGAAGCAGAAATGGCCATAAATGCAACAAAGAAGGATTTTGTTGGTTTTTGGGAAATTCTAAATATATGCGTACATTATACGAAGAGACGTTAACATTCTACTTCTATGTTACCAAAATACATAAAAGAAAGGGTCGAGCCTAATGGATGAAAAGAAAAGAGAGGAAATTAAAAATGCATTAGCCAAACACGTGGTAACCCTGCCTGACGGCACTTCTTTACCTAGTTTAGGACAAGGAACATGGTACATGGGGGAAAATCCCCAAGTGAGAGACAAAGAAATAAAAGCCTTGCAGCTCGGCTTAGAATTGGGTATGAAACTTATTGACACTGCTGAAATGTACGGAAATGGCGACTCTGAACGCTTAGTTGGCGAAGCTATTAAAGGACGCAGAAATGAAGTCTTTTTAGTCTCAAAAGTGTATCCCCATCATGCAGGTTTAGATATGATTTCAAAAGCATGTGAAAACAGTTTAAAACGACTCGGAACAGATCATTTGGACATATATCTTCTCCACTGGAGAGGACGTGTTCCTTTAGAGGAAACAATTGAAGGAATGGAAAAACTACGTGAAGAAGGGAAAATTTTAAGATGGGGCGTCTCTAATTTTGACACCATTGATATGGAAGAACTATGGAACACTGTGAATGGAAAAAATTGTGTGACGAACCAAGTGCTATACCATTTAGGTTCAAGAGGAATCGACTTCGATCTCTTACCATGGCAGCGTGAACATAACATGCCAATCATGGCCTACAGTCCCCTTGCTCAAGGAGGCTCTTTAAGAAGACAGCTTTTAAACGATCCAGCTATTCATGATATTGCAGACAAATATAATGTCCAACCATTACAAATCGCTCTTGCTTGGACCATCCGTTCGAATAACGTCATCGCTATTCCAAAAGCGGTTCAACTTGAACATGTTTTAGCAAATGCTGAAGCAGCAACCATTGAGTTTACTGAAGAAGATCTCAGTAGAATTGATCAAGTATTTCCTAAACCTACTAGGAAAATGCCATTGGATATTATTTGACACTTGTTGGAGTTGCTGACAATCTAATAGGAATTTCAAAAAAACTGTGTAGAATTTATTCCATACAGTTTTTTTATCGGAGCAATTTAATATCCTTATCGAATTATTCTCGCATCAAAACCCTATTTAGTTAGTTTTTGTTTAATGTTAATCGTCAAAAAGAAGCAGACCCCACTGGATCTGCTTCTTTTTATGATGGATTTGTTGACCATAATCCAGCTGTTTTAACGAATACTCTTGGATTAAATTTTAAACTAGCCACGACTAATTCTGCAAGGTCTTCTGGGTGCATCACGTTTTCTTCATTGCCTTTAACAAGATTTGTATCAATGGCTAAATCTGTAACGACCGTACTTGGAGTTAAAGCAGTAACACGGACATTATGTTTTCTTACTTCTAGCATAAGTGACTCTGTTAGCCCTAAAACAGCGAATTTAGAAGCACTGTAAGCACTTGTAACAGGAGCACCTTTTTGGCCAGCAGATGAAGAAATATTGATGATATCTCCTGATTTTCTTTCGATCATTCCTGGTAATATTGCTCTTGTTACATTATACACACCCATTAAATTGACTTGGATGATTTTTTCCCATTCTTCTGGTGTTAGATCTAGGAACCCACCAAATTTAGCAACACCAGCATTGTTTATTAGGATATCAATTGTGCCTAAGTCTGATTTGATATGTTCAACAGCATGGGTAACGGATTCAAGATCGGTCACATCTGCTGTTGCTGCAGAAACCTTTATATCAAATTGTGCTAGTTCAGCAGCTACCTTTTCTAGATTAGACATATTTAAGCCGATTAGGCCTAAATGAACGCCTTCTTTTGCTAAGGCGATAGCAGTAGCACGTCCAATGCCTCTTCCTGCGCCAGTAACTATTGCAGTTTTTCCATTTAAAGAAATCATTTTTTCACTCCTAAATTTTTACAATTTAAAGTAATTCGTTCTAACAGAAAAACCACAATCTTGCATGGAAACAGCTTGCGGTCTTTCCTATTTAGAACTCGAGGAATAATATAATTATTCTAAGTTTGCGTGTCTACCGTACATCTTATTGGTATCCAAACCTTTTTTCTCCATGAACCGAAGTATCACAGCGTCGTAAAATAGTAAAAGTGTTTGCTCAAATAATGAGCCCATTGGTTGAATCGTCTTAAAATCACTCTCAGTCTGATCTTTAGGTGAGCCAGGCAACTTAATTGTGATATCCGCCAATTGTCCAATAGTGGACTCAGGGAAAATGGTTACAGCTGCAATCGTCCCACCGATGCTTTTTGCTTTCTCAACCATGGAAACTAAACCTTTCGTTTCTCCTGAACCTGATCCAATGATTAAGATGTCATCTTTTTCAAAGTTAGGGGTTACGGTTTCGCCAATCACATAAGCATCTATCCCCATGTGCACCATTCGCATGGCGAATGATTTGGCCATAAATCCAGATCTACCTGCGCCTGCAACAAAGATTTTTTTTGATTCAAGAATCCCATTAACTAATTTTTCAGCTTCATCCTTCGAAATTAAATCTACGGAGCGATTTAACTCTTTTATGATTTCAGCTAGATATTGAGTTGTATTCATGATCTGAATTACCCTTGATTAATCATTTGTTGCATTTTGGCAGCAGCAGCTTTTTTATCAGCTTGTCCAGTAATCCCGCCACCTACAATGACAAGGTCTGGCTGTACTTTGATGACTTCTGGAAGTGTGTCTAACTTAATACCACCTGCGATAGCAGTTTTAGCATTTTTTACAACACCTTTGATGGTTTGTAAATCTTCAAAAGAGTTCTTTCCAACTGCTTGAAGATCATAGCCAGTATGAACACAAATATAATCAACGCCCATAGCGTCCACTTCTTTTGCACGTCCAGCAAGGTCTTTTACAGCAATCATATCAACAAGGATTTTTTTACCTTGTTTTTTCGCTTCTTCAACAGCACCCTTGATTGACATATCTTCAGCAGTTCCAAGAATTGTGACGATATCAGCACCTGCTTCAGAAGCTTTCATTACTTCATAACCAGCTGCATCCATGATTTTTAGGTCTGCTAATACCTTTAAGTTAGGGAATGCTTTTTTAACTGCTTT
Source organism: Bacillus timonensis (assembly GCF_004799755.1). Lineage (GTDB taxonomy): Bacteria > Bacillota > Bacilli > Bacillales > Bacillaceae_L > Ferdinandcohnia > Ferdinandcohnia timonensis_A. Next base: position 5,228 of record NZ_SLUB01000062.1, on the reverse strand, counting down.
TACAGCATGAAGACCTTCATTGATTACAACCGGTGTACCGATTTCAACGATATCAATGTGCTCCTCCACTTCTTTAACTAACTCAATTGCTTCTGGGATATTTACTAAATCTAATGCTAATTGTAATTCCATCTATATTCACTCCTATAATTTTTTTATTGTTGTACAGTGATAGTGTCTCCAAAGTGTAATAATACTTTTACAGTAATATAATCCTTATAGTGCTTTATCTGTACCTGCGAGCAATAAGGAATTATCATGTCCTCTCACTGAACAATTGCAAGTATACAACGTATGACTCAACGTTAAAAGTACGCACTTTTATTTTACATAGTGCTAAAAAGTATACTATAAGACAAACCGCTTATATAGTCTTACTATTAACTTTAAAAGAAACAATGCACCATTCCTCATGGCTAATTTTCTGTATAAGTTGCTTGATAATTGCCCAAATTTTCATTGTTGATGTTAATTAATAAAAATCTCTTATTAATAAAGACATTTCTAGCTGGGAGATTGAATGAATAAATTTTTTTGATTATATTCTTTTTAACAGTAGGAGTGGCTTTAGATAGCTCGTTTATTACGCCAAAAGCTTCAACACATAAAGAATACTGTTCTCAACAAATTTATATCACTTTTATTTTTGTGGCCAGGGAGAGGATGCTCACCCTGGCTTTTTGATTTATTTAACACAAAAATGGATGAGTTTATTTCCTACAGTATACATTTTGTTATTATGTTATTTTTTTATCACTATTTAAATAAAAAGTGCGTACTTCCATTTAAAAAATGTAGGTATTATACTTACATCTTGTTGCAACATTGGATTCACGAAATACTGTGGTTTTTGATCAGTCATCTGATCTTCCGCATTAAGTTTACATTGAAAGGGTGAATAGTATGTTCGGGTTACATGCAAAGCATCACAAAGTTTGTTCAAGATGTCTAACCTTCACATCGAATAATGGTTATTGTCCAAAATGTGGTCATTCGCATTTTAGGGACATCATTATTACGGTCCAAGCAGGTTCAAATAAAAATATGGCTAAGCCAGGGATTGGCTATCAAGAGTTATAGTAGTTTTTTTAGAAAGGCATAAGTGGAATTTTTAATTTTGGAGGTATGTAAAATGGAGGCAATGACATTTGTCTTATTTGGGGCGACAGGGGACTTAGCAAAAAGAAAAATCTTCCCGGCTCTATATAATTTATTTTTGGATCAAAAACTACCTCTGCCCATCTCAATTATTGGGGTGGGCAGAGGAGAATTATCAGATACTGATTTCCAAAACCATGTGGAAGATTCCTTAAAAACATTTTCTAGACGATCACTAAATGACGATTCAAACCTTGAAGTGTTTATCCGTGCCTTTCGGTATAGCCATGTAGATGCTATCAAGGCTGAAGGATATAAAGGATTACTTGAACTCGTTAAACAACGTGAAGAAGAATTGAATATTCCAGAAAATCGTATGTTCTACCTATCTGTTGCTCCAGAGTTTTTTAATATGATTGCTTTCAACATTAACGAGAGTGGTCTAGGTTCTACTAAAGGTTGGAAACGTCTAATTATCGAAAAACCGTTTGGACATGACTTAAAATCGGCTCAAGAATTAAACGATAAACTAAGTAAGGCTTTTGATGAAGAAGAAATTTTTCGTATCGACCACTATCTTGGAAAGCCGATGGTACAAAACCTGGAAGCGTTAGGATTTGCAAATCCAGTGCTTCAAGCATTATGGAACAATCAATACATTGCAAATGTGCAAATTACTGCAAGCGAAACAGTTGGGGTTGAAGAGAGAGCTGGTTATTATGATCAAGCTGGGGCTATTCGCGACATGTTTCAAAATCATATGCTGCAAATGTTGATGATGACAGCAATGCAGCTGCCAAAACAAATTAGTGCAGAAGAGATCCGCAATGAAAAGAGAAAAGTAATAGAATCACTTCGTCCATTAAAGAAAGAGGATGTGGTGAATCATGTAATTCGAGGTCAATATGGTCCTGGTGAAATCCAAGGTAAACCAGTTGTTGGGTATACAGGAGAACCTGAAGTTGCTCCTTCTTCTTTAAATAACACATTTGTGGCTGTCCGTCTATGTGTGGACGATGATTTTTGGAGAGGGGTTCCTTTCTATATCCGCACAGGAAAAAGAATGACAGAGAAATCCACCCGAATTGTGATTGAATTCAAAAATACGTTAAAGGATTTGTATAGGAATCAAGAAGAAGAAACTGCGCCAAATCTATTAGTGATTGAAATCAATCCAAACGAAAGTGTTTCATTACAATTAAATAGTAAAAACCCATTAAACAATGGAAAAATCGAACCAGTCAATGTTGATTTTTCTGCTAAGCAAGCAGATGTTCCTGAAGCGTATGAGCTTTTAATTTACGATGCAATGCGTGGTGACTCAACATTCTTTGCACATTGGAAAGAAGTGGAGTTGTCTTGGAAATGGGTACAGCCTATCTTAGAGGCTTTTGAGGAAAATACAATTCCCCTTCATTTATATCCATCCGGTTCTATGGGACCAAATGCTTCCCATCAATTATTGGCAGAGGAAGGATATAAATGGTGGTAGTAATAAAAGGTGAAGAATATTTTTAGATTTTTAGATTATTAAGGAGGAAATGAACATGAAAGTTGGATTAATTGGTTTAGGAAAAATGGGATTAAACTTAGGTCAAAATTTAATTGATAACAAGCACGAAGTAGTAGCTTTCGATGTAAATGGTAGTGCCGTTGAAGAAATGAAGAAATACGGTGCTCAAGGTACATCTGATTTAAAAGAACTTGTTGAATCATTAGAAAAACCAAGAGTTGTATGGATTATGGTTCCGCATGCTGTGGTAGATTCAGTAATTGATGAACTGACACCATTATTAGACGCTGGAGATATCGTAATTGAAGCTGGAAATTCTCACTATAAGGAATCCATTCGCCGGTATAACCAACTAAAGGAAGTAGGAATTCACTTTATGGATGCCGGTACTTCTGGTGGAATGGAAGGTGCTCGTAATGGAGCATGTTATATGATTGGTGGAGACCCTGAAGCCTGGAGCATCGTGGAACCTATTTTCAAGGATACAGCTGTCAAAAACGGATTTATCTATGCTGGTAAAGCAGGGAGCGGTCATTTCTTAAAAATGGTTCACAATGGAATTGAATACGGTATGATGGCAGCGATTGGTGAAGGATTCGAGGTATTAGAAAAAAGCAAGTTCGATTTTGACTACGAAAAAGTGGCTAGAGTGTGGAATAACGGCTCAGTTATTCGTTCATGGCTCATGGAGTTGACTGAACGTGCATTTTCAAAAGATGCAAAGCTAGATGAAATTAAAGGGATTATGCACTCTTCTGGTGAAGGGAAATGGACAGTTGAAACAGCTTTAGATTTACAAGCAGCCACTCCTGTTATCGCAATGTCCCTATTGATGCGTTACCGTTCATTAGACAGCGATACTTTTACAGGTAAAGTGGTAGCTGCATTAAGAAACGAATTTGGTGGACATGTTGTTGAAAAAAACTAGCAGAATTACATCTGTCACATTTAATAGAAAAAAGAGTCATTAAAAATAGTTGAGAGATCTCACTAGTTTCCGAAATAACCATTAAAATGATAGAAAATTTATTTGGAGTATGTTTTTTAGAAAAGTTAAATAGGGAATCTCAAACGGTATGAATTCCCTATTTAACTTCTGCTTTTATTTGTGTAATGCATCTTCCTATCAAGAAAATATGTTTAACTTTTCCAATCATATAAGATTTCCTATAAACATGAGTAAGAAAACGATAATATATTTATCTTGCCAGGAACATATAACAAATAAAATTAATGTAAATGGTTATTCTAATCTGTAATAGCTAGGAGGGATGATAAAATGGAACAAATTAATCACCATACTAAAATTAATGCATCAGAAAATGCTGTCATTTGGTCACAATATGTTAACGATAGTATGTCACGATGTATTCTTCGCTATATGTTACATGATGTAAAGGATGAAGATATTCGAGATTTACTTGAATTTGCCTTAGAATTATCAGAAACTCATTTAGAAAAAACGAAGCAATTCTTATCCTTAGAAAATCTTCCAATTCCAATAGGCTTTACTGACGAAGATGTCACAGTAGACGCTCCTAGTTTATTTACTGATACATTTAAAATTGTTTATTTACATATTATGACAATTCACGGTTTGACGAGATATGCTGGTGCCACTAGTGTTTGTATACGAGAGGATGTCAGAAAATACTTTATTGAATGTACTTCGCAAACATTGGAACTATATGATAGGGTAACTAGTGTTTCCTTAAATAAGGGAATTATTAACAAACCTCCTACTTTAAACAATCAACAAAAGATTGATTTTGTTAGGAAGCAAAATTATTTAACTGGTTGGTTCGGGAAACGTAGACCTATTAACGCAATTGAAATCAGTGGTGTGCATCTTAATATGCAGAAAACAATGGTGAAAATGGTATTGGAGTTAGGGTTCAGTCAAGTTTGTCAATCTAAAGAGGTACGAGATTATATGGAACGTGCTCGTAAGCTTTGTATTAAACACTTTGATATTCTAAGTTCAATGTTAAGAGAGGAGAATCTTCATGTTCCAAAGTTATTTGAAACAGAAGTAACAGATTCAACAGTTCCACCCTTTTCAGATAAACTTATGCTATTTCATATAGCGACACTGCTTTCTGCAGCAATTGCTTATTATAGTGAGGCATTATCAATGGGACAAAGAAGAGACTTAACGGCAAATTACGCACGAATGAATACCGAAATTGCCTTAATTGCTGAAGAAGGTATAAATCTATTAATAGAAAAGGGATGGATGGAACAACCTCCGTCTGCCACTGATCACGAAAGTTTGGCAAAGAATTAGATCAATGATAAGTATGCTTTATGAAAAACGGAAGAATTGGCTAAAGAATTAGGCATTCCACTTACTAGCTATAGTGAAATAGAAAGTATACCTAACATGATACCGGGAGTAGTTGAAAATGGGTTATTTGTTGGCATGACTGACTTAGTTATCACTCTGGATATAGAAAAAAATGTTGTCATGTTAAGAAAGTAATTTCCTTTAGGGGCTGTCCAAAAAGTCATTGAAAAGTGACTTTTGAGGACAGCCCCTCATTTTTTATATTTATTGGGTCAACTAAAACTAGGTTGTTGATTTCCGCTGCAGGTACTCGCTTTCCGCGGGCGGTCC
>NZ_SLUB01000061.1 GCF_004799755.1 Bacillus timonensis | reverse complement strand
AATAAATGACATTTATTTCAAAAAGGAAGAAAAAACTTTCGTTTTTCTAATTGCAGCATAGTTGTGAAGCTTTTTTATTATAAATATAGGGACTTTTTCAGTGGCTTCGGACGGTTCTTGTGGCTCCTTTGATTACTCTTCTTGAAATTAATGAAGGAAGCAAAAAAACGTACAACTGTCTCAACTGTCTTAAAAAATATCCAAAGGTCACGCCACTGGATTTATTGTTTTGGTTTTCTTTCTAACAGTCCTTTAAAGTTTTCACGGTAGTGCCAAGCTAAAATTGCTTCAAAAATGGTTATCACAATAGCTAATAATAGCAACTCCGAATCTACAAAAATATGAAATGCTAAAATATTGACGATTAATCCTGCCAAAACAACTAAGGCCAATGGTACATATCTACGAATAATCAGTAAGATTCCTGCAATAATCTCAACGCCCTTTTCCATGGCCAATAAATAGCCATCACCCAAAAACTCCATCGCAGCTGGGCTTGTTGGAGCAAACGGTTCAAATCCAAATAAAACAACATAGCCATTTAATCCTGCACCTAAAAAAATGAGTCCTAACAATACCTCAATAACCCGAATCGTCATTTTCATTTTTACGCTCCTTTGGGACCATAGGGACGGTTCCTACGGCCTCTTTTTTGAGAATTTTCTGCACCTTGGAGCCGGGAGAACCGTCCCCTTGGTCCCTCGGCCACCTATGCTTTTGATATTACTTTGCGGCTTATGCCGGTGAGTCTTGCTATTTGTCTAATTGATAGTCCGTGTGATTTTAGGTTTTTGATATGTGTATCTCGTGTGGTTGGGTTTGATATTTTTTGAAGATCTAAGCAGTGTTCTACATTGCAGATATTCCTGATGATTTCAGTTGCTCTAGTGTCTGTAAGTTTCTGTTGATCGGTGATTTCGAGGTGATTTTCTTGTGATTCTTGCATGTGAAACGTTCTAAAATGGATTAACGCTTTATTTTTATCTGTATGAAGCAATTTCAAAATAAAGTCCTTTTCTATTATTCTAGACTTTCCTATGTATTCACGATAGCTACTCCACAAGTAACTTGAAATATCATCAGCCATTCCAGCTTTTAGTGGATTTTGGTGGATATATCTAATTACATTTAATAAGTTCGGAAGGTCCTCAACCACCTCACTTTTAAATCTGTCTTGAAACAAATGTCCGTTTCGTTCATATTTTAAGTTATACCAATACACAAAACTTGCACCAAGACGCCTTATTGTATTTCCAATCTCCTCATTCCCTTCCTTTATTAGAAGATGAACATGATTTCCCATCAAACAATACGCATAGATTTCAAAATCACATTTGTCTTTAACCCTCTTAAGAGTCTCCAAAAACTTAAAAGAATCCTCTTCCTCCTCAAAAATGGTTTGCCGATTGATCCCTCTAAGGATGATATGATAGACATTTGTTTTGCTTTTTTCCCTTGCTGCTCTAGGGCATAAACATCACCTCTTATTCTATTTTTTGAATTTGAAATAATATAGGAAGGCATAACTGGGACATAAATCAAAAGAGGAAAAAACTGGAGAACCTTGCAATTATATAGTATCATAATTAGCTAGAAAAAACGCTATACATTTTCGGGTTGGAGCCATAGGGACGGTTCTGTGGTCCGCTGTTTTTACAAAAAGCTTATCTCGGACCATGGTAATTGTCTAACACTGATTACCATTGAAGGTGACTGGCAGGGGGATTCAAATGAGAGACAGAGGTTCTGTTGTTTTGATTAAAGACAAAAAGGTTGGACTTATCAAAAGAAATATAGATGACATTGTTTATTATGTGTTTCCAGGTGGCGGGGTTGAGCCAGGCGAATCACCTCAGGAATGCGCCATAAGAGAGGCCTACGAAGAATTAGGGGTACAGGTTAAGATCCATGAATGTATTGGAACTGTCAATTATTGTGGAACTCAATATTTTTTCCTATCCGAGATTATTGAAGGTACATTTGGAACAGGATTGGGAGAGGAGTTCTCTAATCAAAATAAAAACCGAGGTTCCTATACCCCAGTCTGGATTAAACTTGATAGACTTGCAGCACTCGACGTAAGACCAAAGGAAATCGTTTTAAAGGTACAATCCCGGTTCGTGTAATATTTACCAATCGTATGTTGGAATATATAACAACCATAGGATTGGAAACAGAATGGCTGCTGATAATTCTCCTGTCCAAAGTCTATAAAGCTTTTTCTGAGCTATTTCTCGCATGGGTATCACCTATCCGTTCATTCTCTTAACAGGATACCATAGTTTTACAGTTCGGAGAGAATTATACATTTAAAAAATCCCAACTTGCGATGAAGCAAATCGGGATTTTTCTAATAAGGGAGCCACAAGAACCGTCCCTCTGGTTCAAGTGGGACCAGGAGAAACGGTTCGTCTGTTTCTACACCGTTTCTTTTTCTTTGATGAGTTCTTTCATTCGTTCTCGGTCGCGTTCTAGGACTGGTTTTAGGTAGTGACCGGTGTGGGAGGCTTTGATTTTTGCGATTTCTTCTGGTGTACCTGTTCCTACGATGGTACCCCCTTTGTCTCCTCCTTCAGGACCTAGGTCAATGATATAATCTGCTGTTTTGATCACATCAATATTATGTTCAATCACAAGGACTGTATCGCCACTTTCCACAAGTCGCTGTAATACTTTTAGGAGTCTTGAGATGTCATCGACATGTAGTCCAGTTGTTGGCTCATCTAAAATATAGAACGTCTTTCCGTTGGAGCGACGATGTAATTCAGATGCGAGTTTCACACGTTGTGCTTCTCCACCAGATAAAGTCGTAGCTGGTTGTCCCAATTTGATATAGCCTAACCCAACATCAAACAGAGTTTGAATTTTACGTTTGATTTTAGGGAGGTTTTCGAAGAATGAAACTGCCTCTTCAACCGTCATATCTAATATATCTGAGATATTTTTATCCTTATACTTTACTTCCAACGTTTCGCGGTTATAGCGTTTCCCATGACAAACCTCACAAGGCACATAGACATCTGGAAGGAAGTGCATTTCGATTTTAATAATTCCATCCCCACGGCAAGCTTCACAGCGCCCACCTTTCACATTAAAGCTAAAGCGACCTTTTTTATAGCCCCTAACTTTTGCTTCATTTGTATTCGCAAACAAGTCACGAATATCGTCAAATACTCCAGTGTAGGTAGCCGGATTTGAACGTGGTGTTCGTCCAATTGGAGATTGGTCGATATCAATAACCTTCTCCAAATGTTCAAGTCCCTTAATGGTTTTATGTTCACCTGGCTTACTTTTAGCACGATTAAGCTTTTGAGCAAGAGATTTATGAAGAATCTCGTTCACTAAAGTACTTTTACCTGAACCAGATACTCCTGTAACTGCAACGAACATACCAAGAGGAAACTTCACTGTTACGTTCTTTAAATTATTCTCCTTCGCTCCTACAACTTCGATAAAGCGACCATCCGGTTTTCTTCTCTCAACCGGAAGTGGAATAAACTTTTTACCTGATAAGTATTGACCTGTTAGGGATTTCGGATCCTCCATTACCTCTTTTGGAGTTCCCGCTGAAATAATTTCTCCACCATGGGTACCAGCTCCGGGGCCAATATCGATTAGGTAATCTGCCGCAAGCATAGTATCCTCATCATGCTCGACCACAATTAGCGTGTTGCCAATATCTCTCATTGCTTTTAACGTATCAATGAGTCTGTCATTGTCACGTTGGTGCAGACCAATTGATGGCTCATCTAAAATATAGAGAACACCTGTTAATCGTGAACCAATTTGGGTAGCAAGACGAATTCGCTGTGCTTCGCCACCTGACAACGTCCCTGCTGCACGACTTAGCGTTAAATAATCAAGACCAACATTGTCTAAGAACCCAAGTCGCTCCTTGATTTCTCGAAAAATAAGGTTGGCAATCTGCATGTCCTTTTCAGAAAGCTCAACATTAGAGAAAAATTCTAAAGACTCATTAATAGAAAAGTCCGTAACATGTGAAATATGTTTTCCAGATATTTGAACGGCAAGGCTTTCCTTTTTTAAACGATGACCTTTACAGGAAGGGCAAGCCTTTTCACCCATGTATTTTTCCATTTGCTCACGAATATAGTCAGAGCTTGTTTCTTTGTAACGTCTTTCTACATTTCGAAGAACGCCCTCAAACTGAATATAATTTTCACGAACCTGGCCCCAATCATTTTCATAATGGAAAAAGATTTCCTCGCCATCACTTCCATATAAAACTTTATCCATTAAATGCTTCGGAATATCCTTAACTGGCATATCCATATCAATACCATAATGGTTACAAACCGCTTCAAGCAATTGCGGATAATATTGTGAGCTTGTTGGCTCCCACGGAGCTATTGCATGCTTTCGAAGTGATAAGTCCCAGTTAGGAATCACAAGATCGGGATCAACTTCAAGCTTACTTCCTAAACCATCACAATCAGGGCAGGCCCCGAATGGACTATTGAAAGAGAACATTCTCGGCTCAAGCTCACCAATCGAAAAACCACAAATAGGGCAGGAATGGAGCTCACTAAACAAAAGCTCTTCTTCCCCCATTACATCAATGATAACCCTTCCTTCACCAAGACGAAGTGCTGCTTCAACTGAGTCAGCTAGTCTCGAAGTTACACCCTCTTTTATCACAATACGGTCAACAACAACCTCGATTGAATGCTTTTTGTTTTTTTCAAGCTCGATATCATCAGAAAGCTCAAGCATTTCTCCATCTACGCGGATTCTCACATAGCCTTGTTTTTTTATATCTTCTAAAACTTTTACGTGAGCACCCTTACGACCTGATACAACAGGTGCAAGGACTTGAAGCCTTGTTCGTTCAGGGTATTCTAAAATCCGATCGACCATTTGTTCGATGGTTTGAGAGGTAATTTCGATACCATGATTGGGACAAATTGGTTTACCAACACGCGCATATAATAATCGTAAATAGTCATAAATCTCCGTAACTGTTCCAACGGTTGACCTTGGGTTACGGCTTGTTGTTTTTTGGTCAATTGAAATCGCAGGGGAAAGTCCTTCGATTGAATCGACATCTGGTTTATCCATTTGTCCTAAAAATTGACGTGCATATGCTGAGAGGGACTCGACATATCGTCGTTGTCCTTCGGCATAAATAGTGTCAAACGCAAGGGAAGACTTACCTGAACCAGATAAACCTGTAACGACAACCAGCTTATCTCTTGGAATCGTAATGTCTATATTTTTTAGATTATTCGCCCTTGCGCCTTTCACAATGATTTTATCTAATGCCATGTGTCTGTCATCCTTCCGCTTTTAACTCCAAAATTAAATCACGTAATTCAGCTGCTCGTTCGAAATGAAGGGCTTTTGCGGCTTCCTTCATTTCTTTTTCCATGTCAGCTATCACTTTATCTCGTTCCTTCTTCGATAATCCAGTTAACTTAGGTGCCGCTTCATAGTTTTCTGTTTCTTCTGCCGCAACCGTAGCCCGAATGACATCTCGAATTTCTTTTTGGATGGTCTGTGGTGTAATACCATGCTTCTTGTTATATTCCTCTTGAATCTCACGACGTCGTTTTGTTTCATTAATCGCGATTTCCATTGAATTCGTAATCTTATCAGCATACATAATAACTCTACCGTTAGCATTTCTCGCCGCCCGACCAATGGTCTGGATAAGTGATCGTTCTGATCGAAGGAACCCTTCCTTGTCAGCATCCAGAATGGCGACAAGTGAAACCTCTGGAATATCTAATCCTTCACGAAGTAGGTTAATTCCAACAAGGACATCATATTTACCCATCCGAAGATCGCGGATAATTTCAATCCGCTCAAGGGTTTTAATTTCCGAGTGTAAATAATTCACTTTAATTCCAATGTCCTTTAAGTAATCCGTTAAATCCTCAGACATTTTTTTAGTTAAAGTTGTCACAAGAACACGTTCATTTTTATTCACGCGATCTTGAATCTCACCTAATAGATCATCAATTTGACCTTGAATTGGCCGTACATCAATGATAGGGTCAAGCAATCCAGTTGGACGGATGATTTGTTCCACCATTTCATCGGTGTGTTCAATTTCATACGGTCCAGGAGTAGCGGAAACATTGATGATTTGATCAATATGCTGTTCGAATTCTTCAAATCGCAATGGGCGGTTATCCAATGCGGAAGGAAGACGGAAACCGTGGTCCACCAATACTTGTTTTCTCGCTTGGTCACCATTGAACATACCTCGAATCTGTGGCAATGTTACGTGCGACTCATCCACAACAATTAGTAAATCATCAGGAAAATAATCCAATAATGTATAGGGTGTTGAACCTGGTGGTCGTAATGTTAGATGTCGTGAATAGTTTTCAATCCCGGAGCAAAAGCCCATTTCACGCATCATTTCTAAGTCATAATTGGTTCGTTGCTCAAGTCGTTGTGCTTGAAGAAGTTGACCATTTTCACGAAGCTCTGCTAACCGCTCCTCAAGCTCTGCCTCAATATTTTTAATTGCGATTTGCATTTTTTCCTCACGGGTTACGAAGTGAGATGCCGGGAATATGGCAACATGTTCACGTTCGCCAAGAATTTCACCTGTTAAAGCATCAACTTCACGTATCCGATCAATTTCATCACCAAAAAACTCCACCCGAATACAGTGCTCATCACGTGAGGCTGGGAATATTTCGACTACATCTCCTCTGACCCGGAAGGTTCCGCGACGGAAGTCAATATCATTTCGTTCATACTGAACATCCACCAGTTTATGCAAAAGTTCATTACGTTCGATTTCCATTCCCGTACGTAGGGACACGACGAGTTCCCGATATTCCTCTGGAGAACCCAAACCATAGATACATGATACACTCGCAATAATGATGACATCACGTCGTTCAAATAGCGAAGATGTTGCAGAGTGGCGCAGTTTATCGATTTCATCATTCACGCTTGAATCTTTTTCGATATATGTATCAGATGAGGGAACATACGCCTCGGGCTGGAAGTAATCATAATAGCTGACAAAATATTCAACAGCGTTATTAGGAAAGAATTCTTTAAACTCACTGTAAAGCTGTCCAGCTAATGTTTTATTATGGGCAATAATCAAGGTTGGTCGATTTACTTCTTTAATTACATTTGAGATCGTAAAAGTTTTTCCAGTTCCAGTTGCACCTAACAAGGTCTGATATTTTTTCCCCGCCTTGATTCCCTCCACAAGTTCTTTAATTGCTTTCGGTTGGTCACCTTGTGGGGAATATTTAGAAACTAATTCAAATTGATCTTTCACATGCAATCCTCCAATCCGTTTTTTTTGAACTGTTTTATGTGTTTTTTCACTGACTTTTTCTCGATAGAAACATTGTACCACAAACCAACCTAAAACAAACAAAAATACGAACTGATATTCGATTTTTTATTCAAACAATTTGTTTCAAAACATGTTATAATTTGGAAAAACACATGTAATGGTGAGGTGTTTTATGAAAAAAAGGGTTGGAATCCTTATTCTGGTTTTCGGAATAGGCTTGTTAGTTTCATGCAATAACAGTATCGAAATATCAGGATGCACAAATGGAGAAGTTGTTGAATGGGTGGATGCTTTGATGATTAACGATGTAAAGTATCAACACGATTTTCCTGATTCTTCCGACGAACAAGGCTCGATTTCGATTGAGAAGGGAGAAGAACTTGGGAAGGTGACTTTCAAGATGAATGAGCAGGCATGCAGTGATCACAAGATGGTTAATGGAGATGCTGCTTATTTGCCTAAAGGAACTTCAATTTATGAGGTAAAAGGGTACCCGTCCTCTTTCATCGTTGCGGCGGATGATAAAGTATATGTTGTTGATGAAAATAAGGAAGCAAAAACAGCTGGGGAGCTTTATCCACTCGATGGATTGGTAAAAAATATACATATTGAAAGCACCGAGGATGGTTTCCGTCTACATACATTTTCAGACGAATCAAAGGAACAATTTATCCAGGCTTGGTATCGGCTTGGACTAGATGACCCGTATGGTTTACACTTAACTGGAAAATTTGAAGGGGAACGTGTTTTTTTAGAAATTGAGTTACATAACGGGGTTAGCTTTCGGCAGCTTTATTGGATGGATACAAACACCTTTCATAATGGGGCAATTGGGGATGCTGAAATTAAAACCGTGATTGTTTCAGAGTTGGAGAAGATGGAGGAGAAATGAAGGAATATCCAAAGCAACTTCACAGGCATTCAGTCCTTCATCCCCTCGATGAAGGACTTTTAAGAAGCTGCATCATGAGAGGGCGGGTCCTTCATAAAAAACCTGATAACACTTTTATTTTCCGGCTCTTTTCCCCATCTTCCTTGCATACAAAAATCCGACTCCGAGCGAGATAATATCCGCAATGATGATAAAAATGGAATCCGCATATCCTTTATAAATGGAAGCAGCAATTAGAGCAACCGCTAGAAAGAACCCTACATAGTAATTAAAGGTCACCCTTGTAAAGAAAACGACGAGTACACCCGGAAGGATGAGCGCCAGCAAAAGTTTCAATAGCATCAAATTCGTGTCCTTTCAACAATTTCATAGGTTTACTATACCAAAACAACTAAAGTAAAACACATATTTTACCCTAGCTAGTTAAACACCTCAGGATAAAATCCTTCTGCTAAACTCTCCACCGCATATGCCATGCGGTTTCCAGGTAATACGCTCTCTAATGAAATAACAACGAAGTTTTCATTTTTAACACTTTCTAGCTGTGAAAGAGCAGGGTCATTTTTGATATCTTTCATTTTTTGCTCAATCGACGGTGCGTCATAGTCGTGTATTAGGATCACATCAGGTTTCCTAGCAAGAACTTCCTCGTAGCTGACAGTAGCCCATTGTTTGTCCGTAATATCTTCAAAAACATTTCGTCCCCCAGCAAGCTCAATCAACAGCGTTTCGAAATTCGTACCGCCCGCTGTGAAAACACCATTTCCACCACTATCATATACTAGTACATTTACTGGTTCCTGACCGACCAATTTCTCCTGCACTTCCGCAATTCGTTCCTTCTGCTCAGCAACAAATGCTTCCGCTCGCTCTTCTATTTCAAAAATTTTACCGAGATCGAGGATTTCTTGATAGATTTCTTCCATCGTTGTCGCCTTATTCATATACACCTTGATTCCATAGCTTTCAAGCTCGTCGACGTCCAGACCTTCACTGCCGAATTCCCAATCGATGCCATAAATAAAATCCGCTCCACTTGTTAGCACAGCTTCTCTTGTCGCAGAGCCATATGTTAACTCAGGGATTTTATCGTATTCCTCCGCATATTCGGGCAGAGAACCACGGCTATGATTATCTAAGCTATTCCCAATTACATAATCAGATAGGCCTAACGCAATAAACAATTCTGTTGCATTCGGCCCCAAAGTTAACACCTTGGAAGGCTTTTCCGGTATTTCTACTTCTCTACCATAATTATCAATAATGAGGGAATCCTCAGTTGGTTTTGTAGCGGTGTCCTCTTTTTGCGCACCACATCCTGCTAAAACCAACATAAGCAACATAAGAAATACTAGTTTTTTCATTCAACTTCTCCTTTTCCTAAACTTTGAGGTAAAAAGGTAATCGCCACCTTGTTAGTAACTGGATGAATCGTTACATCTGACCAAACTCCATAAATCTTGTAAATAGATTTAGAAGTTAACACCTCTTCGGGAGTTCCTGCAAGCAGCACTCGTCCATCCTTGACAGCATATAATCGGTCACAATAAAGAGCAGCTAGATTTAAATCATGGATGGCTGACAAAACGGTAACCCCCAGCCCTTTAATTAAATCAAAAATTTGTAGCTGATGCTGGATATCGAGATGGTTTGTTGGCTCATCTAAAAGCAACAAGTCTGTTTGCTGGGCTAACACTCTTCCCAGCACAACCCGTTGCCTTTCTCCACCTGATAAATCACTAAAATTTCTATTTTTCATTTCAGATAACCCGATTTGCTTAATCGCCTTTGCAACAATCTCTTGGTCCTGCAGACTATCTCCGTCGAAAAGGCCTTTATAGGGGCTTCTTCCCATAGCAACGATCTCTTCCACTTTAAAATCAAACGGAACTTCATTTTCCTGACCGACGACCCCCATTTTCTTAGCAACGGTTTTGGGATTCATTTCAAATAGATTTTTCCCGTCTAAATAAATAACACCGGAATCTGGTTTTAGTGCCCGGTACATATTTTTTAAAAGAGTTGATTTCCCGCTTCCGTTGGGTCCTATGATTCCAACAAACTCCCCCTCAGAAACATATAGATTCATATCTTCAATAATTTGTTTTTCGGCCAATGAAAAGTTTACATTTTCTACCCGTAGTTTCAATTTTTCACCTCATTGCTTCTTTGATTTTAATAACCAAATAAAAAAAGGTCCTCCGACTAATGCCGTTAAAATACCAATTGGTAATTCCTCAGGGGCAATCACCATTCGTGCAGCAACATCGGTCCAAATCACAAAAATTCCTCCGAGTAACGCACTTACAGGAAGGACGCGTTTATGGTCGGATCCAACGAGCAACCTTGCAATATGCGGAACCATTAACCCAATAAACCCGATTGAACCACTCACCGCAATTGTAACCCCAGCTAAAAGAGAAGCGACAAGAATTAGCATTTTATGCAGTCTTGCCACATTAAATCCTAATGTTCCCACGGTTTCATCTCCAAAAAGCAAGGCATTGAGGGCACGATATTGGCTCATTAACAGGCCCATACATAAGACCGCCACAATTAGTGGGAGTGTTAAATAGCCCCATTTCGCCCCAGCTAAACTACCCGACATCCAAAAAGTAGCATTATGTAATCCTAAAGCATTTGGTGCACTTAGCGTAATAAATCTTGTCAAAGCATCCATCATAAGTGCAATTGCTACACCTGATAGTAAAAGATGGGTGACATTAATTCTACCGTTCACTCTTGAAAGTATATAAACGAAGATAATCGTCACAGCAGCACCAATAAACGCACTGATCGATAGTGAATATGTCCCGAAAATCGAAAAGGCACCAAATAACATCCCTAATGTTGCTGTTGCAGACGCACCTGATGAAACCCCAAGTATAAACGGGTCAGCTAAATGGTTACGCACCAATGCTTGCATGACAACTCCTGTAATCGCTAACGAGGCCCCGACAATCATCCCTAATAAAACCCTAGGCAGACGCAAGCCCCAGACAATATTATACTCAACCTGTGTCCAGGTAGTTTCAATACTGAGTAATGGAAGTTTTGAAAGAAGAATCTTGATAACTGTATATGGATTAACAGAAACAGGTCCAATTCCAATCGACAAGAGAATGGAAACAATGCTAAAGACAAGTAGTAGCATTGTACTCACTTTAATATTCGGTTGGTCCTGATTGAAGGTTTTCCGAAAAAAATTCATAGCTAATCCCTTTCTATCATAAACATAATCGCCCAGAAAAGTATCTGGGCGATTTATTTTAAACACCTTTATAGTCGTTACTTTCAAATAAATCAATGAGTTCGATGTCCTTGTTTTTATCTTGGAAATAGCGGTACGTAAAGTCATTTTCAAATAAAACAACATAGCGGTCATTTCGGTCACGAACAAGTAAACTTCTTGAATCGAACAAGCGTGTATCCACATTCTTATTCGCAATCCATCTTGGAATCCGATTTCCAAGGGTAGTGAATTCAACTGAGACATTGTATTCTGCCTCTAATCGATATTCAAACACATCATATTGCAACTGACCAACCGCGCCAAGAATAAATTCATCATTTGATTCTTGTCTGAATAATTGAATCGCACCTTCTTGAACGAGCTGCTCAATTCCTTTTCTAAATTGCTTCGCCTTCATCACGTTCTTTACGCGAACCTTACGATACATTTCCGGTGGGAACACAGGTAGCTCTTGATAATGCATATCTTCTTTACCAGCTGTTAATGTATCACCGATTTGATAGACGTTCGGGTCATAAACACCGATAATATCGCCAGGATATGCCTCATCAACTGTTTCACGGCTTGCCGCCATAAATGCCTGCGTTTGATTCAATTTGATTGATTTACCGGTACGAGTGATGTTAACGCTCATTCCGCGCTCAAACTTTCCAGAGCAGACACGCAGGAACGCAATCCGGTCCCGATGCTTCGTATTCATATTTGCCTGGATTTTAAAAATATACCCGGAGAACATTTCGTCCTCTGGAGGAACTAATCCAAGATTGGTTTTACGAGGCTTCGGTGCTGAGGCAAATTGTAAAAATGTATTAAAAAATGTTTCTACACCAAAGTTTGCCAGCGCACTACCAAAGAATACAGGTGTAAGTTCACCCTTAGCTACACGCTCTACATCAAAGTTGTTTCCAGCTTCGTCTAATAAGAGTAATTCGTCCTGCGCACTGTCATAAATCGGACTTTCAGTAATCTCTGGATGCTTGCCGTCCTCTAGCTCCTGTAATGGAATGATTTTTTCATCTTCATTCCCTGAAAAATGAACGAACCGATTGTTATAACGATCGACAATCCCTAAAAATCGTTTTCCCATACCAACTGGCCAGTTCATTGGATAGGACTCAATCCCAAGCACCTCTTCAATTTCTGCTAACAGATCAAGTGGATCCTTTCCTTCACGGTCAAGCTTATTAATGAATGTAAAAATCGGAATTCCTCTCATTCGACAAACTTTAAAAAGCTTAATTGTTTGTGGTTCAACACCTTTCGTGGAGTCAATAATCATCACAACACTGTCAACAGCAGTTAATGTACGATAGGTATCCTCACTGAAATCCTCATGTCCCGGTGTATCCAAAATATTGACGTAAAAGTTTTCATAGGGAAAACTCATCACACTTGATGTGACTGAGATTCCACGTTGCTTTTCGATTTCCATCCAGTCCGATGCAGCAAACTTTCCTGATTTTTTTCCTTTTACTGTTCCCGCTTCACGAATCACGTTACCAAATAGAAGCAATTTTTCAGTCATCGTCGTTTTCCCAGCGTCCGGGTGTGAGATGATGGCAAATGTTCTTCGTTTTTGAACTTCATCTATATAACTCATACAAATTATCCTTCCGTTATCACAGTTTCTATCTAAAAAAATATATCACATAAAAAAAAGAACTACAACGTGAATTGATTCCAATTTTGACGAGGAATTTCAAAAAAAGGAGCTAATCTGTGATACACATCACAGCCTCCTATACTGGTTCACACTATACTAAATGTAGAAATAGAAAAAATACTGTAATGAGGTGAAGGTTACATGTTTGTAGCATATTTTCTTACTTTAAGTATTATTCTTATTTGTGTCGGTTTTGCAGTACAAATTATGAATGGCGTTAAAGAGGTAGATGGAAAGTCACTAGACCAATAAGCTAGCAAAAAGAAAACGGGAGAGGCTAGTTAACAACTAGTCTCTCCCATTTTTCGTCATCAAATAAAGGTACCCTTCCATTCTATAGCAACCCGGCCGCCATAGAGAGTTCTCCTTAGGCCCGTGGCTTTGCGTCATTGTTTTTCAACAATTTTGCCTTTTGTATAGTTTGGTATTCTGCTTATCTAATGGCGTTACGCATACGCTGATATTTACGTTGAATGCTAATTGGGCTACGGTTTAATCTTTTTCCAATGTCTGAAAATGGTTTACCCATTGCGACAAGCTCAATCATGGAATGAATTTCAACGGTAGTCCATGACCGGTAATTAACCCTCTTCTGCTTAGATCGTTCCCCTTCAACCCAGCTAGGCTCAGGCACGATTGCATTTTTTTCAACTTTGGAGAAGTCAATTCGGTCTTTATTGTTCTTTGCCCAATTCCAAAAATCTTCGGGTTTAATAAAGTAAAATTTCCGTGTATTTCGTGTTGCCTTTTTTGTGTACTTTAATCCATGGTTGTCAATCCAAAGCTTTACAGACTTTGGGTCAATTTTCAATAGAGTTGCTAATTCATGCATCGTTAACTGACCGGTGAAGGACTTCGTATTGGAAATCCCTAATCTCTTAATCTTTAATTCAACGGCAGTTTCCGTTCTATGTAGGTGATTCGCAATCGTAGAGATTTTCATTCGACCTACATTGTCCTTTAAGAACTCTATTTCCTCATACGTCCATGTTCTTTTCTTCAAATCAAAATTCCCCTTTTCATTCTTAATAGCACTAAGAATGAAAGGCCTTTTGATGACATACCACTATCATATCATACTATCGGACTAAAAAAACATTGGTAATTTTATTTTTTTGAAGATTGTCAAGTGCTTTTTATACTTTTCTAGTTTGCAGGTATGTGTGTAGTAAATTAGGAATAAGCGGATTCATGTTTTCTGGAAGTGAATAAAGACTAAAGAACCGAGCATCTAATCCTTCTTCTCGATTCACTTCAAGCTGTCCACCCAAAATCTCTCTTGTGATATACGCGATGGTAATGGGATAAAATTCATCTCCATTTGGGAGTTTGACAAAGTGGTCTTTTCCGGAAAACACGCCTACTAGATCCATTTTTCCGATTTGCAGCCCTGTTTCTTCTAGTACTTCTCTCCTACCTGCATCTTCTGTGGATTCTCCTAATTCTAAAAATCCTCCAGGAACACCCCAAATACCGTTTTTTCGTTGTTGAAGCAAGATTTCACCTTTTTCATTGATTACTCCAACTGCCGTACCAACTAGATTAAGCGGTCGGTTACCAACAACTTTTCTTAACTCTTCGATATAGCCCATGATAATCCTCCTATCTTTTAATCTCTGAAAACAGATAGATGATGAGCCCGATTAGTGCGACTCCAATTGATAGACTTCCATAAGTGTCCATTCGTTCTGGATTAATGAAAAAGACATCTAAATATTGAACAAGTTCACCTCCCGAAAGGTTGTCAACGTTGTAAAGTGCTAATGCATTTAAAGTCCCAAGGAGCATTAATGACACACCTACTTGTTTGGCATAATTTTTATCTTTGTTTTTTACGATCCCAATACGATAAATAATATTAAAAGACATGTAACTATAAATTTCATCATTCAACCCCTTTTATCAACATTTGATATTTACGGAAATAATACCACAATTAACCATTTAGTAAAATTTATAATTTTTTGAATGCTGCAAGTAAAAAATGCATGCTGTCGTTTCCCGGGAAATGTTGTCGGCAATAGAAAAATTTGTCGGAAGTATTTACATTAAAAACTATAAAAAGACCCATACCTTTTTCAGGTTGGGTCTTCCTAATGCATTATTCAATTCCAGTGTTATTACTTGTTAAGGTTAGTTTTGCTGTTTCAAGCTTACCGCCGCGGTAAAAGCTTAATTGAATTTCATCACCAATTTTTACTTTTGAATATAAGTATTTTCGTAGATCCATTGAACTCTTAACCTCAGTGTCATTGATTTTTACAATCACGTCGGTCATTTTTAAGCCAGCTTTTTCAGCAGCAGAGTTCTGTGCAACACTTGTTACGATAACTCCTTCTTTTATATCTTCAGGAAGGTCGGCATAATACATTCTTGGTATTTCCGCAAGATCCGCTAATCCTATACCGATAAATGGGCGCTCAATTTTACCACTTTCAATTAAACTGTTAATAATCGGTACAACATCATTACTAGGGATGGCAAATCCTAATCCTTCCACACCACTATTCGCAATCTTTAAGCTGTTAATTCCAATAACTTGCCCTTGTGTATTTAACAGAGCACCACCACTGTTACCAGGGTTAATGGCCGCATCAGTCTGAATAACGTTTAATTCCCAGCTACCTGCAGAGGTATCAACAGAAATGCTTCGGTCCTTTGCACTTACAATCCCTGATGTGACGGTTCTTGACAAATCAAGTCCAAGTGGGTTCCCAATTGCAAATACCTGGTCACCAGGGCGTAGAGATTCCGAATCACCAAATTCTAGAACGGCCTCTACGTTTTTAGAATCTATCTTTAAAACAGCTAAATCGGTCAATGGATCTGTTCCAATTAACTTGGCCATTGTTTTTTCACCATTATAAAGGGAGATTTCCACTTCGTTTGCATTTTCGATAACGTGGTTATTCGTTACAATATAAGCTTCGTCTCCATCCTTTTGGAAAATAACTCCGGAACCTGTTCCACTTGGGACACTTTGTGAGTTATTTCTACTAAACGGATTTTGTTGTGCTTGCATACTCGTAATTCCAACGATTCCTTTTGATGCATCTTCAACCATATCTGCAACAGATGACGTTGAGTCATTGACCGCCGTTGGTTGGATTTTCACAGGTCCAGAAGCTTCAATCACTTCAGATTGCGGCTCGGTCACAGATTCACCTGAATTAAAATATCCTTGTAAGCCGTCAATATGTGGTGCAACTCCCAGTGTTAATACCGAGCCAAGGACACCAGCAGATACCATGGATAGAAAACTTTTCATCTTTCCATTTGATTTTTTTTCTTTAGGCATCGATGAGCGAAGTGTAGTTTCTTCGGTAACCGCCGATTGCTGAATTGTTTCTGACTCAACCTGCACTGGATTTACTTGCTCTACTTCCGTATCAAATTTCATCTCTTGTTGTTCAGAATGATTTTCGTCATTACGATTATCTAAGTTGTTTGGTTGATCTTCTGTATGATTAAATTCATTAAAACGTTTATCGTTTTCCATTATGAATTCCTCCTTAACTAACTCCATGTATTTATCATAGACATAAATTATGAACAAAATATTAACAAACCTTGAAAAGACATGGAAAAAATTGAAGAAAACCCACCAAAATATGATGGATTTACTCAGATGGAATTCGAATGACGAATTTCGTTCCTTTTCCCTTTTCACTAGATACTTCAATTTTCCCATTGTGGAGTTGAACGAGCTGTTTTACAATCGAAAGCCCTAGACCGAACTGCCCAAACGGCGTACCAGTTCGCGAAACATCAGCCTTATAAAAACGATGCCAGATGTTCTCGATTTCTGACGAATCAATTCCCACTCCAGTATCTTCGATTTCAATCACCGTTTCGTGCTCTCCTTCTCTTCCACGAATCCAAATAGTGCCGTTATCTGTAAACTGAATACTATTTTTTATAATATTGATTAAGATTTGAATCAAGCGATCGTAATCGGCTGTAATCATTAAACCTTCAGGAACCTCAACGATTATGTGATCATTTTTTTCATCTGCCTGTGGCTCAAGAGTATCTTTAACAACCTCTAGCACTTCGATTAATTCAATCATTTCCTTTTGGAGTGTTACTTGATTGGATCGAATTTTTTCATAGTCCAAGTTTTCATTCACAAGACGAATCAGGCGCTTTGTTTCCTGACTTACTAACTGAACACCCTTTTCCTTTTCTTCTTCAGGAATCAGATCGTTTTTAATTCCTTCAATCACACCACTAATCGTTGTAAGAGGCGTCCGCATTTCATGCGAGACATCGGCCATGAATTTTCGTCTCCTGCTCTCTAGGCTTTCAATTTCCTCCATCGATTTCTGCAACCGTAGTGCCATTTTGTTAAAGTCCTGTGATAGCTCACCTATTTCATCAAAATCAGAAGATGGCAGTTTCACTGAATAATCGCCAGCAGAAATCATTGAGGTTGCTTTCCTTAAGCGTTTGATGCGCTTCACATGAATCGTTGACAAAAGCCAGCTCATTAAAAGAGCAACTGCGAGTGCCAAAAACATCGTGTAAAACAAATATTGGTTAATATCATGGATCATTTCTTGTGTCCCACTGATGGGTGACGCTAGAAGGACCCCTCCAACAAAGGATTTCCCAATCATATATGGCATGACAATAAACGTGACTTCCTGCTCAAATCGCTTATAATCCTGTTTGACTGACACGACATGTCCACTCCGGACCTTGTCCCACTCCTTCTTTTTCAACTCCACTTGTGGTACAAATCCACCGACAGTACTTATGCTTACACCATTTTCATCAAACACCGTAAATAATATATTTCTCTCACCTAACATATTTGAGTATTGACGTATTAGTCCATCGATATTAGAGGTTCGATTAATATCACTAATGATATTCTCACCGTAAGTCGTTAATTCTTGGACTTTTTCTTCAAAGACAAGATTCCCAACGTAATGTGCAAACACAATACTTAAAATAACAAATGCAACCACAATCACGCTGATGTGACTTACAAGCTGCTGAAACATGTACCGAAATTTCATTTTTCTCCCTCAAAGGACTCATCGAATTTGTAGCCTACACCCCAAACTGTATGGAAAAAGGGCTGGTTGGTTGTACCTAGTTTTTTACGAAGTCGCTTGATATGTACATCAACTGTGCGCTCATCCCCATAAAATTGGTAGCCCCACACCCGATCTAATAACTGTTCTCTTGAAAACACCTGCTTCGGATGCTGTGCAAAATAATACAATAAGTCAAATTCCTTAGGTGTTAAGTTCGTAATCGGCGTCCCATTTAGAATGACTTCTCTTGTATTCTTGTTGATTTGAAAATGTTCGGTTCGAAGTGTTCCGGTTTCCATTTCTTCTGATAGCTTACTATTGTAGCGTCTCGTGACCGCCTTGATCCGCGCCATCAAGGCTAGTGGGCTAAATGGCTTTGTCACGTAATCATCCGCCCCCATCTCCAGTCCCAGTACTTGATCAGATTCACTGTCCTTCGCAGTGAGCATAATAATTGGAACGGAGCTTTTCTCCTCGCGAATTTTTCGGCAGATGGTCACCCCATCCATTCCAGGCAGCATCCAATCGACAATGAGTAAATCCCAGCTTTCCTCTTTAAAACGGTTATACCCCTTTAGACCATCATGGACAAACTCGCCTTCAATGCCTTCCTTTGAAAAAAACATTTCAATCATGGAACAAACACTTTCATTATCTTCTATAACAAGAACTTTCATGTCTCCAACTCCTATATAGAACCTCTCGTACTATCATTTTACACCACAATCATCTTTAAATGAAAGAAGGGAGCCTTCATAATTGGAGGCCCCTGATGTTTCTATACTCGCATTTCTACATGCTCAATTTCCGACTTTTCAATTTGGATTGTGGTGTGCTCAATTTTGAATTTATCACGTATTTTATCAATTGCTTGCTGTAAAATGTCCTGACTATCGTGATCGTCCTTAATTAAAATATGACAAGTGAGTGAATCCATGCCCGATGTAATCGTCCAAATGTGGAGGTCATGTACATCAATCACCCCGTCAATTTCCTCAAGTGTTGCTTTTACGTCTTTTTGGTCAATTGTAATAGGTGTGCCTTCCATAAGAATATGAATGGACGTCGTTAGAACACCCCAAGCACTTTTTAAAATAAGGAGAGCTACCACAACCGAAATAATTGGATCCGCAATATACCATTCAAAGAGTAGCATTAGCACACCGGCGATAATCGCCCCGACCGAACCTAGAGCATCTCCTAGAACATGTAGATACGCGCTGCGTAGGTTGACGTTATTTTTCACATCGCCTTTACTTATCAATGACCAAGCACTTAGTAGATTTGCCAAAAGGCCAATTCCAGCAATAATCATCATGGTTCCACTTGCAACTGTGGGTGGATCAAAAAAGCGTTGAAATGCTTCATATACGATAAAGCCTGCAATGACAAACAACGTAATTGCATTAAAAAGCGCCGCCAAAATTTCAAATCGGTAAAATCCGTAGGTTTTCTTCGGTGAAGCTGGTCTGGTAGCAAACCAAAACGCAACTAAACTTAAAAATAGAGAACTTGCGTCACTTAGCATATGACCTGAGTCAGATAATAGGGCTAAACTATTTGTAATTAATCCTCCGAAAAATTCAAGTAGCATAATTCCTGTAGTAATAATCAACGCAATGAGTAAACCTTTTTTATTTCCTTCTCTCACTTCATCAAAATGATGGTGATGATGGTGACCATGATGGTCGTGTCCGTGATGATGGTGGTGATGTCCCATCATTCTCCCCTCCTATTCGTGTTCAATATGATGAATAACCTGGTGTAGCAAGGTAATGACATGTTCATCATCATATGTATAAAGGAATGTGTTACCTTCGCGCCGGTATGTCACTAACCGTAGATTTCGTAGCAGGCTAAGCTGATGGGATACAGCTGATTGTGACATTTCGAGAACCTCTGCGATATGGTTGACCGAGCATTCCTCTTGAGATAATAAGTACAGAATCTTAATTCGTGTTGGATCCGCTAGTGCTTTAAAAATCCGTGATGCTTCGTCAATTGTTGTTTGCGATAAAAAAGAATGATCCTTTTGTTCCACTTTTTCAACCTTCTTTCTTAATTATGCTTGGCATCCTGGATATGCTGAGCAATAAATTTTGCATCATCTGCAACTCCTTGTAGCAAGGCTGACCCTCAAGTATATGAGCATATGCTCATATACAATATTAAAATACCATAGAAAAGGTGTCAATTAAAATTGGAAATTTGTTCATTTTTGATACATTACGCACATCGCATTTAAGTCCAAAATTTAATCTATCAATGTATTTTGATTTTTATCGACATTAATTCATTTTTATCGGCGTTAGTAAAGTCCTCCAAATTGAAAAACCTGCATTTCTCCCGAAATGCAGGTCTGACATACTATTTCAATTGTTCCCATTCTTCCCGAAGTAAGCCCATGCGAATCGAATCATAGTAGACGCCATTATAATAGCGACATTTTCGCATTCGTGCTTCAAGTGTCATTCCAAGTTTTTGGCCAACCTTAATCATCCGATGATTTCCAGACCATGTCGTGTATCCAACCCTTTCGATGTACGGGATTGTTTCAAATAAATAGTCAATCCATAGCTTCATTGTCTCCGTTCCGTATCCATTGCCCCAATATTCGGGAAGATAGATGACAATGCCCATTTCAAGCCATCTGGTTGCCTCACTTTCCCAGTAAAAAATGACCGTCCCAATGATTTGACCATCCGCTTCAATAATCATTTGATCTAATGGGTGGTGTTGCATGGTGAGTTGGTGCTCAACTTTTTTTAAATATGTTTCTTTATCATTGAACTTATGTGTAAAATAGGGCGCATCCCACTTTTTCCATTCTGGATTTAAGTTGCCATAGCGCATCTCCCAAAGCGTAGGTAAATCTTCTTTTTCCACTTGACGTAAGGTTACTTTTTCTCCC
The DNA here is from genome assembly GCF_004799755.1 of Bacillus timonensis. Lineage (GTDB taxonomy): Bacteria > Bacillota > Bacilli > Bacillales > Bacillaceae_L > Ferdinandcohnia > Ferdinandcohnia timonensis_A. Next base: position 664 of record NZ_SLUB01000061.1, on the reverse strand, counting down.
TTTATTTTGACTAGATTCATTGTATTTGTGTTCCCCCTGTTTTCATGGTCCCTATAGTTTTTAATTCGGTAAAAACAGGAAAAATCCTTTCTTGAATATGATATCTAACAAAATTAGTGGTGAAAACTTACTTTGATTGAACCTCTATATCATATTCTTCAAGCTTTTGTTTTATTTTATTCGCCATTAAGCTGCGGTTTGAAACTTCAAATGTCTCTTCTTTGTTATCCTTGAAAGTTAAGTGAAACATTTTATCACCCTCTACTGTTAGATTCCCCTCTTTTTTATATCCTTCTTCTATATAGATTGCTTCTTTGATGTCGTCCCATTGGTAAACGCCTTTTGTAATGTTCTTAATTGTAATTGCGTGTTCGGAAACAAGTGTATAGTTTCCAAAATTAGCATAATAACCTAGAATAATAGATATTAAAAGAAAGAGTCCCCCCGCATAATTCCACATTTTGCTTTCAAATATCATCCCGATGCAAAACAAAATGAAAAAACCAGCAGCCACAAACATAAAAATATTTGAAGAAAATGGGGTAATAACCCAAAAGGTATCACCGTGTTTAAATAATATATTATGTATCAAATTAGGTCCGATAAACCCCGATAACACTCCCGTAATTCCACCTGTCTCTTATACACATCTGACGCTGACGAC
>NZ_SLUB01000060.1 GCF_004799755.1 Bacillus timonensis | reverse complement strand
CATTGATGCCCAGAGACATGGGAGGGTACGTCATCATAAGCTACGCAGAGATCCATTGTGCATCGTATAATTCCCTAGCACTACTTACCAGCATTATCCAGTAGTGACCGCGTAGCGTACCCATGTATTGGAATAGTTTCACATATTTTAAAAATACTGTTAGGAATTGTGTCGAAAAATATTTTTTTGACACCCCACTAACGGATCAAACCGTTGGTAAATCAACATTTATAGAGGGAGGTTTTTTAGCTTTGACAAAAAATTTACGAGTTGATTTTCATACCCACATCATTTCAGAAGATTTCCCTGACCTAGCAGCAAAATATGCAGATGAACGGTTTCCGACTTTACACAAGACCTGCAGCTGTGGTGCTGAAATTAAGATACAGGGTAAAACGTTTAGAAAGATAACCGACCAGACATGGGATGCTGAAAAGCGAATAAAAGACATGGATAAGGAGGGTGTAGATATTCAGGTACTGTCACCAATTCCTGTTACCTTCACTTACTGGTCAGATTCACAAGCGGGATTGGAGCTTGCCAAGTCACAAAACGATTTTATCACTTCTGTAGTTAAAAAATACCCGGATCGGTTTATTGGAATGGGCACAGTCCCACTGCAGGATGTGAAAAAGGCGATAGCCGAGATGGAGCGGGCTGTTAATGAGCTTGGCCTTAAAGGAATTCAAATAGGATCCAATGTTAACGGACTGAATCTCGATGATGATTCCCTATATCCTTTTTTTGAGGCAGCAGCAGAAATGAATGTTCCACTTTTTGTCCACCCTTGGGCAACGCTAGGACAAGAAAGGTTGCAACGTTTCAATTCCATGTATACCGTTGGAATGCCATCAGAGACAGCTCTAGCGGCAGGAAGCATTATTATGAGCGGGATGCTAGACAAGTTGCCAGAACTAAAAATTTGCTTTGCGCATGGTGGAGGGTCGCTGCCTTATATTCTTCCAAGAATGGATAAAGGATGGGAAGTCTGGCCGGATACCCGAAATACAGAAAAACCACCAAGCTATTATGCGAAAAAGCTTTATTATGATTCACTCGTTTACGATTCGGATAATTTGAAATTTATGATTGAACGTTTTGGAACAAAACAAATTATTGCCGGATCTGATTATCCATTCCTTCTACGCGAAAAGCCGGTAGGAAAGGTTATAGACAGCCTTGGGGATATTTCAGAAGAGGATGCAAAATTGATGCTAGGACAAAATGCGTTGGATTTTCTTGGTTTGAATGAATTGATAAAAACTTGAAACAGGATATATAACAGGTCAGGCAATAAATGTTGACGGCTTACAAGTAATGTATTAAGAGTGGTTTGGATGTAAAGCTTGAAATACACCATGCGAGAAAAATGCATGGTGTATTTTTATTTTGGGTGTATGGATATAATCGCGATGTATTAAAAAATTCCCTCTAAGTGTTAAAATAGAGAATAGAATTGATGAACATTTAAAACCGTAATGAGGTGAACTAATGATCTACATCGGTGTAACGGGGTGGGGGGAACATGAAAGTCTGTATGCTGCTGGAACTTCGCCAAGAGATAAACTAAAGGAATATGCTGGTCATTTTCCAATTGTCGAAGTGGATGCATCTTTCTACGCCATACAGCCAAAACGGAACGTGGAAAAATGGGTAAGTGACACACCGGAGTCCTTTCAATTTATTGTTAAAGCTTATCAAGGGATGACAGGCCATCAGCGTGGTGAAATACCATTTACATCAAAAAAGGAAATGTTTGATGCCTTTACTTTATCACTTGAACCGTATCAAAAAGCAAACAAGCTTGCCATGGTTTTATTTCAATTTCCACCGTGGTATGATTGTAAACGTGAAAATGTCGACTACCTACGGTGGTGTAAGCAACAAATGGGAGATATCCCAGTTGCACTTGAATTTCGCCATCAATCATGGTTTTCCCCGCAACTAAAAGATCAAACCTTATTATTCATGGAACAGGAAGGGTGGATCCATAGTATCTGTGATGAACCACAGGCTGGATCTGGTTCAATTCCACTAGTCCTTCACCCGACAAATCAACAGAAAACACTTGTACGTTTTCATGGTCGTAATGTTCATGGATGGACTAAGCCAAACGAAGGCAATTGGCGTGATGTCAGGTACTTATACAAGTATAATAAGAAAGAGCTAGAAGAATGGGTTGACCACGTTCAAAAGCTAAACAATGGTAGTGAAATCATCTATGTGTTATTTAATAATAACTCAGGTGGAGATGCAGCTTCCAATGCCAAACAGTTTATTGATATGTTCGGAATCGAATACCGAGGTCTTGCCCCACGACAAATGGACTTTTTTAGTTAATACATAAAAGGTTTTTAGAGGAGGTGAAGGGATTGATTGAAACAGTACATATTTATCATACAAATGATCTCCATAGCCATTTTGATCGTTGGCCGAAAATCACAAAATATATAACGGAAATGAGACAGCTGCACCAACAAAACAATGAAGAAATGTTATTAATTGATATTGGAGACCATATCGATCGCTTTCACCCAATTTCAGAAGCGTCCTATGGAAAAACGAATGTTAAGCTTTTAAATCAACTACAATACGATTATGCAACAATTGGCAACAATGAGGGAATTACGATGTCCTATGAACATCTCGATTCTTTATACGATGAAGCTGAATTTAAAGTATTACTTGCAAATCTTTTTGACAAAAATGGAAAGCTGCCAAAATGGGCTTGTCCCTATGATATTTACGTTTTGCCAAGTGGTTTTAAAATTGGAATAATTGGTTTAACGGTTCATTATATTGGATTGTATAAGCTACTTGGATGGAATATTAAGGACGCACTTGTTGTTTTAAGGGAAACACTTGCTGAACTAAAAGATCAAACAGATATGATCCTGTTATTGTCCCATTTAGGGATTAATGAAGATGAACAAATTGCGAGAGACTTTCCAGAAGTTGACGTACTCCTTGGTGGGCATACCCATCACCTTTTAGAAAACGGAAAACGAATTAACAATACACTGCTTTGCTGTGCCCAAAAATATGGAAATTACATCGGTCATGTCACACTTCACATTGATTCAGAACAAAAAAAGCTTATTGAAAGTACAGCAAATGTAATCGCTACAAAATCGCTTCCAGAGAGCAAAGAAACAAATGACATCCTTTCCCACTATTTATTGGAAAGTATTCAAATGTTAAAAGATGATGTGATTGCGGTCATTGATGAACCATTAATAAGTGATTGGTTTGCTGAAACCTCCTTTTCTAAACTTTTAGCCGAAGTGCTCCGTGAATGGTGTGATGGAGACCTGTCAATGGTTAATGCGGGGCTATTGCTTGACTCGCTTCCAGCCGGAAAAGTAACAAGAGAAGACCTGCATCGAATCTGTCCTCATCCAATCAATCCATGTAAGGTATGGGTAATGGGTGATGAACTGAAGGAAATCATCTTGCAGGCCAACACAAAGGAAATGGAAAGCCTCAGAATTAAGGGGTTAGGCTTTCGTGGAAAGGTTATGGGTAAAATGGTGTACGACGGGGTTGAGCTTGAAACTACGAAGCTTTCAGATGGAGTCGACCATATCACTACGATTAAAATAAATGGCGAAGAGCTTGAGCCGGATAAATTGTATTCCGTAGCCACCATTGACATGTATACGTTCGGGTTGCTTTTCCCAGTAATCCGGGATGCAAAGGATAAAAAATATTATATGCCAGAGTTCTTGAGGGACCTGTTAGCGGAAAAAATAAAAACAATCGGTAAAGGGTCCTAAGGTTCCTAGCCAAAAGAAGTACAGTAAAGTTAGGTCTAGTCAAGCACCTATTTCTAACACAATTCTCTTTCCCTGTACATAAATTAGTATGGAAAGGAGTGTGCTAGGAATGGTCTCAATGACACCAATCATAATTGATAATCATCAATTTACAGCCATTACCGTTAAACTTCCTAAGACCAATTTTATGGCAGTTACAAATGAAAATGGCTATATTATGTGTGGTGCCCTCGACGTTGCATTATTGAATGAAAAACTTAAAGAACGAGGCATTATTGCTGGTAGGGCAGTTGGTGTTCGAACAATCGAGCAATTACTGGATGCCCCCCTTGAATCAATCACATACGAAGCTGAGAAAAGAGGCATTACATTAGGAATGAAAGGCAGAGACGCCTTATTAAAGATGGTTTAACATTCAATACCTTAAAAAGAAAGGTATTCTATATAAAAAAAGAGAATAAAATAAGTATCGTACATCCCCCCTTACCTGCATACATATAGCATGTAAGGGGGGATTTCTTTTGGCAAAATTCAGACGTCGCCTACAACCAAGAAGGAAAGGGCCCTTGCCTTTTCGTTACGTCTTTTTACTAACCATTATCTTTTTTATCTTCTCGACGTTAATTGGATTATTCATTGTTAATAAAGCGATTGAGCCTGCGCTTATGGCATATGCTGAAAATGAAACAAAAAAGGTAGCTGCTTCGGTTATCAAAAATGCGATAAACCAACAATTAAATCAGGAAGAATTAGTTCAAGAGGACTTAAGTATTGTCCAAACAGATGAAACAGGGAAAGTAATTAGTTACAATACTCAAGTTGTTAATAAAATGGCGACAGAGACCCTAGGAAATATTGAAAAATACTTAAAGTATGTAAATGAAGGAGACATTCATAAACTGGAATACCCTAATTTAGAACTTGAAAAAGATAATGCAACAGGGCAAACAGGATTTGTTTTTAAAGTACCGCTAGGAGAAGCAACAAATAATGCCATCTTAGGTAATTTAGGTCCGGAAATTCCGATCCGATTTCATATGGTTGGTTTTGGAGAAACAACGCCACAAGGAAGAATTGATGAGTGGGGAATTAATAATGGATGGTTTCAATACAATGTTTTAGCCACTGTGACTATGCAGGTTATTTTACCATTTTCAACAGGCGAGGTTGAAATTGAAACCATCGTTCCAGTGATCAATCAAAATATTTTGCACGATGTCCCAGAATTCTATAACAATGGCAGTGATTCTTCACCTTCAATCGAAATTCCAACAGATTAACAAAAAATACTATATTAGAATAATTGATTTATAGAGTGTAATGAATTATACTACAGAAGGAAATCAAAAATGAATATACCACCTTATCGGATCGATGAGGTAGAGGTGCGGGAATTAAGAGTAAACTATGTGAGGATGACAACGAAGATCATAGTTGAAAGGATTTTTCGCCGAAGCAAAAATGAACTTTGTCAACGTTATTTTTGTTGGGGTTGCCTTGAAAAAGGGTAACACTGTCATTATAGAGTCAGATCTATAATGGAGGGCTACTGATCGTGATGGAGGATAACATAACATTACTGGGAGTAATGATAGTTATTTTCTATCATTACTCTCTTTTTATTTTTTTAAAAACCTCTTTCACTACGTACAAACAGCCCTCCGTGAAATACCAATTTTGGAGGATTATATTATGTCTGGAACTATTTATTCAATTATCCCACCAATCATTGCTCTTCTTATGGTTGTCTTAACACGGAAAGTTTTACTCTCACTTGGAGTCGGAATTGTGTCGGCTTCAGTCGTTTTACACGGCAAAGTATTACTTAATGAAGGAATCGGTGCTTGGCTGCAAGACATCGTTTACACCATTTGGAATAGCTTTAAAGCGGTCTTTGTTTCAGAAGGTGCACTCAATACATGGAATGTCTATATTATCTTATTTTTATTCCTATTAGGCATTATTACTGCCTTTATTTCCATTTCTGGAGGAAGCCGTGCCTTTGGTGAATGGGCTCAAACGAAGGTTAAAACAAGAACCGGTGCACAGCTATTAGCTGCTGTTTTAGGGATTATTATTTTTATTGATGATTACTTTAATGCGTTGGCTGTTGGACAAGTGAGCAGACCTATTACAGATCGGAATAAGGTTTCACGTGCAAAACTAGCCTATATTATCGATTCAACATCTGCGCCGATTTGTGTAGTCTCACCGATTTCAAGCTGGGGTGCCTATATTATCGCGATTATTGCGCCAATCCTAGTCACACACGGTATAACTGAGTATTCACCATTAGCAGCTTTTATTCAAATTATTCCAATGAATTTATATGTAATATCAGCGATGTTAATGGTCATTGCGGTTGCAGTGTTTAATATTAATATCGGAAGTATGAAGGTTCATGAAAATCGAGCAATGACTACTGGAGAGGTTATCGACCCCACAAAGCCAGTACTTGGAGAATTAAAACAAGAATTACCTCAAAGTGAACAAGGTTCTGTTGGGGATTTAGTATGGCCAATTATCGCATTAGTAATCGGTACTGTCGGTTCCTTATTTTGGACAGGCTATAAAGCTTCAAAAGGCAATGTAACGATGTTTTCCATTTTGGAAAACACAGATGTAACAGGATCACTATTATATGGTGGCTTATTTGGAATCATTATCACCCTACTATTATTCCTTGTTCAAGTCTATGCAAAAAAGGCAGTAAGTATAAGTATTCTCCCGAAAGGTATCATTGAGGGAATTAAATCAATGCTTCCAGCTGTTTATATTTTATTATTTGCATGGGTGATCGTGGACTTAATTGGGCAGATTGAAACAGGAAAATATTTAGCCGGCCTTGTTGAAAAGTCTAATATTAATATTGCATTTTTACCTGTCATTCTATTTGTTGTAGCAGGTATCATGGCATTTGCTACAGGAACTTCTTGGGGAACCTTCGGAATGATGCTCCCAATCGCAGGGGATATCGTAGCAGCATCAGATATCAATCTAATGCTTCCAGCTCTTGCTGCAGTGTTAGCTGGTTCTGTATTTGGTGACCATTGTTCGCCAATTTCGGATACAACCATTCTTTCATCAACAGGTGCAGGCAGTCATCTCATTGATCATGTGATGACACAGCTTCCATACGCCATTATTTCAGCCGTATTCGCAGCAATTGGCTATGTCGTGCTAGGTCTAACCGGCAATACCTTATTAGGATTGCTTACAACTGTCGTATTATTTGTTATCTTTGTCATTACATTCATGAACAGAAAAAAAGCATAAAAATACTATTCGAATTTTGCACAGTGAAATTAAATAATATGTATGAGACAAAGGAAAAAGAACCTTTGTCTTTTTTTTATGAAAAATAATTTGAATGTTAAAATAACTTTTGACACAGGAATAAAGACTGGCTATACTAATAGATAGATTATAGACAATAATCTGAATATATGAAAATTTCCAATTTCAGTCTAGTGCTAAAGGACTACCACGGTGATGGACTAAAGTGGAAAAGGGGAGGTTTGTTTTATGGATAATCGTCCACAGTGGGGGACGCGGGCAGGCTTCGTATTAGCCGCGATCGGTTCTGCGGTTGGCCTAGGTAATATATGGAGATTTCCATATGTTGCTTATGACAATGGAGGAGGTGCTTTCTTTCTTCCATACTTATTTGCCATTTTAACAGCAGGAATACCAATCCTAATTCTCGAATTTGCAATTGGACAAAAATTTAGAGGATCAGCACCATTGTCATTTTTCCGCTTAAATAAGAAGATGGAATGGTTAGGTTGGTGGCAAGTATTCATATCCTTTGTCATTGCAACCTATTATGCAGTCATTATCGCATGGGCAATTTCCTATACATTCTTTTCGTTTAATAAAGCTTGGGGTGAGGATACAGGAGGATTCCTATTCTCTAAATATTTGCATTTAGCGGAAACACCTGGAGATGTCGGTGCTCCGGTGCTTGGGGTTTTTGGACCATTGGTTGTTGTTTGGGCTATTACCCTATTTATTCTATTCAAAGGTGTTAAAAAGGGTATTGAAAGAGCGAATAAGATCTTCATTCCTACACTATTGGTGATCTTTACAATTATCGTAATCCGTGCAGTTACACTAGAAGGAGCAACTGCAGGTTTAAATGCATTTTTCCAACCTAACTGGGACGCCATAATGGACGGGAAGGTTTGGGTTGCCGCATACGGACACATTTTCTTTAGTTTATCAATTGGTTTTGCAATTATGATTACTTATGCAAGTTATTTACCAAAAAAATCCGATGTAGTAAACAATGCATTTATCACTGGTTTTGCCAACTCAGGATTTGAATTATTAGCGGGTATTGGTGTGTTTGCTGCTCTAGGATTCATGGCAGCACAAGCAGGGGTACCTGTAAATGAAGTGGCAAGCGCAGGTGTTGGTTTAGCGTTTGCAGTCTTCCCGCAAATTATAAACCAAATGCCATTTGGCGAGTTTTTCGGAGCTTTATTCTTTTTATCATTAGTGTTTGCTGGGTTAACATCCCTTATATCGATTTGTGAAGTTTTTATTGCGGCTGTTCAAGACAAATTTAAGATTAGTCGTAATAAATCTGTATTATACGGTGCTGGATTAGCATCCCTTATTTCGATCCTGTATTCAACAAATGGAGGCTTATACTTCCTGGATGTTGTTGACTACTTTATCAACCAATTCGGTATTGCGGTTGCAGGATTAGTTGAAGTTATTCTATTTGCATGGGTATTCAAGCAAATGAATCCATTGCAAGCACATGCCAATGCGGTTTCAGATATCCGTGCAGGTGGATGGTGGAAGTTCTGTCTTGGAATCGTAACACCTATTGTATTAGGGTATATGATGTTTGACTTGTTCAAGCAAAATATCCTCCAACAATTTGATACTGACTCTGGAAACTATGAAGGGTATGTAACTTCATTTATTCTCTTCCCGGGTGTATTTATTGCTGTTGGAGTAATTGTACTCGGAATAATCGTATCACTTAAAAAATGGAGTCGTGCAACATTAGAAGAGAATTATTCTTCTAATAGCGACAAGGGGGTAGGGCTATGACCGGTGGAGCAATTGCAATGATGCTCATTGGAATGGTTATTCTATGGGGAGGCCTAATAGCAAGTATCGCATATGCTGCAAAAAAGGCTAAGCAAGCTAAGCAAGGCTAAACATTATAAAAAGAGGGTCAAAATTGAACGGAGAAAAGGCTGTGGTATTAGTTGTACCACAGCCTTTTACGTGTCATCTTTTTTTAGCTTTTCGTTCCGCTCTTTCCCATGCACGTAAATGCGGGTAAGGGTCAAAGGACCATTCTGTAAAACCATTGTCCTTATACATACCGTAATGAAGATGGGGCGGAAATTTTCCTGCTGTTCCTGGTGGTCCATATCCAGAGCTACCAACTGATCCAATAATGGTTCCTGGCTCTACAACTTGACCAATTGCAATATCCTTTGCAAACCCGTTTAAGTGTGCAAAATAATGATACGTATTATTGACATCTCGAATTCCAATCCGCCACCCGCCGAAGCGATTCCACCCTTTCATTTCAATTACACCATAAGAGGTTGCTCGAACCGGTGTACCGTAGCTTGCGAAAATATCCGTACCTTCATGCATTCTCCGACCGCCCCAGCCACGTGCATCTCCCCACGTGTTTTTATAGCTGTGATTATAGCCGAGCGGAACCGGAAAGGCATGCTTATCTAAATCTAAGGTTCCATACGTCGAATAGATTTTGGCGATTCCCATGATAAGAGAAACAGATTTGTCGCGTTTGTAATAGTTCCATAAGCCGATTTTTAAATTATCTGGGTCTGATCCATACGCCAGAATTTGCTCAGACATTGCAAATAAGATATCTTCATCATTTGTCTGGTCAGCAACACCATCTCCGTTGCCATCTAAACCAATTCCCCCAAAAAGCTGAATACTGTGTGGGTTCGTATCATTTGAATTTGGATTTAAAGCACCGGCCCATACTTCGGGTTTAATATAGATTCCAATCAAACCCGTTTCCTTCGGTATATCCTTACGTGCACGACGGATACTTCGTTCATATTGATCAATAGCCGCATAATAATACCAAGGAATTTGGGTTAAAGCTTCCATCTTCGAATAAAGATACATACGTTCCTGAAATACATCTTGATTACCTTCAGCTGCATTTGCGACCATCGGTATTCCCATGAAAAACAAACAAATAACAACAACTATTCCAAAGACTTTTTTCACGCACAAATATCTCCTTTCTCAACAATTATTGTTAAGACATCTATGTTCACGATTAAGTCGATAAATATTTTTTCAAAAGACTCTTCCTTGTTAGTTTGGTAAATCATTTTATTTTCATAATAACTAATTGTTGGAAGCCTAACATTTCACGAATTATGTTAATCCTTGGATTCTTCATTACTTTAGGAGTATAATAGGGATAGCCTTTGCAATGGAGTGATAAAGTATGTCTAACAAAGAGGAATATTTACGAAAGCCTGAATGGCTAAAAATAAAACTGAATACGAACGAAAGCTACACCGGCTTAAAGAAAATGATGCGAGAAAAGCAACTACATACCGTTTGTGAGGAAGCAAAATGTCCTAATATCCATGAATGCTGGGCTGTTCGTAAGACAGCTACTTTTATGATTTTGGGGGATACTTGTACGCGTGCTTGCCGTTTTTGTGCGGTTAAGACGGGGCTTCCAAATGAATTGGACTGGAAAGAACCAGAGCGCGTAGCCGATTCTGTCGCTACGATGGGATTGAAACATGTTGTTATTACAATGGTTGCCCGTGATGACTTAAAGGATGGAGGAGCAGCCGTTTTTGCTGAAACGGTTCGTGCGATTCGTAGAAAGAGTCCATTTACTTCAATTGAAGTATTGCCATCTGATTTAGGTGGTGTATATGACAACTTAAAAACGCTAATGGATGCAAAGCCGGACATTCTAAATCATAATATCGAAACTGTTCGACGTTTATCAGATCGCGTTCGTGCAAGAGCAAAATATGAGCGTTCACTTGAATTTTTACGTCGAGGAAAAGAAATGTATCCGGACATCCCAACAAAATCTAGTATTATGATTGGTTTGGGTGAAACGAAGGAGGAAATCATTGAGACAATGGACGACCTTCGTGCAAATAACGTAGATATCATGACAATTGGTCAATACCTTCAACCATCCAAGAAGCATTTAAAAGTTCAAAAATACTACCATCCAGATGAGTTTGCTGAACTAAAAGAGATTGCCCTAAGTAAAGGCTTCAGTCATTGTGAAGCTGGTCCACTTGTGCGTTCTTCTTACCACGCAGACGAGCAAGTAAATGCGGCAAAGGCAAATCAACAACTTAAACAACAAGCATAAAAAAAGGGGGAGACCCCCCTTTTTTTATTGTATTAATGGATGAAGGACATTCCGAACAAGCATGTAAAAAACTCTTTCATCCATTTTTCAAGGACTACTGAGCCCCTTTTCTTAAAAGGTCTCTTCCGTCATCCCTCTTTTGATCTTCATTCCCTTTATTTCCCATGGTACCGGCATTTCCAGTGTCATGGATATCTCCACCCTCATTACCGGTGCTTGGATTTTTTAGAAAGTCCTGATTCTCCCTTGCCTTACGTTCATATTCAGGGTTTAATCCACCTTCCATTTCACCATTTTCATTTTCCCCATCGCTTACCTTATATCCTTGTGGGGACTTTATCATTTGTTGGATTGTGGATGTAATGATTTGGTCGACATTACGACTGTCTGAATCGAGTGTCCCGAACCTTTCAATTTGATCCATCATGTCAGGATCATCAGAAACATACACATGATAAAAACGTGGGACAACAGAAAGTGCAGAGCGCTTAACTTGGTCTGCGGTTAAGTTGCGATCCTTTGAATCCGTATTATACACAACAAGAACCTCTTCATCCGTCACTAGTGTCCCTACGTCATGAACATTCGGGATGTAGGTACAGATTTTACTAATCAAATCCGCTACTTTCTCGCGATCCATCGCTGGCATATTGTTGTATACATTTGCCTTACCAGGGACTGGATTTTTTTGGTGACGAACATAGCCAAAGTTCGTCATTTCCTTGCCATTGTTTTTAACTCCATTTTTATTGTAAAGCTCATTTTGGTCAATCCGATTTATGGTGTTTCCACTTTCATGGAACACACCTGCATTGTCGTCAGAAGCACCACAGCCCGTCAATGCTGTTAAAGCAATTAAGCCCGAGATGATTGTGTACTTTTTCAATCTTGACACCCCCTCAATTGTAGGTTGACCAATTCAACAAAAATTTCGCATAGTAATTGATGGGTTGATTGGCTATAATGGATATATAATAAGGGGTGTGAACAAAAGTGATTAGTATCAATAACAGTACATATGAGCTTGTTGATGAGCTGAAGAACGGTTTTAATGAAGAAGCCTTTCGGGCAAGATATAGTGACATCCTAGCGAAATATGATTATATAGTCGGGGACTGGGGATACGAACAACTTCGTTTAAAAGGATTTTTTGATGATAAAAACCAAAAAGCATCCTTTGATACAAAAATCAGTACCCTTTCCGAATATTTATACGAGTATTGCAATTTCGGTTGTGCCTATTTTGTTCTAAAAAAGGTAAAAAAATAAAGTACAGGCTGCGTCAGTTGCCTGTACTTTTTGTATAAAAGAATACCTCAGTCATATGGTGGCTCAGCATTTTCATCCTTGTCATCGTGTGTGGGATGAGCTCCAGGAAATTGTCGTGGCAAGTCTTGGTGAAGAGACTTAAATTCGTAATTAAACGGTGTATAATATCGTTGTCCTTGTTTCCAAGATGTACTTTTATTTTCAACGGGTGTATCCTCACCGGTTGGAGCACCTGTAGGACCTTCAGGAAATTCCTCAGAAGTGAGAAAGTCTTTCATCGTCTCCACATTTGAAAAATCGGTATACCTTATTTCTTCCTTATCTTTTTCCACCACCTGTAAAACACCTCACTTTTTATTTATAGTGTTTTCAGGTACATGTACAAATATGTTAAACAATTTCATACAAGAAAGAGCGTAATTCCTCCGCTTCTTCCTCTGATAGTTGAAAGGCGTGTTCAATATACCCAGGCTCATCTAAATCATCTCTACCAATAATAGCAAAGCGATTACTTAAGATATTTAATACAACAAGCTTTCCATAATAGCGGTCAGACTGAATCATCGCTAAATCATAACGCTGGTTTTCTCCCATAAAACTTACAAATCGTGTTTGGGTGTCAACCGTATCATCATATAAGAAAAAACGTTCGGACATAATGGATTCTCCTTTAAAAACAGTCATTTACATTATCATAACAAAGCTATAGCAAATAGAAAACGAATTATTAAATCTGGCCATGCCATGAATGATGCTAAACTTTATGGTAAAATAATATGTGGAATTAAAAAGGAATATAAATAGAAGGTGATACTGTGTATTTTGTTGACCGAGAAAAGATTGAGAAGACCCTTCTTTTTTACGAAGAGAATTTAGATTTATTAGAAACGAAGACAAATTGGACCAGAACAATTGAAAAGAAGGCGTTAGAGCGAATTTCCCAGCTTTTAATTGAAGCAATTTTAGATGTTGGGAATTCAATGATTGATGGCTTCATTATGCGTGACCCCGGCAGTTATGAAGATATTATAGACATCCTTGAAGATGAAAAGGTGGTCACAGCTCAAGTTGCCAATGATTTAAAAGCAATCATTCGTTTCCGCAAAGTCATTGTTCAAGACTATCTTGACATCAATCATGAAGAGATTATTTCAAGTATACAGAACCATAAAAACAGTTTAAAGATGTTTCCGGATGCTGTTAGATCTTATCTGGAACATGAACTAGGACCTGTTTCCGCATTTAAAAACTAACAAAAGGTGATAAAAGTAGTGAAAACATACAAAGGTTATTTAATCGACCTAGATGGTACAATGTACCGTGGATCTGAGCGTATTCAGGAAGCGTGTGATTTTGTAAATGCGCTAAATGAAAAACAAATACCCTATTTATTCGTAACCAATAATTCATCAAGAACACCAGAACAGGTGGCAGCAAAGCTTCGTGATTTTGATATTGCCTGTACAGAGGAACAGATATTCACAACAAGCCAAGCAACTGCCAACTATATGTACGAACAAAAGCAGGGGGGAACGGTGTATGTGATTGGTGAGGAAGGGATTCGCCAAGCACTACAGGAAAAAGGGTTTACAATTCGGGAAGAGAATCCCGACTTTGTAGTTGTTGGAATTGACCGTTCTATTACATATGAAAAATTTGCTCTTGCCTGCTTAGCCGTCCGCAATGGAGCAACCTTTATTTCAACAAATGGTGATATTTCATTACCAACGGAACGAGGGCTTTTACCAGGCAATGGTTCGTTAACTTCAGTGGTAACTGTTTCCACAACTGTTCAACCGATTTTTATAGGAAAACCTGAAAAAGTGATTATGGAGCAAGCCCAAAAGAAATTAGGCATTCCAAAAGAGGATACTCTAATGATTGGTGATTACTATGACACTGACATCATGGCGGGCATGAATGCTGGTATTGATACACTTCTAGTTCATACAGGTGTGACTACTGTTGACCTTTTAAAAGGATATGACCGTCAACCGACCTATGCAATTAACAGCTTAAAGGAATGGATGGAAAGAATTTAAAAGCGCTCAAGTTATCGAGCGCTTTTTTACATAGAAAGAATAAGTCCTATTAGGACACAAATACATCCAAGCCCCATGAAAATGGTTGATGTTTTGGAGCGTTTCGTCCAACGATTCGTTATACTTCGATGTAGTACCGGGCTATCCAAATTTTTCACTTCTTTTTTTAATGAAAATGTGATCATTATTGCAATCACGATAAAAACAAGTCCCAATATTTTTAAAAATAGATCCATTACACACCTCGTTCTAACAGAATAGTTTGTAAATTTAGTATACCATTATTAACCATATAAAAAGACCAAATCGTAATGATTTGGTCTGATCTTTGTTTATTAATTCGTATTTGCCGCTCTATGAGCTAAACGACTTGAAGCTGCGGCTGCGATTGCTCCTACAATATCATCTAAAAATGTATGACATTCACCAGTAGATTTGTCATTTAGTCGCTCCAAAATACCCGGTTTTTTCTTATCAATATATCCGTAATTTGTAAAACCGATTGAGCCATATACGTTTACAATCGAAAAGGCAAGGATTTCATCAACACCGTAAAGTCCCTCATCTACCTTAATTGTTGAAAGTAGCGGTTCCTCAAGCAAGCCTTTTTCAGCAAGTTTATCTAATTGAATCCCAGTTAGAATTGCATTTTGAATTTCACGTTTTGTTAATACACGATCAACATTATGCACACAATCCTCCATTTTTAAGTCAGGATGATATTTGCTTTGTAAAAAATACACTAACTCCGCAATATCCTGGATGGTAACGCCTCTTTCCTCTAACCATTTTCTAGCTGTTTGTTCAATTTCATTTATTTTATTTTCTTCGCTCATCTGAATTCACCTTATTTCTTAGAATTTCAAAATAATTTGCTAATATTTACTAGTTTACCACAAGTAATGGCGATTTGTTTCATATAGATGTTTTGAACGACTAATCTGTAGTTACATAGTATGTGCGAGGGGTGATGATTTATGAAGGATACTCTTTATGAACAATACAAATTAAAAATGGATCGGTTCGTAAAAGCATTTGGTTATGATGCAATCATCTATCGAAATATAATATATTGTATTGTGCCAAGACAACATGTGGAACAAGAAGAACTGTATGAAATAAAACATCTTAGCGATTATATGATACAAAAAGGCGATATCCGTGTAGGCTGCATTTTACCGACTACAGACGGGAATTTAAGCACAACTATTCATGATGAAGAGGTTGTGATGATTAGAATCCCTGTATATAGCCATCGAAATACAAATACACTTGGGAATGAATTGGCTCGTTTTCATAATCGAGGCAGGAGCTTCCCTTATCGGGTCAATAAAATTAATCGAATTGGGCAATGGAAATTTCTTTGGGAGAAAAGACTGGACCAAATGGAGTTGTTTTGGAAGGAAAAAGTGAGGCAACATCCCCAAAACCGTTTTGAAACATTATTCGTTGAAGCATTCCCGTATTATATAGGATTAACGGAAAATGCAATTCAATACCTAGTTGATACGGAAATGGACGTGGCGCCTTCAGCAATCGATTCAGCGACGATCTGTCATCATCGTTTCACAGAAACGTCATGGGACAAAGACACATTTACGAAGCTCCCAACAGACTGGGTGTTTGACCATTGCACAAGAGACTTGGCTGAATTTATCCGTGATCAATATACCAGAGATGAATCAAGACAAAATGGGAATGTTATTCATTTTTTAAAAGAGTATGAGCGAGTTAGTCCTCTTTCTCCTTTTTCATGGCGACTTTTATATGCCAGGCTATTGTTTCCACTCCATTTTTTTGAATGTATCGAAGGATATTACATGACAGAATCTGAGAACAAAAAGGAAATCCAATTGCAAAGATTAGAATCAATGCTACAACATTCAAGTGATCATGAACGCTTTTTAGCCACCTTTTTATCAAGTGTGGGAGTGAATGAAAAGAGACTAACAATTCCGAACATAAGTTGGCTTCAAATAAAAAAAGTATGATACTATAGAAATAGCACTCGAATAAATCTTTTTAAGAGGTAAAAAAATGACGAAGCCATATGTTTTTATTACAAGAAAACTACCTAAAGAAGCCATTCAACCACTCATGGAAGTAGCTGAAGTACATATTTGGAATGAAGAAGACAAAGCCGTTCCAAGAGAAGTACTTCTTGAAGAAGTAAAAAAGGCAGATGCCCTGTTAACCATGCTATCTGAAAAAGTTGACAAAGAATTGCTTGATGGGGCACCCAAGTTAAAAGTAATTGCAAACCTTGCTGTTGGTTTTGACAATATTGACGTAGACTATGCGAATCAAATGGGAATCGCTGTATGTAACACACCAGATGTTTTAACAGATACAACAGCTGATTTAACCTTTGCGCTGTTACTTGCAACTGCAAGAAGAGTCGTTGAAGCAGCGGAATATGTCAAAAAGGGCGAGTGGAAAAGCTGGAGTCCTTTGTTACTTGCTGGTCATGATGTTCATCATAAAACAATTGGAATTGTTGGTATGGGCAAAATTGGCGAAGCGGTCGCCAAGCGTGCGACGGGTTTTGAAATGGATATTCTCTATCATAATCGTTCTCGGAATGTAGCTGCAGAGGAACGGATTGGTTGTTCCTATGCCCCCTTTAATGAGGTGATTGAGAAATCGGACTTTATTGTGTGTTTAACACCACTCACTGAGGAAACAAAAGGGTTATTTAATCAAGAAAGCTTTAAGAAAATGAAAAAGTCTGCCGTGTTCATCAATGTATCAAGAGGACCGGTCGTTGATGAGGAGGCACTGTACCAAGCATTGGTCGATGGTGAGATAGCAGCAGCCGGTTTAGATGTATTTGTAAAGGAACCTGTGGAAGCCTCTCATCCTTTAGTGACTTTGCCCAATGTCGTAGCCTTGCCTCATATTGGATCTTCAAGTACGGAAACTCGAGTAGCCATGATGGAACTCTGCTGCAAAAATATTGAGCTTGTTCTTACCCATAAGCAACCAAAGACTCTTGTCAACAAAGAGTGGGGACTGTCTGTAAAATGAAATGATTTTTCAAGGGCACCTTCGCGATGAAGGTGTTCTTTTTATAGATGGAATGTTTTGAAAAGAATCTTTTTTATAAAAAAATATCCCTTTCATATCAACATGTTAAGCGTTTTCAGAGGAAAAGTTAGAAAAAAAACACTTGTAAAAACAAAGTATCACTACTATAATGTCTTTTATAGAAGGACAAATGTATTTCTAGGGAGTACATAGGAGGCGGATAATGATGAAAAGTATTGCAGTTGGATTATTAGGATTAGGTACGGTAGGTAGTGGCGTTGTAACGATTTTAAAAAATCATCAAGATAAATTAATGCACCAAGTTGGTTGCCCAATAGAAGTAAAGAAAGTATTAGTTCAAGATGTTCATAAACATCGAACAGTAGAAATTGATCCTTCATTTTTAACAACAAATGCAAATGAGGTTATTGAAGACCCTGAAATCGATGTAGTTATCGAGGTTATGGGTGGAATTGAGGATACAAGACAATTAGTGCTTCAAGCACTCCGTAATAAAAAACATGTTGTAACAGCAAATAAAGATTTAATGGCTTTATATGGTCCAGAATTATTAAAAGTTGCAAGTGAAAATGGCTGTGATTTGTTCTATGAAGCAAGTGTTGCTGGGGGGATTCCAATCCTTCGCGGTTTAGTGGACGGCTTTGCATCTGACCGAATCATTAAAATGATGGGAATTGTGAACGGAACAACGAATTTTATTTTAACAAAGATGAGCAAGTTTGGTAGTGCCTATGAAGAAGTACTGAAAGAAGCACA
Organism: Bacillus timonensis; assembly: GCF_004799755.1. Taxonomy (GTDB): domain Bacteria; phylum Bacillota; class Bacilli; order Bacillales; family Bacillaceae_L; genus Ferdinandcohnia; species Ferdinandcohnia timonensis_A. The sequence goes on along the minus strand of NZ_SLUB01000060.1, from coordinate 3,994 downwards.
GGAACTTGGCTATGCGGAAGCAGACCCAACATCAGATGTGGAAGGTCTAGATGCAGCAAGAAAAATGGCAATCCTGGCTTCATTAGGATACTCGATGAATATCGAGCTTAAAGACGTTCGCGTTCAAGGGATTTCTTCCGTAACAAGTGATGATATCGAATATAGTAAACGTTTAGGCTATGTGGTCAAGTTAATCGGAACTGCGCATCGTAAGGGAGAGAAGGTTGAGGTAAGTGTTCAGCCAACACTGCTTCCAGAATCACACCCTCTTGCTGGCGTAAATGATGAATATAATGCGGTATATGTGTATGGAGAAGCAGTTGGAGAAACAATGTTCTATGGTCCCGGAGCAGGTAGTTTACCAACAGCAACATCAATTGTATCAGATTTAGTAGCTGTTATGAAAAATATGAGACTTGGAGTGAATGGTCTAAGTAGCGTATCACCTCAATATGAGAAAAAACTAAAAGATGACTCTGAGATTTTCTCTAAATATTTCTTGCGTATTCACGTAAAGGATCAAGTGGGTGCTTTTGCAAAAATTACATCCCTATTCTCTGAACGTGGTGTAAGCTTTGAGAAAATTCTTCAATTGCCATTAAAGAATAAAAATGTAGCTGAAATTGTTCTTGTTACTCATGAAGCATCATTACGAGATTACGAGGAAATTTTAGTACAGCTTAGAGATTTACAAATTATCCAAGAAGTGAAAAGCTCTTATCGAGTTGAGGGAGGAAACCAAGGATGAGATGGCAAGGTCTTTTACAACAATTTCGAGAATATTTACCGGTAAATACAAATACTCCAATGCTTTCATTAAATGAAGGAAATACACCATTAATTCCACTTCATTCCATTTCAGAAGAGCTTGGTGTTGAATTATATGTAAAAGTAGAAGGAGCTAACCCAACTGGGTCTTTTAAGGACCGTGGAATGGTTATGGCAGTTGCAAAAGCGATTGAAGAGGGCAGTGATACAATTATCTGTGCATCAACTGGTAACACGTCCGCAGCAGCAGCAGCATATGCAGCACGTGCTGGACTTCGTTGTATCGTCGTTATTCCTGAAGGGAAAATTGCAATGGGGAAATTAGCGCAAGCTGTCATGTATGGCGCTGAAATCATTTCAATCGAAGGAAACTTTGATCATGCCTTAAAAATGGTTCGGAATATTAGTGAAACGGCACCTATTACTCTAGTAAACTCTGTAAATCCATATCGAATTGAAGGCCAAAAAACAGCAGCATTTGAAATTTGTGTGCAACTAGATGGTGCTCCTGACGTATTAGCCATTCCAGTCGGGAATGCTGGGAATATTACAGCTTACTGGAAAGGGTTTAAAGAATACCATGAGCGTCATAAAACAGGACTTCCTGAGATGCGAGGTTTTGAAGCAGAAGGTGCAGCAGCAATTGTTAAAAATAAAGTCATCGAAGAGCCTGAAACAGTGGCAACTGCCATTCGAATTGGAAACCCTGCAAGCTGGGATAAAGCTGTTGTAGCAGCAAGTGAGTCGAATGGTAAAATTGATGAGGTATCGGATGCTGAAATCCTAGAAGCCTATCAGTTACTGGCACGAAAAGAAGGCGTGTTTGCAGAACCAGGCTCATGTGCTTCTATCGCAGGTGTCATCAAGCAAGTACGCAGTGGCGAAATTAAAAAAGGGAGCCGAATCGTTGCTGTCTTAACAGGAAATGGATTAAAGGATCCAAATATAGCCATTGAAGCAACTTCGATCAAGCCTGTTGTATTACCTAATGATGAAAAGGCTGTGTACGATCATATCCGAGGAGCCGTTTTACATGAAGTTTGATCAAGCCTTTCAAATTAAAGTACCAGCAAGCACAGCAAATCTCGGACCAGGGTTTGATTCACTTGGATTGGCAGTCAATCGATATTTGACTCTACAGGTTGAACCGTGCAATCAGTGGGAGTTTGTTCCGCAATCAGCGGAAATTGCAGATACACCTACAAATAAAGAAAATTTTATTTATCAAATAGCAGCGAAGGTGGCGAGCATTTTCTCTTGTGAGCTACCTCCCTGTAAGGTGTATGTCAATAGCAATATTCCGTTGGCAAGAGGGCTTGGGAGTAGCGCAGCTGCCATTATCGCAGCAATCGAGCTCGTAAATGAGCTTTGTCATCTTCAATTAACCAATCAACAAAAACTTGAATTAGCTTGTGATGTTGAGGGACATCCCGATAATGTAGGGGCATCGTTATATGGGGGATTAGTCATTGGCAGTCATCGTGGAAGCGAGGATACTGATCTTATTCATGTAAGTGATGTATCTTTTGATATGGTCGTTGTCATTCCTCCATATGAGTTGAAAACGAAGGATGCTCGTAGTGTGCTTCCAACAGAATTATCTTACCAAGAAGCTGTAAAAGCGAGCTCAATCAGCAATGTGATGGTCGCTGCTCTTTTAACAAAAAACCTTGAGTTAATGGGGAAAATGATGGAGCTGGATTTATTCCATCAAGCCTATCGTGCGAAGCTCATTCCCGAGTTCAACAGCATTCATCGATCTGCTAAGAGGGCAGGAGCATTTGGTGTTGCCATTAGCGGAGCAGGACCAACTGTGATTTGTTTTACCGAAAATGGACGAGGAAAGCAGTTAAAAGCGGACCTTTCACTAGAATTTGAGGGGTATCAGGTAGAAGAGGTATCGATTGAGAAAAACGGTAGTAAATTAACCACACTGTCGCTACATGAATAAAAAAGCGAAACCAATCAGGTTTCGCTTCTTTAAATTAATACTGCCACTAAGTTTAAAGGCACAAAAAAATGCCTCAAAAACTTGAGGGATCCATATCAATTATTTATTAAAAAACTTGCTCAACTTCGACTACACCTGGAACTTCTTCTAATAACGCACGTTCAATTCCGGCTTTTAGTGTGATTGTAGAGCTTGGGCAGCTTCCACATGCACCTAATAAACGAAGCTTAACAACACCGTCTTCTACATCAACTAAATCGCAGTCTCCGCCATCACGAAGTAAAAATGGACGAAGTTTATCTAATACTTCTTGTACTTGCTCTTTGATATCCATTCGATTGACTCCTTTCCTCATACCTTTATAATTATTATAATCTGTTTACTGGAAAAAATCTATTAAAACCAAGTAATGCGTTTTTTCCAATATTTAATTACATACCTAGATTGAGAAAATCCATGATGAATTCTTAATTACTTTCTATGTCCATTCTACCAGATTTTTAGTACAATGAGAAAAGATACGATTGGGGAAAGGAGATCATAAAATGGAAAAGCAAAAGGTTGAAATCTGTGTATATGGTGCAGAGGTACTTTGCCCTAGCTGTGTAAATCTTCCTTCTTCAAAGGAGACCTTTGAATGGCTTGAAGCAGCATTGAGTCGAAAGTTTCCAAACCAACCTTTCGACATTTCACATATCGATATTTTTGATCCACCAGGGGACGAAGAGAAAAAAACATTTGCCACTCGCGTGATTGAAGAGGATATGTTTTATCCTGTTGTGGTCTTAGAGGGCGCTATTGTCGGAGAGGGCAGTCCTAAACTAAAAACGATTTATGCTGAAATGGAGAAATACGGGTATAAAGCAGCTGAATAAATGAGTGAAAGTAAGGGAGACGCGATCTCCCTTGCTTTTTTTTGAGTAGAAAATGATTAAAGAACAAATTAGAGAGCCTGTCTCCGAGGTGGGGTGTCAAAGACAAAATACCGAAGTGTGAGATTTGAAATGCTTTTAAATCGTACTCTCGGAGACAAAACACAGAAACAAAAACACCTAAATGTCTCTGAGACTGGTTGTCAAAGACAAAACACTGATGTAAAACCGCCTAAATGTCTCTGAGACCGGTTGTCAAAGACAAACATTGATGTAAAACCGCCGAAATGTCTCTGAGACGTACTCTCGGAGACAAAACACAGAAACAAAAACACCTAAATGTCTCTGAGACGTACTCTCGAAGACAAAACATTGATGTAAAACCGCCGAAATGTCTCTGAAG
>NZ_SLUB01000059.1 GCF_004799755.1 Bacillus timonensis | reverse complement strand
GTTCTTACTTGCTCGATAAGATGTTTGGAACAAGCACATAGATTTAATTTATCTACCATTCTGTTGTTTGAAGCAGATGATATTGATGATTTTAATCAAATAGACCATAAACACCTACCGGATATAATATTAGATATAGAAACACTTAGAAAAATATTGTTAAAAAATGAAAGATACGGGAATTTTAACGAATTATCCATTGAGCAAATTGGAGGAAATGGATATGTTTATCCACTAGGAAAAATTCGACACCAATTATATGGGAGTATTAAAGCAAACTTAATGTTTGCGGGTAGGTATTTTGTATATGACGATCCTAGATCTTATATTCACTGCCTTTCAAATATGATACTTAGGTTAAAAAAATTTAAATCCTATGCTGTAGAGGCATTAGCAGATTGTTTGAATACAGATATTAAATTAACCCAAAAAATATATAATGATATAAATATAATTACTGCGGTTCCCTCAAAGCCAGGACAAGAGAACCATTTAGATTTATTACTTAACCACAAGGAACTTAATGATTTTAGGAGTATTATTGATACAAATCTTTTATTTACTGTTCGGAATTATGGTAAACAAAAGCAAGCAGGCTCGTTTACCGAGAGAGCATTAAATGTGTTAAATGCCTTTAATTCAAGAGGAAATATCAGCGGTCATGTACTTTTAATAGACGATATTCTAACCAGTGGCTCAACTGCTATGGAGTGTGCTAAAGTATTATATGATCACGGTGCAGAGAAAGTAACTATCCTTCCCTTAGCAATAATGCAGTCTAACTCATATGCTCCTTCGCATAAGAAATCGAAAGATCAATTTGAAGAAGAGTATCGACTTAACTTCAGAAATAGAGATGGAAGCCCTTTTTGGGTTGCGTCTGATGGAGAATTCCTAGCATTCAGGGAAGGAAAAGAACTTTATTTGAGCCAAAACAGTTATGAAGATTATCAGGATGATGAATTACCTTTTTAATCTTATATAGAGGGTGAAACTATGACAACCGCATTATGGATTGCTTTAAGCAATATCGAAGGCATGGGAGTAAAAACTTTAAAGAGACTATATACTTATTTTCCGAATCTTACACAGACAGATCTATATACAAACATAGAAGATATAAGGGACACAGTCAAAAATTCAAAGTTACTTCAGAAAATAACGGATGATGTTTATTTATCAAGAAAAATTGAGGACGCTGAAAGACAAATCAAACTACATAAAAGTAAAGGGATTCAAGTGATTGATATCGCTTCTGAATATTATCCTAAGCTATTAAGGTTCATTGAGGATCCCCCTGTAGTTTTATATTGTAAGGGAAATATTGAACTACTGAAGGATAATAAAAAAATTGCAATAGTAGGGACAAGGAATCCAACCGAAATGGGATATAAAGTAGCGATGAAGGTTTCTGCACAATTTTGCAAAAGAGAATTTGTTATAGTTAGTGGCTTGGCTATTGGAATTGATACTGCTGGTCATAGAGGAGCTCTAAATATAAATGGGAAAACAATAGCAGTTTTAGCAGGAAGTTTAGATAAGATATATCCTAAAGAAAATACAGAACTTGCAAATGAAATTATAAACAGAAACGGTTTATTGATATCAGAGACTCCTTTAGGTGGTAGGACATTTAGAAATTCATTCGTTTTACGAGATAGGATTCAGAGTGGTCTATCTTTAGGGGTTTGTCCTGTTCAGACACCTTTAAAAGGAGGGACACAACATACTATAAAGTTTGCACAAAATCAGGAAAGATTACTATTTTGTCCAGAACCTTTGGAAAGTCGTGAAATAGAAGCTACTCAAGGTATTTACTATTTGTTAGATAATAAATTGGCTTGCAAGATTGAAAATGAAAGTGATTATAATAAAATAATCAATAACTTAGCTAATAAACTGGAGAGTCTAATTAATAAAAACATTACAAGGAACAAGGTTACACAAAGAAGTAATATGACTAAAAATGTAAGACAAAATGAGGAAGTAGAGCAGCTTAGTTTCTTTGACTATAATAGTAAACTTGCTGATTCAAGGAACCAACAGTCAGAATTAGACGAATACATATTAAAAGTAATTAATCTTGGCAAACAACTTGATATGGATTCTGAAATGATATTGGACAGATTTAGAACCCTTCTTAGAAATAGATAAATTTTAATCTTATCATTTAAGGTATTGGTAAATATAGAGGGCCTCTTTCATAAAAAGCTCTCTATTTGATATTATTTCATGGTTTAATACTACAATCCATTTTAGGATGTGGGCTGTTTTTACAAAGACATTAAAATACTATTTTACGCAATTTTCACGCACAAATTTACAAAACCTTATTAAATCAATACTCAGAACTCCATAATGACCCCGACCACAGGTATCCTTAATAAGCAATATAAGAATGGTTGGGGGCGACTACTGTAGGAAATGAAAAGAATCGTGATTTATTCAATAGATGCTGAGTTTCACAGTGGGTTTCTCTAACTTGATCATAATGGACGCTGATATTGGTACAAGAAAGTATTCCTAATATTTTTTTAAAGACAGATGCTAAAAAAGTCTGATTTTAATTTAATGGCAATAACTCATTAAAAAAGTCGTATTTCTCACAAATTTCCCCAAAGGAACATCTATCTTTAATGGGTATATCATAGTGAAAGCAATCTTGATGATGAATAGTATTATACATGTCTAATATTACTTCATCATCTTTTTTATAAACAATATTACAATTAGGACAATGAACAGTTTTAAACACTAGATTCTCCTCCTTTCTATTGTATTTAAGTACTCCATACTACATGGAATATCCTTCATATTCACAAAAAATTCATAAAAGAATTGCATTCAAAAAACACCTAACTCAAATAAGTCAGGTGCCATAATCTCTACGATATACTTTTCTTGGTCTCATACGGCGGTTCGGCCTTCATGCTTTGTGGCAGCAGTTGAATGGCGTCAATGAGACTATCAAGCTTCGTTTCAATCCGGTGCAAAAGATAGAATGTCACGACGACGGGAAAGCCAACCTCTTGAATAAAAGGCAAGAACTGTTCCACCCAAACTCCTCCTTCCATTAAAAAAGTAAAGCCAACTTCCTAAAGAGAAAGTTGGCCCAAGTCCAATTAAAGTTCTACTGTTTCAACATTACGCTCGACAACGCGTGCGCCTTTTTTCTCGACAATCGCACCACCAGGTGTTAGAAACACATTTGTTGATATAATGAGATCCATTGCAGCGGAAACCGCTACTGCATCAACAGGTTCGATTGGATTTTCAATGGAAATAGTCGCCGTTTTTCCATCTTCATTTTTAAATTGCATTTCCAATGTTTTTGCCATTGTTATTCCCCCTTTCTATCCATTTTCTTTAAAACTTACTGTCCGTCACTAGCTAGTGAATAGCTGTCATTTCGCTCAAGTCCGACAAGCTGTAGACTTTGTAGCTTTTCGATTGAAACGGCTACTGCATACAAATCTTCAGCTGTTACAAGTGGGTTGATGTTGTTGTAGTTTTTATTTTTGTACGTCATCTGACCTTTGTCATCAATCCCATTTTCAAACTCAAAGCGTAACTGTGTACGTTGAATATCTTGTAATACTGCCATGTCCCTCACCTCCTTTTCACCTATGTTATAGAGGGGAAAGGGGTAAAAAGGGGCATCCAAATCAAAAAAATTTAAAAAGGAAACACCTAATCTAATACTACTGAGATTCTAGATTATTATCTTTATATGGATAAAGATCTTGTTGTTGTTTTTTATTTTCTTTTTCTTTTTCTTTTTGTCCACGTGTCGTGATACCCAAAAAACCAATAGAAAAACCACTAATAAGTGGCAAAATAAGGTAGCTCTAAAAAAAATATCTCTAAAAAACAACCCCATAGGTGGTTTTTGATTAAATACAACCTACAGGGTTATTCACATTTTATTTCTTCTAGGATTTACTAATTTTAGAGGTGATTTTATGATTGAATTAGTAGGGCAACGGATCCAAAAGTTTCGAACACAGAAAAAGTTAAAACAAGAAAAAGTTGCAGAGTTAGCCGATATTACAACGAAACATTTAGGGGAAATTGAACGAGCCGAAACAAGTGTATCACTGGAGATTTTAGAAAGAATATGTAATGCTCTTGAAATATCACCTGCTCAATTGTTTACAGATTATGAAGATGTTAAACAAGAAAAAAATACTCAAATTCTTTTATCATTGAAAGATTTACTTGAAAACAAGCCAATAGACTTACAGAAGGATTTATTACAAATTATGAAGGTCCTAATTAAGATACTTGAAGGTTTTCGTTTAAGAAGATAAGAGTAATTCTATTTTTTCCCCTAAGCGTTAAAGCAACCCATTGCTTACACTGCAATATATTAAATAAAATCCCCGAAAAATAACCCCAAAAAGGAGATAGTACATGAATCAAATTCAAAGTTACTATGAAATTACACATCAAACGATGGCCATTCAGTCTGTTGCTGAAATTGAATATTCAGCAATTGTCCGTGAGGAGGATAAGACAATACTTGTTAGGCAAACGCCTTTACAAATCATTAAAGCAGCCTGTTTAGAAGGTGGTGCTTCCTATGAAGGTAGACGGAAGGCGGTTACCCACTTAACCGGTGCCATGCAAAAAGTACCAATCCCGATTAACCCCCGAAGAAAGATCTTCGCATTTCCTACTCATTCACCAACCACGTTTGAGTGCAACTGGATTTTCTTTCACCACATTAAATCGATTGATCTTCCAAAGGTTCCAAGTTCAACAATCCAATCCCTTATTCATTTTAAAAATAACCAATCACTTTCGATGAATGAATCGTATTATGTCTTACAAAAACAATACCAACGTACAGCCATGTGCATCTTAAATTATTCAACACCGGAACAATTGCAAACACATTCACTACTTGGACTATAAAAAAACCTCGCAAAAAATACCGCAAAAAGGATGGCAATCACAAATGAATGAAAAATTATTACTAAACGAAAGCCCTTTAATTATTCTTCCAACACTAGCCTCGATAATCGGAAGAAATGAAGGCGTTATCATTCAACAGATCCATTACTGGCTTCTACGCAGCAAAAATATCCGACAGGAACGAAAATGGGTATATTTCACGTATGATGAATTAGCGAAGCAAATCTCATTTATCTCAAAAAGTACGATTAGAAGGGCTATTTCGAAGTTAGAGAAGAACGGTTTTCTAATTTCCGGCAATTTCAACAAAATGAAAATGGATCACACAAAATGGTACACAATTAACTATGAAAAACTAGACGAACTAATAGCGGACGAAAATGAATTGTTATATGTTTTAGAAGAAGAAACTGAGATGCTATTACCCGACTATGTAGAATCGATGTGTCCAAATGAAGCAGACGATGTGCTCAAAGTGGACAGCCCATCTGCTCAAAATGAACAGCTCAAGTGTTCAACTTGGACAGACGATGTGTCCAACATGAGCAGGGCAATACCAGAGATTACTTCAGAGATTACTTCAAAGAGTACATCAAAGACTTCTTCTTTTCAAAACCCGCAAACGACAACGAAGACGACCCATTTCAATTTTTCGAACAAAATGGATTTGGAAAAATCGGTAACTATTATTCGAAAAAAATAAAATCGTGGTGTGCTGAATTATCTTGCAAACTTGTAATCTTGGCTATGAAACTAGCTCTAGAAAATGGATCAAATCGTTGGAATTATGTAGAGGCAGTATTAATAGATTGGTGTAACAAAGGATACCGTAATATTAATGAGATACAGAAAGCGTGCATTACATTTAAAAGGCAAAAACAACAGCAATTCTATACAAAACCAGCCCGTGTAGAAGTAATTCCGGATTGGCCTCGATAATGAGAAACAGCCAGATAAACCCTTATTTGATTTAGATTTTGAAGCGAAAAAAAAGCTCTTTGAGGAAAGACTTAAGGTTTTTTGTTAGGGCTCTTTATTATAGATTAATTATAATATAAGAAATCATAGATCGTTTGTTCTTATTATGTTAAGCCACTTTCCGTTCTTAATAAATATGGTAAAATATTCATATTACTATTTACGGAGGCCCTATAAATGATCGTCTATGAAGCAAATAAAAGAGAATTTTTAGAACATGTTGATAAAGATGTGCTTGTTTCTCATATTCTGAATCAATTTGAATTGAAGCTAGGACGCACAAGTGAGTCGGAAATACGATCCTGGGATAATTCTATGTTACATATGTATCGTGTTCTAAATGATGAATCAATTCCAGATGATGCTGGCGTGGCTATTGAATATAAAATTCCATACACTTCAAAAAGAGTAGATTTTCTTTTGTCAGGACATGATGGAAAGAACGATTCTGTCGTTATTGTCGAACTAAAACAATGGTCAGAAGTACAAAAGGTTGAGGGGAAAGAGGCGATTGTTAAAACTGCCATCAACCGCGGATTGCACGAAGTAACTCACCCATCCTATCAAGCGTGGTCCTATGCCGCACTAATAGAAGATTACAATGAAAATGTGCAAGAGCAATTTATTCAATTAAAGCCATGTGCGTACTTACATAACTATCGTATCCGCCCAAATGACCCGTTAACTGATGAACATTATGATTACTATCTTAATCTTGCACCAGTATATGCAAAAGGTGAAGTTGACAAACTACGAAGTTTTATAAAGAAATACATTAAGCTCGGTGATCAAAAAGAAATTTTATATCAAATCGAGCGGGGAAGAATCAGACCCTCAAAATCACTTCAGGACTCGTTATCTAACATGCTAAAGGGTAACGAAGAGTTTGTCATGATTGATGAACAGAAGGTATTTTATGAAACGGCACTTCAGTTGGCAAAAAGAGCAATTAAAACAGATACTAAACAAGTCATGATAATTGAAGGTGGACCTGGCACAGGGAAATCCGTTTTAGCTATCAATTTATTAGTTGCATCAACCAATAAAGCGATGACCTGCCAATACGTGACAAAAAACTCAGCTCCAAGGAATGTATATTCCACAAAGCTAAAAGGTGATTTTAGAAAAACAAGAATTGATAATCTTTTTAAAGGTTCTGGAAGCTATACAGAGTCGGAACAAGATGAATTAGACGGATTGATCGTGGATGAAGCCCATCGTCTTAATGAAAAGTCAGGAATGTTTCAAAATTTGGGTGAGAACCAGGTAAAAGAAATCATTCACACTGCTAGAATGTCTATATTCTTTATTGATGAAAATCAACGGGTGACATTGAAGGATATTGGTAGCGTAGAGATGATTAGAAAATATGCAAAAGATTATGGAGCAGAAGTAACATCGGGGGTTCTAGCTTCACAGTTTAGATGTGACGGTTCAGATGGCTATATTGCATGGCTTGATGATGTCTTGCAGATTCGTGAAACAGCAAATCCCAATGATATGGGATTAGACTACGATTTCAAAGTGTTTTCTGATCCAAATGAGATGAAAAGCGAAATTGAAAAGAAAAACAAAATCAAAAATAAATCTAGAATTGTTTCAGGTTATTGCTGGGAGTGGCCAAAGGGTAACCGTACGAAATCGAATTATCATGATATCAAAATTGAAGAACATAATTTTGGTATGAGCTGGAACCTAGACAGCACAACCACATGGGCTATTGATGAAAACTCAATACATGAAGCAGGCTGTATTCATACTTGTCAGGGCCTAGAGTTTGATTATGTTGGTGTTATTATCGGTGATGATTTACGCTATGAAAATGGACAAGTTATCACGGATTACACGAAACGTGCTAAAACTGATCAATCTCTCAAAGGAATTAAGAAAATGCTAAAAGAAAGTCCTGATGAGGCACAGGAAGTTGCAGATAAAATAATCCGCAACACATATCGTACATTGATGACAAGAGGTCAAAAAGGCTGCTATGTTTTCTGTACAGATAAGAATTTGGAAAAGTATTTGATATCCCGTCTGAAAAAGGAAAGCATGTACAGTGAAAAAGCATGTGGGAATATGAAATGATCGGACCGAACCTGTATTATCGTCTGGCAGATACTATTCCGATGAGGCAAAGGTTCCTGGTGTCGAAAGAGACGTTTTAGATGAAGGACATATCATTGCTGATTCTCTCGGAGGGGTATCGAATGCTTATAATATTACCCCACAAGATAGTACGCTCAACCGACATGGTGATTAAGCTTATATGGAAGATGCGTTCCGTAGGGCAGGTGGAGCCACTAATTTTGAAGCAATTATCACATATCCGAATACGCAGATTCCTTCAAGTTATCAGTATACTTTAATGGGTAACGAGATCGTTGATACTTTTGACAATGTGAACTCTGATGAAGTTAACGCATCACTTGGTTTAACAGGAAGTGAACCCTCTAATTCAACTACTCCAATACAAACGGTGATATTTCTAGTGTTGATACAAACAGTAATGGAAAGGTAACGATTAAAGTAGCAAAAGCAGCAGGTTTCAGTATGCCAATAACGAGTGATCATTGGTTATACCCCTATATGCGCGATAATGATAATGACGGTATGGTGGGTGAGTAAACCGCTATAACTTTGAGGCAAATTATTTATACGAAAAGACATCTTCCTCATTGGACAATTTTAACCATTTGCGAATGGGTGACTGAACAGGAACAGTTGAAGTTAATGGTCATATTATCTAAATTTGTATGGTGAAAATATAATTATTATTTACTTACGGGGTGTTTCAATAAGAACAACCATTCAATAACTATAAGGGAATGTCCAAAAATGAACTACCCCCTGTCAAGTAGACAGTGGAATTAATAAAAAGGTAACTAAACGGCTTTAGCTCTATATTCCATAGGGCTTAGGTGGTTAGTAGTTATTGATATTTATTGTGATTTTAGAGATATATGTAATCTTCTATAGCTTTAGATAATTTTTCAAATGTTTGCAAACTTACGCAAATAATATTTCTTGCATCTGAGTGTTACAAAGTTTCCATTAGCAGTTAAATAATTCCTCAGTCACTGTAAGATAAATAATAGATTTCTAGAATTATCATAAGTGTGGAGGTAACAAAATGTGAATAAGTGGGAGATGTATATAGAAACAACAATTACTTAAGAAAGGATTCAGCAAATCTAAAGTGGCTGAGAAACTAGAGATTCTGAAAAAGAGTAAATTAGATATTCTAGAAGGTGTAACAGCATTTTTGTTGAAATATATAACAATCGGTACTCCGAAGGTTGTTAAAGTAAGTTTCGAGTATCGAGAGGAGTTTTTGATAAAGTAAATGATTAAATAGTGTTTTTTTGACAATTTGAGATAATTCTTCCGAATTAATCATAATATTCTATTCTAGAAATAAATAATATTTATTTGGCAATAGGCTTATGGAATACATAATTTGATATTTAGTGGGTGGTAAAACGTGTTTCGGTTAATAATTAACGCTTGTTTTACATTGTTTATAGTTTTATTTACGATATTAACTATCATTCAATCAATTTGGCCAAGTGAATTCTTATTTAGAGTCCTATCCTCACTAGGCATATTTTGTTTACTTTTATCATTTTGTCTAATAGGGATTAATCATTTAATCCTTCCAATTTTTTTATTTTTATTATCTTTAGGATTTAGTAATCTTAATTCGGATACTAATTTTTTGGTGATAATTTGGAATGGAATCCATGAGATGAGCAATATTATTGTGATTATACTTGTTGTTCCAATGATTAGTTGGGTATTTGAACATGAAAACTATATCAAAAGTATTATAATCTATTTCAGTAGATTTCTAAAAACAAGTACTCGATTATACTTAGGGATTATGACTATTACCCAGTTGATAAGTTGTTTTTTATTAATTGCATCCATACCGGTCACTTATCATTTTATTAGTGATTTTTTAAATTCTAAGTACAAAGAAGCATGGGAATATTTAAAAAGTACAGCTATTTTAAGAGCGTTTGGTTTAATTACCTTTTGGTCGATTAGTTTGCCAAGTTTTGCTTATGGGGTTGAAGTTTTACATGCTGATTTATCACTAACGCTTCTTAATGGTTTTCTATTATCTTTTTGTGGCATCCTTATCTCGGTATTCATCTTTCACTTTATAAATAATAAAGACAACATCCACTTAAATAATGAAATTACTATAAACTTAACTAATGATCTTCCAAGTAATTCAATTGTGAAAAAAACGATTAATGAATTTATTGTTTTGTTAATTAGTCTGTTAGGGAGTATTGTAATTTTTTACTTTCTTTTACCTCTGAGTTTACTAATCATATTGCCCTTAGTGGCGATCATCTGGACGATTACTTTCTTCCTCGTAAAAAAAGATATTCGCGCTTTTATTAGTAAGTTAAGCTTTTTTATGAAAAAAGAAATTCCGCTTAAAGCAAAGGAAGTTGTAGTTTTCTTTACAGCAGGTTTTGTCGTAGCATCTTTAAATCATACAGATTTTGATGAAGCCATAGTCGAAGTAATGTATCAATTTTCAGAAAAAGTTTCCTGGATGAATTTTCTATTTATTATACCATTTACATTGGCATTTCTCGGATTTATTGGGATGCCACCAGTAGCGTCCATGGTACTAGTCGTAGGAGTTCTTCAAGGGATTACTCTTCCATATCCAGCTCATCTAGTAGTCTTATCCTTAGCTACAGGATCCTTGCTCAGCATCTTGAACTCTCCATTTACGACACCTGGTCTATTACTTAGTAGTGTTAATGGATTAAGTTCTTTTAAAAACACATTCAAACGCAATTGGCTTTTCACATTAATTTTCTTTACTTTCGCACAGTTGTATATTCAATTCTTATGGATGACTTTCTAATAATGATGGAACTCGTCGTCAGGAAATATTGGAACATTCGAATGTGGTGGCCTCATATTTTCCGTTTTTGTAAAACGTCTATTGAAACAAATGTAGCTGCTGACTAGCTTGAATTGGAATTTACATACCGTCTCAATGGATAGAGCACACTTTGCACAATCCTGAATCAAGAGACATATTTGTCACAACTATGAGACGGACTCCCCTTATTCCTCGTTGAGGTATCTCTAATCGGAGAACACAAGATTCTTTTGTTCATTACTTTATAATAATCTTCCAATATCTCCAGATTTACGGATTTCTCTACAAAACTATTAAAAACCTCTCTTAAGGTAGAAAAACTAAACTTATTTTGATTCAAAAGGTAGAATATTACAGAGGTTTTCAATAACAGCCTTAGCAGCAACTGAAAAATGGCAGTTATGAGGAAATGCAATTACATAGGCAGTTTTGGTAATAGTTGGTTCACCAACTGAGTATAACTTCACATCATTGTGATCAGTTAATAGAAAGCTTGAATAGGAATCTGGTAAAAATGAAATACCTATACCTTTCTTAGTGAGTTTTAGAGAGGTAGCTATGTTATAGGTTTCCATTACAACATGAGGGTACATGTTATTTGATAAAAAGAGATAGTCTGCTATTTCTCTCGTTCTTTGCCCCTTTGTAGCAAGTATGAAATTCTCATTTTTTAACATTTTGATATCAAGCCATTTTTGATTTGCTGAAGTATGTAAATTAGGTATTGATTTTAGAGAACTCGAAGAGATAGCAATCATAAATTCTTCATCGAAAAGATGGATATAATCCAAATCATGTAATCGAAAAGGGTGATTTACAAGAATAAAATCAAGTTCTCGATTTGTCACTTTTGTTTCCAACACTTCTGATGATGCTTCATAAAAGCGAATAGAAATGTTAGGAAGTTGTTTTTGTAACGATACAAAAATTTTTGGTAGCATCAAATTTGCTTTTGATATAGTAAGTCCAATTTTTACAATACCTTGCTTTAATTGATTCATATTTTTAAGATTTTGATGTAAGTCATTATTCAGGCTAACTATTTGTCGCGCATAGTTAGCATATGTTTTTCCTTCTACGGTTAAGGACAACTTATTTCCAATCCTTTCGAACAAAGGAGCTCCTAATCTTTCCTCTAAATTTTTGATATAGATACTAAGTGATGGCTGAGAAATATGTAACTTTTCAGCTGCACGAGTCATATTTCCATTATCAATAATAGCTAAAATATAAGAAAAATCACGTATATCCACTTTAAACCTCCTAATCGTCATTAAAAATTCACTTCATTAAAATGGACAGATTTGTAGCTTTATAGCCTCGACTTATAGTGTTAATAGTTATTATATATTATACAAATAGATAATCCAACGTTATAATCTAAAATATAAAGAATTATCAGAAAGTACAATGTAGTCAGAATACTCTTTCCTGTGGGTATTCCTTCATCTGATTTCCGGCGGGTATCAAACTATTAAACTTATGGGGGTGGTTGGGTTAATACGCAGTCTTGAAGAAATTTAATTTTGTAGAATAGGGGGATAAAAAATGAAGAAAAAATATTTAACTGTCATTTCAATCTTAGGTGTTTTTCTTATGTTTCTAGCAGCATGTAGTGATTCATCAACTTCTTCAGATGTAAATGAAAACGCTTCCTCTGGAAAAGTCACAACTGTTAGTATTTCAACAGGAGGAACTACGGGGATGTATTTTACAACACATGCACCAATTGCTGAATACATTAATGAAAATAGCAAAATGATTCGGGTAGTTCCAACAACCTCTGGAGGTTCAACCGAAAACAAAAACAATGTGATTAATGGAGTCAGTGAGTTAGGTGCTGTCTATAATGATGAAGTTCTTGTTGGATATGAAGAAAATGATAAATTACGATTCGTAGGTCCTACTACAGGTGTATCACCACTGCAATTTGTTGTAAAAGCTGATAGTGGTATAAACACCCTTGAGGATTTAAAAGGAAAAAAGGTGCATATCGGGGCCTCTGGTTCAGGTGCACGAAATTGGGCACATAAATTCTTTGAGTGGGCTGGAATTATCGATGAGGTTACAGAAGTACCACTTGGAAATGAAGATGCTGTAACTGGACTAGGGGATGATGTTGTTTCGATGATAACAGTGGGAGGACTTGCTCCATCTGCTAGGGTTACTGAGGCTTCCGTTACGAATGATATCCGTTTATTAGACTTATCACCTTATTTAGATGATTTCCTAAAAGAATTTCCATACTTTGAGATTTATACAATTCCAAGTGGAACATATGAAGGAATTGATTATGAAGTAAAAACATTTGGGCTAGCTACATCAATTGTAACGATGGAAGACATGGATGATGAAATCTTAACTGAGTATATGACATGGGCATACAATGAAGAAGCACAGAAAGCGGCTCTTACAAGTAATCCAATTGGACCTAACCATAATCCGGAGGATCCGTTAGCAAATGCAAAAATTCCGCTTCACCCTGCTGCTGCTAAATTCTGGGAAAGCAAAGGGTTCACAGTTCCAAATAATTAATGACTTATAACTACATTTTTGAAGGAAGAGAATTCTTCCTTCGAAAGTTTAAAAGCATTAAATTAAAAGAAAGTGGGAAGAAAATGAATGAAATGAGACCGATAAAATGTACGATTTTTCGAGGTGGAACTAGTAAAGGACTATATTTCTTGAAAAATGATTTACCTAGTAATCCAGAATTACGTGACCGCGTACTTCTGTCAATTTTCGGAAGCCCGGATAAAAGACAGATAGATGGTCTTGGTGGCGCTGATCCATTAACGAGTAAACTAGCAATCGTAAGCCCTTCTAAAGAAAAAGGTATTGACATTGAATATACATTTGGTCAGGTTGCAATAGAGGAAGCAAAAATATTCTATCAATCTATGTGTGGTAATATAACCTCTGGTGTAGGTCCTTTCGCCATAAACGCTGGTATCGTAGATGCAAAAGAGGGAATTACAAAAGTAGTCATGCGTAATACAAATACAGGAAAAAAGGTTATTGCAGAAGTCCCTGTTAAAAATGGCAAAGCTTCCTGTGTTGGAGATTACGAAATTGCAGGTGTGTCGGGGACAAGTGCAAAAATCCTAATGGATATGGCGGGAACTGCAGGTGCCCTTACTGGTTCTTTACTACCAACTGGAAATGTCAAGGATATTCTTACTGTTCCAGGTGTGGGAAAAGTAGAAGTTTCGATTGTAGACTGTGGGGCATGCCAAATTTATGTGCGTGCAAAAGATCTTGGTTTAAAAGGAATTGAAGAACCAAAAGAACTAGACTCACAGCCAGACTTACTTAAAAAAATTGAAGCCATTAGAGCTTATGCAACACATGTTATTGGATTGACAGATACCCCTAATTCAGCTTCTGAAGTAAGAAGGAATACCCCGCACATAGCACTAATTGCAGAGTCTCAAGGATATAAAAATTTCCAAAACGGAGAATTGATACCTGAAGGTTCTGTAGATTTTGTTGCTCGGATGTTGTTTATGCAAATTATGCATAAAACATATGCGGGTACAGGTTCTATCGCAATTTCTGTTGCATCGCAAATACCAGGAACCATTGTAAATGATGCGATAAAATCTATTGATATGAATAAAGGTTATATTCGATTTGGGCATCCATCAGGGGTGATTGAAGTTGAAGTTGATGTTACGAAAAATGAAAATCAATATGTGGTCAATCGAGCAGCGATTGGACGTACGGCTAGAATGATAATGGAAGGTTATGTATATGTAAGGGAAAGTGTATTTGAAAATTATGGATGGTAAAAACTTTTAAAAATTGAGAACTGCATAAAGGAGGACACTCAGATTATGTCTTATGATCGTTTATTATCTCCATATCAATTGAATGATAGAGTTACTGTGAAAAATAGAGTCATTATGGCTCCAATGAATAATAACTTCGCGAATCAAGATGGGTCTGTAAGTAGTAGGTATGCTAATTATTTTATAGAAAGAGCAAAAGGCGGAGTGGGAATGATTATCATTGCTCCTGGCTATGTCGACAGAAGAGCTAGGAAGAGAAAAGGGTCTCTTTTATTAGATGATGAAATATTTATTCCTAAACTAAAAGAATTCATGGAAGCGTTACATAAAGAGGGAACGATTGTTCTGCAGCAACTCAATCACAATGGTCGTCTTCTTTCTTCTTCCAAAGAATTAAATACTGCAAAAGGTATCTGCATAGGTCCATCTGCAGTACCCCATCTATTAACAGGTGAAATTCCACAAGTAATGAATAAGACCGACATAGAGGAAATGGTACAACGATTTGTTGTAAATGCTAAGAACTCTATGCTTGCAGGCTATGATGGAGTGGAAATCCACGGTGCTCATGGTTATTTGATTAATCAATTTTTATCTAGATATAGCAATAAAAGGGATGATGAGTATGGTGGCTCTCTTGAAAATAGAATGAGATTTCCACTTGAAATTGTCAGAGCTATCCGTAAAGAAGTGGGCTCGGATTTCATAATGAGTTTTCGTTTGTGTGCGAAGGAATTTAAACCTGATGGTGTGGATTTACAAGAAGCCAAAATTTTTGCTCGTGAACTTGAAAAAGCAGGTATCAATTTACTTAATGTATCAGTTGGAAATACGGAAAGCCCCAAAACTGCGTTAATTATGATGCCTCCACCTTCAGTTAGTCATGGATGTTACAGTAATTATTCGAAAGAGATTAAGAGTGTAGTTAATATCCCAGTATCCATAATGGGAAGAATTACAACTCCTGAACGAGCAGAGGAAATATTGGAAGCAACCGAATCTGATTTTGTTACAATTGGACGTGGCTTAGTAAGTGATCCTGATTTCGTTGCAAAAGTCGCAAGTGGAAGAAGGAATGAAATTCGCCAATGTATTGGATGTCTAGAGGGATGTTACGAAGAACTTGCCAAGGAAAATCCCCTTGGATGTATTTATAATCCTTTTGTTGGAAGAGAAGGAGAGAAAATTGAACAAACAATTTCCAGAAAAAAGGTTTGGGTAATCGGTGGTGGTCCTGCAGGAATGGAAGCCGCAAGAGTCGCTGCCATGAGAGGACATGATGTAACACTATTTGAAGCAACTGAAAAATTAGGGGGGCAGGTAAAGATTGCATTTGTTCCTCCAGGAAAAGATGATTTTAGAGTAATTATTAAATATTATGAACATGAACTAACTCGTTTAGGAGTTCAAATAAAACTAGGTGAAAAAGTTACGAAGGAAGCAATCCTAAAAAGTTCACCTGAAGCAGTTGTATTAACTGTAGGAGCTAGTCCACTTATGTTACCTCTACCTGGTGTAGAACAAGAGAATGTTATAACTGGCTGGGAAGTTTTAGAAGGTACAGAGGTTGGCGAAAAAGTTGTCGTATGCGGTGGGGGATTGGTAGGAATTGAAACAGCTCTTTATCTATGGAAGAAGGGCAAAAAAGTCGAAATTATTGATAGAAATGAAAGGATAATAAAAGATGCTGGACCACTTATTCGCGCTCATTTGTTGGATGAATTAGAACAGACAGATATTCAAATTCATCCGAAAACATCATTATTAGGTATAGAAGGAAACAAAGTATTAGGAGAATTTGAAGGTAAAGAGGTAACTTTTTCTGCTGATAGTATTGTTCTTTCATTGGGTGCTAAATCGAATCTAACTTTAGAGACAGAAATTAAAAATTCAGACTATAAAGGAAAAGTATACACAGCAGGAGATTGTGTAAAACCTAGACGAATTTTACAAGCAACTGCTGAAGGTGCAGAGGTTGCATTACTAATCTAATTTTTAATATTAACTTTAATAAGGAGAGGATTATTTTGAGTACGATCGCTAGAGATTTTGCGAATTATTTTATCAATGAATTTAAATATGAGGATATACCTTCTACAACAATTGAAGGAATTAAAGTTTTAATGATGGATTATCTTGGTGTAGCCTTAAAAGGTACATTAACGGAAACAGGTGAAATTACTCGTAGTTATTTTGCAGACAAAGGTGGAAGGGGAGAAGCAACATTATTTGACTCTAACATAAAAGTTCCTGCTGAAAGCGCAGCTTTTGCAAATGCGGTTGCGTCACATAGCATAGAGTTGGATGATATCGATCGACTTGCTTTATTCCATTTTAGTCCACCTATTTACTCAGCTGCTTTTGCCATTGCAGAAAAATTAAATGTGTCGGGAAAAGATTTCATTACGGCGTTAGCTGCTGGTGTTGAAATGATGGAACGTCTAAGTTTAGCTATGAATCCATCGTTACGTAATCGAGGTTTTCATACAACTCCTACATTAGGAATATTTGGAGCAACGGTAGCTAGTGCATTAATGATGAAATTAACAGAAGAGCAGATTGTTAGTGCATTTGGCTTATCTGGCTCACAAGTAGCTGGTATGTTAGAAATGTATGGCGAATCCATGCAAAAACGTTTCAATCCAGGTCCAGCAGCACATAATTCTATTGTTTCTGTTAATTTAGCTCAAAGAGGATTTACTGGTGCTGATACAATATTTGAAGGAAAAAGAGGTATTTGCCGCTCATATAGTGACGAGGTTGACTGGAGTAAGCTTAAATCTCCTAAGCAAGGTGATTATATTTTTGAAATTGAGTTAAAACCGTATGCATGTGCACGTCCAATCCATGCACCAATCGATGCAGCATTGGGTATCCGTAAACAAATCCTAGAAAGTGGCAAACAAATTAGGGATATCAAAAAAGTTGATGTATTCAGACATCCTGCATGGGCAGATTACCACACTAATCAGGAACCAAAATCCTATCATGATGCTCAAGTAAGTATGTGCTTCTCTGTGGCATTAGGTCTTGTAACTGGAGCCAATTTCTTCGAAGATTATATAGAAGCCGTTGGAAATCGAAATCAAGACGTCTACGATATTAGCAAAAAGGTAAGTAGTATATGTGATCCTGAGTTTCCAAACAGCACAGGTTGTTGGGCTGTTGCTACATTGAAAGATGGTACAGAAATAAAGGTAATGGCAACTTATCCAAAAGGATCAATTGAGAACCCAATGACTCCTGAAGAAAGAAGATATAAGTTTAATAGACTAACTAATCATAAACTAAGTGAACAACAAGGAGATCAGTTAGCTGAAATAATTAATAATCTAGAAAGCTATAATGTTACAGATATCCTTGATATTATAAATAAATAAAAGTAGGTAGTTCCTGAACTTATTTATATCGGTATAGATAAACAGAAAACGAGTGAATTTTCAAGGTTATTATTCCATGTATAATCATTTGAATTTTCAATAAGGGGGTTGACTAAATGAACGCTGGTAATCCAGGAAAAAAAAGTATAATGGAACGGTTTATTAGTATTGCAGGATTAGCTAAACCAAGAAATCTAATTGGTATGTCATCACATATATATGTGGTGATTGCAATAATGTTTAGCTTGTTATTCTTGTATGTTTCTGGTCCATCATTTCTTGGTAACGTACCAATTCAATATCAACGTGGTCTTTATGCAATGCTGATTGCGATTATGGTTTTCTTCAAGTTCCCATTCAGCAAGAAATCTCCAATGGATAGAGTAAGTTTTTTGGATATCTTAATGATAGGATTATCCATATTTGTTTTTGGCTACTGGATTCTGAATTTTGATGAACTTCTCTTGAGAGTAGGAAATTTACATAATTATGAGTACTATATTGCGGCAGCAGCAATGCTAATTTGTCTTGAAGTTAGTCGTCGAGTACTCGGACCAATCTTTCCAATGGTTGGTATTGGAGTTGTGCTATATTCACTGTTTGGGGATGCAGAATGGATCACCCATCTTCTAAGAACAAAGGGCTTTTCATGGCAATATATCGCGGGATACAGTTATTCTCTTGAAGGTATTTTTGGTTCTATTCTTTACATTATAGCAACCTTTGTAACGTTGTTTGTTATTTTTGGGGCCTTAATGGAATCATTGGGTGCAGGTGCGTTTTTCATTGGTCTGCCTTATGCATTAACGAGTGGGCTTGTTGGAGGACCTGCTAAGACAGCTGTTGTAGCTTCCGGGTTATTCGGCTCTATTTCGGGTAGTGCTACCGCCAACACAGCAGCTACTGGGGCTTTTACCATTCCGTTGATGATAAAATCTGGATATCGTAGAGAGGTTGCAGGGGCTATTGAACCAGCAGCTTCAACAGGTGGGATGTTCATGCCACCGGTAATGGGTGCAGGGGCATTTATCATGGCTGATATGCTAGGAGTTCCATATGTTGAAATTGTAAAAGTAGGGTTTGTTCCTGCTATTATCTATTTCCTTTCAGTCTATATGATTGTTCATTATTATGCGAAAGCACATAATATCCGTCCTTTAAGTAAGGAAGAAAGACCTGATGTTATGACAATTTTGAAGGATGGTTTTCACTTTTTAATTCCTCTAATATTATTGATTGTTTTATTGTTTAATGGTATATCTGCCCAACGATCCATTTATTGGACGATAATAAGTATGATTGGGATAACATTGGTTGTAAGATTACTAAAAAGAAATGAAAAGAGTGTTAAAGAAGTAACAAATGGGTTTTTCAAAGATATAATTGTTGGATTAAAAGGTGGCGCAGATGGTAGTCTCACTATTGGTTCTGTAGCTGGAGCAACTGGTATTGTTGTAGCAGGTGTTATGTTAACAGGGCTGGGATTTAGCTTTACAACAGGCATCATGTCCTTATCAGGTGGCTCACTCATCATTGCAATTTTAATGGCTTTCTTTGCAGCATACATTCTTGGTATGGGATTAACCGTAACAGCTGCATATATACTAATTGCTGTTCTTGCAGCTCCCGCTATTGTAGAATTCGGAGTTCCAGCAATTGCTGTCCATTTTCTTCTGTTTTGGTATAGCCAAACATCTAATGTATCTCCACCAGTGAGTTTAGCAGCCTTTGTTGGCGCAGGTATTGCAGAAGCGAATCCTTATAAATGTGGTATAAATGCATTAAAATTCAGTGCTTTTATACTAATAATGCCACTAATGTTTATTTATAGTGAAATCTTGATGCCAAATGGTCTTAATTTTAATGCGATATGGGCAATGTTTGGGGCAACGATGGCTACTATACCATATGCAGCATTTATTATCGGTTATTTTAATGGAAAGCTTAACTTACCACTTCGTTTAATCATGCTTGTAACTACTGGATTATTTTTTATACCATCCGTTTTTACAACCATAGTGGCATTAATAATCACTGTGGCAATGTTTTTATATCAGAAAAAGTATAATGGACCTATCAACCTAGAAAGTGAGAAGAGCGATTTTAAAATGGTTTAAAAAATTGATCAAACTGAGTTCAAAGCCCTCGAGGTACTTAAATTATTGTATATGAAACTCAAATACTCAAAGTCGGAGGTATACATTATGGACTTGTTGATAAAAAACGGGATATTAGTAACTCATGAAGGGAGTCAGAAAGCAGATGTTGTAGTAACTGACGGAAAAGTTACTGCTTTAATGGAAAATGCTTCCCTTATCGTAGAAAGGGAAGTCAAAAAAGTAATAGATGCTAATGGCCTATATATACTACCAGGGTGTATAGACCCACATGTACATTTTCGTGATCCTGGCCATACCCATAAGGAAGATTTTGCGACTGGTTCTGCAGCTGCAGTAGCAGGTGGATTTACTACAGTTTATGATATGCCAAATAATAATCCGAAAATCCAAGGGATAGAAGAGTTAAAAGAAAAGCTATCAGTTATTAGTGATCGCTCACATGTGGATTATGCCCTATATGCTATTATCAAACCAGATAATTTAGACAAATTACATGGACTAATAGAAAATGGTGTCCGTGGATTTAAAGTTATGATGGGAAAGTCATCTATGAACACCCCTACGGCTGATGATGCCTCCCTTTGGTCGGCACTTAAAACCTTAAGGGAAACGGAATGCCCTATAACTGTACACGCGGAAGATACGAATATTTGCGCAATTGAAAAGGAAAGACTATTCAAAGAAAATAGAAAGGACCCAAGAGCTCATATGGAATCACGTCCTGTAATTGCAGAGACTATTGCCATTCAACGTGCAATCATGCTAGCAGAAGATACTGGAGGTAGATTGCATATTGCACATATTTCAGCAGGTAAGTCTGTAGAAATCATCCGTTCTGCAAAACAAAGAGGCGTTAAAGTAACTTGTGAAACTGGGCCACATAATTTAATTTTTACAGATGAGGACTATGAAGAAAAGGGAGCAGCAATGTTTGTAAACCCCCCTATTCGTTTAAAAGGAGATAGGGACGCTCTACTTGCTGGAATTCTAGATGGGACCGTTGATATGATTGCAACTGATCATGCACCACATACTTTTGAAGATAAATATGCTTCTGGACATGTACTAAAATCAATATCAGGGTTCTTAGGACTAGAGGCAAGTATTCCAATTATGTTAACTCTAGTGAATCAAGGAAAACTTACATTGGAACAATATGTTAACCTATCTTCAGTAAATCCTGCAAAATTGTTTAATTTATTTCCACAGAAGGGTTGTATAGCGGTTGGATCTGATGCTGACTTTACTATAGTAGATATGGAGAAAGAAACAGTAATTGATAAGGAATTACATCAAAGTAAAACAAAGATAACCCCATATGATGGTATGAAGGTAAAAGGTATGCCAGTTTACACAATCATTAGAGGTAATATTGCAATGGAGGACGGCATTGTTACCCCTAAAAAATATGGAAAACACGTATAAAATGAAAGTAAATAGAAGTATATCTAGAAATCAGAATAGTGGAACTATTAGTCTGTTTAAAAATCGGAAAGGGTTGAACTAATGAAGGAACAAGTGAAAAAGTTGAGAAAATTAATTAAAGATGATTCCATATTAGTTGCTCCTGGTGCTTCAACAGCTTTACTTGCTAGAATTGTAGAAGATGAAGGTTTTCAAGCGGTGTATGCGACTGGAGCTGGAATGTCAAATATGATTTTAGGGTATCCAGACATGGGGTTAGCCTCCATGTATGAAATGTTAGAAAATACGAGAAGAATTGTTGACGCAGTTAATATTCCTGTTATCGTTGATATTGATAACGGTTATGGAAATCAAATTAATGTCACACGAACAGTAAGGGAATTTTGTAAAGCTGGAGCAGCGTCATTACAGATGGAAGATCAAATTATGCCCAAAAAATGTGGTCACTTTAAAGGGAAAGCCTTGATTTCAAAGGAAGAGATGATTAATAAAATAAAAGCAGCAAAAGATACTATGGGTGACGATGCATTGTTAATTGCTAGAACGGATGCAATTGCTGTTTATGGATTTGAAGACGCAATGGAGCGTGCCAATGACTATATTGAAGCTGGTGCAGACATTTTGTTTGTTGAAGCACCTACCTCTGTTGAGCAAATGAGAGAAATTGCAAAAACTACAAAGGTACCAAATGTTGTAAACCTAGTTGAAGGTGGGAGAACACCATTACTTACAAATGAAGAGCTTGAAAGTATAGGTTTTAAAATTGCATTATATGCTAATGGACCTTTGAAAGCTGCAATTAAAGGAACTCAGGATTATTTACGTCAACTTAAAGCAACTGGTTCCAGTAAAAATCTAGATGAATTTATGATAACTATGGTTGAAAGAAACCGTTTAACTAATTTAGATGCATTTTATGAGATTGAAACTAAATATGCTCATTCTTAAGTGTTTGGACTAAAAGTTAACGCGTAGGGATTGTAACTTCTGTTCTATATAAATAAAAATGATGTTAACTGTAGCACATACAAGCCATTTCTATCATCTAGATTCTCTAGTTAATTTGGCAGTGTTCACTTGATATAAATTTTTTTACACATGTTTTACATATTATTTTTATAAAAACTTTTCATATCAAAAAAGACTAAGTTTGTTTTCGCTCCTTAACCACGGGTAACTAACCTAAGTCACATAACTCATTAAATAGTATTATCACTGTCTCTTATACACATCT